>NZ_BAAAYB010000076.1:0-69396 GCF_039535905.1 Kitasatospora albolonga | reverse complement strand
CGCCATCCGGCCCTTGTGGGCGAAGAAGCTCCGTAGTGAGGTCTTGAGCAGCATCGGAGTCTGATCCCGTCTCAGCTGGTGCGCTTGCCGTCGAAGCGGCGCATGCGCTCGAGGACGGAGTCGGCGGTCGGGGCGTACATCTCGTCGACGATCCGGCCGTCGGCCAGGAAGAGGACGCGGTCCGCGTAGGAGGCGGCGACCGGGTCGTGGGTCACCATGACGATGGTCTGGCCGAGCTCGTCCACCGAGCGGCGGAGGAAGGTGAGCACCTCGGCGCCGGAGCGGGAGTCGAGGTTGCCGGTGGGCTCGTCGCCGAAGATGATCTCGGGACGGGCGGCCAGGGCCCGGGCCACCGCGACGCGCTGCTGCTGGCCGCCGGAGAGCTGGGTCGGGCGGTGCTTGAGCCGGTCGGCCAGGCCGACGGTGGAGACCACCTGGTCCAGCCAGGCCTGGTCGGGCTTGCGGCCGGCGATGTCCATCGGCAGCGTGATGTTCTCCAGCGCGTTGAGCGTGGGGAGCAGGTTGAAGGCCTGGAAGATGAAGCCGATCTTGTCCCGGCGGAGCCGGGTCAGGTGCTTGTCCTTCAGGCCGGTGATCTCGCTGTCGCCGATCCAGATCCGTCCCTCGGAGACGGTGTCCAGCCCGGCCAGGCAGTGCATCAGGGTCGACTTGCCGGAGCCCGAGGGCCCCATGATGGCGGTGAACCGGCCCCGGTGGATGTCGACGTCGACGGCGTCGAGCGCGGTGACCCGGGTCTCGCCGTCCCCGTACGCCTTGGTCACCTGCCGCGCTGCCGCGGCGGATGGCGGCGTTGCCGCCCGAGAGCTGCGGGTCCTGCACGGCGTTCGCTGCCGTCGTCACTGGATACTCCTAGGTCGTGGTCCACCCGTGTGCCCCGCTCTCGGGGCCTTGGGAGCGGCCGGACCGGCGAGGTAAGAACCACGTTAGGAGCGGCGCCCGAACGGATCGTCATCCGCCGGGAGGAAGCCGCCCAACTCTCGATGTACGGGCTACCCCCCGGTTCCCCTAGGGGTTTTCGGGCACCTTCTCAGGGACTGGTGCCTCCCCCGGCAGGGTTTGCCCCGTCGCGCCGCCCGGCGCTCCTCATGGGGCAAACCCTGCCGGGGGAGGCACCGGGTCAGGGTCAGCAGGCCAGCGCGGGCACCCGGTGGCGCTCCAGCGCGGCTGCGAAGGCGTCCACCACCGGGGTGAGCTGGGCGGCGGCCTCCGGGTCGAGCACGGTGGAGCCGTCCGCCGCCGCCCCGACCTGACGGTCCAGCAGGAACCAGCCCTGGGTGATGTGGCCCGCCCCCATGGAGGAGAGCACCGGCCGCAGGGCGTAGTCCACCGCGAGCACGTGGGCGGTGGAGCCGCCGGTGGCCAGCGGGAGCACGGTCTTGCCGGCCAGGCCGTGCTGCGGCAGCACGTCCAGCAGTGCCTTGAGCAGCCCGGAGTAGGCCGCCTTGTACACCGGAGTGCCTATCACCACGCCGTCCGCCTCGGCGAACAGCCGTGCAGCCTCGATGAGTTGGGGGTCGGAGAAGTCCGCGGACAGCAGTGCCGCGGCCGGCAGCGCGCGGGCGTCCAGTTCGACCACCCGGTGGCCGTGCTCGGCGAGCCGGGCGTCCACCACGTGGCGGAGCAGGCGGGTGGTGCGGGAGGTCGGCGACGGGGAGCCGGAGACGGACAGGACAGTGGCCATGGGGGCACCTCGGAAGCGTGGAAGCGGCAGGGCTGAGCGCGCGGCGGTGCGCGGGAGAAGGGTGCAGACGGTGGCGAGCGGTCAGCCACTACACAGGGAGCAGGCCACGCGCAGCAGGTCGACGTGCCGCCTCCGCGTGAGAATCCTCTGCTGCTCCATGCGTTTCATGGGACCACGGGCCTTCGAGGGGGTCAAGGTCGGTCCGGTCAGCGGGCAGGTTCCGTCCGGTCGGTGACGATGCGCCGGGGCGGTCCGCGGCGTGCATCAAAACGGATACAAGGGGCCCCCGTGGGTGCCCCCGCCGTACTGAGCGCCCGCGGTTTCGGGCATCCTTCCCCCCATGAACACGTGGCAGGAGGGCCGCCAGGGCGGCGGCAACGGGTACGGCGGCTCGCCGGGCGGCTACGGCTCCGAGGGCGAGCCGAACCCGTACCGCGCCCAGAACGGGGGCGCCCCGGGCGAGAGCGCCCCGTACCCCGAGGAGCCGACGCTCCCCGCGGGGCTGAACCCGCGCGGCCCGAACGCGCCGAAGCCGCTCAAGCCCGGCCAGAGCCGGCCGGCGCCCCAGCCCGTGCCCCGGCAGGCCGACCGCGCGCCGCTGCCGGCCTCGCTCAACCCGCGCGGCCCCGGCGCCCCGGCCCCCGCCTTCACCCCGCCCGCCCCGGACGTCCCCCGCCGCCCAGCCCGGCGGCTCCGGTGGCCCCGGTGCCCCGATACCGCCGGGCACCCCCGGCGCGCCCAGACCGCCTCGGCCGTCGAACTCCGCCTGGCCGCGCAAGCGCAAGATCAAGGTGGGCGTCTACGCCACCCTGGCCGCGCTCCTGCTGACCGCGACCGGCACCTACTTCTGGGCCGACTCCAAGCTCAACCACGAGAACGTGCTGGCCGACTACAAGGGCCGCCCGCCGGCCGGCAAGGGCACCAACTGGCTGATCGTCGGCTCCGACAGCCGACAGGGCCTCACGGACGCCCAGGAGGACTCGCTGCACACCGGCTCGGCGGTCGGCAAGCGCAGCGACTCGATGATGCTGCTGCACATCGGGGACAACGGGAACACCCTGATGAGCATCCCGCGCGACTCCTGGGTCAACATCCCCGAGCACCCCAACACCAACGGCAACGGCAAGACCGTCCCGGCCACCACCTCGAAGATCAACGCGGCCTTCAACGGCGGCGGCGGCCGTCTGCTGGTGCAGACCGTGGAGGCCAACACCGGCCTGCGGATCGACCACTACGCCGAGATCGGCTTCGCCGGGTTCGTCGGCCTGGTGGACGCGGTCGGCGGCGTCGAGATGAAGATCGACAAGGACATCAAGGACCGCGACTCCGGTCTCGACCTCAAGGCCGGCACCCAGACCCTGACCGGCAGTCAGGCGCTGGCTTTCGTCCGCCAGCGCCACCAGATGGCCGACCAGGACCTGGGCCGGATGCGCAACCAGCAGAAGTTCCTGGCCGCACTGGCCCACCAGGCCGCCTCGCCCGGCACCGTGCTCAACCCGTTCACCTTCTACCCGATGGTCAGCGCGGGCCTGGGCACCCTGATCGTGGACGAGGACGCCGGCCTCGGCGACATCGGCTCGCTCTTCCTCGCCATGCGCGCGGTGACCGGTGGCGACGGCCGGTCGATCACCGTGCCGATCTCCAACCCGGACTTCCGGACCAAGACCGGTGAGTCCGCGGTGAAGTGGGACGACGCCAAGTCGAAGCAGCTCTTCGAGGCCTTCAAGAACGACGCCAAGGTCCCCGAGTTCAAGTAGCCCCCGGGTGTCGCGCCGGGCCCGCGCGCCCGGCGCGACACACTCGGGGGATGGGCGGCAACGGCAGTGGTGGCAGGCGGAACTGGTGGCGCGTCATCCGGTGGACGGTCGGCCTGCTGCTGCTCGCCCTGGTCGGCACCGCGCTCGGGACGTACCTCTGGGCCGACGGCAAGCTGCGCCACGTGGACGCCGTCACCGACTGGGACGGCCGCCCGGCTGACGGCCCCGGCACCAACTGGCTGCTGGTCGGCTCGGACAGCCGGGCCGGCCTGACGCCCCAGCAGCAGCGCGAGCTGCACGTCGGCGGCGACTCCGGCACCAACACCGACACCGTCATGGTGCTGCACCAGGGCGACAACGGCCCGGTGCTGATGAGCATCCCGCGCGACAGCTACGTCGCGATCCCCGGACACGGCAAGAACAAGATCAACGCGGCCTTCGCCCTCGGCGGCCCGGCCCTGCTGGTGCGCACCGTCGAGTCGAACACCGGCATCCGGATCGACCACTACGTGGAGGTCGGCTTCACCGGCATCGTGGACGTGGTGGACTCCCTGGGCGGGGTCGAGATGTGCCTGGACAAGCCGGTGAAGGACGCCAAGTCGGGGGCCGACCTCCCGGCGGGCTGCCAGAACCTGAACGGCACCCAGGCCCTGGCCCTGGTCCGCACCCGCTACTCGCTGCCCGACTCCGACCTCAGCCGGATCGGCAACCAGCAGGCCTTCCTCAAGGCCCTGGCCTCCGAGGTGCTCAGCCCGGCCACCCTGCTGAACCCCTTCGTCCTCTACCCGTTCCTCAGTGCCACCCTGGGCGCCCTGACGGTGGACCAGGACTCCTCGCTCTGGACCCTGGCCCGGTTCGCCCGGCAGATGGACCAGGTCTCCGGCTCCGGCGGCACCGCCCTCACCGTCCCGATCGCCGAGCAGAACTACCAGACCCCGGCCGGCTCCTCGATCCTCTGGGCCCCGCAGGCCTCCAAGCGCCTGTTCGAGGCGATCCAGAACGACCGGCCGGTTCCGAACTCCTGACCGCGCCTCGGCTCACACTCCGTCATCACGGGTCCACAATGGGCTGCATGTCACTGGTGACCACCCTCATCGCCCACCGTCGCAGCCGGCTCTTCGGCCGCCTGGTCCAGGAGGCCCTCGCGCTCTACGGCGTCGAGGTCCCCGCCCCCGTCGAGATCGGCCCCGGACTGAAGGTCTACCACCGGGGCTTCGGCACCGTGCTGCACCCGTACACCACCCTCGGCGCCGACGTCACGCTCTACAACGGCGTCACCATCGGCCGGGCCGACCCGTGGGTGCCGCAGGAGCGCAGCGCGATGGAGCGGGTGGTGCTGGAGGACGGCGTGATGGTCTGCGCCGGCGCGAAGATCGTCTGCAAGCGCGGCGTGCTCACCGTCGGCGCGGGCACCATCGTCGGCGCCAACGCCGTCCTCACCACCTCCACCGGCCCCAACGAGATCTGGGCCGGAGCCCCCGCCCGCCGCATCGGCCTGCGCACCCCGGCCCCCCGCGTCCCCCAGCCCTGAGGCGGCCCGGCGGCCCGGCCCTGGACGCATCCGTCCGGGGCCGCTTCCGTCCCGACGGAACCCCTTCCGACGCCGCTGACCAGCGACGATGCTTGTCGTTGTCAGCAGGACGAACCCGCAAACCGGTACGGGGAGAACCTCGCTGACGGTACGTCAACCACGCCGACCGCTGCGCCTGCAGGGCAGCCGTCCGCGTGACCACACCACCGTCACGTCTCTTCCTCCCGGAGCGGAGCACAGCCATGTCCTCGAAGCCCGTCCAGCGTGCCCTGACCACCTCGCTCGCCCTGCTCTCCGCCGTCCCGGCGGTGATGTTCCTCGGCGCCCCGAACGCCTCCGCTTCGGTCGGTTCGAGCATCGTCGACACGGCCCGTGCCAACCTCGGAAAGGGCGCCTGCAGCACCAACAGCGCCAATGGCACCGGCTACTACTCCAGCTGCAACGGAAACAACGGTTCGCCGGAGGCGTGGTGCGCCGACTTCGCCAAGTGGGTCTGGGCCCGGAACGGCGTCAACGTCGACGGTCTGACGCCGGGGGCCATCAGCTTCGCCGACTACGGCGCGGGCCTGCAGTCCACCCCGCACGTCGGAGACGCCGTCCTCTTCAACGCCGGTGGGACCACGGCCGACGACCACGTCGCGATCGTCGTCTCCGTGGGCAACGGGACCATCACCACCATCGGCGGCAACGAGGGTAGTGGGGGCAAGGGGCCGTCCTACTCCTCGGTCCGGGAGTCCGCCCCCTACACCTCCACCGTGGGTGGCTACCGCGGCTCCCAGAGGATCAGCGGCTTCGTCTCTCCGATCGGTGGCAACGACTCGACCCCGACCACTCCGTCGGTGTCCTCGCCGGTGAACGTTCAGCTCGGGATCGTGGGCGCGCAGGGTTCGTTCTACAACCAGTACGGGAACTACGCGGCGGGCCGGTTCAACCCGAACTGGACCGATGTGGGCGGTGCTTCGCTGTCGAAGGTGACCTCGGTGACGGTCGGGGACGTGACGCACTTCTACGCGGTGGCCGACGGCCGGGTGTACGGCCGGGACCTGAACCCGGGCAACTCCTGGACCAACTGGGCCGAGATCCCGGGTGGTGCGACGGGTGTGCGTGACCTGACCGCCACGAACAGCGGGACCAACGTGATCCTGGGCATCGCCGGTGGTGACGGTTCGTTCTTCACCCAGTTCGGCAACTACGACAAGGGCCACTTCGACCCCAACTGGGTGAAGCGAGAGGGTTCCGGCCTGACCAACATCACCTCGGTCGCCTCGGCGGACGCCGAAACCGTGCGCTTCTACGGTGTGGCCGGCGGGCGGGTCTTCGGCTCGGACTTCACGCTGAACACCAACTCGACCGCGAACTGGTCCGAGATCCCCGGTGGCGCCACCGACGTCCGCGACATCGCGGCCACCCAGACCGGGAACAACGTGATCCTCGCCGTCGCCGGTTACGGCGGCTCCTTCCACACCCAGTACGGCAACTTCGACCAGGGCCACTTCGACGCCTCCTGGACCCAGCGCCCGGGCTCCGCGATCGACAACGTCGCCGCCACCACCACCCCCGACGGCAAGACCGTGCACTTCTACGGCCTGGCCCAGGGCCGCGCCTACGGTGCCGACTTCACCCTGAACACCAACGCCGTCTCCAACTGGAGCGAGATCCCCGGCGGCGCCCTCGGCGCCAAGGACATCACCGCCTCCCAGGCCAAGTAGCCGACCGACCCCGCAGGGCCCCGCCACCACGGCGGGGCCCTGCGCCGTACCCGGTGGACGGGCCCCGGGAGGGCGGATGGGACCATCGGGCGCATGTTCCATCCCGCTCCGCCGCTCCCCGCCGCACCGCCGCCCCTGACCGACGACCTCGCCGAGCGGTGGCTGGCGGCCCGCACCGCGCAGCGGTGGGACAGCCGGTGGCTGTGCGCGGTGCCGTTGCTGGTCTGCGTGGTGGCGATGGGTCAGGCCGCCCGGACGCCGCTGCTCTGCGGCCCGGCCCACCCGTGCGGGCAGAGCTGGGCGGAGGGGGCGATCGCCGCCGCCCTGCTGGCCGAGGCCGTCGCCCTGCTGGCCCGGCCGCGCGGGCTGGTGCTGATCCCGGCCGCCCTGCTGCCGTTGATCTGGTACGTCCCGGACGGCCTGCCCGACCAGGTGAGCCGCTGGACCGCGCTGGCCGCCCAGGCCGCTCTGCTGGTGGTGCTGGCCCGGGCCGGCGCGGGCCGCCGGGCCGCCCGGCAGCGGCTGGCCGACCTGATGGGCGGTCAGCAGCCCTACCCCTGGACCCTGGCGGGTGCCCCGGCCCCCGCCCCGCCCAGGCCCGTCGTCCGGCTGGTCCTCGGCGGCCTGCTGCTCGGGCTTGCCGCCGTCTCGGTGCTGACCGGCCTGGAGCGGCAGGAGGAGAGCGACGCCCGGGCCGCCCGGGCCGAGACCGTCCCCGGCCGGGTGCTCTCCTCGGACGAGCTCGGCGACACGGAGGTCGAGTACCGGCTGCCCGGGGACGACCGGCCCCGCACCGCCGGGGTGGAGGTGTACTGGGACGCGTACCCGAAGCCGGGCGACACCCTCCCGCTGCTGGCCGACCGCGACGGCTGGGTCCGCCCGGCCGGCGACGCCTACGACCCCACCGTCTGGCTGATGGCGGCGACGCTGCTCGGCAGCGTCGGCCTGGTCGTGCTCGGCTCCTCGGCCCGCAGCGTCCGCCTGATCCGCGACCTCGCCGCCCCCGGCGCCCCCGCCCTGCGGGTGGTGCACCACCCGGACGGCGACGAGGAGGTGGTCGGCCCCGAGGGCGGCGGCCCGCTCTGGCGGCTCTCCACCCGGCAGTACCTCGGCTGGAACGGCACCGCCTGGGTGCCGCTCGGAGACTTCCCGCTCCACTGGGAGGGCGAGGAGGACCGCCCGCCCGGACTGCGGACCGCCCTGCTCTACCAGGGGCCTGACGGCGCGTCCGCCCCCGTCCTGGTACGCCGCTGGAGCCACCACGACGACCGGGAGGGCGTCCTCGAACTCGACTGGATCGCCGTGGTCTGCACCCCGCAGGTGAAGGTGCTCCGCCGCCCGAGACCCACCGCCCCGCGCCCGACCGACGACCAGGGCATGCCCGCCCGCCTCCGGCTGGCGGTCGGCCCGGCCGCCGCCCTGGTCCTCGGCGCGGTGGTGGTCTCCCGCTCCGCCGACGGCTGGTGGACGGGCCTGCTCCAACCGCTGCTCCTCGGCGGCTCCACCATCCCCGCCGTGGTGGCCGCCCTCGGCTGGCAGGCCCGCTTCGACCGCGACGCCCTGGTGACCAGCACCGGCCTGACGAGGCGTCGGACCGCCTGGCCGGAGATCACCGCGGCGACCGCGGCGAACGGCCGCGTCACGGTCCGCACCAGCGACGACCAGGAACTCCGGATCGGCCACCGCGCCGTCGAATGGCTCGGCCTCGGCGACTACGACCCCCAGGCCCTCGCCACCGCCGTCACCCGCGCCGCCCGCGAACCCACCGCCCGCCCCACCACCGACACCCCCGACCACTTCCCCGAACTCCTGGTCAACCGCCTCTCCCTGACGGCGTACCTGGTCACCACGGTCACCGTCTGGCTCACTTGAGGAACGTGGTGATGCTTCGGGGGCGCGGGGAACTGCGCGAATCGGAAGGCGGACCGGCGCTGGACCAGGGCAGGCGAGCCAGTTGCACGTGCTGCCGTTCCCCCGCGCGCAGGGCCCCGCGCCCCCGGAGGCGTAGCCACCAACCTCAGGGGCAGCTGATGTCCGTGCCCGTGTTGGCCGATACGGCCGGAGCGGGTGCCGACGGGGCGGTGGTGGGGGACGGAGAGGTCTGGGCCGGGAGGGCGCCGGTGTAGTCGGTCCCGGCGATCACCTGCATGGTGGCGCCCAGCCCCGGGGCCTGCACCAGCTCGGCGTACGGCAGGGCGGCGGCCAGCGTCTTCACCGACTCGTCCCACCGGGGGTCGTACCGCACCACCGTCCGCGCCGCGCTCCCCCCACCGGCGTTCGACGGAGCCCCCGTCGTCGCGAAGCCGGCCTTCCGTAGGTCCCCGTCCACCCGCGCGCCGAGCCCCGCCGTCCCGGCCCCGTTGAGCACCTGGATCCGGATCTGCCCCGGCGGCACCGCCCCGGGAGCGACCGGCGCCGCGGCCGGGGGAGGGGCGGAGCGCTCGGTCAGCGGCTGCCCGTTCCGGACGGCGTCGAACAGCGCCTTCGCTCCCGCCGGATCCCACAGCACCGTCGAACCCCAGCCCTCCACCTGGTGGTTGACGTCCTTGAGCGGCACCGTGGCGAAGTCCGCCGTGGCCGGCGAGAGGTCCTTGAGCTGGGTGGCCAGCGCCACCAGGTCCGCGCTGGACAGGTCCTGGTCGGCCTTGACCGACCGCAGCACCGTCTCCGTCACCCGGGAGAGCTTCACCGGGTTGAGCAGCGTCCCGCTCGCGGTGGCCTGCCGCAACAGCTGGGCCAGGAACTTCTGCTGACGCTGCATCCGGCCCAGGTCGGAGCTGCCGTCCACGTGCCTCGCCCGGACGTACCTGAGCGCGCCGGCCCCGTCCAGCCGGGTCGTCCCGGCGGGCAGGTCCAGTCCGGAGTACTGGTCCTTCAGGGGCTTGGCGGTGCAGACCTCGACCCCGCCGAGGGCGTCCACGGTGGAGACGAAGGAGAGGAAGTCGACCTGGAGGTAGTGGTCGATCCGCAGGCCGGTGTTGCGCTCCACGGTGCGGACGGTGAGGGCGGGGCCGCCCATCCCGTAGGCGGCGTTGACCTTGCCGTGGCCCTCGGGGACCTCCCGGCCGGTGGCCAGGTCGCGGTGGGCGGGGATCACCACGTAGGAGTCGCGCGGGACGGAGACCACGCTGGCCCGGCCGCCGTGCGCGGCCAGCTGGACGATCATCAGGGTGTCCGTGCAGTGGCAGGACTCGCCGCCGGCGTGCAGCACCCCCTTCAGGGTGTCGGCCGGGATCCCCTCCCGGTCGTCGGTGCCGGCCACCAGGAAGGTGGTCACCCCGTCGTCGGGCGGCCGGTCCCCGGCGGAGCCGAAGGCGTCCACCCGGCCGATCGCGTCCCCGACCCCGGCCAGCAGGGTCCGGCCGCCGCAGGCGGTGGCCAGCACGGCGAGCGAGACGGCGCCCGCCAGCCACCGGCCCCACCGGCGGCGCACCGGTGGGGTGCGCTGGGGGTCGGTCCCGTGACGGGCGGCAGTCGGCGGCACCCTCGGATGGTAGGCGCGCCGCGGGAGCACGGAAGCAGGACGCGCCGGGCGGGTACGCCGTACGCGGGCCCGCTCGCCGAAACGTTCATGCACCCGTTCGCCCCGGCCGGATGATGCCGGTCACCTCCAACCGGCCACCGGCAGGGGCCCCGTGACGCTATGTTCGGCGCCATGGGGAACCCAGTGCGAGTGGTGGAGAGCGCCGACGTCGACGAGCGGGCGCGGATCGGCGAGGGCAGTACGGTCTGGCACCTGGCCCAGGTCCGCGAGGACGCGGTGATCGGGTCGGAGTGCATCATCGGGCGCGGCGCGTACGTCGGCCCCGGCGTGGTGATCGGGGACCGGGTGAAGCTGCAGAACCACGCCCTGGTCTACGAGCCCGCCGTCCTGGAGGACGGCGTCTTCGTCGGCCCGGCGGCGGTGCTCACCAACGACGTGTACCCGCGCTCGGTGGATCCGGACGGCAAGCTCAAGCGCGGGGACGACTGGCACGCGCAGGGCGTGACGCTCCGTCAGGGCAGCTCGATCGGCGCCCGCGCGGTGATCACGCCCGGCGTCACCGTCGGCCGCTGGGCCCTGGTCGCGGCGGGCGCCGTGGTGCACCGGGACGTCCCCGACTTCGCCCTGGTGGCCGGCGTCCCGGCCCGCCGCCTCAAGTGGGTCGGCCGGGCCGGCGAGCCGCTCACCGAGACCGCCCCCGGCAGCTGGCTGTGCCCCCGCACCGGCGAGCGCTACACCGAGAGCGACGGCGTGCTGCGCGAGGACGCCGAGGGCGGGGCTCAGAAGGTGTAGAGCCCGCCCTGCGGGTTGACGTCCATGCAGTTCTTGTCGTTGTCGGCGGTGACGGCCTCGGCCGACTTGGGGAGCTGGGTCGGCGGGGCGGTCACCGGGAAGGCGGTGCCGCTCGGCCAGTCGGCGCCGACGGAGAGCAGCAGCTCGCTCTTGGCGGTGCCCTCGTGCAGGGCGGTGCGGGGCAGCCCGAGGGCGGCGGCGACCGCCTGGGCCTCGGCCGACTGCTGGGGCGGGTACTCGAGCTGGGTGGTCTTGCGGGCCGTCCCGTTGGCCGTGGTCGAGGCCTTGGTGAAGCCCTTGGCGACCAGCGCCGCCCTGACGTCGCCGGCCCGGCGCTCCACCCCGGAGGAGTTCTGCACGGTGACCGGCACGGTCGACGGCGCCACGGTGCCCGCCGACGGGGAGGGGGTCGGTGACGGGGTGGGGGAGGAGTTCGGGGCCGGGCCCTTGTCGTCCAGCGGACGGTCGGCCAGCAGCATGTCCCAGATCTGCCGGGTGTCCTGCTCCTTGAGCTCCAGCCGGTTCTCGTCGCTGGTGGCCGTCACGGTCGGCACGGTGAGGGTGGTGATCCGCTCGGTCGGCACCTTGCGCAGGTCGGTGCCGAGGTCGAGCAGCGCCTTGACGTCCGCCAGGTCCTTGTCGAGGCTGATCGACTTCGAGGCGGTCTCGGCCAGCTTCAGCAGCGCGCCCGGGTCGGTGAGCGTCCCCTTGGACTTCAGCTCCCGGACCATCGACGAGAGGTACAGGTGCTGGGCCTTGGTCCGGCCGATGTCGTCGCCCCAGGCGTCGCGGGTGCGCAGCCACTGCAGCGCCTGCTCGCCCTGGATCCGGTGGGTGCCCTTGGCGAGCTTGAGGTCGGTGCCGCCGTGCCCCTTGCGGTAGCGGTCGTAGAGGTTCATGTTGACGCAGACCGGCACGCCGCCGACCGCGTCGGCCATGTCCACCACGCCGGCGAAGTCGATCATCATGTAGTGGTCGATGTACAGGCCGGTGATGGCCTGCCAGGTCCCGAGCAGGCAGCCGGGGCCGCCGCGGGCCAGCGCCTCGTTGATCATCGTCCTGCGGACCGAGGGCTTGGTGGTCTTCCCGTCCTCGCTGCGGCAGGCCGGGATGGTCACCAGGGTGTCGCGGGGTATGGATATCAGCGAGGCGTTGGAGCGGTCGGCGGAGACGTGCAGCAGCATCTGGACGTCGGCCAGGCCGGGCCGCCCGGCGTCGTCGGCCGAGCCGCCGAGGGCGATGTTCTTGGCCGAGCCGCGGTTGTCGGTGCCGATCATCAGGATGTTGATCGGCGTCTGGCCGGCCGCGTTGGGGGCCGTCCTGGCGCCGGAGGCGTCGCTGAGGTTCCGCTCGCCGGAGTCGAAGTTGCCGTTCAGGTGCTGGTAGTACCAGTAGCCGCCGCCACAGGCGGCCAGCAGCAGGAAGGCCAGGCCGAGGGCCAGCCACCGCAGCACGCGCCGTCCGCCCCGCCGCTGCTCGGCGGCCTGCCGGGAGGCGGCGCGCCCTTCGGACGGCCGTGTCCGGACGTTCGTCATCGGTAGCACCACCACTCGTCGTGAGCAGCCCCCCGTAGGCCACCTGTTCGGAACCTACCCGACGCCACCACGTCGATCGCGGATCTGTTACACAGTCAGAACGATCGTATGACTGTGAGTTTGACCATCTCCGCCTATTTCGCGCACACGTCGGCGTCGTCCGCCTGCACCCGCTGGAGGTCCTTGGGCGCCTCGGTCGGCACCGGCGCGGCGGGCTTGCCGAGCTCGGTGAAGTCCTTGCCGAGCACCAGCAGCAGCGGCTCCCCGGCGGCGATCGCGGTGCTCTCCTTGGCGGCCTCGGCGGGCAGCCCGAGCGCGGCGGCCAGGGCGGCGCCCTGCTCGGCCCGGCCCTTGGGGTAGGAGACCGTGGTGGTCGCGGCGGCGGCGGTGTCCTTGCCGGTGCCGGCCTGGGCGAAGCCCTTCCCCTTCAGGGCGGTGACGGCCTTGGTGGCCTGGCCGGGGGTGCCGGAGCCGTTCCGCACGGTGACCCGGACGGCGGCCGCGTCCACCGTGGCGGCCGGCGGGGCCGAGGCCTGGGCCGGGGACGGTTCGGCGGAGGGCGCCGCGGCCGCGGCCGCCACCTCGGTCAGCGAACGGTCGGCCGCGACCATCGCGAACAGCTGCTCGGCGGGCTTCTCGTTCAGGATGACCCGGCCCTTGTTCTTCGGGTCGTCCAGCACCGGCACGGTGGCGAAGGTGATGTGCTTGGTGTCCACCTTGGAGAGGTCCAGCGCCAGGTCCTTGAGCTTGTCCACGCTCTTCAGGCCCGCGTCCACGGTGAGCGCCTTGGTGGCGGCGTCGGCCAGGTTGAACAGCTTGGTCGGGCTGGTCAGGGTGTCGCCGCTCTTCATCTTGCGGATCATCGAGCTGAGGAACTGCTGCTGGAGCTCGATCCGGGACAGGTCGCTGCCCTGGCCGACGGCGTGCCGGGTGCGGACGAAGGCGAGCGCGTCCTCGCCCTGCACCACGTGCCGGCCCTTGGTCAGCTTCAGGTGCGAGCCGGTGTCGTTGATGTCCTTGGCCACGCAGACCTCCACCCCGCCGACGGCGGTGGAGAGGGTCTTCACCGCCTCGAAGTTCACCATCAGGAAGTGGTCGATCCGGATGCCGGTCATCTTCTCGACGGTCCGCCAGGTGCAGCCCGGGTCACGGCCCTCCTGCCCCAGGCTCTCGTTGAACAGCGTCCTGGCGGTGCCCGGGATCTTCTTCCCGTCCGTCTCGCACTCCGGGATGGTGACCATCAGGTCGCGCGGGATGCTCATCACCGTCGCGTTGCTGCGGTCCTTGGCCACGTGCATCAGCAGGGTGGTGTCGGCGTGGCCGGGGCTGCCCTCGTCGCCGTACTCGCGGCCCAGGCCCTTGCGGCTGTCGGTGCCGATCACCAGGATGTTCATCGCCCCGGCGGCGGCCTGCGGGCGCTCGGAGTCCGGGCCGACCTGGACGTTCACCGAGGAGATGTTGCCGTTCAGGCGCTGGTAGGCGTACAGCGCCCCGCCGCAGCCCGCCACCAGGACCAGTGCGGCCACCCCGGCGGTCCACTTGACGGCGCGTCGGCGACCGCCGCCGCCCGTGTGGCGGCGCGAGGCCCGTCGGCCGGCCGGCGGTGCGGCGGCTCCGGGCCGGGCTGCGGGAGCCCGGGCGGCCCGCGGGCGGGGCACGGTGGCCTGGGCGGGGGCCGGTGCGGCGTCCAGGTCCAGCCGGAACTCCCCGGTGGCCGGGTCGAGCACCCACTGGTCGGCCGGGTCCACTGCGGCCGGGGTCTGGTCCGCGAGGTGTCCGTCGTGCCGGTTTCCGCTGTTCACCCCGGACACCCTAGACGAGCTCCGGTCATGATCCGGTCGTACTGTGACCGTTGCCACGGTGGTCAAACACCGTGAAAACGGGCAAAGTTCACGCCCCGTCGGACCGGGGCCGACCGCCCCCGACCGCCGCGGTCAGTGCATCGAGCAGACCTCCTGGTCGGCGGTCCGGCCCTCCAGGGTCGGTTCGGCGGTCGGCAGGGCGGTCGGGCCGGCCGACGGCGTCCAGCCGCCGAGGTCGTCCGGGGAGGGGCCGGCGGAGGCGCCCGGCGGGGGCTCGTGCGCGGTGGAGCCGTCCACCGAGGGGTCGCGCAGGAGCGGCGAGGGCGCCCCGTCGGCCAGCAGGGTGGGCGAGGGCGACGCGGGCACCTGGTAGGCCCGCACGCTCACCGCGCGGTCGGACCGCAGCGCGGCGAACAGCTGGTCGGTGTCCGGCTGGACCAGCTGGTCCCGGTCCCAGTTCCCCGGGTAGGGGCGGCGCGGGGTGGTCAGGAAGACCACGTTCGAGGTCGGCATCGAGCGCAGGTCCTGGGCCAGGTCGTAGAGCGCGCCCAGCCGGCTCAGCCCCTCGTCCGCGGTGACCGCCTCGGTGGCGGCGTTCAGCAGCGGCCAGAGCCGGGTCGGGTTGAGCAGCACCCCGGTGGACTGCACCTTGCGCACCATGGAGGCCAGGAACTCCTGCTGACGCCCCATCCGCTGGGTGTCGCTGCCGTCCCCGAGGGTCTCCCGGGCCCGGACGTACCCGAGCGCCTGCTCCCCGCCCAGCACCTGCCGCCCGGCCGGCAGGTCCAGCTTGGCGTTGCGGTCGTGGATCGCCCGGGGCACGCACACCTCCACCCCGCCGACCGCGTCCACCATCTTCTTGAAGCCGGTGAAGTCCAGGATCAGGTGGTGGTCGATCCGGATGCCGCTGAGCCGCTCCACGGTCCGGATCGTGCAGGCCGGACCGCCCAGCTCGAAGGCCCAGTTGAACTGCACGAACCGGGGGGTCGAGCGCGTCCCGTCCGGGAGCTCGCAGGCCGGCACCCGGACCATCGCGTCCCGGGGGATGGAGACCGCGGTGGCGTGCTCCCCGTCCGCCGCCAGGTGCAGCAGGATCGTGGTGTCCGAGCGCTGCCCGCCCGCGAAGCCGTACTCGCCGTTGGCCCCGCTGCGGTCGTCGCTGCCGATCAGCAGGATGTTCCTGGCCTGCTGCGGCCCCCGTTCGGGCCGCTCCGACTCGTCGTGCCGCAGCAGCTGCCCGGTGGCGGTGTCGGTCCCGATGTTGCCGTCCAGCTTCCGGTAGCCGATCCAGGCCACCACGCCTCCGGCCACCAGCAGCAGCGCCAGCACCCCGGAGAGGATCAGCAGGATGCGGCGGCGCCCCCCGCCGCGGACGGTCGGGGGGCGCTCGCTCTGGTCATCGTCCTCGGCCATGACCGGGATTCCTACCCGGTCGCCGGTCCGGGCGGATCAGCCCAGACGCAGAGTCACTCGTTCGGATTCGATCCGCTTCGCCCACTGCTCCTCGGTCAGCCCGCCCGAGTTCCGGCAGAGCACCACCGAGGCACCGGCCACCAGCGGGGCCAGCAGCCCGGCCTCCAGCCCGGCCCAGTCGTCGTACGAGAGCGTGCTGAGCACCCGGCTGGAGGTGTCGAGGCCGAGCCGGGCCGCGCCCTCCCGGGCCAGCGCCACGGTCTGTTCCCCCGTCAGCTTCAGCGGCAGCCCGTCCTCCACCACCGTCTCCAGCGCCATCGCCTGCGGGTGCACCGGCGAGTACGGGGCGAACCGGTCGCCCTGCCCCGGCACCTCGGCGGCGTAGTCCAGGAAGCCGTCCGGCCGGGCCGGGAACCGCCCGCCGAGCGGACGCAGCGCGAGCGCCACCCGCTCGCCGGAGCAGTCCTTGGCGGAGTCCAGCCCGTCCGGGCCGCTCACCACCAGGTCGGCGTCGGCCGGGGCGCCGCCGGGCACCGCGACCACGCCCACCGACCAGCAGGCGAGCAGCCAGACGGCGCTCTGCCAGTGGGCCGGCAGGAGCAGCGCGGCGCGGTCCTCCGGACCGGCGTTCAGCTCGTCCTGGAGCAGGTTGGCGGTCTTGGCGACCCAGTTGTCGAAGGTCTTGGCGGAGAGCTCCACCCGCTCGCCGGTCGCGTCGTCGTAGAACGTGACCAGCGGACGGGTCGGGTCCGCGTCGAGGGCCCCCGGGCGCAGGTAGGCGTGCAGCAGCTCGGCGGGGGTGCGGGCGTCGGCAGCGAATGGCGCAGTCATGGTGCGCCCCAGCCTACGACCTCCCCGTCCGGCGGGGGAGAGGCGGCCGCCCGGCGGAACCGACGTGGCGTCAGAACCGTTTTGCCCTCAATATCCCATTCATGCGCCTCGCTCTGCTCGCCGCCGCCACCGCCGCCACCAGCGCCCTCCTCCTGCTCCCCTCGCCCGCCCTCGCCGAGGGCCCCGCTGCGGGCTCCTCCGGAAGCGTCAGGACCATCCCCCTGACGAACGGTCAGCGCGGACTGCCGCAGCAGGGCACCGCCCCGTTCTCCCTGGTCGGCGTCAGCTGGGACGACCCCGCCGCCACCCCGGACGGCACCGTCGAGGTCCGCACCCGCGCCGTCGGCGGCGACTGGAGCCCCTGGCACCCGCTGGCCGTCGAACCCGACGACCGCCCCGACCCCGAGGGCCCCGAGGCCGCCCGGCGCGGCGCCACCTCCCCGCTCTGGGTCGGCCCCAGCGACGGGGTCGAGGTCCGCTTCACCGGCACCGCCCCGCGCGGCCTGCGCGCGGAGCTGGTCGACCCCGGGCAGGACGTGCCGCTGCGCCGCGCGGGCGGGGCCGCACCCCGGCCGGGCATCGTCACCCGGGCCGGCTGGGGCGCCGACGAGTCCATCCGCGAGCCCGACTTCACCTACACCGGCCCGGTCCGCGCGGTCTTCGTCCACCACACCGACACCGCCAACGACTACGCCTGCTCCGACGCGCCCAAGGTCATCCGGTCGATCTACCAGTACCACGTCAAGAGCAACGGCTGGCGCGACCTCGGCTACAACTTCCTGGTCGACCGCTGCGGCACCGTCTACGAGGGCCGCGCCGGCGGAGTCGCCCAGGCCGTCCTCGGCGCCCACACCCTCGGCTTCAACACCGACACCGCCGGCGTCGCCGCCCTCGGCCGCTACACGGCCGACGCCGTCCCCCAACCCCAGATCGACGGCATCGCCAAACTCGCCGCCTGGAAGCTCGGCCTCACCGGCCAGCCCGCCAACGGCAAGACCCAACTCACCTCCGCCTCCGACGGCAGCCGCTACCCCAAGGGCACCACCGCCACCTTCGACACCGTCTCCGGCCACCGCGACGCCTTCAACACCGAATGCCCCGGGACCGCCCTCTACACCCGCCTCCCCGCCATCCGCACCTGGTCCACCCACCTCCAGGGAAGGTGACCCTGGGCGGAAGTGGTGACACCGGGGGCGCGGGGAACTGCGCGAACCGGAAGGCGGAGCAGCGTGAGATCGGGGCACGCGAGCCAGTTGCACGTGCTGCCGTTCCCCCGCGCGCAGGGCCTCGCGCCCCCGGTGTGACCGAATCCCCGCCGCGTATCCTCGCCTCGGAGGTGCGGCAAGGTGTCGGAGGCGGTGCGTCGTTGGGAGCCCGGGTTCCCGCTGGACCTGGGGCGGACCTTGCTGCCGTTGCGCCGTGGTCCCGCCGACCCGGCGTACCGCACCAGCGGCGACGGCGCCGTCTGGCGGGCCTCCCGCACCCCCGCCGGCGTCGGCACCCTCCGTCTGGCCCAGAGCGCCGGAGCCGTCGAGGCCCACGCCTGGGGCCCCGGCGCCGAATGGCTGCTGGACCGCGTCCCGCAACTCCTCGGTGCCTCCGACGACCCGTCAGGACTCCACCTGCCCCCCGGCCCGCTCCGTGAGGCCCAGCGCAACCACCCCGGCCTGCGCCTCACCCGCACCGGCCTGGTCCTGGAGTCCCTGATCCCGGCGATCCTCGAACAGAAGGTCACCACCGACGAGGCGTACCGCGCCTGGCGCACCCTCCTCAAGGACTTCGGCACCCCGGCCCCGGGCCCGGCCGAGGGCATGCGGGTCACGCCCTCCGCCCGGGAGTGGGCGATGCTGCCGTCCTGGGAGTGGCACCGCGCCGGCGTCGACCCCAAGCGCGCCGCGACCGTCGTCCGGGCGGTCCGTCTCGCACCCCGGCTCGAAGAGGCGTCAGCCCTGCCGCACGAGGCGGCGATCGCCCGCCTCACCACCGTCCCCGGCATCGGCCCGTGGACCGCCGCCGAGACCCTCCAGCGCAGCAACGGCGACGCGGACGCCGTCTCGGTCGGCGACTTCCACCTGCCGAACCTGGTCGGCTGGGCCCTCGCGGGCCGCCCCCGCAGCGACGACGCCCAGATGCTCGCGCTGCTGGCCCCGTACGCGGGCCACCGCCACCGGGTCTGCCGCCTGATCGGTCTGACCGGCGCCCGTGCCCCCCGCTACGGACCCCGCCTCACCCCGAACGACCACCGCCACCGCTGAGCGGTCCCCGCACCTCCACCGTCCGGCCGTCCGGATCGGTCAACAGCCTTACCCCGTCCGCGCCTTCGATGGTCAGGCCGAGCCGGAGGGCGCCCGTCTCGCGACCGGCCCGGGCGGGGTAGAGCTCCAGGACGGTGCTGTCGGCCAGCTCCGCCGCGTAGTGCTCCGGCCCGGTGCCGTGCCGCTCCGCGGTGAACCGCAGCCCGAGCCCCCGGTAGAAGTCGACGCACTCCGCGAGCCGGGCCGTGTAGACGACCAGCAGCCCCAGCCCGCTCATCGCACCGTCAGGAAGGCGTCCGCCGAACGCGCCTGACGCGCCCTCGGCTCCTCCGCCGGCCGCCCGACCGCCACCGCGCCCATCGGGTCCCACCCGTCCGGCAGGTCGAGCACCTCCCGCACGGTGTCGCGGCAGAACATCGTCGAGGAGACCCAGGCCGAGCCGTAGCCCTCCCCGGCCAGCGTGACCAGCAGGTTCTGCACGGCCGCCCCCATCGCCACCACGAACATCTCCCGCTCCGCCGCGGCCCGCCGCGCGTCGGGGTAGTCGTGCGAGCCGTCCGTGACCAGGCACGGCACCACCAGGTACGGCGCGGCCCGCAGCACGTTGCCGCGCGCCGTCCGCCGGGCGATCTTCGCCTCGTCCCAGCCGTCGAGCTCGGCCAGGTCGTGCCGCCAGGCGGCGAGCATGGCGTCCAGCAGCCGCTCCCGGGCCTCCGCCGTCTCCACCAGCACGAAGCGCCACGGCGTGGTGTGGTGCGGGGCCGGGGCCGTCACGGCCGCCGCCACCGCCCGCCGCACGGCCTCCGGGTCCACCGGTTCGGCGGTGAAGGAGCGTACGGTCCGCCGCAGCGTGACGGCCTCCCGCAGCGCCTCCGAGGTCCCCATCCGGAACAGGTCGTCGACCACCGGCCGCAGCAGCGGCCGGATCCCGTCGCCGTCCTCCTCGGTGACCACGCCGCCGAGGCCCCGCACCACGGCGACCGGCACGCCGCTGGCCTTGCCCTTCGCCAGGTCGCCGGCGGCGGCCAGTTCGTCGGCGGTGGCGGTCACCGTCAGGGTGAGCTCGTTGCCGTGGCTGTCCCGCCGGCCCCGGTGGTCCTCGACCACCGCGACCCCGGCCGCGCCGATCGCCACGTCGGTGAGCCCGTTGCGCCAGGGCCGCCCGAAGGTGTCGGTGACCAGCACGCCCAGCCGGCGGCCCGTCAGCTGCCGCAGCCGGGCCCGCAGGGCGCGGGCCGAGGCGTCGGGGTCGAGCGGGAGCAGCAGGACGGTGCCGGGTGCGGTGTTGGAGGCGTCCACGCCGGCGGCGGCCATCACCAGGCCGTTGCGGTTCTCCACGATCCGGGAGCGGCCGCGCCGGGCCACCACCCGGACGGTCTCGGCGTCGATCGCGGCCTCCCGGTCGGCGGCCTCGACGATCCGGCCCTCAGCCTTGGAGACGATCTTCGAGGTGACCACCACCACGTCGCCGTCCTCGAACTCGCCCGCCTTGGCGATGAGTTCGGCCAGGTCCGTGCCGGGCTCGATCTCCGGCAGCCCGGCCACCGGCAGGACGGAGAACGCCCCCGGCCCAGCCCCGGGCCCCACCGTGGTCACGCCCGCACCTGCTCGGCCAGCTCCAGCGCCGCCCGCGCCATCCCGGCCGTCGCGGCCACGTCGGTCATCAGCAGCGGCACCGCCCGGCAGGCGATCCCGGCCGCCTCCACCGTCTCGACGGCGGCCGCGTCGGTGGTGTCCACCAGCCAGCCGTCCAGCAGCTCGGAGCCGTAGTCCAGCGCCACCGCCTCGGCGCTCGCCTCCACGCCCACCGCCGCCAGCACCTTGTCGGCCATCCCGCGCACGGGGGCGCCGCCGATGATGGGGGAGAGCCCGACCACCGGGGCGGCGGCCGAGGCCACCGCCTGCCGGATGCCGGGCACGCCCAGGATGGTGCCGATCGAGACCACCGGGTTGGACGGCGGCAGCAGGATGACGTCGGCCGCGGCGATCGCCTCGAGCACGCCGGGGGCGGGCTTGGCCGTGTCGGCGCCGACCGCGATGATCGCCTCGGCGTCCACCGCCGCGTGCAGCCGCACCCAGTACTCCTGGAAGTGCACGACGCGGGGCGCACCGTCCTCGGTGATCCGCACGTGGGTCTCGACCCGGTCGTCGCTCATCGGCAGCAGCCGCACGCCGGGCTGCCAGCGGGCGCAGAGCGCCTCGGTGACGGCGCTCAGCGGGTACCCGGCGGCGAGCATCTGGGTGCGCACGATGTGGGTGGCGAAGTCCCGGTCGCCCAGCCCGAACCAGTCCGGGCCGACCCCGTAGGCCTTCATCTCCTCCTTGACCGACCAGGTCTCGTCGGCCCGGCCCCAGCCCTGCTCCTCGTGGATGCCACCGCCCAGGGTGTACATCACGGTGTCCAGGTCGGGGCAGACCTTCAGCCCGAAGAGGTGGATGTCGTCCCCGGTGTTGCCGATGACGGTGATCTCGTCCTGAGGGCCGGTCAGTTCCCGGAGCCCGCGCAGGAAGCGCGCCCCACCGATGCCGCCTGCCAGTGCCACGATGCGCATGCGCCCATCCTGCCAGGCGGCACCCGCCGCGAGGCCACGGGCCGTCAGTGCGCGTCGATCCGGTGCTCGGTCGCGGCCGTGGTGGGAGCGGCGCCGTACTGGTTCATCTCCACCAGGCCCGGCGAGTAGAGGTGGATGGAGACGGCCGGCTCCAGCGAGGCGTTCACCATCTCGTGCAGGTACCCGGAGGAGAACACCCGGCGGGTGCCCTCGGGGAGCGGCCGCTGCTGTTCGCCGTCCTGGGTCAGCGCCCGCTCGACCAGCTCGCCCCGGACCACCGTCATCACGCCGGAGGAGGCGCCGTGGTCGTGGAAGCCGCTGCCCTGGCCGGGCAGCCAGCTGAGCAGCCAGACCTCGTAGCCGGGGCCGGTCTCCAGCCGGGAGTACCAGCGGGTGAGGGCGTCGTAGCGGACCAGCGGCTCCCAGCGGGAGCGGTCGGCGGCGATCTCGCGGACCAGCCGGGCGTAGCCGGCCACCGTGGTCGGGTGGGCGGGCAGGTCGGTGCGGGCCAGGTGCTGGAACGCGGTCGGGTCACCGGCGATCGAGACGTCGCTCAGGCCGTCGGTCCAGCGCGGGGCGGGCACGGTGGCGGCTGCGAGCAGACGCTGCTGCCGGGCGCGGTCACGGTTGCGCTTGCGGAGGCGGGGCATTCGCATGGGGCGGAATCCTCGGATGCGGAGATCGGCGGGTGTTCAGCCGGTCCGCGGGGATTCAGGGGGGACTGTCGCGCGGGCGGCCTCGGTGTTCCTGGGCGGCGCGCGGTGGGACGCGTGCGCCTAGATACAGGAACAGAGGCGACAACAGAGGGAGCTCGCGGCACGACGGAGCAGCGCCTGGCGGCGGCTCACGAGGGTGGCGAACTCTGACATGAGGGCAAGGAGACCGCAAGAGGGGCCCCAGTGTCAACCTGATCCCCCGGGCATTTGGGGAACTTCGAGCATGAACCACCGGATGGGGTGATAAATCACCCTCTATGTTTCGATGTGAAGATCGCCGGGAAGGCAGCCGGTGACCAGCGGCAACCGAGTGCGCCGCGGCCCGCGTCCACCCGTTCGGGGGGTGGTGGGGCTGAGGGGGCGTCAGGTTGACTGCGTGTCAGGCAGTGGGTGGTTCCGGCTGATTGGTCCGTTTAGGGCAGTAAGACCATCATGTCCGGATATGTACACTTGCCGTAGTGCCTTGGTTCCGGGGAGTGAATCCTCGGCCCAATACCAGAGCTCGGCTTGACTGGGCCAGAGTGACGCACATGTAATTTCACTCGTGTCGTTCCGCCGCTCCAGGCAACGGCAACACCACGGGGACGCCAAAAGGGGCAGAGGAGGCGCCAGAGATGAGCGAGCTCTTTGAGCTGTTGATCGGTGAGGGCATCGAAGAGGACGAAGAGGAGCTCGGCTGGCAGGAGCGGGCGCTCTGCGCCCAGACCGACCCGGAGTCCTTCTTCCCGGAGAAGGGCGGCTCCACCCGCGAGGCCAAGAAGGTCTGCCTGGCCTGCGAGGTCCGCTCCGAGTGCCTGGAGTACGCCCTCGCCAACGACGAGCGGTTCGGCATCTGGGGCGGTCTCTCCGAGCGCGAGCGCCGTCGCCTCAAGAAGAGCGCGGTCTGACCGGCCGTTCTCGAGTTCGTGCAGCGCCTCACCTGAGACGGTGGGGCGCTTTCGCATTTCCGGCCCGATTCCCGCACAACTCCCGAATGTGCCGACGGCACCCGGCGTCCGGGCCTCGCCGCACGGTCATGCCATCCCTTTTCCCCCGCTTCCGCACGTGCTCGGCGGTACACCGGGGACGAGGCCGCCACCCGGAGCCGTTAGTGTGGTGCGCCAACTCCCTTGGCCGCACCGAGAAGCTTGGGGCTCACGCACTCGATGACCGTCTACAGCCACCAGAGCGGCTTCTCCGCTGCCCGGCCTCCCGCATACCCGCGCCACCTGGTCACCGCCGTGATCGTCTCCCACGACGGTGCCCGGTGGCTCCCGCAGGCCCTGGCCGGCCTGCTCGGGCAGGACCGTCCGGTCCAGCGCATCCTCGCCGTCGACACCGGCTCCACCGACACCTCCCCCCAGCTGCTCCGGGACACCCTCGGCGACTGGCTGCCGGAGAGCGGTCCGCTGGTCCTCGGCCGCCGCTCCGGCTTCGGCAACGCCGTGGGCCAGGCCGTCTTCAACTCCCCGCCGCTGCGCCCCGAGGACCTCCCGTACAGCCTCGACCCCTCCGGGTACGACCCGGTGACGGGCGGTTGGGACGACTTCGGCGACCCGCTGGGCGCCGAGGACGAGCTCGGCCGCGGCGGCCCGCGGGAGACCGAGCCGGTCGAGTGGCTCTGGCTGCTGCACGACGACTGCGAGCCGCAGACCGACGCCCTGCGCCGGTTGCTCCAGGTCGCCGACTCCACTCCGACCGCCGCCGTGGTCGGACCCAAGCTGCGCAGCTGGTACGACCGCCGCCAGCTGCTCGAAGTGGGCGTCACCATCGCCCGCTCCGGCCGCCGTTGGACCGGCCTGGACCGCCGCGAGCAGGACCAGGGCCAGCACGACCAGGTCCGTCCGGTGCTCGCCGTCTCCACCGCGGGCATGCTGGTCCGCCGGGACGTCTTCGAGGAGCTCGGCGGCTTCGACAAGGCCCTCCCGCTGATGCGGGACGACACCGACTTCTGCTGGCGGGTCAACGCCGCCGGCCACCGGGTCGTGGTCGCCCCCGACGCGGTGCTGCGGCACGCCGAGGCGGCCAGCCGTGAGCGCCGCCAGATCGACTGCGGCTCCGCCCACCCGCACCGGGTCGACAAGGCCGGCGCCGTCTACACCCTGCTGGCCAACTCCAAGGGCCTGCTGCTCCCGTACGTGCTGCTCCGGCTGGTGCTCGGCACCCTGCTCCGGATGCTGGTCAACGTGGTCGGCAAGGACCCCAAGCAGGCGTTCGACGAGCTGGCGGGCCTGGGCCACGAGCTGGTCCGGCTGCCCCGCCTGCTGGCCGCCCGCAAACGGCGGGCCAGGACCAGGTCCGGCGACCCGCTGGACGACCGCACGCTCTTCCCGGCCCCCGGCGCCACCACCCGCCTCGCGGTCGAGGGCATGATCGGCGCCCTCGGCATCGGCGGCGGCGAGGACCCGGGCGCCGGCCGGCACGGCTCGGCCGAGTCCGGCCCGGGCGACGAGGACGCCGACGACCTGGTGGTCGAGCAGTTCGCCCTGATCAAGAAGCTAGCCCGGCGCCCCGCCCCGCTGCTCTTCACCGCCCTGCTGGTGGTCTCCGTGATCGCCTGCCGCAACCTCTTCGGCGGTGGCGGCCTGCTGGGCGGCGCGCTGCTGCCCGCCGCTGACGGTGCGTCGGGCCTCTGGTCGATGTACGCGGACGCCTGGCACCCGGTCGGCGGCGGCTCCACCGCCACCGCCCCCGCCCTACCTGGGCGTGCTCGCGGTGCTCTCCTGGCTGCTGCTCGGCAACGCCGACCTGATGGTCGCCCTGCTGCTGGTGCTGGCCATCCCGCTCGCCGCGGTCAGCGCCTACCTGGTCTCCCGCCCGCTGATCGAGTCCAAGCTGGTCCGCGCCTGGGCCAGCGCCGGGTACGCCCTGCTGCCCGCCGCCACCGGCGCGCTGGCCCAGGGCCGGATCGGCACCGCGGTGCTCGCCGTGCTGCTGCCGCCGCTGGCCCGCGCCGCCGCGATCAGCGCCGGCCTCGGCATCCGTGCCGAGACCGCCGCCAAGGGCGCCCGCCCCGGCTGGCGGTCCACCTGGATGACGGTGCTGATGCTCACCGTCTGCACCGCCTTCGTCCCGCTCACCTGGGCCATCGCCCTCCCGCTCTGCCTGGCGGCACTGGCCCACGCGGTGCTGCGCGGCGGTGCCTACGGCTCCGGCGGCGAGGCCGTCCGGCTGCTCGGCCTGCGCGTCCTGGTGATCCTCGGCGCCCCCGTGCTGGTGCTCGCCCCCTGGTCGCTGGAGGTGCTCGCGCACCCGTCCCGGCTGCTGCTGGAGGCCGGGCTGCCCGGCCTGGAGGGCCCGGCGGCCAGCCCGCTCGGCCTGGCCCTGGTCAACCCCGGCGGCGTTGGGGTGCCGCCGGTCTGGCTCTCCGCCGGCGTGGTGCTGGCAGCCCTCGCCGCACTGCTGCGCGCCGACCGCCGCCGCGCCGTACTGGCGGCCTGGGGCGCCGCCCTGGCCGGAATGATCTTCACCGTGGTGGTGGCCGGTACCAGCGTCACCCCGGCCTCCGGCGGAGTCCCGGTCGCCGCCTGGGCCGGCCCGGCCACCCTGCTGGCCGGCGTGGCCCTGCTGGCCGCCGCCGCGATCGGCGCCGACGGCGCCAACGCCCGCGTCTCCGGCATCGCCTTCGGCTGGCGCCAGCCGGTCGCCGCCCTGGTGCTGGCCACCGCCGTGCTGGCCCCGTTCGGCACCGCCGTCTGGTGGGCCGTCACCGGCGCCGACGGCCCGCTGCGCCGGGGCGACGCCGCCCAGGTGCCCGCCTTCATCGCGGAGGAGGCCGGCACCACCGACCGGGCCCGCACCCTGGTGGTCACCGGGGACGGCGACACCGTGCGCTACGCCCTGGTCCGCGGCTCCGGCCTGACGCTCGGTCAGGCCGAGGGCACCGTGGCCCTCGACGACGACCCGAAGGGCGCGCTGGACGGCCTGGTCGGCAAGCTGCTCGGCGGCTCCGGCGGCGAGCAGGCCAAGGCCCTGGCCGCCCGCGGCATCGGCTACGTCGAGCTCAAGCAGCCGCTCACCGGCAAGGCCCGGGACGTGCTGGACACCACCCCCGGCCTGACCAAGCTCAGCGAGGAGGACGGCATCGGCCTCTGGCAGGTCACCGGTGCCACGGCCACCCGCGCCGCGGTGGTGGACGCCAAGGGCACGGCCAAGCCGTTCCCGGCCGGGGTCCGCGAGGTCCACGGCAAGCTCCCGGCCGGGGAGGCCGGCCGCACCCTGCGGCTGGCCGAGGAGGCCGCCCCCGAGTGGAAGGCCACCCTGGACGGCACCGAGCTGGAGCCGGTCACCCTGGACGGCTGGGCGCAGGGCTTCAAGCTCCCGGCCGGCGGCGGCACCCTGGACGTCACCCGCAGCGGCAGCCTGCTGCACACCGGCTGGATCTGGGCCCAGGTGCTGCTCGGCCTCACCGTCCTGGTGCTGGCGCTGCCCGGCCGACGCAACCACAACGACGACGACCTGCCCGAGGAGGTGGTGGCCGCCGCCGCGCTGGCCGCCGCCGCCCAGGCGCAGGCCCCGGCCCCCGGCAGCCGCCGGGCCCGCCGGATGGCCGAGCGCGGAGAGGGCGAGGAGCAGTCCGCGGCCGAGGAGACCGGCGTCTACGCCGCCATCCCGGCCCAGACCGCCGCCGAACCCGAACCCGCCGCCCCGGACGGGCAGTACCAGGACCCGTACCAGCAGGCCGACCCGTACGGCTGGGACCAGTACGCCGTCCAGCAGCCCGCCGCCGTGCCCTACGGCTACGAGCAGCAGCAGTCCTACGGCTACGACCCCTACCAGCAGGGCTACGAGCAGCAGCCGCAGCCCGAGTACCCGGGCTACGACCAGCCGGAGCAGCAGCCCTGGGTGCCGGGGCAGCCGCAGCAGGAGCCCTACTACGACCCCAACGACCCCTACGGCCAGCACTACCGGCCCGGATCGGGGAGCTGACCCGCCGTCATGAAGAAGCCCACTCTCAAGGCCCCCAAGCTCAAGGCCCCGGCCCTCAGGGCCCCCAAGCTCGGCAGGTCCGCCCCCGGGGCGGACGACCCGGGCGCCCCCGGCGACCCGCAGGCCTCCGGCCCGGGGGCGTCGGCCGGCAGCCGCACCGGCGTCTCGCTGCTGGCCGGCGCGGTGGCGATCGGCGTGGTCTTCGGCGTCGCCGAGCTGCGCCCGCCCGCCGATCCGGCGGCGGCCGCCCCGGCCGCCGCCGCCAGTGCCAAGGTCGAGCGCACCGCGCTGGTCTGCCCGCAGCCCCTGCACGGCCTGACCGGTTCGACCGCGCTCACGCTGTTCTCCCCGCAGGACACCGGGACGGGCGGCTACGGCGCGCTCTCCGACGTGGTCCCGCACGCCCCGGCGGCCGACGCCCCGTCATCCGCTCCCTCGGCGGCCCCGTCAGCCGCCCCGTCCGCCGCCGCCTCCGGTGCTCCCGCTCCGGCCGACGCGGCCCCGGCGGACGCCCGGGTGGTGCTGGCCAAGCCCGGCGTCCCGGTCAGCGGCCCGGCCGCCAACGCCGACACCGCCCCCGGCAGCACCGCGGTGGCCACCGGCGGGTACGCCCCCGGCTTCACGGTCTCCCAGACCACCACCGTCACCGACGAGCAGGGCCGCGGCCTGTCCGGCTTCAGCTGCACGCCGACCGGCACCGGCTTCTGGTTCTCCGGCGCCAGCACGGCGGGGGACCGGGTGGACTACGTCAGCCTGGTCAACCCCGACCCGGTGGTCCCGGCCGTGGTCGACCTCAAGCTCTTCGGGGACAAGGGCGCGATCGACAACCCGGCGGCCGAGGGCATCGCGCTCGGCCCCGGCACCTCGCAGGCGATCCGGCTGCCCTCCCTGACGAAGGACCAGAAGGACCTGGCCGTCCACGTGGTGGCCCGCAGCGGCCGGATCGGCGCGGCCGTGCACGCCGCCGACGGGAGCAAGGGCTCGGACTGGATCCCGCCCTCCGCCACCCCGGCCCCGACCCAGGTGCTGCCCGGCCTGGCGGCCGACACCTCGGCCGCCCGGCTGGTGGTCGCCGCCCCCGGCGAGGAGGACGCGGACCTGAAGATCCAGGTCTCCGGCCGCAACGGCTGGTTCACCCCGGCCGGCTTCGAGACCATCCACGTCAAGGCCGGCATGGTCAACGCGGTCGACCTCGGCCAGGTGACCCGGGGCGAGCCCGGCGCGCTGCGGCTCAGCCCGAGCGACCCGAGCCACCCCACCCCGGTGGTGGCCGCCCTGCGGCTGGACCGCGCCCAGAACGGCAAGTCGGACGCGGCCTGGATCACCGGCGCGGTGCCGGTCGGCCAGCGCGCCTCGATCGCCGACAACCGGGGTGGCAACGCCACCACGCTCTACCTGACCTCCACGGGCGAGCAGGAGGCCAAGGTGAAGGTCACCGCCTCGGCCGGCAGCGGCGGCGGCACCCCCGCCACCAAGGAGGTCTCGATCCCCGCCGGTGCCACGGTGGCCCTCCCGGCCCCCGAGCCGGCCGGGCTGAACGGGGTCTTCGGCCTGACCGTGGAGACGGTCTCCGGCGGCCCGGTGACGGCCGCGCGGATGCTCACGGCGACGGTGAAGGACGTCCCGGGCTTCACCGTCCAGGCCTTCCGCGACGACCACTCCACCGTCAGGATCCCGCAGTCCCAGCCCGATCCGGCGGTCCTGCTGCACTGACCCCGGCGCCTGACGCACCGACAGGAGCACGACGGAGCCCCCGGCCGGACCACCGGCCGGGGGCTCCGTCGTCACTCCTCGTCGTAGCGCGGATCGATCGCGTCGGGGGAGAGGCCGAGCAGGTCGGCCACCTGCTCGATCAGGATCTCGTGCACCAGCGCGGCCCGGTCGTCCCGGCTCTTGGCCCGGATCTCCACCGGCCGCCGGTAGATGACGATCCGGCTCTTGCGGCCCTGCCCGGCCGGCACCAGCCGTCCGAGCGGCACGCCGCCCTCCTCGTCGTCCTCCTCGCCGGGGGTCGGCACCTCCTGCACGGCGAACTCGACGTCCATCAGCTGGGGCCAGCGCCGTTCCAGGCGCTCCACCGACTCGCGGACGTAGTCGTCGAACAACTCGGAGCGGGTGAGCGAGATGGGCACCTGGGGCGGTGCCAGGGGTCCGCGCAGGCCACGGCCGTGCCGGTCGCGGTGGCGCCGGAAGCGGGGCTGGTCCGCCGGAGGTCGGGGTGCGGAGCTGTCCATATCAGTGTCGAGCGTAGTCCTTGGAGCCCCGGAAGTGGACCACCCCGGTGACGCCCATGTCGGCGACACGTGACACTCGGTGGGGGCGGGTCTTCGCGGCCTGGTCAGGAGTGCGGTACCGTCCACCCTCGTGAGCTCTGTACGTCGTTGTTCGCGGACCGCGTGCGGCCGTCCGGCCGTCGCGACGCTGACGTACGTCTACGCGGACTCCACCGCCGTGCTGGGCCCGCTCGCGACCTACGCCGAGCCGCACTGCTACGACCTGTGCGCCGAGCACGCCGAGCGCCTCACCGCCCCGCGCGGCTGGGAGGTCGTCAGGCTGGCCGCCGACACCAATCCGCTCCGCCGCAGCAGCGACGACCTGGAGGCGCTGGCCAACGCCGTTCGCGAGGCCGCCCGCCCCCAGACGCCCCGTCAGGCCCCCTCCAGGGAGCCGGAGTCCACCGAGGCCGGCCGCCGCGGCCACCTGAGGGTCCTGCGCTCGCCGGAGAGCTGACGGCCCGCGTCCGCCGAGCTGACGTACGTCGCCGTGTTCACCGACCGTCCATCACCTCCCGGTACGCTGCCCTGGTCTGAGTACCCAACAACTGGAGCGGTTGTGCGTGACCTGAAGCAGCTGGTGAAGGCGTACGACGTCCGGGGTGTGGTGCCGGACCAGTGGGACGAGGTGCTGTCGCGGGCGTTCGGTGCGGCGTTCGTGCGGGTGGTGGGTGCGTCGGCGATCGTGGTGGGTCACGACATGCGTCCGTCCTCGCCGTCGCTGTCGCGGGCGTTCGCCGAGGGTGCGGCGGCTTCGGGCGCGGACGTGGTGGAGATCGGGCTGTGCTCCACCGACCAGCTGTACTACGCGTCGGGGTCGATGGACCTGCCGGGCGCGATGTTCACCGCCTCGCACAACCCGGCGCAGTACAACGGGATCAAGCTGTGCCGCTCGGGTGCGGCGCCGGTGGGCCAGGACACGGGCCTGTCGCAGATCCGTGAGCTGGTGGAGTCGTGGACGGGCGCGGACGGCACGGTCACGGTGCCGGCGCTGGACGTGAAGCCGGGTTCGATCTCGGCGAAGGAGACGCTGCGCGGCTACGCGGACCACCTGCTGTCGCTGGTGGACCTGTCGGCGATCCGGCCGTTGAAGGTGGTCGTGGACGCGGGCAACGGGATGGGCGGCCACACCGTGCCCACCGTGTTCGCGGGTCTGCCGCTGGAGGTGGTGGACATGTACTTCGAGCTGGACGGCACCTTCCCCAACCACGAGGCGAACCCGCTGGACCCGGCGAACATCGTGGACCTGCAGGCGAAGGTGCGCGAGGTCGGCGCGGACATCGGTCTGGCCTTCGACGGGGACGCGGACCGCTGCTTCGTCGTCGACGAGGCGGGGGATCCGGTCTCGCCGTCGGCGATCACCGCGCTGGTCGCGGCCCGGGAGATCGCCCGCGCGAAGGCCGGCGGCGAGGACAACCCCACGATCATCCACAACCTGATCACCTCCCTCACCGTGCCGGAGGTGGTCCGCGAGCTGGGCGCCACCCCGGTGCGCACCCGGGTGGGGCACTCCTTCATCAAGCAGGAGATGGCGGTCACCGACGCGGTCTTCGGCGGCGAGCACTCCGCGCACTACTACTTCCGCGACTTCTGGCGCGCCGACACCGGCATGCTCGCCGCCCTGCACGTCCTGGCCGCCCTGGGCGGGCAGCAGCAGCCGCTGTCGCAGCTGACCGCGCAGTACGACCGCTACGCGGCCTCCGGCGAGATCAACTCCACCGTCGCCGACCAGGACGAGCGCACCCAGGCCGTCCTGGCCCACTACACCGGCGACGACATCACCGTCGACACCCTCGACGGCGTCACCGTCACCGGCCCCACCTGGTGGTTCAACCTCCGCGCCTCCAACACCGAACCCCTCCTGCGCCTGAACGTGGAGGCCAAGGACCAGGCCACCATGGAGCAGGTCCGCGACACCGTCCTGGGCATCGTCCGCGCCTGACACCACCAGCCCCAGCCCCGGCCGGTAAGGTTGCCACCGGCCGGGGCACCGCTGTACCGGCGCCGTACCCCACCGCACCCAGGAGCCTGACACCCCATGAGCAACCTGCCGTCCTTCCTGCTGGAGATCCTGGTCTGCCCGGAGTGCCACTCGGCGCTCGACGAGCAGACCCAGGGCGAGGCGCACGAGCTGCGCTGCACCGGTGAGACCTGCGGCCTGGTCTACCCGGTCCGCGACGGCATCCCGGTGCTCCTGGTCGACGAGGCCCGCCGCCCCTCCTGACGCCGCGTCAGGCCCGCCCGGCCCCACCCGGGCGCCCCGCGCCGCACCCCCGCGCCCGCACGCCGGGCGCACCCCGCACCTCCCCGACCGACCCCACCGTCCGTCCAGCGCGAGGCCGGAGGCCAGCCGCATGATCGACGACGTCCTGCTCGACGACCCGGCCGCCCTCCAGCGCGCCGACCGGGACCACGCGCTGCTCGCGCTGGCGGGTGCCGGGGCCAGGATCCGCACCGCCCTCCGGCTGGCCGACGAGGCCGGAGTCGCGGCGCTGCGCCCCGACGGCCGCCCGCGCTCCCTGCTGGTGGCCGGCTACGGCAGCGCGCTCGCCGTCGGCCCCGCGCTGGCCGCGCTCGCGGTCGAGTCCACCCAGGTGCTCCCGCTCCCGCCGACCGACGCCGAGCCCGCCCCGCGCGACCGGACGGTGGCCGCCCCGCCGTTCACCGCCGGCCTGCGCTGGCAGCTCCCGGGCTGGGTCGGTCCGCTCGACCTGCTGGTGATCGCCTCCGCCGACGGCCACGAGGAGGGTCTGGTCGGCCTGGCCCAGCAGGCGTACGCACGCGGCTGCACGGTGGTGGTGATCGCCCCGCCGGAGAGCCCGCTGACCGAGGCCGCCCACCAGGTCCGCGGCCTGCCGCTGCAGTACGTGCCGACCGCGGTCGAGGACGACCACCAGGCCGAGGAGCCCGACCTGCCCGCGCTCGACCCGGGCGCGCTCTGGGCCATGCTGCTCCCGCTGCTGGCCCTCACCGAGAAGCTCGGCGTCACCCAGCTCCCGGCCGGCTCCCTGCGGGGCGTCGCCGACCGGCTGGACGAGGTGGCGGTCCGCTGCCGCCCCGACGCCGCCGCCTACGTCAATCCGGCCAAGGACCTGGCCGCCCACCTCTCCGGCACCGTCCCGCTGCTGTGGACCGACGGCCCGGTGGCCGCCGCGGTGGCCGGCCGGTTCGCCGCCATGCTGGCCGACCGGGCCGGGCGCCCCGCGCTGCCCGGGGCGCTGCCGCAGGTGCTCACCGCCCACCGGGGCATGTTCGTCGGCCAGTTCGGCTCCGGCGCCGACCCGGACGACTTCTTCCGCGACCGGGTCGAGGAGCCCGATCCGCTGCTGCTCCAGGTGCTGCTGCTCCGTCAGACCCCGGGCCGCGCCGCCGATCCGGCCGAGGAGGAGGAGAACGGCTTCGCCGAGCCCAGCCACCCGGTCCGCCGCGCCCACCGCCTGGCCGAGGCGCACGGCGTCCGCTTCACCGAGCTCCGCTCGGTGGAGGCCGATCCGCTGCACGCCCTGGCCGAACTGACCGCCCTCACCGACTTCGCCGCCGTCTACCTCGGCCTGGCCGCCGGCCAGGACTGAACGGAGCACGACGCGCCGCCGCCCACCTGCTGACCGCACCTCAGGTCCTTTGCCCGATCGGGATACTGTGTGCGGTCGACAGAGCTGAGCGTCGGCCGGTGCACGGGTACCGGCCCAGTCCGGAGGGACCCCATCCCAGCATGAGCACCGAAGGCGGTACCAAGGCCCTCGTAGCGGCGCTGTCCGCGAACCTGGCGATCGCGGTGAGCAAGTTCACCGCCTTCGCCTTCACCGGCTCCTCCTCGATGCTGGCCGAGGGCGTGCACTCCGTCGCCGACTCCGGCAACCAGGTGCTGCTGCTGGTCGGCAGCAAGCGGGCGGCCCGCGAGGCGGACGAGGCCCACCCCTTCGGCTACGGGCGCGAGCGGTACATCTACGCCTTCGTGGTCTCCATCGTGCTGTTCTCGGTCGGTGGCCTGTTCGCCGTCTACGAGGGCGTGGAGAAGATCCGCCACCCGCACGAGCTGGACGGCTGGTACTGGGCGGTCGGCGTGCTGGTCTTCGCGATCATCGCGGAGAGCTGGTCCTTCTACACCGCGATCAGCGAGGGCAAGAAGTCCAAGGGCGCCCTCGGCTGGGTCGAGTACGTCCGCCGGGCCAAGGCCCCGGAGCTGCCGGTGGTCCTGCTGGAGGACTTCGGCGCGCTGATCGGCCTGATCCTCGCGCTGTTCGGCGTCGGCCTCACCGTCATCACCGGGGACGGCGTCTGGGACGGCGTCGGCACCCTCTCCATCGGCCTGCTGCTGGTCGGCATCGCGGTGGTGCTCGCCCTGGAGACCCGCTCGCTGCTGATCGGCGAGTCCGCCGACAAGACCGAGGTCGCCAAGATCCGCGCCGCCCTGGTGGACCACGATTCGGTCACCCGCATCATCCACATGCGCACCCTGCACCTCGGCCCCGAGGAGCTGCTGGTCGCCGCCAAGATCGGCGTCAACGCCGAGGACAGCGCCACCCAGGTCGCCCAGGCCATCGACCTGGCCGAGGCCCGGGTCCGCAAGGCCGTCCCGATCGCCCGGGTGATCTACCTGGAGCCGGACATCTACTCCGCCGAGAAGGAGGCCGCCGGCCCCGACCGCGAGGCCACCCCGGGCGGCCCGTCCCACTGACGCGCCGTCAGGGAACCGGTCGGGGAACGGCCGAATCCGCTCGAACGAATCCCGTGCGATCACGCCGCCGGTGTAGATTCGTCAGCAGAGCCAAATCGTCGCTGCTGATGGCGGTCGATCGGCACCCCCGGCACGCCGGGCGGTGCGGTCGAGGGAGAGAGGTCCTCCGACGGATTGTGCCGCAGCAGCGGAGCCCCGCATCCCGTCGGGCGTCCCGCCGCTCAGCACACCCGTAAACCGACCCGACCCCGCATGCAGCGAGGAGCAGCAGACATGTCCGACTTCAAGGTCGCCGACCTCTCCCTGGCCCCCTTCGGCCGCAAGGAGATCCAGCTCGCCGAGCACGAGATGCCCGGCCTGATGTCGATCCGCAAGGAGTTCGCCGCCTCGCAGCCGCTGGCCGGCGCGCGCATCACCGGCTCGCTGCACATGACCGTGCAGACCGCCGTGCTGATCGAGACCCTCACCGCCCTCGGCGCCGAGGTCCGCTGGTGCTCCTGCAACATCTTCTCCACCCAGGACCACGCGGCCGCCGCCATCGCGGTCGGCCCGGAGGGCACCCCGGAGAACCCGCAGGGCGTCCCGGTCTTCGCCTGGAAGGGCGAGACGCTGGAGGAGTACTGGTGGTGCACCGAGCAGGCGCTCACCTGGCCCGACGGCCAGACCCCGAACATGATCCTGGACGACGGCGGTGACGCCACCCTCCTGATCCACAAGGGCGTCGAGTTCGAGAAGGCCGGCGAGGCCCCGGACCCGTCCACCGCGGACAACGAGGAGTACCGCCTGATCCTCGAGGTGCTCAACCGCACCCTCAAGGACAGCCCCTCCAAGTGGACCGAGATGGCCGCCACCATCAAGGGCGTCACCGAGGAGACCACCACCGGCGTGCACCGCCTGTACGAGATGCACCGCGACGGCAACCTGCTGTTCCCGGCCATCAACGTCAACGACGCCGTCACCAAGTCGAAGTTCGACAACAAGTACGGCTGCCGCCACTCCCTGATCGACGGCATCAACCGCGCCACCGACGTCCTGATCGGCGGCAAGGTCGCGGTCGTGGCCGGCTACGGCGACGTCGGCAAGGGCTGCGCCGAGTCCCTCCGCGGCCAGGGCGCCCGCGTCATCGTCACCGAGATCGACCCGATCTGCGCCCTGCAGGCCGCCATGGACGGCTACCAGGTCACCACCCTGGAGGAGGTCGTCTCGATCGCCGACATCTTCATCACCACCACGGGCAACAAGGACATCATCCTTGCCAAGCACATGGAGCAGATGAAGCACCAGGCGATCGTCGGCAACATCGGCCACTTCGACAACGAGATCGACATCGCCGGTCTGTCGAAGCTCCCGGGCATCGTCAAGACCGAGGTCAAGCCGCAGGTCCACGAGTGGCGCTTCGCGGACGGCCACACCATCATCATGCTGTCCGAGGGCCGCCTGCTGAACCTCGGCAACGCGACCGGCCACCCGTCCTTCGTGATGTCGAACTCCTTCGCGAACCAGACCATCGCGCAGATCGAGCTCTTCACCAAGACCTCGCAGTACCCGATCGGCGTCTACGTCCTCCCCAAGCACCTGGACGAGAAGGTCGCCCGCCTCCACCTCGACGCCCTCGGCGTCAAGCTCACCACCCTCACCCCCGAGCAGGCCGACTACATCGGCGTCCCGGTCGAGGGCCCGTACAAGCCGGAGCAGTACCGCTACTGATCCCGCGTCAGCGCTGAACGGCCGTGCGGCCGGTGCCCCGTGGCACCGGCCGCACGGCCGTTCCCGCCCACCGGGGCCGAAGCGGCCGGGCCACCGGGAGGCCGCAGGCACGTAGGCTGCTGCCATGCCGAACGGCCGCTACTCCCTCACCGACCCGCACGACGGCACCCCGCTCGGCGAGGAGCGCTTCAGCTGCGCCCCCGGCCCCGCCGGCTGGCGCTACGTCTCCAAGACCTACGCCCCCGACGGCGCCGTGCTCCGCACCGCGGACCTCACCCTCGACTCCCGCAACCGCCCGCTGCGCCTCGAACTCCGCTCCGGCGGCTGGCAGGTCCGCGGCGGCGCACTCGACGGCGTCAGCTGGGTCCGCACCGCCGCCGACGGCTCCGGCACCGACGCGGCCGAGGGCCACGACCGCGCCCACGCCTTCGCCGGATCCTCCCCGGCCTTCCTGATCGCCGCCGCCCGCCTGCTCCGCCTGGAACCCGGCGCCTCGGCCCGCCTGCGCCTGGTCTCCTTCACCGACCCGGTGCTGGCCCCCCGCACCTTCGACCAGGGCTGGCTCCTCGAAGCCGTCGACACCCACCCCACCGACACCGGCCCGCTGCTGGTCGAGCGCTACCAGGTAGCCGACCTGGAGACCGGCGAACAGCAGATCGTCCACCTGGCCGGCGACGTCGTCCTGGACGCCCCCGGCCTCGCCCTCGAAGAACTCGAGTCCCCGCCCAACCAGTGGCCCACCGAGTACAGCCCCTAGGCCGGCGGAGCGAACCCGCCCTCGGCCGCCGGTGCCTGCGCGGGGGGTGCGACGGGTGCCGGTGCCTGCACGGGCGGTGCGACGGGTGCCGGTGCCGCCGGTGCCGCGGGGGGAGGGGCGACGGGAGCCTCGTACCGCCGTGCCCGCTCCAACGGCTGCTGCTGCCCGCCGCCCTGCGCCGGTACCTGCTGCGCCACCGGGTACCCGCCCTGCGCCTGCCCGGCCACCGACCGCTCCCAGTCCCGACGCTGACGCTCCACCAGCACCGCCCCCAGGTACTGCGCCGGATGCACCCCCTGCGGTGCCGCCTGCCCGGTGTACGCCACCAGGTCCCCGGCCAGCCGCTGCGCCATCCCGAAGCCCACCGCCGGGTCCAACTGCCCGATCCGGCTCAGGTACTGGCGGATCGCCAGCCAGAGCGGATCCGGCACCGCCGACAGGTCGAGCGAGACCAGCCCGCCACCGATCCCGGCCAGCAGCTCCGGCGGAACCGGCGGCAGCGCGTCCCGGCCCCCGCCCGCACCCGGCACCCGCTCCCGGACCACCAGCGTCCCCGCGAACACGTCCCCGAGCCGCCGCCCCTCCGGCGAGACCATCGAGCTGATCAGCGCGGGCACCCCCATCAGCATCGGCAGCTCGACGAACCCGACCAGCCCCCGCACCAGCGAGTGCCGGAACCGCACCGGCCCGCCGTCCGTCCGCACCACCCGCAGCCCGAACGCCAGCTTCCCCAGCGACCGTCCCCCGGAGAGCGTCTCCACCAGCACCGGCAGGATCACCAGGCAGAACACCATGAGACCGAGCCCGATCGCGGCCCCGGCCGCGTCGTCGACCTCGATGACCGACAGGGTCATCCCGAGCATCAGCACGATCATCAGCAGCACCTGGGCGAGCAGGTCCAGCCCGATCGCCAGCATCCGGCTCGGCAGCTTGGCGGACCGCAGCCCGAGCACCACCGCCTCACCCGTGACCAGTTCGCTCACTGCCGTCCCCCGCCCGTCCTGATCCGCACCGCCGACAGTCCGCCAACATACGGGCCCCCGGAACCCACAGGAAGGGCGGCCCACCCCTCTGGCATGCTGAGCCCCGACCCGCCCGAGCACCCGCCGCCCAGCAGGAGAGCCGCCCCATGGACCTGGACGTCTTCGTCGCCGCCCACCAGGCGGAGTGGCACCGACTGGAGGCCCTGAGCAAGCGCCGCCGCCTCACCGGGGAGGAAGCCGACGAGCTCGTCACCCTCTACCAGCGCGCCACCAGCCACCTGGCCCAGGTGCAGTCCACGGCCCCCGACCCGACCCTGGTCGGCCGCCTCACCACCCTGGTGGCCCGCGCCCGCAGTGCCGTCACCGGCCGCCGCTCCTCCTCCTGGCGCGACGCCGGCCGCTACTTCGCCGTCAGCTTCCCGGCCGCCCTCTACCGCTCCCGCCGCTGGTGGATACCGATCGCGGTCCTCTCGATCCTGCTCTCCGCCCTGATCGCCTGGTGGGTCTCCACCCACCCCGAGGTCCGCGACTCGATCATCGCCCCCGAGGGCCTGCACGAGATGACCAAGGAGGGCGGCGAGTACGAGACCTACTACTCCGACCACCCCGCCACCTCCTTCGCCGCCCAGGTGTGGACCAACAACGCCTGGATCGCCGCCCAGTGCCTGATCTTCGGCGTCCTGCTCGGCCTCCCGGTCCTCTATGTCCTGCTCGGCAACGTGATGAACCTCGGCATCGCCCTCGGCCTGATGTCCTCCGCCGGCCGCCTCGACTTCTTCCTCGGCCTCCTCCTCCCGCACGGCCTCCTGGAACTGACCGCCGTCTTCGTCGCAGCCGGCCTCGGCCTGCGCCTCGGCTGGACGGTCATCGACCCCGGCCCCCGCCCCCGCCTCGTCGCCCTCGCGGAGGAGGGCCGCGCCGTCATCGGCATGGCGATCGGCCTCACCGTCGTCCTCTTCGTCAGCGGCCTCCTCGAAGCCTTCGTCACCCCGTCCCCCCTCCCCACCTGGGCCCGCATCACCATCGGCGCCGTGGCCGAGGTCCTCTTCCTCCTCTACGCCCTCGTCCTCGGCCGCCGCGCCGCAGCCACCGGCGAGGCCGGCGACCTCGAAGCCGCCGACCGCGAGGACCGTCACCCGGTCGCCGCCTGACCGGCGCGGCGCCCGCCGGTGGTCGGGAGAACCCCTCCCGACCTGGTAGTCTCATGATCAGCGCACAAAAACCATTGACTCGGTTGGAGTACGCGAGTAGGTTTGAACGGTTGAGAGCGACTGGACAACGGTCGCGGTCAGACGTTAATGTCTACGACAACGCCAAGCCCAAGCGGTGAGCGCCGAAAGGTGCCCGTGCGGATCGGCGAATCCCTCCCAGCGGGAATTCAGAACGAATGAAGCCGGTAAAACGGCCGAAATTCTTCTGGTAGGCTGGGAAACACGAAAGAACGAAGCGCCCGGAGGGCCTGCTGGAAAGCAGCCCGAAGGAAGCCACCGTTCCTTGAGAACTCAACAGCGTGCCAAAAGTCAACGCCAGATATGTTGACATCCCCGGCCTCACCGTTCGGTGGGGTTGGAGATTCCTTTATGAAGTAAACACTAGCGAGGACGCAGTGCGCGGGACCGCCCTATTCCGGTGGTTGCCGTGCCGCTCAACGCGGGTGCTTGCCGGATTACCGGTAGACATTCACGGAGAGTTTGATCCTGGCTCAGGACGAACGCTGGCGGCGTGCTTAACACATGCAAGTCGAACGGTGAAGCCCTTCGGGGTGGATCAGTGGCGAACGGGTGAGTAACACGTGGGAAATCTGCCCTGCACTCTGGGACAAGCCCGGGAAACTGGGTCTAATACCGGATATGACCTTCTTCCGCATGGTTGAAGGTGGAAAGCTCCGGCGGTGCAGGATGATCCCGCGGCCTATCAGCTTGTTGGTGGGGTAATGGCCTACCAAGGCGACGACGGGTAGCCGGCCTGAGAGGGCGACCGGCCACACTGGGACTGAGACACGGCCCAGACTCCTACGGGAGGCAGCAGTGGGGAATATTGCACAATGGGCGAAAGCCTGATGCAGCGACGCCGCGTGAGGGATGACGGCCTTCGGGTTGTAAACCTCTTTCAGCAGGGAAGAAGCGCAAGTGACGGTACCTGCAGAAGAAGCACCGGCTAACTACGTGCCAGCAGCCGCGGTAATACGTAGGGTGCGAGCGTTGTCCGGAATTATTGGGCGTAAAGAGCTCGTAGGCGGCTTGTCACGTCGGGTGTGAAAGCCCGGGGCTTAACCCCGGGTCTGCATTCGATACGGGCAGGCTTGAGTGTGGTAGGGGAGATCGGAATTCCTGGTGTAGCGGTGAAATGCGCAGATATCAGGAGGAACACCGGTGGCGAAGGCGGATCTCTGGGCCATTACTGACGCTGAGGAGCGAAAGCGTGGGGAGCGAACAGGATTAGATACCCTGGTAGTCCACGCCGTAAACGTTGGGAACTAGGTGTTGGCGACATTCCACGTCGTCGGTGCCGCAGCTAACGCATTAAGTTCCCCGCCTGGGGAGTACGGCCGCAAGGCTAAAACTCAAAGGAATTGACGGGGGCCCGCACAAGCAGCGGAGCATGTGGCTTAATTCGACGCAACGCGAAGAACCTTACCAAGGCTTGACATATGCCGGAAACGTCCAGAGATGGGCGCCCCCTTGTGGTCGGTATACAGGTGGTGCATGGTTGTCGTCAGCTCGTGTCGTGAGATGTTGGGTTAAGTCCCGCAACGAGCGCAACCCTTGTTCTGTGTTGCCAGCATGCCTTTCGGGGTGATGGGGACTCACAGGAGACTGCCGGGGTCAACTCGGAGGAAGGTGGGGACGACGTCAAATCATCATGCCCCTTATGTCTTGGGCTGCACACGTGCTACAATGGTCGGTACAAAGGGCTGCGATGCCGCGAGGCGGAGCGAATCCCAAAAAGCCGGCCTCAGTTCGGATTGGGGTCTGCAACTCGACCCCATGAAGTTGGAGTTGCTAGTAATCGCAGATCAGCATGCTGCGGTGAATACGTTCCCGGGCCTTGTACACACCGCCCGTCACGTCACGAAAGTCGGTAACACCCGAAGCCGGTGGCCTAACCCTTGGGAGGGAGCCGTCGAAGGTGGGACCAGCGATTGGGACGAAGTCGTAACAAGGTAGCCGTACCGGAAGGTGCGGCTGGATCACCTCCTTTCTAAGGAGCACATAGCCGGATGTGAGCGAATGTCTCACACGGTTGCTCATGGGTGGAACGTTGACTATTCGGCACACAGGTAGGCCCTGTTAGTACTGCTTCGGCGTGGAACACGGACAGCTGTCTGGTGTGTCGGGCACGTTGTTGGGTCCTGAGGGAACGGCGTGAGTGTTGCCTCAGAGATGCCGGCCTCATGCGAGGCGCTCGGAGAGAGCGTTGAGTTTGGGTGTCTGGTCGTTGTTTGAGAACTGCACAGTGGACGCGAGCATCTGTGGCCAAGTTTTTAAGGGCGCACGGTGGATGCCTTGGCACTAGGAACCGATGAAGGACGTGGGAGGCCACGATAGTCCCCGGGGAGCCGTCAACCAGGCTTTGATCCGGGGGTTTCCGAATGGGGAAACCCGGCAGTCGTCATGGGCTGTCACCCGCACCTGAACACATAGGGTGTGTGGAGGGAACGAGGGGAAGTGAAACATCTCAGTACCCTCAGGAAGAGAAAACAACCGTGATTCCGGGAGTAGTGGCGAGCGAAACCGGATGAGGCTAAACCGCGTTGGTGTGAGACCCGGCAGGGGTTGCCATCGTGGGGTCGTGGGAAAGTTCTTCAGTCGTCTGCCGGCGGCTGGGCGAGTCAGAAACCGTATGGATAGTCGAAGGACATGCGAAAGGTCCGGCGTAGAGGGTAAGACCCCCGTAGACGAAATCTGTGCGGCTCGCTTGAGCTTCTCCCAAGTAGCACGGGGCCCGAGAAATCCCGTGTGAATCTGGCGGGACCACCCGCTAAGCCTAAATATTCCCTAGTGACCGATAGCGGATAGTACCGTGAGGGAATGGTGAAAAGTACCGCGGGAGCGGAGTGAAATAGTACCTGAAACCGTGTGCCTACAAGCCGTGGGAGCGTCGGATGTGCAGCTTGCTGTGCATCTCGTGACTGCGTGCCTTTTGAAGAATGAGCCTGCGAGTTTGCGGTGTGTAGCGAGGTTAACCCGTGTGGGGTAGCCGTAGCGAAAGCGAGTCCGAATAGGGCGGTTGAGTTGCATGCCCAAGACCCGAAGCGGAGTGATCTAGCCATGGGCAGGTTGAAGCGGAGGTAAGACTTCGTGGAGGACCGAACCCACCAGGGTTGAAAACCTGGGGGATGACCTGTGGTTAGGGGTGAAAGGCCAATCAAACTCCGTGATAGCTGGTTCTCCCCGAAATGCATTTAGGTGCAGCGTCACGTGTTTCTTGCCGGAGGTAGAGCACTGGATAGGCGATGGGCCTCACCGGGTTACTGACCTTAGCCAAACTCCGAATGCCGGTAAGTGAGAGCGTGGCAGTGAGACTGTGGGGGATAAGCTCCATGGTCGAGAGGGAAACAGCCCAGAACACCGACTAAGGCCCCTAAGCGTGTGCTAAGTGGGAAAGGATGTGGAGTCGCAGAGACAACCAGGAGGTTGGCTTAGAAGCAGCCACCCTTGAAAGAGTGCGTAATAGCTCACTGGTCAAGTGATTCCGCGCCGACAATGTAGCGGGGCTCAAGTACACCGCCGAAGTCGTGTCATTGCAGCAATAGGGCCAACGCCTGCTGTGATGGGTAGGGGAGCGTCGTGTGCCGGGTGAAGCAGCGGAGGAATCCAGTTGTGGACGGTTCACGAGTGAGAATGCAGGCATGAGTAGCGATACAAGAGTGGGAAACTCTTGCGCCGATTGACCAAGGGTTCCTGGGTCAAGCTGATCTGCCCAGGGTAAGTCGGGACCTAAGGCGAGGCCGACAGGCGTAGTCGATGGACAACGGGTTGATATTCCCGTACCCGCTTTGAAGCGCCAACGGCGAACCTTCTGATGCTAAGACCGTGAAGCCGCCCCGGAGCCTTCGGGCAAAGGGGAGTGGTGGAGCCGTCGAACCAAGGTGGTAGTAGCTGAGCGATGGGGTGACGCAGGAAGGTAGTCCAGCCCGGGCGGTGGTTGTCCCGGGGTAAGGGTGTAGGACGTGAGGTAGGCAAATCCGCCTCACACATAGTCTGAGACCTGATGCCGAGCCGATTGTGGTGAAGTGGATGATCCTATGCTGTCGAGAAAAGCCTCTAGCGAGTTTCATGGCGGCCCGTACCCCAAACCGACTCAGGTGGTCAGGTAGAGAATACCGAGGCGTTCGGGTGAACTATGGTTAAGGAACTCGGCAAAATGCCCCCGTAACTTCGGGAGAAGGGGGGCCGGAACTGGTGATGGGATTTACTCCTTGAGCTGGGGCCGGCCGCAGAGACCAGCGAGAAGCGACTGTTTACTAAAAACACAGGTCCGTGCGAAGCCGTAAGGCGATGTATACGGACTGACGCCTGCCCGGTGCTGGAACGTTAAGGGGACCGGTTAGTCACGATTTCGTCGTGGCGAAGCTGAGAACTTAAGCGCCAGTAAACGGCGGTGGTAACTATAACCATCCTAAGGTAGCGAAATTCCTTGTCGGGTAAGTTCCGACCTGCACGAATGGCGTAACGACTTCTCGACTGTCTCAACCATAGGCCCGGTGAAATTGCATTACGAGTAAAGATGCTCGTTTCGCGCAGCAGGACGGAAAGACCCCGGGACCTTTACTATAGCTTGATATTGGTGTTCGGTTCGGCTTGTGTAGGATAGGTGGGAGACTTTGAAACCCAAACGCCAGTTTGGGTGGAGTCGTCGTTGAAATACCACTCTGGTCGTGCTGGATGTCTAACCTGGGTCCGTGATCCGGATCAGGGACAGTGTCTGGTGGGTAGTTTAACTGGGGCGGTTGCCTCCTAAAGAGTAACGGAGGCGCCCAAAGGTTCCCTCAGCCTGGTTGGCAATCAGGTGTTGAGTGTAAGTGCACAAGGGAGCTTGACTGTGAGACCGACGGGTCGAGCAGGGACGAAAGTCGGGACTAGTGATCCGGCGGTGGCTTGTGGAAGCGCCGTCGCTCAACGGATAAAAGGTACCCCGGGGATAACAGGCTGATCTTCCCCAAGAGTCCATATCGACGGGATGGTTTGGCACCTCGATGTCGGCTCGTCGCATCCTGGGGCTGGAGTAGGTCCCAAGGGTTGGGCTGTTCGCCCATTAAAGCGGTACGCGAGCTGGGTTTAGAACGTCGTGAGACAGTTCGGTCCCTATCCGCTGTGCGCGTAGGAGTGTTGAGAAGGGCTGTCCCTAGTACGAGAGGACCGGGACGGACGAACCTCTGGTGTGCCAGTTGTCCTGCCAAGGGCATGGCTGGTTGGCTACGTTCGGGAGGGATAACCGCTGAAAGCATCTAAGCGGGAAGCCTGCTTCGAGATGAGCACTCCCACCTCCTTGAGAGGGTAAGGCTCCCAGTAGACGACTGGGTTGATAGGCCGGATGTGGAAGCCCTGTAAGGGGTGGAGCTGACCGGTACTAATAGGCCGAGGGCTTGTCCTCAGTTGCTCGCGTCCACTGTGTTGTTCTGAAACAACGACCCCACCCCGTTTGGTCACGGGGGTGGTGCGGTTGACAGTTTCATAGTGTTTCGGTGGTCATAGCGTGAGGGAAACGCCCGGTTACATTCCGAACCCGGAAGCTAAGCCTCACAGCGCCGATGGTACTGCAGGGGGGACCCTGTGGGAGAGTAGGACGCCGCCGAACAATTCTTCAAAGGCCGTGGCCCCAGCGAATAGCTGGAGCCACGGCCTTTTTGTTTTTCCCGATGGCATCGAGCCGGCTCCCGCCCGACAGCGGGGACGGTCCCGGTGCCGGACAATGGAGCTGGTGTGTGGCCACGCGGGTCGCCGCCAGACCGCACCGGACGGGAAGTCCCGTCCAGGCCGCGCGGTTGAGCTGAAGCAGCAGACAGGAGTCACCACGATGTCGAATCCTCCCCAGGACCGCCCGGACCGTCGCGACGACGGCCGTGGCTACGAGCCCCGGTCGCGTGGCGGCTGGTCCAACGACCGGGGTCCGCGCCGGGATGACCGTGGCGACCGTCCTTCCTACGGCAACCGTGATGACCGCGGCGGCCGCCCGTCCTACGGCAACCGCGACGACCGCGGCCCGCGTCGCGACGACCGTGGTGGCGACCGCCCTTCGTACGGCAACCGTGACGACCGTGGTGGCCGTCCGTCCTTCGGTGACCGTGGTGACCGTCCCTCGTACGGCAACCGTGACGACCGTGGCCCGCGTCGTGACGACCGTGGCGACCGCCCGTCCTACGGTGACCGTCCGTCCGGTGGTGGCTTCCGCCGTGATGACCGTGGCGACCGTCCGTCGTACGGCAACCGTGATGACCGCGGCGGCCGCCCCTCCTACGGCAACCGCGACGACCGCGGCCCGCGTCGCGACGACCGTGGTGGCGACCGCCCGTCGTACGGCAACCGTGACGACCGCGGTGGCCGTCCGTCCTACGGTGACCGTCCGTCCGGTGGCGGATTCCGCCGGGACGACCGTGGCGACCGCCCTTCGTACGGCAACCGTGATGACCGCGGCGGCCGTCCGTCCTACGGCGACCGTGGCGACCGCCCCTCCTACGGTGACCGTGGCCCGCGTCGTGACGACCGGCCGGCCTTCGGCGACCGCCCGCGTCGCGACGACCGTGGTGGCGACCGTCCGTCGTACGGCAACCGCGATGACCGCGGTGGCCGTCCCTCGTACGGTGACCGTCCGTCCGGTGGTGGCTTCCGCCGGGATGACCGTGGCGACCGTCCGTCGTACGGCAACCGTGACGACCGCGGTGGCCGTCCGTCCTACGGTGACCGTCCGTCCGGTGGCGGATTCCGCCGGGACGACCGTGGCGACCGTCCGTCCTACGGCAACCGCGACGACCGCGGAGGCCGCCCGTCCTACGGCGACCGTGGCGACCGCCCCTCGTACGGCAACCGTGACGACCGCGGCGGCCGTCCCTCCTTCGGCGACCGTGGCGACCGCCCCTCCTACGGTGACCGTGGCCCGCGCCGGGACGACCGTGGTGGCGACCGTCCGTCGTACGGGAACCGCGACGACCGTCCCCGTCGGGACGACCGCGGCGGCGACCGTGGTGGCTTCCGCCGGGACGACCGCGGTGGCCGTCCGTCCTACGGTGACCGTGGTGGCCGGCCGTCGTTCGGGGACCGTGGGCCGCGGCGTGAGGAGCGGTCGGACTACGACGACCGCCGGGGCAACTACGAGCCCGTCAAGCGGCTGCCGATCCCGGAGGACGTGACCGGTTTCGAGCTGGACGCGGACGTCCGCCAGGACCTGAAGAGCCTGCCGAAGACCCTCGCCGACGACGTGGCGCGCAACCTGGTCATGGTGGCCCGGACGCTCGACACCGACCCGGAGGAGGGCTACCAGTACTCCCGCGTGGCGCTCCGCCTCGCCTCCCGCGTGGCTTCGGTCCGCGAGGCGGCGGGCTTCGCCTCGTACATGACGCAGCGTTACTCGGAGGCGCTGACCGAGTTCCGCGCCGCGAAGCGGATGACCGGCCGGGTGGACCTGTGGCCGGTGATGGCGGACTGCGAGCGCGGTCTGGGCCGTCCGGAGCGGGCGCTGGCGATGGCCGGTGAGCCCGAGGTGAAGCAGCTGGACAAGGCCGGTCAGGTCGAGATGCGTCTGGTCGCGGCGGGTGCCCGCAGCGACATGGGCCAGTTCGACGCGGCCGTGGTGACCCTGCAGAGCCCGGAGCTGGCCTCCAACGCGGTGCACCCGTGGACCGCCCGTCTGCGGTACGCCTACGCCGAGGCTCTGATCGCGGCCGGCCGTGCCGACGAGGGGCGCGAGTGGTTCGCCAAGGCGGCCGAGGCGGACACCGACGGGGCGACCAACGCCTCGGAGCGGCTCGCCGAGATCGACGGCCTGGAGTTCACGGACACCATGGACCCGGAGGTCGAGGACGAGGCCGAGGGTGACGCGGCCGACGCGGCTGACGAGGGCGTCGAGGACGCTCCGGTCGAGGAGAAGCCGCGCCGCCGGGTCTCCGTGGACGACACCGGCGAGGACCGGGTCATCTACGAGGACGAGGAGGACGTCGAGGAGTACTACGACGAGGACGACCTCGAGATCGACGAGGCGGACGAGGACGAGCTCCGCGACGGCAAGGGCAACGGCGGCGACCGTCGCTGAGGCTGAGTGAACGTCAGAAGGCCCCGGCCACCGAGAGGTGGTCGGGGCCTTCTGCGTTTCGGGGCCCGGGGCCTGACGCCGGTTCAGCCCAGTTCGAGGCTGCGGATCACCAGGCCGGTGGCCGGCTTGGGGCCGAAGGAGGTGGACTTGCGGGGCATGGTGACGCCCTGCTCGGCCAGGCGGCGGACCACGCTCTCGTCCACGGGGTGCAGCAGTACGGCGGTGCCGCCGGTGCGGGCGGCCTCGCGCTCGGCGGCGGCCGAGGCGTGCAGGTAGCCGATGTCGTCGGGGCCGTCCGGCACCCGCCAGGTGTGGTCGAGCAGGACGGAGTGGAGGACGGTGGCGTCCAGGTGGCGCCACTCCTCGGGGCGGTCGGCGCGGACGTGGGCGTCCAGCAGGGCCGGGTCCGGATCGGTGAGCAGGTGGAAGGAGCCGCCGCCGTCGGTGAGCAGGAAGGCGTTGCCGCCGTGCCGCTTGGCCTCGGCGAGGGCCGCCAGGGCGTGCTCCAGCGGGCCGGGGACCTCCTTGACCCGCCACTGCTCGCCGAGGGCGGTCAGGGCGTCGGCGAGCGGCAGGCGGTAGAGCACGCGGTGGATGGCGCGGACCCGGAGCGGGTAGCGGGCGGTGTCCACCAGCAGGACCATGCCGCGGTCCCAGGGGCTGCGGGGGAGGTGGCGGTGCTCGCGCTGGAGGCGCAGGTACATCTCCCAGCGGTGGTGGCCGTCGGCGATCAGGGCGCGGCAGGTGGCCAGGTCGCGGGTGACGGCGGCCAGCTCGGCCGGGTCGGTGACGGCCCACAGGCGGTGGTGGGTGCCGTCGGTGGTGGTCGTGGTGAGCAGGGGCTCGCCGAGCACGGTGCGCTCGATCACGCCGGCCGCGCCGCCGCTGCCCCGGTAGGTGAGCAGCAGGGGTTCGAGGTTGGCCTTGGTGGTGCGCATCAGGCCGACCCGGTCGGCGACCGGACGGGGCATCACGTCCTCGTGCGGGAGGACGACGCCGGCCTCCTTGCCGCTGACGGCGAGGGAGCCGATCAGGCCGCGCTGGAGGATGCCGCCGGCGGTCTGCTCGTAGACGTAGAGCGCGGCCTCGGGGTCGGCGGCGAGCACGCCCTCGCGCTGCCAGTCGGCGAGCAGCCGGGCGGCGTGGCGGTAGCGGGTGTCGCGGTCGGGGCGGTCGCCGCTGTCCTCGGGCTCGGGGCGGGGGAGGATCAGCCGGACGATGTTGTGGGGGTCGGAGGTCTCCAGGTCGAGCCGCCGGTTCGGGTCCACCACGTCGTAGGGCGGCGAGGTGACGGCGGCCAGGTTGCCGACCCGGTCCGGGCGGTAACGGAGGGCGCGGAACGGGGACAGGGACAGCCCCGCCGTGGCGACCTGTCCGGGGTCTCCGGGGCCGCCCGACGGGACACCTGCTCCACTGGGTGCACTGGGTGTCGTCATCCTGGGCATGGTAACCGGGTATGTGCTGTTGAGTGATCACAGTGGCTGGAGGCTGTGTCAGATTTCGTGCACTGGCCGGAGGGAGCGGGGACGGTATGAGCAACGGTGACGGGGTGCCCGAGGGCGAGGTCTACGACTGGTACCGGCGCGGGGCGCAGCTGTTGGAGCAGGGGCATCCGGCGGCGGCGGTGCAGCTGTTGGTGCGGGCGGCGGAGGCCGAGCCGCACTCGCGGAGCGTGCGGGAGGCGCTGGCCCGCGCGCAGTACGGGGCGGGGCTGTACCGGGAGGCGTTGGAGAACTTCAAGGCGGTGGCGCAGGCCGATCCCTCGGACGACTACGCTCAGTTCGGGTGGGGCCTGACGGCGGCCCGGCTGGGTGACTTCGAGGGCTCGGCCGAGCACCTGGCGCTGGCGGTGGCGATGCGCCCGGAGGCGGAGCACTACCGGGCGGCGCTGCGGCAGACCAAGGCGACGCTGGCGGCCCGTGCCGGGGCGTACGGGCCGTTGCTGCCGGGGGCGCCCGGGTACCGGGAGCCGGGGCAGGACTCCGCCTGACGACTCCGCGCGACGGGGTGACGGACCGAGGACGACGAGCACGAGGTGGCAGCAGCATGACCCAGACCGCGAACGGTACGGCCCGGACGGCGCCCGGGGGCAGTGGGCTCCCGCTGGCCGAGGCGTACGACACGGCGCTGCTGGACCTGGACGGGGTGGTGTACGCGGGCCCGTACGCGATCGACCACGCGGCGGCCTCGCTGGACGTGGCCCGGGCGGGCGGGATGCGGTTGGCGTACGTGACCAACAACGCCTCCCGTCCGCCGCGGGTGGTGGCGGAGCACCTGACCGAGCTCGGCGTGCCGGCCGCGCCCGAGGACGTGATCAACTCGGCGCAGGCGGCCGCCCGGCTGGTGGCCGAGAAGGTGCCGGCCGGGGCGAAGGTGCTGGTGGTCGGCGGGGCCGGGCTGGTGGAGGCGCTGGCCGAGCACGGGCTGGTGGCGGTGCGCTCGCTGGAGGAGGAGCCGCTGGCGGTGGTGCAGGGCTACGACCCGTCGGTGGGGTGGCCGCAGCTGGCGGAGGCCTCGTACGCGGTGGCCTCGGGGCTGCCGTGGGTGGCCTCGAACACCGACCTGACGGTGCCGACGGCGCGTGGCATCGCGCCGGGGAACGGGACGCTGGTGGCCGCGGTGCGGACGGCGACCGGGGTGGAGCCGGAGGTGGCGGGCAAGCCGCTGCCGCCGATGCACCGGGAGACGGTGATCCGGACGGGTGCGAAGCGGCCGCTGGTGGTGGGTGACCGGCTGGACACCGACATCGAGGGGGCGTGGAACGGCGGGGTGGACAGCCTGCTGGTCTTCACCGGTGTGACCACCCCGGCGCTGCTGCTGGCGGCCCCGCCGGAGCACCGGCCGACGTACCTGGCGGCGGACCTGCGCGGGCTGCTGACGGCCCATCGGGAGGCGGTCGCGGTGGACGGCGGCTTCGAGTGCGGGGGTTGGCGGGCCTGGGCGGAGGACGGCGTGCTGCGGCTGGCGGGGGGCGGCGAGGACGTCTACGACGGGCTGCGAGCGCTGTGCGGCGCGGCCTGGTCGGCGGAGCGTCCGGTGGACGGGCGGAAGGCGTTGGAGGAGCTGGGGCTCTGAGGGGCCCGGTGGTGCGGAGGGCGGTGGCCGGTGGCCGCCGCCCTCCGTCGTTCCGTCAGCTGGTGGTGCGGGTGAGCCAGGTGACGGTGGTTCCGGTGTCGAAGGACTTCCGGTCGGTCGGGGTGAAGAGGGTGGGGGCGAAGCCGCCGGCCACCATCGGGATGCCGGAGCCGGCCAGCACGGGGTAGCTCTTGACGATCAGTTCGTCGATCTCGGGGAGCAGGGCGCCGGCCAGCCGGCCGCCGCCGCAGAGCCAGATGTCCCGGCCGTCCTGCCGCTTGAGCTCGCGGACGAGTGCGAGCGGGTCGTCCTTGACCACGGTGACGGCCGGGTCGGTGTCGGGGGCCAGGGTGCTGGAGACGACGTAGGTGCGCAGGTGGGCGTACGGGTCGGTGAGGCCGGCGTCGAGGGCGGGTCGGTAGGTGCCGAGGCCCATCAGGACGGTGTCGAAGCGGGCGCCGGGGGTCTCGGCGAGGCCGAGGGCGGCGCGCATCGGGGTGGGCACCGTCTCGGGGAGGTGGCCGTTCATCCAGGTGCTGTAGGTGTCGTTCAGCGGGAAGAAGTCGTACTCGCCGCCGGGACCGGCGATGTAGCCGTCGATGGTGACGCCGACGTAGTAGACGAGCTTGCGCAAACTGGTACCACTTTCTTTGGAGTACTCTGACTGAAGTGGTCAGACCGTAGTACTACGGATGGAGTGGTGTCAATGGCGCGCAGGAACGAGGGGCGGCGGGCGGCCCTGGTGGACGCGGCGATCGAGGTGCTGGCGGCGGAGGGCGCGCGCGGGCTGACCTTCCGCGCGGTCGACGCGGCGGCCGCCGTCCCGCCCGGGACGGCCTCCAACTACTTCGCCAACCGGGACGACCTGCTCACCCAGGCCGGGGCCCGGGTCTACGAGCGGCTGCAGCCCGACGAGGAGACCGTGGCGCGCCAGCGCGCGGCGAAGCCGGACCGGGAGACGTACGCCGCGCTGATGCGGGAACTGGTGGGCCGGGTAAGCGCTTTCCGGACCGGTTACCTGGCGCTGCTGGAGCTGCGCCTGGAGGCCACCCGGCGGCCCGGGCTGAGGGACGTGCTGACCGAGCGGGTGCGGGCCGACGTGGACGCCAACGTGACCTACCACGAGGCCTCCGGGCTGCCCGGGGACGCGGAGGCGGTGCGGCTGCTCTACCTGGCCTTCAACTGGCTGATCGTCGAGCAGCTGACGCTGCCGGGGGTGTTCTCCGAGGAGGAGCGGGAGCGGCTGGTCACGGCCGCCGTGGAGCGGATCGTCCCGGCCGTCTGACGGCGCGTCGGAGCTGTCGTCAGGTGGCCGGGAAAGCGATTGCCGCGGAGGTGGGGCGCGGTCAGAGCAGCGAGCGCAGGCGGAGCAGGTCGCGGAAGCCGGCCTCCAGCTTGACCCGGCCGGAGGCCCAGGCGGAGGCGAACTTCAGGGAGCCGCCGACCATCGCGACCAGGTCGTCGCTGGTCATGGTGAGGCGGATCTCCGCCTTGGTGGCGGGCGGGCCGGGGTGCTCGGTGAGGTCGGCGATCTCGCCGCCGCGCAGCCGGCCGGTGAAGGTGACGTCCAGGTCGGTGAGCCGGCAGCTGAGCGAACGGTCCAGGGCGGCGGCCTGCCGCACGTCGCCGTCGGCGCCCGTGAGGTTGCGGCTGAGCTGTTCCAGTGCCGTGCGGCACTCCTCGGTGCTGGCCATCGCTGTGATCTCCCGTCAGGTTCGGCGGCCCACGCTATCGCAGTGCCGACGGCCTCCCTCGGGTAGCGTCGTCGGCGAGGGCGGGAACGGCACGGAGGAGGCGGAGATGCTGCGGGATCTGGTGCGCGGGGTGGTCGTGGTGGCCACCGAGGTCGCCGAGGAGGCGGGCAAGCGGGCGGTGGTGCTGCTGGAGCAGCTGCCGCCGGTGGTGAAGCGGGTGGAGACCCTGGCCGGGGAGGCCGTGACGGCCGGACGGGCCGGGATCGACCTCGCGGTCGGGGTGACCCGGGCCGAGGCCGAGAAGGTCTTCGAGAAGGTCGGCGACCAGGTGGTGAAGGTCGGCGTGGTGCTGAGCTACCTGGAGAATCAGCTGGTCGGCGGGGCCGAGGCGGAGAAGGCGCCGGAGCCCGAGCAGCCGCAGGAGCCCAGGGCGGCGGGGCTGTTCGACCAGGGGTGGGAGCAGGAGGTCCGCCGGCCGGAGCCCGAGTGGGAGCCGGAGCTGGAGGAGGAGACCGATCCGGGACCGGACGCGTGGTTCGTGCCGGGTGAGGACGAGGAGCCCGAGCCGGATCAGGTGGTGGCCGCTCCGGTGCAGAAGGCGGCGAAGAAGGCGGCGGCGAAGAAGACCGCTCCGGTCAAGAAGGCGGCGGCCAAGAAGACGGCGGCCAAGAAGACGGTCGTGAAGCGGACCGCGACGGTGAAGAAGACTACCGCCCGGAAGGCCGCGCCCGCCAAGAAGAAGCCCGCCGATGACTGACCCGGCGGTGCTGGAGGACGAATCGTACGACCCCACCGGGCTCCCCGAGGTGGACGCCGAGCTGGCCCGTCTCGCCGAGTCGGCCGGGGCGGAGACCGGGGAGCGGGTCGCGGTGTACGAAGATGTACAGCAGCGGCTGGCGGACGTGCTGGCCGCGCTCGACCGGCAGTAGGAGATGGAACCCCAGTGGCAGTGGCACGACGCCGACTCGACGCGGAGCTGGTCCGCCGCAAGCTGGCCCGTTCGCGTGAGCACGCGAGCGAGCTGATCGCGGCCGGGCGGGTCACCGTCGGCGGCACCACCGCGACCAAGCCCGCCACCCAGGTGGAGACCGCGGCGGCCGTGGTGGTGGCGAAGGACGAGAACGACCCGGACTACGTCTCGCGCGGCGGGCACAAGCTGGCCGGGGCGTTCGCGGCCTTCGTGCCGCAGGGGCTGGTGGTCGAGGGCCGCCGGGCGCTGGACGCGGGCGCGTCCACCGGCGGGTTCACCGACGTGCTGCTGCGGAGCGGGGCCGGGCACGTGCTGGCGGTGGACGTCGGCTACGGGCAGCTGGCCTGGTCGCTGCAGAGCGACGAGCGGGTGACGGTGATGGACCGCACCAACGTGCGGGAGCTGACGCTGGAACAGATCGGCGGCGAGCCGGTCGACCTGGTGGTGGGCGACCTGTCGTTCATCTCGCTGGGCCTGGTGCTGCCGGCGCTCGCGGGCTGCTGCGCGCCCGACGCCGACCTGGTGCTGATGGTCAAGCCGCAGTTCGAGATCGGCAAGGACCGGCTCGGCAGCGGCGGGGTGGTGCGCAGCCCGCAGCTGCGCGCCGAGATGGTCCGTCAGGTGGCGGGCCACGCCTGGGAGCTGGGGCTCGGGGTGCGCGCGGTGACCGCCAGCCCGCTGCCGGGGCCCTCGGGGAACGTCGAGTACTTCCTCTGGATGCGCCGGGACGCGCCGCAGCTGGACCCGGCGGACGCGGAGCGGGCGGTGGCGGAGGGCCCGCAGTAGGGCGCGCGTGGCCGGTTTCACCACTTCCGGTGGGCGGGTGCCCGGATAGGGTGCTCCGCAGGCGTCCGGTCCGTTGCGCCGCAGCGGGGGCAGGTGTGAGGGAGAGGGCAGCAGCATGAGCGACGAACGTACGGTCTTCCTGATCGCGCACACCGGCCGGGAGACCGCGCTGCGCAGCGTCGAGGCGCTGGTGCACGGCCTGTTGAAGGCGGGGATCAGGATCCGCCTGCTCTCCGCCGAGGCGGTCGGGCTCGACCTGCCCGACGGGGTGGAGCTGGTCGGCGGCGGGCACGGTGCGGCGGACGGCTGCGAGCTGATCCTGGTGGCCGGCGGGGACGGCACGCTGCTGCGCGGGGCCGAGCTGGCCCGGGAGTCCGGGCTGCCGATGCTCGGCATCAACCTGGGCCGGGTGGGCTTCCTGGCGGAGGCCGAGCGGGACGACCTCGCGGTGGTGGTCGAGCGGGTGGTGGACGCCGACTACGAGATCGAGGACCGGATGACCCTCGACGTGGTGGTGCGCACCAACGGGGACGTGCTGTACGAGGACTGGGCGTTGAACGAGGCCTCGATCGAGAAGGCGTCCCGGGAGCGGATGCTGGAGGTCGTCACCGAGGTGGACGGGCGGCCGGTGTCCAACTTCGGCTGCGACGGCGTGGTGCTCTCCACCCCGACGGGGTCGACGGCGTACGCGTTCTCGGGCGGCGGGCCGGTGGTGTGGCCGGAGGTGGAGGCGCTGTTGATGGTGCCGATCTCCGCGCACGCGCTGTTCGCGCGGCCGTTGGTGACCTCGCCGCACTCGGTGCTGGCGGTGGAGGTCCAGCCGAAGACGCAGAACGGGATCCTCTGGTGCGACGGGCGGCGATCGTTCGAGCTGCCGGCGGGGGCGCGGGTGGAGGTGCGGCGGGGGAGCACGCCGGTGCGGCTCGCCCGGCTGCACCGGGCGCCGTTCACGGACCGGTTGGTCGCGAAGTTCGCGCTGCCGGTCACGGGGTGGCGGGGGCGCGGCGGGGCCTGCTGACGGGCGGAAGGGCAGCGACCTCGGGGCCCGAAGGGCCCCAGGGGCGCGGGGAACTGCGCGCGGGGGAACGGCAGCACGTGCAACTGGCTGACGTGCCCCGATCTTGCGGTGGTCCGCCTTCCGTACTCGCGCAGTTCCTCGCGCCCCCGGCGTAACCACGTACGTTCCTCGCGCCCCGGGTGCAACCACTCTCGTGTCAGACCGCGAGCGGGAGGGCCGAGTCGAGGCCGGGCCAGTGGCCGGTGGCGGCCAGGGCGGCGGTGGTGGCCAGACGGGCGGCGGCGTCGGGGGCGGCGGCGGGCGGGACGGTGAGGGGGATGCGGATGTGGTGCTCGAAGGCGCCGTCCACGCCGAAGCGGGAGCCGGCCGCGATGCGGACGCCGGTGTGTTCGCCGGCCTGGGCGAGGGCTGCGCCGGAGAGGCCGTCGGTGGAGACCCAGAGGGTGAGGCCGCCGGGCGGCAGCTCGGCCTGCCAGCGCGGGAGTTGATCGCGTAGGGCGGCCAGCAGGGCCTCTGCGCTGGAGCGCAGCCGCTGGTGCCGGTCGGCCCGGGCCTCGGCGAGGTGTTCGGTGAGCAGTTCGGCGGCGATCAGCTGCTCCATGACGGGGCTGCCGATGTCGGTGAAGGCCCGGTCGGTGGCCAGCCGGCGGATCAGGCCGGGGGCGGCGCGGACCCAGCCGATCCGCAGGCCGCCCCAGAGGATCTTGCTGGCGGAGCCGACCGTGACCACCTGGGCGCCGCGGTCCAGGGCGGCGGTGGGGCGGGGCATCTCCGTGGTGTTCCAGCCGAGTTCGGCGGGGGTCTCGTCGACCAGGACGGTGGTGCCGGAGGTGCGGGCGGCGGCCAGCAGGGCGCGCCGCTGGTCCTCGTCGATCAGGGCGCCGGTGGGGTTGTGGAAGTCGGGGATGACGTAGGCGAGCCGGGGCGCGGCGTCGCGCAGCACCCGCTGCCACTCGGGCAGGTCCCAGCGGCCGCCGTGCTGGGCGACGGGCACCAGGCGGGTGTCGGCGCGCTGGAGGGCGCGCAGGGTGTGGGCGTAGCTGGGGGCCTCGACGGCGACCCGGTCGCCGCGGGAGAGCAGCGCGTGGTGGACGAGCTGAAGGGCCGTCATGGCGCCGGTGGTGACCAGGATCTGGTCGGGGGTGGTGGGCAGGCCGCGTTCGGTGAAGCGGCGGGCGATGGCCTCGCGCAGGACCGGGACGCCGGTGGGGAAGTTGCCGTGGCCGGCGGCGTAGGCGGGCAGTTGCTCGACGGCGCGGGCGGCGGCCTGGCCGAGCCAGGGCTGCGGGGCGGGCAGGGCGGCGATGCCGAGGTCCAGGGTGCGGCCGCTCTCGTCCGGCGGGACGGGGTGCAGGGCGTCGCTGGGCGGGCTGCTGCCCTCGGGCAGGGTGGTCCAGCTGCCGGAGCCGCGGCGGCTGCGCAGGTAGCCGTCGGCGCGCAGCGCCTCGTAGGCGGCGGCCACGGTGGTGCGGCTGAGGGCCAGGGCCTGGGCCAGCTCGCGTTCGGCGGGGACCCGGGTGCCGACGGCCAGGCGGCCCTCGGAGACCAGCAGGCGGACCTGTCCGGCGAGTTCGCGGTAGGCGGGGCGGTGGCCGTCCGGGCCGGGCAGGTGCGCGGTGCGCAGCTGCCGGGCCAGGGCGATAGGGGAGACGGTGCTCTGCCACTCGGCCATTTCAGTCCACTTCCATCGGATTGGCCCTGTCGAGGCCTCAGGTGGACTCCCCATGATGGCAGGGCGGCCGCTCGGCCGCCAGCATCCACCCTCCCGAGGAGCGCCCTGCCATGGCCACTTTCACCGAAGCGACCCCGACCGCCAGCCCGCGCGTCTGGACCACGGGCCGGCTGGGCCGCCGGGTGCCGCAGCTGCTGGTGGGCCTGTGGCTGTACGGGGCGAGCCTGGCGCTGATGATGCGCGGCTCACTGGGCGTCAATCCGTGGGACGTGCTCAACCAGGGCCTGCGACATCACCTGGGCCTGAGCATGGGCAGTTGGGTAACCATCGTCGGCGCGCTGGTGCTGCTGCTCTGGATCCCGCTGCGGCAGGTGCCCGGCGTCGGGACGGTCGGCAACGTGGTCGTGCTCGGCATCGCGATGGACGTCACCCTCGGTCTGCTGGACGCCCCGGAGGCCTGGGCGGCGAGGATCGCCCTGTTCGTCTCCGGCCTGCTGCTCAACGGCCTGGCCACCGGCCTCTACATCGGTGCCCGGCTGGGCGCGGGCCCCCGGGACGGCCTGATGACGGGCCTGCACCGGCTGACGGGCCGTTCGATCCGGCTGATCCGCACCAGCATCGAGGTCACCGTGCTGCTGGTCGGCGTCGCGCTGGGCGGATCGGTCGGTGTCGGTACCGTCGCCTACGCTCTGGCGATCGGGCCGCTTGCACAGTTCTTCCTGCGCCGGTGCACGGTGCCCGAGGACGCCCGGAAGGGATGAACTTGGTCCGCGACTTCGCGGTCCGGGGCGGGCGCTCGTCGCGCTGTGGGGGTGGAACCTCGTAAGGTCGTCACCGTGTTGGACGAGATGCGGATACGGGATCTTGGCGTCATCGACGACGCGGTGGTCGAGCTGGCGCCGGGATTCACGGCGGTCACCGGCGAGACCGGGGCGGGCAAGACCATGGTGGTGACCAGCCTCGGGCTGCTGCTCGGCGGCCGCTCGGACCCGGCCCTGGTGCGGCGCGGGGCCGAGCGGGCCGTGGTCGAGGGGCGGCTGTCGCTGCCCGTCGGCTCGTCGGTGCTGGCCCGGGCCGTGGAGGCCGGGGCCGAACTGGACGAGGGCGAACTGCTGATCAGCCGGACGGTCTCCGCCGAGGGGCGCTCGCGCGCCCACGTCGGCGGCCGCTCGGTGCCGGTCGGCCTGCTCGCCGAGCTGGGCGAGGACCTGGTCGCCGTGCACGGCCAGACCGACCAGCAGCGGCTGCTGCGCCCGTCCCGCCAGCGCGGCGCACTGGACCGCTACGCGGGCGCCTCGGTGGCCGGCCCGCTGGCCCGCTACCGGGAGACCTACCGCGAGCTGCGCGAGGTGGCCGCGACCCTGGAGGAGCTCACCACCCGGGCCCGCGAGCGGGCCCAGGAGGCGGACCTGCTGCGCTTCGGGCTGGACGAGATCGCCGCCGCCGAGCCGGTGGCCGGGGAGGACGTCGAGCTGGCGGCCGAGGCCGAGCGGCTCGGCCACGCCGACGCGCTCAGCTCGGCCGCCGCGCTGGCCCAGGCCGCCCTCACCGGCCACCCCTCCGACCCGGAGGGCGTGGACGCGGGCACCCTGCTCGGCCAGGCCCGCCGCGCCGTGGACGCCGTCCGCCACCACGACGAGCGCCTCGCCGCGCTCTCCGACCGGCTGAACGAGGTCGGCTACCTGCTGGCCGACGTCGCCCAGGACCTGGCCGGCTACGCCGACGACCTGGACGCCGACCCGGTCCGCCTCGCCGCCGTCGAGGACCGCCGGGCCGTGCTGGCCCAGCTGCTGCGCAAGTACGCCGGTGAGGAGAACACCCTGGCCGAGGTGCTGGAGTGGTCCGAGACCTCGGCAGCCCGGCTGGCGGAGCTGGACGGCGACGACGACCGGATCGTCGAGTTGACGGAGCGTCACGCGGAACTGCGGGCAGGGCTCACCGATCTGGCGGCCGAGCTGTCCGCCGCCCGGCAGGCCGCGGCCGGCCGCTTCGCCGAGGCGGTCTCGGCCGAGCTGGCCGAGCTGGCCATGCCGCACGCCCGGGTCACCTTCGACCTCAGCCGCGCCGACGACCCGGACGGGCTCGAACTCGACGGCCGCACCGTCGCGTTCGGCCAGCACGGGGTGGACGAGGTCGAGGTGCTGCTCGCCCCGCACCCCGGCGCCTCGCCCCGGCCGATCGCCAAGGGTGCCTCGGGCGGTGAGCTCTCCCGGGTGATGCTCGCGGTCGAGGTGGTCTTCGCCGGCGCCGACCCGGTGCCGACGTACCTCTTCGACGAGGTGGACGCCGGTGTCGGCGGCAAGGCGGCGGTCGAGATCGGCCGCCGGCTGGCCAAGCTCGCCGAGTCCGCCCAGGTCGTGGTGGTCACCCACCTCCCGCAGGTCGCGGCCTTCGCCGACCGGCACCTGGTGGTCGAGAAGACCAACGACGGCACGGTGACCCGGAGCGGCGTCAAGGTGCTCTCCGACGAGGAGAGGGTGCGCGAACTCTCCCGGATGCTGGCCGGTCTGGAGGACTCCGAGCTCGGCCGTGCCCATGCGGAGGAACTGCTCGCGGCCGCCCGGGGGCCCCGGCAGCACTGACGGGGTGTGGTCGACACGGGAGCCGCCGACTGTCCAAAGGGGCGCCTTACCTGGCATGGTGGCGGCTGGACACTGACTGACCAGGCCGTGATCGAGTCGGAGCGAGACGACGTGGACCATTCCGCCACCCGCGCCACCAAGGGCACCGAGACGGGGCAGCTGCACGTGGTGCTGGTGCTCTCCGCAGGGAGCGGGGGCATCGGCGCCCATGTGCGCTCGCTGGCCCAGGGCCTGGTCGCGCACGGCGTGGTGGTCACCGTCTGCGCCCCCGCCGGCACCGACGCGCTGTTCGGCTTCGGGCGCACCGGCGCGCGCTTCCACCCGGTCGACATCACCCCCACCTCCGGCGCGCGCAGCGACGCCACCGCCATCGGCGAGCTCCGGCGCGCCTTCACCGGCGCGGACATCGTCCACGCGCACGGCCTGCGCGCCGGGTTGCTCTCCGACCTGGCGCTGCGCACCGCCGGCCGCTTCCCCGGCCTGCGGCCGGAGACGCCGCTGGTGGTGACCTCCCACCACGCGATGCTGGCCACCGGACTCGACCGGCGGCTGCAGCGCCTGATGGAGCGTCGGGTGGCCCGCTCCGCGGACCTGGTGCTCGGGGCCTCGTCCGACCTGGTGGCCCGGGCGCGTGAGCTGGGCGCCACCGACGCCCGGCTGGGGCCGGTGGCGGCGCCGCCGATGCCGCCCGCCGAGCTCGGCCGCGAGGCCGCGCGGGCCGCGCTGCTCGGCGGCGGGCCCGACCGGCCGTTGGTGCTGGCGATCGGGCGGCTGGTGGCGCAGAAGTCCTTCGGGCTGCTGCTGGACGCGGCGCGGCTGCCGGAGTTCGGCGAGGGCGACCCGCTGGTGCTGATCGCCGGCGACGGGCCGGAGCGCGAGCAGCTGGGGGAGCGGATCGCCGCCGAGAAGCTCCCGGTCGAGCTGCTCGGGCACCGCACGGACGTGCCGGACCTCCTGGCGGCGGCCGACCTGGTGGTGGTCAGCAGCCGCTGGGAGGCGCGGTCGCTGGTCGTCCAGGAGGCGGTCCGGGCCGGCGTCCCGGTGGTCGCCACCTCGGTCGGTGGGATCCCCGAACTGGTCGGCGAGGCCGTGGCGTTGGTGCCGTACGGGGACCCCGCCGCCCTGGCCGGTGCCGTGGGGGGCCTGCTCGCGGACCCGGCCCGGCGGGCGGCCCTGGTCGAGGCGGCCCACCAGCAGGCGGCCACCTGGCCCGAGGAGTCCGACACCGTCGCCCAGGTCCTCAGCACGTACGACGAGCTCGTACAGCGGAGCTGAGCCACCAGGGGCGCGAGGAACTGCGCGAATCGGAAGAAAATGACCCAAGTGCCGGGTGCGGAGACTCAGTTGCACGTGAGCCTCCGTACCCGGCAACCAGGTCGACGCCTCCCGCAGCGCGCAGTTCCTCGCGCCCCCGGGGTGACCACCACCTAACGCCGCGCGGCAGCCACGTCGGGCTCCGGCACGGGCACCGCGCGGTCCGGCCGGATCAACGCGTACGCGGCCGCCGCTCCGGCGATGGCGATGGCGGCGCAGGTCCAGGTGCCGCTGTGCATGGCGGTGGTGAAGGCGTGGTCGGCGGCCGAGGTGAGCCGGGCGGCGGCCTCGGGCGGGAGGTGGGCGGCGACGGCGTGGGCGGAGGGGAGGTCCGCGGCGGCCGGGGCCGGGACGTCCGGGAGCCGGTCGCGGTAGGCGGCGGAGACCACGGTGCCGACCACGGCGATGCCGAGCACGCCGCCGAGTTCGCGGGCCACCCCGTTGAAGGCGCTGACCATCGGGGCCCGCTCCCGGGGGATCGCGGCGACTGCGGTGGCGCTGGCCGGGGCCATCACCAGGCCCATCCCGGCGCCGACCACGGCCATCGCGACGCAGAGGAGCCCGTACGGGGTGTCGACCTCGGTGAGTGAGATGCCCGCGAGGCCGAGGGCCATCAGCAGCAGGCCGCCCGTGATCGCGAGCCGGGTGCCGAAGCGGGCGGCGGTGGCGGCGCTGGTGGCGGAGGTCGCGGCCATCGCCAGGGCGAACGGCAGGGCGCCCAGGCCCGCCTTGAACGGGCTGAAGCCGTGCACCAGTTGGAGGTACTGGGTGTAGACGAAGAGCAGGCCGAACAGGGCGAAGAAGGTGACCGCGAGCATCGCCCCGGCCAGGCTGACCGAGCGGACGGCGAACATCCGCAGGTCGACCATCGGCTGAGGGGTGGTCAACTCCCAGCGGGCGAAGGCACCCAGCAGGACCACCGCGGCGGCGGCCTCCAGCAGGGAGGTGGCGGAGAGCCAGCCGCGTTCCGGGCCCTGGATGATCATGTCGACCAGGGCGGCCAGGCCGAGGGCGGAGAGCAGCAGGCCGGGCACGTCCAGCCGGCCGGTGGGGCGGCCGGGCAGGGCCGGGACCAGCAGCAGGGCGGCGGCCAGGGCGGCGGCGACCAGCGGGACGTTGATCCAGAAGACGCTGCTCCAGGAGTAGTGCTCCAGCAGCAGGCCGCCCGCGATCGGGCCGATCACGATGCCGAGCCCGGCCGTGGCGGACCAGACGGCGATGGCCTTGGGCCGCTCGCGCTCGTCGAAGAGCGTCACGATGACCGAGAGGGTCGCGGGCATCACGAAGGCCGCGGCCAGGCCCATCACGGCCCGTAGGGCGATCAGCTGCGCGGCCGAGTCGGAGAGGGCGGCGACGGCCGAGGCCAGGGCGAAGACCGCGAGCCCGGCGGTGAGCGAGCGCCGCTGGCCGATCCGGGTGCCGAGGCCGCCGGCGGTGATCAGCATCGCGGCGAAGACCAGGGTGTAGGCGTTGTTGATCCACTGCAGGTCGGCGGTGGAGGCGTGCAGGGCATCGGCGAGCGCCGGCAGGGCGGTGTTGAGCACCGTGTTGTCGATGGTGACGACCACCAGCGAGGAGCAGAGCGCGGCCAGGGCGCGCCAACGGCGTGGGTCGGGCAGGGCGGACGTGCTCACGGGAGTCCCCTAACTCTCGTAACCTTACGGCTGTTAGCTGTCGTCGGAGACGCTAGCGCGCTGACCTAACGGGTGTAAAGTCACGCCCATGGAGCAGCAGGAGGCACCGGCCAGGCCCAGGAACCGCCGGGGTGAGGGCACCCGGCTGCGCGAGGAGATCGTCACGGCGGCGATCGCCGTGATCGAGCGCGAGGGCTCCAAGGAGGCGGTCACCCTGCGCGCGGTGGCCCGCGAGGTCGGCATCGCCGCGCCCTCGATCTACGGGCACTTCCCCGACCGGGAGGCGATCGTCGAGGCCGTGGTCACCGAGGCGCTGGGCCGGCTGGGCGCGATGACCGGGGCGGCCACGGCCGGGGTGACCGACCCGGTGGAGCGGCTGCTGGCGGGCTGCGCCGCGTACGTGGAGTTCGGCATCCGGGAGCCGGCCTGCTACCGGATCGTCTTCGGCTCCCACAAGATCACGGCCGGCGCCTGTGAGCGGCAGGACGGGCCGAACGGGCTGGACGCCCTGATGGCGCTGGTGCGGAACCTGGAGGCGGTGGTCGAGGCCGGGCGCTCGGCCAGCACCGACCCGTTCGGCGACGCGATCGCGCTCTGGACGGCGCTGCACGGCCAGGTCACCCTGCGGGCCGCGCTGCCGGACTTCCCCTGGCCGCCCACCGACACGGTGGAGCAGCTGGTCCGCCGGCTGGGGATGATCACCGACCCGGAGGGCTGAGGGGGCACGGGGAGGGCGCCCGGCGAGTCGTCGGCCGGGCGCCCGGGGGTCACTCCTGAGGGGGCGTCAGAGGGTGGCCTGCTCCCGCTCCCGCCCGTCCGGCTGGGCCGAGAGGTAGGCCCCGGCGCAGGCGGTCAGCCGCAGCGCGGTGTCGATCAGCGGGACGTGGCTGAAGGCCTGCGGGAAGTTGCCGACCTGCCGCTGGGCGCGGGAGTCCCACTCCTCGGCCAGCAGCCCGAGGTCGTTGCGCAGCGCGAGCAGCTTGTCGAACAGCTCCCGGGCCTCCTGCACCCGCCCGATCATCGCCAGGTCGTCGGCCAGCCAGAACGAGCAGGCCAGGAAGGCGCCCTCGTGGCCGGAGAGGCCGTCCACGTTGTTGCCCTGGTCGTCGTGGGTCGGGTAGCGGAGCACGAAGCCGTCCTCGGTGGAGAGCTCGCGCTGGATGGCCTCGATGGTGCCGATGACGCGCTTGTCGTCCGGCGGCAGGAAGCCGACCTGGGGGATCAGCAGCAGCGAGGCGTCCAGCTCCTTGCCGCCGTAGTACTGGGTGAAGGTGTTGCGCTCCGGGTCGTAGCCCTTCTCGCAGACGTCCCGGTGGATCTCGTCGCGCAGCTGCTTCCAGCGCTCCAGCGGGCCCTCGGTCGGGGTCTGCTCGATCAGCTTGATGGTGCGGTCCACCGCGACCCAGGCCATCACCTTGGAGTGCACGAAGTGCCGGCGCGGGCCGCGCACCTCCCAGATGCCCTCGTCCGGCTCGCGCCAGTGCTGCTCCATGTAGCTGATCAGCTTGAGCTGCAGCAGGTGGGCGTGGTCGTTGCGGGTGAGGCCGGTCATGTGGGCCAGGTGCAGGGCCTCGACCACCTCGCCGTAGACGTCCAGCTGGAGCTGGTTGGCCGCGCCGTTGCCGACCCGGACGGGCTGGGAGCCCTCGTAGCCGGGCAGCCAGTCGAGCTCGAACTCCTTGAGCTCCCGCTCGCCGGCGATGCCGTACATGATCTGCAGGTTCTCCGGGTCGCCCGCGACGGCCCGCAGCAGCCACTCGCGCCAGGCCCGGGCCTCCTCGCGGTAGCCGGTGCGCAGCAGCGAGGAGAGGGTGATCGCGGCGTCCCGCAGCCAGGTGTAGCGGTAGTCCCAGTTGCGCTCGCCGCCGATGTCCTCGGGCAGCGAGGTGGTGGGGGCGGCCACGATGCCGCCGGTGGGGGCGTAGGTGAGCGCCTTGAGGGTGATCAGCGAGCGGACCACCGGCTCCCGGTACGGACCCTGGTAGGTGCACTGGGCGACCCACTCGCGCCAGAACTCGGCGGTGTGCTTGAGCGCGGCCTCGGCGTCCGGGGCGTCGGGGGCGGGCAGGTGGCTGGCCTGCCAGGTGAGCGCGAAGGCGATCCGCTCGCCCTCGGTCACCGTGAAGTCGGCGTAGGTGGTCAGGTCCCGGCCGTAGGTCTCGGCCTCGCCGTCCAGCCAGACCGAGTCGGGCCCGGCCACCGCCACCGTGCGGTGCCCGCCGTCGGCCTGCTCGACCCGGTGCACCCAGGGCACCACCCGGCCGTAGCTGAAGCGCATCCGCAGCGCCGAGCGCATCCGGACCCGGCCGGAGACCCCCTCCACGATCCGGATCATCTGGGGCACCGCGTCCGGCCCGGTGAGCGGACGGGGCGGCATGAAGTCGATCACCCGGACGGTCCCGCCCGGGGCGTCCCACTCCTGCTCCAGGACGAGCGAGTCGCCCCGGTAGCGGCGCCGGTCGGCGGGCACCGCGGGGGCGGCGGCCGTCGCCGGGGGCTGCTTCTCCTCGCCCGGGTAGGAGTGGGCCGAACGGGGGACGGGAGCGGCGGAGGCGGGGACGGCGGCGGCGCCGACCGGCTCGGCGGGGCCGATCCGCCAGAAGCCGTGTTCGTCCGTGCCCAACAGCCCGGCGAACACCGCCGGCGAGTCGAACCGGGGAAGGCAGAGCCAGTCCACGGCCCCGTCCCTGCTGACCAGGGCGGCGGTCTGCATGTCCCCGATGAGTGCGTAGTCCTCGATACGGCCGGCCACGTTCGGTTCTCCAGTTCGCAAGATGTGCTCGGCGGGCACCGGCGACGGGCGCGCGCGGCCGCTGCGGGACCGGAGCCGTCCCGGGCGGGCGGCTAGTGGCCACCGGGGCGGGGCCGTGGTGGGCCCCTGGCCTGGGACGGGCGAGAACTGGTGCGGGAGGATCCGGTCGCGCATCGGGGACCGAAAGGGCGTCGTCCGGCCCCCTCGCCCTCCGCGTGCTGTGCTGTCGGCGATGCGTCCGTGCAGGATACTTCGGGCGGCTCGGGCAGGGCACGCGCAAGTCGCCCGAACCCGACGCAGTCCCACTGATTGCCCGCAAACTGGTCCGAACGGGTCAGCCCGGATGATCCACACGGACCACCCGGAGTTGATCCTTCCGGGCCAGTCCGTTCAGTGTCGAGGGAACGGTGGATGAACGTCACACGGACGGGCCACACCGCCCGGGACGCCGTCAGGTCCGGCCCGCTGATACCCTGGTATCCCGTGGACTGGTGGGCAGACGCCCCGGAACCGCCGACCCCGACGACCCCGCCGGAGCAGCCGAGAGGCTCCCGGCCGAGTGCGAACTCCTCGTCGTGAGCCGGCTCCCCCGGTGGCCGCTCCACCGGCGTTACACCTCGACACGCGACCCACGGGAGCCCCCTCTTGGCACAGCCCCATTCCGGCAAGGCAGCGAACGGCCGCGCCGTGACGACCAAGCACCTCTTCGTCACCGGGGGTGTCGCCTCGTCGCTCGGCAAGGGCCTCACCGCCTCCAGCCTCGGTGCCCTGCTCAAGGCACGCGGCCTGCGCGTGACGATGCAGAAGCTCGACCCGTACCTCAACGTGGACCCGGGCACCATGAACCCGTTCCAGCACGGTGAGGTCTTCGTCACCGACGACGGCGCCGAGACCGACCTCGACATCGGTCACTACGAGCGCTTCCTCGACACCAACCTGCACGGCTCGGCGAACGTCACCACCGGCCAGGTGTACTCGACGGTCATCGCCAAGGAGCGCCGCGGTGAGTACCTGGGCGACACCGTCCAGGTCATCCCGCACATCACCAACGAGATCAAGTCCCGGATCCGCCGGATGGCGACCGAGGACGTCGACGTGGTGATCACCGAGGTCGGCGGCACCGTCGGCGACATCGAGTCGCTGCCCTTCCTGGAGGCCGTCCGCCAGGTCCGCCACGAGGTCGGCCGGGACAACGTCTTCTTCGTGCACGTCTCCCTGCTGCCGTACATCGGCCCCTCGGGCGAGCTGAAGACCAAGCCGACCCAGCACTCCGTCGCCGCGCTGCGCAACATCGGCATCCAGCCGGACGCGATCGTGCTGCGCGCCGACCGCGAGGTCCCGCAGGCCATCAAGCGCAAGATCTCGCTGATGTGCGACGTGGACGAGGAGGCCGTGGTCGCGGCCATCGACGCCAAGTCGATCTACGACATCCCCAAGGTGCTGCACGGCGAGGGCCTGGACGCGTACGTGGTGCGCCGCCTGGACCTGCCGTTCCGCGACGTGGACTGGACCACCTGGGACGACCTGCTGCGCCGGGTCCACGAGCCCCAGCACATCGTCAAGGTGGCGCTGGTCGGCAAGTACATCGACCTCCCGGACGCCTACCTCTCGGTCACCGAGGCGCTGCGCGCGGGCGGCTTCGCCAACAACGCGCGGGTCGAGATCAAGTGGGTCACCAGCGACGACTGCCTGACCCCCGAGGGCGCGCAGGAGCAGCTCGGCGACGTGGACGCGATCTGCATCCCCGGTGGCTTCGGCGACCGCGGTGTGGACGGCAAGGTCGCGGCCATCACCTACGCCCGCGAGAACCGCATCCCGCTGCTGGGCCTGTGCCTGGGCCTGCAGTGCGTGGTCATCGAGGCGGCGCGGAACCTGGCCGGCCTGCCGGACGCCAACTCCACCGAGTTCGACGCGGCCGCCAAGTACCCGGTCGTCTCCACCATGGCCGAGCAGCTGGCGATCGTCGACGGCAAGGGCGACCTGCCTCCCTCCCCCCCCCGCCCCCGGTACCCCCCCCCCCCCTCCACCCCTCGTGCATCTTGAATGCGTCCGTAGGCAGACCGCGCTTACTTACTGCTGACCTTTAACGTCACGGTCCCGGTCCTATAGATTGGGTGCCTGGATATTATCAATGGGTCCTTCTCGATCCGTCTCCGCTTTTTTTTTAACCTAGATCTTTTTGGGCGTCACATGGTCGAGCAGCTGGATGCTCAGCTCTTCTTCTAGATACCGTCTGAGACTCTATAATCTGATGCGCCACCCAATTACACGCACAGAATCGCACTACCTCTCACGACGGACAGCTCTCTCGCAACAAAACGCCTTTACCCCGCGTACCCTTGATAACCCCCCGAGAATTTAGTATGTATCCTGCCCGGTCTCCTTTAGGTCTAGTCCAGTCTCTTCCATGGTTCCTCTCTCCTCTCGAAGGAGTTGACTCATGGGTGTTGCCTGACGGATATACGGGCACACGACTATTCGCTTCACCTCCACGCGCGCTTGATGGTCCAACCCCCGCTACAATGGTCCGCCACCCCTAGGCCGATACGTCGCCCCGAGCCTGTATCATAGTTCCCGCCTACGTATCCCGCCACCGCACCCCTGCTCTTCTCGCCTGCCGTTTATGTCTTTGGTTGGCCGCTCACTGGCCATCAAGATCCTTAATGAACCACGTATGTACGCGCTGGAGTCAGTTCTGGCACACGTGGTTTGAATACTTTACATCTAGAAGTCGTCTTGCTATTATCATTACGAGAAACTCATCAACAGGATGTATCCCCAACGCCTGGGTAGCGCTGTTCTAATCTACGGTAGTGCGGCGGGGACTTAGTCTGGCCGCCTTGGCGTTGTAGCGCCATTTACGGCCAGACGTTAGATGTTGGGGTGTAATGTCTGAGTGACGAAGGTTCAGTCCCGCACAGCTGAACGGGTGGTGTTAATCATTATCCACTCTTTCGTGGACACATACTTACTTCGCTATTCGTTTCCTTTTATTTAATACATGTCTTAACACTTAGTTATTTCTTTCGAGGAGGCATATACTCGTATCCTTTCACTGATTACGAATCTGGTAACCGGAGGAACACCATTCACTCATTTTAACTACTACCTAACGTAGTTGACAGGATAACGATTAGAATGTCCCCCCCTCCCCCCCCAGTCGAATCAGGACAGACTACTCCGGCACCATTTTCCGTAGAGAAGGAGCCTAGGGGTGCATCGAATTTTCTGCGTCACGCTTTGGCTGTGACCAGGACTCGCGCCAGTATTTTTTCTGTCCTCCTGGCACTGACAAGCCGTGTGACTGGCAGCCTACCAGCCTACATGCCCAAGTGCACGTTGCACACGACTAACACGCTCCCACCCAATAGTGTGCGTCGCGATATTAGGCATATAATTGCATTATAGTCCATGGTCTGGATATAACTCAGAGTAGACTCGGCGACGTGTTTCTCTGATGGGCCTGATCCGCTCCTAACCGTCGAGCAGTCGTAGTCAAACTGGCAACTGGCCCGTTCCGCTTGAGTTTGAGTCCTCCTAGGCCCAGGCTGGCGGTTTTGACAGCGTAGCCTCCCGTTAGGACCGCCGTGCGGCCCAATCCTAGCCCCTGTGTTGCCTTTTTCGTCCATACTCATGCTTTTCGTGCACGGTGGAGATCTGAAATCCCCGGTAAGCTTCTTTTTGCACGCCGCTTCCAGCGGGGAGGTGCACAAAGCCTACTTTTATTGCTGGTTTCTGAAGTAGCCCACTCGCGAAATAGAGTCTGTGTCCCGAGATCGGCGTAATAGGTCCTTCTGTCATTTTCCCTCGGTCAATGACATTCACTTTTTTTTTCTTCTGCTTACTAACTCTTGGCCGAGGCCGCATTGCTGCGTGTACGGAACGGAACTCGATGTTTGCACAGCTGCCGGTTTCTTATTCCGTTCATGAAAGCGTCCATCCCGCCATCGATTCAGGCTGTCGGCGGCGGAACGTGGCCACTCGTCACTCTCCGCTTTCTGTGCCTTCGCGCCTCACTGGAAGACTCCGTTACCGAAACGCTCGGATTAATCCCGACTCGTACCGCGCCAACGCGGCCCAGCGCTCCTCTCCGCAGGAACCCTACGCACTCGCGTGCTCAGTAACCCTCCTTATTTTTTTGTCGCTGTCTACAACTTGGCCTGCTTATCATTAATTTGTACTTCAATGAGATACACCTGCTCTAGTAGTCTTTAGTGTTTCTCATTTTTTGCTCTGACTTAATCCTAACCTTAACACACGACTATTCATGTGCATTCGTGGGCACGCTTGGGTCGCCTTGAATACGCAGACCTAGGGCTTTCCAGTAAGATACACTCAGGTCTTAGGCGCACGCGGTTGTGGCCATTTAAAATTTCCCTCTAGTACCGCTACGCGGCTACTCGCCGTCACCAATTTAGGGCCACGGTGTACCTTTGAGCCTGCCCACCTGTTCTTCTGTGCGCTTGAAACGTTAATCTTCCTCCAGCCTGCTAGGTGGCCCTTTTGTTCCGGACATGGAAGCGAATGTGTTTCTCTTCGGCAGATCCCTCACACAGCGTATCTGGCTCGCTCTCTGAGTGCACAGCTGTCACCGAGCCCCTCGGTCTCAGGTAGTCCTTCTGTGACTGCCCGTGGCATCTTACACGGTTGCGACACGGTCGCCGCATCCACTTCTTAACTTCTTTCGTGACCCATGAACGTTATATCCTCCAGCTTTATCCCACCCAGACCTTCCACCAGGCGCCTGTCCCTGAACCACCCTCTGATGGCACCTAGCCGGCGTCCTGTAGAACCTGCGTAGGAGGGCGCCACTTCATTACTCACCATTGGCCTTTCTTTTGTCCATACCATCGTCTGCAGCACAAGACAGGTCGGTGAGTATGTATCTGCAGTCACCACGCCGCGCACACCACAGTCTCGCTTATCCCCTTACAAACTCCGGACCAATTGACTACTTCGACACGCTGCCTGTCGTCGGCTTCTTAAGTCGGGTTTCCCACTTCAATCCTGTGTACTATACGTTGTATAAGACCCGCTTAATAGATTATTCCGGCCACTTAATTTTTATGTACGCGCAGTTCCCCATTGACATGACGCACTAGTTGTCCAGTGCTTCTGTAATAGCTTTGCAAAACTTGGGCTACGTCCTATGCACTATTGTGGGGATTGATCCTCGCACCAGGTGTGCTTTCGTAGCGGTTACTAGTGGTCTGTGTGACTTCCACCCACGGCTGTTCTAAGGTCCTCTGTTTGGTCATTCTCGCG
>NZ_BAAAYB010000075.1:0-56723 GCF_039535905.1 Kitasatospora albolonga | reverse complement strand
GGTCGGGGGACGGCGCCCGAACCAGCTCCTCCTCGTCGGGGGCCCAGAGTCCACCCGGCTCTTGGCAACCGACATTCACCCATGTCGACAGCCTGTTCTGGTTGAGGGTGCGCGGCCTTATACAACCTTTGCCAGCCGCCCTGCCCTGGGCAGTCCACCCTCTTCCGCTTCGAACTCGGCTGATCAGACCGGCGAGGAAGGCCCATGTACGATGTCAGGCACGCGCTCTAACAGCGATCACCGCCGTTACACACCATAGATCGCCTCGTCACGTCGCGTCGGTGCCGCTGGCTGCCCTGTAGTTCATCACTCAAACGACCACTACTGACCAGCGACTCCTCGCCACGAGCCCCGCACGTCGAGGCCGGAACAGGAAGAAGTCGGTATAGTTGCAAGATCTGTCAGTGAGGGTGGGGTGAGAGTTGATGCGGATCATCCCTGAGTGAGATCTCGAACATGCAGGCGCATGCCAGGGCGCCGCAGAGCGCGCGAGCGTCTTCGCGGCGCTCAAGCGATCCCGCGAACGCCCAGAGCGTCGCGTTGCACTCGCGGTCCACCTCCACGACACGCCGGAAGCGCGCGTCCGTGAGATCGACTTCGTCTGTCATCACATGCCCGTGACAGCGTTGCTCCTCCTTCATCGAGTCAAGCGGCGGCCGCGCCGATCCGCCGAACAGTGACGGTCAGTGGTACTACGGGCGTCCGGAGGTGCCGATGAGCACGCCTGCCGTGAGAGCCTTTCGGCCCAGAGCCAGAGCGCATGCACAGCGTAATAACGCAGCAGTGTCAGCTCGGCGCGAGACGCGTCGGCAGATCGCATACGCACCCTCAAGGTCCCCGAGCGCGATACCCGGTGGATCACGCGCGACATCTCGACGACCGCGACGCACCGCACTTCTCTCATCCTCCTGATTCGAGCCCGGCCGAGTACCTGCGGCAGCAGGCCTACGACAGCGGGCGCTGGGCCTCGTGCTGAGGGCATGCGCCCGAGGCCACCCGCTTCTGGCGCACACGCAACGATGTGAAACGTACCGTGTCGTCGCATGACCGTGCAGAGAAGATTATGCTCAAGTGCGCGTGATACGACCCGACTTCGCACCTGGGTCGTACCGAACCGAGCGCCCCACGACTCGACCAAGAGCTGCGGACGTGGACCTCGAGCAGTTTCGCATCACCGAGGAACAGGCTGGACAGGACGGGCTACATGAGCTTGCCGGAGTCGTAACCCACCGTCCTCGATCTGGACGGAGGCGCCGGCACCGGCAAGACCTTCACTAGCGAGCTGAGGCTAGCACGTACGCAGCTTCTCCGCACACCGGCCAGCGTTTCTTCTCATCACGCCGTGAGCCCACCCTGACCACCCACCTGCGCCGCAGATCCTCTCCGACACGCCGGCTCACCGTCCTGACCGTGTATTCGATCGGTGGCAGGAGCGTCCGGAGTCGGACCTTCGACCACCCCATGATCGCTCGACGAAGCCAGGACCTGATGACGCTCGGACAATCATCCCTCGGTGTCACTGCGACAGGTCTTGGTCGACGGAGGGCGGGACTCTGAACAAACAAAACAGATGGCCCTAGGTGGCAATCTTCATGCTGAGACGGCATGAACAACCAGGTGCTCGCTCGAGCGTACGACCTTCGACCCCGAGGCGTGTGGACTATCACTGCCAGCCAGCGACACCCCGTACGGGCCTATGAAGCGAGCAACTGTCCGCACACAACACCGTGCTTAGATCGTCAGGGAAGTCAGGCGTACACGGCGCCGTACCTCGGTGTCGCGCCTCGGCCGGTGAAGGGAGCGCACCCTTGTTCGCAGAACTGCATCCAGGATGTCCGAAGACGAGGCTGCGCTCCTCGATGCCCTACAGCTCAACGACCTACCTGGAGCCGGAGATCGCCCCACAGGACATCACACTGCCTGTCGGTCGCATGAGCGACCTGGGAGTCGGGCTACACAAGCCGCCTCTCCAGCGTGCGCTCCAAGATCGAACGCCTTCACACCGAGACGTGGTCGGCTCCACACGTACCAGGCGCAGACTCACCTGCGTCCGTAATGACCGTCGCCGGCTTCAAGGCGACACTGAGAACACCACGTCGTCTGATCTCATCGACCTCGAGCCTCTCGCATCCGAGCACCTGGACGCTCGGCTCAGACAGCGACTCTACGTCCAGCCTGTAACCAGCGGGCCCCGCGCCCAAAGCTCTGCGAGATCGCCAATGCCGGTCCGACCAGGCGTCCGTCAGGAAGAGGCTCTCGGCGATCTGCGGGCATGGACGCTGATCACGCGAGGCGGGTAGCACCGCAACGTGACCGACGCCAGCAGCCGCGTCGCTCGATACCACCACCGCGGACACCATACGTCTCCTATCTTCGCCGTACAACTGGTCGGTCTTCGGCCCGAGGAGGAGAACACATTGTCGATCGCCCTGCGACTCGCCGCTACCTGCATGACGACACCCCACGCTGTACCCGCGTGTGTTCCTAACCATGCTCGATACACTGCGAGGCCCGAAGCGGGCTAGAGCTGTGACGTAGAGCGTCGACGAGTACGAGGCCGCGGTCGTGGCAGCAGAGAGCGTACTGAGCTTCGCCGACGATCCGCGTCCGCCAGAGGCCAACGCCTGCGCTCCACTCCTCACACGAGCCCTCGCTTCTACTCTTCTCACCCGATGCCACAGTCGTGGGATCGAGACCTCGATGAGTCACTGCGATGGCCTCGCGCTACCTGACGCTCACGTGAAGGCAGGGCACGACGACGCAGCTGGAAGCGCACCAAGCGCCCGGCTCACTCGACGACCGTGTGAGACCGTGGCAGCTCGGCACCCTCCGATTACTCCGATTTCCTGCTGAACGCGACACGGCCTGCTCCACGTACGCTGGGCCCGCCACCTCGGCGCCGGTCACCATTCGTCACCTGCGTTGCTGTGTCCACAGTGTCGCACAGGAGGAGGGAGCGTCACACAAGGACGCGGTTAGCGATGCTGCATGCTCTGTCAGGTCTCGCGCTCCGCGACCCACACGAGCGACGTGCCCACACGTGCTCGATACCCGAGCACTCGCTTCCGCAATTCTCAACAGCCGGGACAGAGAGGAGCAGGAGCTGGCGTGTCTCAGTACCGCGGCACCTCATCACCCGCCTGCAGTGGGCCACGGAGGTGCCAATGTCGTGTGCGGAAGCGACAGCTCGGCCGCTGACCACTCCTGCGTACGGAGCGTGATGCCGGACCAACAGGTCGCTCGCACACATCAAGTCCCCGACGGCAGGGACGCTAGCCGGCTCCTCAACCTCGGACCTCGCTACACTGTCTGAATCGACACGTCACGGTCGCACAGCCGCATCTACGGGACGGGCACTGAACTACTCTGGTTCATCCTCGGGTACGGCAAGTGGTTCGAGACCCAGCGACCAGTCCGACAAGACCGTCTGAGTCGTATGCCGAAGCGCGGTGAGGGCCGCCGCTCAGCAGCCGGCGCTCGCCTGCGCACCGGACTCGCGGCGCGGCGCGCATCGACGGATGGCGCTAGCCGGAGTGACCGCTGCCTCCTTACGTCGACGCCCACCGAACGTGGCCGGACAGCCTCGCCGGCCAAAGCGGTACGTATGCGCGCTCCAGATGCACTCCACAGCCGAGACCGAGCTGCAGCCAGCGCAGCAGAGTCGCAGGAACAGCGACGTCGGCTCAGCTCACCAGAACCTCCAGCCGGACTACGCCTGGCACCCGTTTCAGCTGCGCGCGCCTACTTCCTGCTCGTGCGTCGAGAGTCTGATGCATCCCGAGACCACGAGGACCGACGGACGGTCGCCCTCATCTGGTTCCTCGACGCGGCTTGGTGAAAGACCGACGAGACCTACGCTGCACTACTATCTCGCCTGTTGTTTCGAGATCCTCCGCCGTCGCTCCAGTACGGCTCTTTGTCGGGGCCAGCGTGGCACTGCCCCGTCGTACTCCGGCTACTGAGCCGGTACATCGCTCAGTCTGTTGACCACGCAGCAGATGTTCCAGCGCAACAGCCACTGCGAACTGCGCGCTGGAGTACATCAGAGCCGGACAACGACGGTGGGAACTGCGCCATGACCCGCGCGCAGGAACACATCAGTATCGGGAAACCGTGCCCCTATGGGCTTCACGGCCACTGGAGACGCCACGCCCCACAGAGCTCTTCCGCGACCGGACCGAACAGGAAACATCGACGCACGCCTGAAGCAGTCGCGCCCGAGCCGATGACACCGCTTCTCCGATGAGAGCGCTGCGCTGGTGCGGGATACCACGCTTTTAATAATATTTATTTACTACCGAGACTCGTCCGGAACGCAGCGGTCAGGGCCAGGACTTCGCCATCTCACGCGGACGGGGTGCATGAAACCTGGTTCTTCTTTGTCGCGCCAGTCATGTGCGTCTTCACGACCGGCTGTCCCGTCGCCGTGTGGTCGAGCAGATCTATCGGGAACCCGCCGACGTTCGTGCTAGGCACCGTGGACAAGTTCGCCCGGCTGGCTTGGGAGTCCGAGGCCGGCAACCTCTTCGGCAGGAACGCAGGCGAGCGCCGTCCTTGTGGATCCAGGACGAGTTGCACCTGCTGGCGGGTCCCTGGGGCCACGGTCGGTCTGTACGGAGTCCGCCGTCCTCGAACTCTGCTCCTGGCAGGGCCCACGGACCGAAGGTCATCGCGTCCACGGCGACGATCCGGCGCTCGCAGGACCAGATCCGAAGCCTCTATGCACGTCCCGTGCAGCTTTTCCCGCCTGCGGGTCTCGTGGCGGGTCACTCCTACTTCGCCTCACCCGACACGAAAGGCCCGGGCGCCTGTACGTCGGTGTGATGGCACAGGGCCACACCGCTTCCACTTCGCCGTCCACGTGGGCGCCGCTGGCCTCCAGGCTCCGATGGACCTGGGGGACGACGAGGCACGGCGAGATGCCTACTGGACCATGGTGGCCTACCACAACAGCCTCAGGGAACTCGGCCGGACCGTCACAATCGCGAGGGACGACATCCCGGCCCGACTGGAACACCTGACCAAGGACGACTCCGACGCCGCCGCTGGGACGACGACTCGGTGGTCGAACTCACCAGCAACGTTCCGCGAGCCGAGCAGCCGCGGCTGCTCGATCGGTTGGGAAGGCGGTTCGGGGAGAAAGGCAGTGTCTCCTTCCTCGCCACCACCAACATGCTGTCGGTCGGTGTCGACGTTCCCCGACTCGGCCTGATGCTCATGAACGGACAGCCCAAGACGACTTCCGAGTACATCCAGGCCACCAGTCGTGTGGGCCGACGCGACGTACCAGGACTGATCGTCACGTTGTTCCGATCGACCAAGCCTCGCGACCGCTCCCACTATGAGTCGTTCGGTGTCTACCACCGTTCGCTCTACCGGCACGTCGAACCCACCAGCGTCACCCCGTGGTCGCTCCCTCCCCGCGATCGCGCTCTGCACGCCGTGCTCACCATCCTCGTGACGCCCACTTGGGATCGGGCTTCGCCGCCGAGAATAGGTGCCGTGAGAAATCTGAGACACATGACGAGTCGCCCGGATCCGTGGATCTCATCATCGCCACGGACGGCGTGCCGACCCAGACGAGGCGAAGCCACGCGAGCACCTGGACCGGCGGATCGACGAGTGGCAGTCAGGAGCGAGAGAGCGCGCGGGTCGACGTGCGCGGCGTGCTGTAACTATCCGTCCGCCCCAGGGCCGCACCTTCAGCTCCCTCCTGACCGACTTCGGCAAGCAGGAGGGTCTGTGGGAGACGGCCCAATCGATGCGCAATGTCGACCGTGACTGCCTCGTCGTCGTCAGAGGAGCTTGAACGCTGTGAAGGACATCCGTCGCAAGGTCCGCAGGACACAGACCATCGTTCCGTTCGGGGTCGGCGGGATCATCGATCTCCGGGGCGAATCGTTCGTGGCTGCGACAACGGAGCTGGGCCAGGAGCGCCGAACCGGTGGACTCACCCCGGCTCGCGGCGAAGCTGCGAGTGGACGGATTCCGTTCGGCCCCCGTCATCCCGGCAGGGAAGGCGGCCTACACGAGCCGCAACGGACCGACGTACGTGCGTTTCCCGAGTGGCTCTCTGCCCCGTCTGCCGGGCAATGGCGTTCCTGGATAGACCATCAACTCGAGGAGAGGGACCGATTCCCACCTGTGGGCGGCTGGACGTGGCAGGCGAAGCTGGCGCCCAAGCGTTTTCATACCAGGTCTGATCGCGCGCGGCCACCTAAGGCCGACATCACTGGTTCCAGCTGGGCTCATTCGGCGCGCGAGAGGCGACGATGCAGCGACAGTGATTCGGTCGGCCAGCTCCGCTTCCTACGCAGCTACGTCCCACGAGTCGTCCGGTCTCGCAGCCCTGCACGTCGTGTGCGAGCACCTGCCACGCCCGGGGAGTCTACGCGGAGATCCAGCGGGTGAGGCCACAAGAGCGTCCTGCGAGTTGGGGATGAACGCTGTCCTGCGGAGACCCTACCCTTGGGCAGGACGAGACCCGACGAGACCACGGTTTCCTGCGAGGCGGACGCCTCGGCTGAGCACAGTCGCGGTGCTGCAAACGTCCTACTTACTGGTCGTTGCCCACTCCGCGATCGACATCCGGGCCCCGAGCGGCCCGTCGGAGCGACGACCCCGCGGACCCCAAGCGGTCGATCACAGCAGCTTCTGGCCCAACTACCGAGACCACACACGGCAGTCCGATCGCCGACCATTTCCGGCATCATCGCTGCCGAGTCAGGGTCTCGGAGAGGTTGTCGAAGCAATCGGGCGCCGCACCAATCGAGCAGGGCGACCCCGTCGTGTCGCCGTTCGCGCTCGGACGAGGCACCTCAGCATCCGGCCGCATGGGCGCCTTCTCCGTCTCCGGAGAGTCTGTGCCCGGGTCGAAGAGACGTTCTCCGGTCGCCGGACGCGTGTCACGACGTCGACAGCACCGGTCCCGTCTCTCGATGCAGGAGCTGGACAGACGGTCGGCCCAATCCGTCGTCGTGGCGGACACGAGTAGGCGCTGAGGCTCGGCGCTCGAAGGACTGCTCCCGACTACGAACCCACTCCGCGACCACGACGAGGGCGGTCGAGCTGTCCTCACGGTCGACCCGCGAGGCGGGCGAATGGCTTGCACCGACCGTGGAGACGCTGACGGCTGGATGGGAGTCTTCGTCTCCACTGGAACGACAGGATCCGCGCGTGGCGCGCCTAGGGAGCGACTGAGTCGAACCGTCAACTGCCTCTGCGAGCCCGACGGATCGAGCGTGGGAATCTGGTACGCTTCGTTCAAGGTAGACCGGCTGAGAGGACACAGTCGCGGACCGTTGCGTGCTGCTAAAATGGCGAAGTGCCAGCGCTTCGTCGATGTGACCTGTGCCATGGCACGCTGGCCCACCACTTCATCCGTCAGCTCGTCCTACGACAGCGGCTACAACGCGCGCATCCTGCGAGAGCGTGTCTCTGCCCGGAGCATCCCACAGGACAGCACGTATCCGCCGCAGGCCGGCGTGTTCATCTACACGGCCGCCGGGGACGCCGAGGGGACGCTCGGCGGGCTCGTCCGTCAGGGTCGGCCACCGTATCTGGGGGAGAGACTCTGACTCGCCTGCTCGAATCAGCCCAGTGTGTTCGCAGGTCCGCTGTGCGCCGACTCGACGGCCGGTCGCTGGCCAACCTGAAACCGCGCGGCGTGCCACGCGTGCACCTTGCTCCCGGAACCTGCTGCGAGATCGACAACTCCCTCCTGGACCGGACTCTGCTGATCGGCGACAACGAGGTTCCCGGCTTCTTCCAGGAGGTTCTGCGGGCGCCCTGCTGGAGTCGGCCGAGGCAGTAGAAGGATCATGACATTCCTTCACTGCTGGAACTCGGTGGCGACCAGCGCGCAGTGGTCGAACTGCCGTTTCGGGGAAACCACGTCGTCACCGGTCCTCCTGGCGGAGGAAAGACTGTGATGGCCGTCTACCGTGCTTGGGCACTGGCCACGGCCGGTCGAGACGTCGTCCTCCTCACCCGCTACAACTGCTGCACCAGTACATCGTGCAACTGGCCCCGAGCTGACCGGGACGCCACGCGTGACCACGTGCGCCCGGTGGCTCAAGGCCTTGTGGCGGAGAAAATTCGAAAGCGAACCGCCACGGTCCGCCGAGGACGAGCGGTGCTACGACTGGGTCGAGATGCAGCGGAGCTGCGTGTTGCGGGGCGTCGGGGTGATGGCACACTCGTCGTCGACGAAGGCCAGAATCTACCGCTCGGCTTCTACCGCCTCTGCCGCGTCCTCGGTGTCGACGTCACAGTCTTCGCGGACGAGAACCAACGCATCGGCACTGAGGAGACGACGCTGTCCGAGATCTGTCGAACACTCGGCGCGCCCGGCTGCTCCGATGGAATTGCGAGAGGATCACCGGAGCAGCCGTGAGATCGCCAATGCTGGCGTCGGAGTTCCGCGTGGAGGACCGAACCGGGTTGCCCTTGCCGACGCGTTTCCGGCAGCCTGCCCGTTGTCATGCCGATTCCGTCCCTCGAAGGTCTCCTCACCGGAATCGTGCAGTACTTCAACGCCCATAAGGACCGAAGCATCGGAATCATCTGCAGGTCGGTCCAGATGATCCGAGAGATCCAGGCGGGCTGCGTCCTCCCCGTGGGCTCGATAAAAAGACCCAGGCGTACGTCTTCGACGACCACTACCGCAACTCCATGGACTTCTCGACCCATCCCATCAGAATCGTCAGCACGATGAGCATGAAGGGCCTGGAGTTCGACAGTGTTTTCGTTCGACCTGGACAGCTACACGGAGGACCCGACTGGTGTCGAGGCACGCCTCCGCTTCCTCGTGCTCTGCACCCGAGCCCGCGAGGATTTGCACTTCGCTCATCGTGGAACTCATGAACCCCCATCACGGCAGCGGTCCCCGACGCCCTGCTGGCACGTCACCACGGTTGACAGCGCCCGTTCCCTCCGGCTCTCTACCAGAGCCGTACGGATTGCCCTGGAAATCGATGGCGAGCAGCACCTCGTCCGAAGGCGACGTTACGTCTCCGCACCTGTTACTTGAGGATGGTCGCCGAGGACCAGGCTCTCCGGCTCCTCGCGGTTTCCGCTAGACGCTTCTCACCACATCTCATCGTCAAGGACTCGAGTGTGCATGGTGTGTAAATGATCTTCCACGCGCCCATAATCTGAGCAGGTCAGAGGCATGTTCGATCAGAACTACGACCTTGTAGAGGCGCTTTCGGGCTGCTGGGACGCAGTTCGCCGTGACGTTTCCGCAGTGCAGGGACTTACTGTGTCTGCGGAAATGCATTATCGTGGGGCAGTGGCCGTGCCCGTTGCTGCGGCTGCCACTTCCGAGGCTCGCTTCGGCCTTGTTGGGGGAAGCGGTCCACGCGGGCGGTGTGAGTCCCAGCCGCGAGGAACTCGTCGCGTGCCCGGACCTGCGAGGAGGACCGCGTCGGGCGTGCGCGGTCGTCCGGGTCCGGGTCGGTCCTGAGCGGAGCTCGAGGGGTTGTTTTTTTGATGGTATAGCGCGACTGTATGTGGTGGCCGCGGGATTAGTCGGTGGTTGTAGCTGAGTGGTCTTTTGGTGCCTGGTGCGGTGTTCTCGGCGGATTTCGTTACGGTGACGGAAGGCGTGCCGATATTTCGGCATGGTTATCGTCGGGCATGGGAGCGTGGGCGTTTCTCCGTCCTAGGTTCATGTGACCGCGACGACGGGCTTTGGCGTGCTCGGCGGGTCGTCAGGCTTTGTTCGGGTCAGCGGGAGCCTGTCTCTCCGGCGTGTGGGCGTACCTCGCGTCCGTACTGGGGACGCTGATCAAGTATGTGTGTCGGTGTCGGGGAACGAGCCCACGCGGCAGTCGCCGACGGGGCAGCGGGCTGTGGGTCGGGGATCCTACATCTATGACATATCGAGGTTGACTGCCAGCTCCTTCTGCTACACGCTGCGAGTCTCCGGTCGGGAGTCGCTGCTAACTATACACCGGCATGGCCGCCTATTACTCTCTTCTCGGCCGGCGCACCTTGTCCATTGTGTGTATCGCCAATCTCTACACGCTAGCCCGTGCCATACTATGTATTCTCGTTAGACTCCACGCTTACGGCAGGAAAAACTCATCGGGCAGCCAGTAGCAGTAAAGGCTACGCCCGTGATTTCCTGTTGTGACACAGAAACGTCAGACACCACTTGGCGGCAATGTTCTAACAGTAGCCTTCCAGTGAGGGTTTTTACGTGCCAAAGTATACTCATCATACTCGCATAGGGCACTAATTCCGCAGGTATATGCGCGTCTCAGGTGAGGGCCCGTCGTCTCCCACGAGCGGCTAGACACGATTCTGCACATGTAGTAGTGTTGTTCGATCACGTCTGATCTGGTGTACCACCGTTTTGCGTGTTCTGTATTTGCTCGTTGTTTTTACAGCGCTCCGGGAATGGTACACTTCCATCGTGTCGGTGGCCCAAGCGCGTGGTTTAGCGGCGGGTCTGTCCGGTTTGGAGCGGTTGTGTCGCTTGTCATCCAGCGGCTGCCGTGTTTTGGTGGACAGTTTTTCTTTCTTCTCGTGGGAGTCCGAAGCCACGGTTGGTGCGGGTTGCTGGGATTCCCACGAGCGTGGGCGCAGTATGCGGGCAGCCAGGTTTGCCGTTCTTCGGGCGCCGGGGAGAGGGTCTACGGTCGATGCCGTGTATTGGGTGTTGGTTCCTTGTGATGGAGTTTGTATGACACGGGGTACGGCTCGTGGCATTTATTCACGGAGATCGAGCGCGTTCCTTCCTTTGCCTCTGCGTCTTGTTGTCTGACCGTGGGCGACAGATTGCTGTCGGACTAGTGCGCACTCCCTTTTGCAGGGGGTTGGTTAGCTTTACCGTGTGCGGGATTCCTGTTCATGATGTCTGGATGTTGTCACCTAGTGCCACGACGGGCGGGCGCCTGTGGGTCTATCGCCCCGTCGTGACCGCTGCGACGGCGGCCAGCGCGATTCTGCCGGATGAGCATAGTGTAACATGTGTTCGTATTCATGTTCGGGTCTGCGGGCAGTCCTGCGTGCGGGCCGAGGGAGTGAACACGGGTTGTCACACGCGCTGCGCATACGGCGGTTGGTCGCCATGGTTCGGCCAACCATGGCCACGCTCTTGCTATATTACAGTTGGGGCCTTACTCTTCATGCGTGTTCGCCTCACCGGGAGCGCGGACGGTGACGCGCCGTCTTTCGCATTTGATCCGCATCTCGCGTCCTGGCTGCACGGTACACGCGCTGATGTTCCTTACTCGACTTGCACGACAGGTACACGAGGCACCCAACGGTTCTTCTATGTTATGTATTGGACTCGGCCTGCCACCTTTCGCGATCTTTATCCGCATGCGACAAAATGTCCGTTACGCGCAATACGTGGTAGGTCTTGTTCCGAGTTTATCTCGTTAATGCCGAGTTGATGTCCGCACGGACGCTGTCGGCCCTCGCATCCAAGACACCTAGTGTCATTTCTTTATCACGTTTATTAACGCCAGTGCTGTGTGTGACTCGAGACAGATGGCCAGTCCTGGACTGTGTTTGGTCCCACAACCCCTGGATCACTTCTGCACGAGCGAACCGTGTTGCTCGTTGCTCTCTGTGTCGGCATTATGCTTTCTTACTACCCATTGACGGTTGTCCATATTGCTAGAGCGTATTTGGATGGTATGTCAGAGCTTGGTGCTCTTAAGACCGGCAGCACAGGCGCGCCAGTTAACCTTGGGGCCCGGCCGACCTGCGCTCGCGTGTCGTTATCACCCGGCGTGGTAGAGCTCCTCACCCCTCCCACTCACGTGTGTGGTTGGTCTGCTCCTGACTCCTAGTGCTGACCGACGCCGCGACGGCGGACATGGACACTATGCGTACACGCCAAGGAGCTAGACTGTGCTCCAGCCGACCGCGTTGAGTACCCATGCTGTTCCAGGCGTACAACGCACTCGAGTGTTACCACTTGAGAGTTGCGCGACCCCAGTGCTGAGGCCAGGCCCTCGTCTTAGGATTTCCCATGACGGCACCCGCGACTATGGGATGTCGACGATGACCTGCACTGTACGCGTTGTGAGGATGGCCGATTCCCGTTCTTATTCGGATCACGAGCATTCGTCCGTATTCCTGATACTACGGGTCGCGGTTCAACAGATTTCGGACGTGTCCGAGGGCGACGGCGATTTCCGGCCATCTTAAGTCTTCCATGTCGAGCTGATACTCGTGGCGCTGACGTGGCCGTTCGCGCGGATGTGTAGCACGAGTGGATTGTCGTTGACGTGGTTTTGCATGTTGTCGTTTGTGCGGTGTTCTCGTCCTGCCTCGTGTACGGATTCAGCACCCACTGTGAGTGTGTATATATCTCTTCCTCGTCATATGTACCTCCGTTTTGTTCGTTGGTGTTGTAGATGAGATCTACTTCTACGTGTGATAGCTATTTGCCATCATCAACAATCACATTTTCACTATCACTACTTTGCCTTGACATTAATTCTGTCAAACGACGCCCTCGGCTACCTCCCCACCCACGTCGCCCACGAGTACCAGCTCGACCTGGGCTGAGGACCGGTCACGCGCCCTCGGCCGTCATCTTGTTGACCGCGGCCCGGAGTCGGAGCCAGCTCGGATCCGTCGGGTCGGCCTCCTCCACCGTCGACAGGTCATCGTCCTCCCAGGTCCGGGTGCCGTCGGTCAGGACGAGGCCGGCCTCCGGGTCGCCCTCGGCGGGAACCTCGGAGGTGGCCGCCAGGAACGCGGCGACCGCGGCTCCGGCGAGCTCCTTGCTGTCCACGGTGGCCGCCGCCGTCGCGGCGTCGGTCAGCACGGAGAGCAGGAGCAGCCCACCACCATCGGTGGCGGTGAGGAGCTCGCCCGCCGGGGTCGCCGCGAGCGCGGTCAGCCGGGCCCCGGGCGGGCCGCCGTGCTCCGTCGTGGCGCCGCTCTCGACCTCCACCTCGAGCAGGGAACCGTCGGGAGTGGCGATCCAGAGCACGCCCGGGCGCTCGGCGAAGGCCAGGTTGTACCCCGCCCAGGACTCCATCTGCGCGAGCCACCCGGGCGGATACGGGAAGCCGGGGTCGGGGTCGCCCAGCGGCGCGGACAGCACGCGCCGGAGCGAGGGGAACGCGAAGACCTCCACGTAGTTGCCGTACGCGTTGCCGCGGATCGCGAAGTGGCGGCCGTCCGCGCTGAAGACCGGGGCCTCGTAGCCGTCGCAGTCCAGGATCAGCGCGTGCCGCAGCCACCTCATCGCGGACGGCGCGTCACCGTCGCCGCTCCCGGTGGAGGCGAACACGCAGAAGGTGGCCCCCTGGTCACTGGCCAGGGTGGCCACCAGCCCGCCGCCGGGATGCACCGTGACCCCGGTGTCCCACCTCGGCCCGCCGCCGACGGCCCCGGACCCGAGGTCGATCACGTCCGAGCTCTCCCAGTCCTCGGCCCCGTCCCGGTACGACGGCGAGGCCCACAGCGCCCGCCCGTCCGGACTGAACGCCAGACAGCGGTACGAGGAGCCCCCACCGATGACGGACACCCCGTCAGGAGTCCACTGCCACAGCTCTTCCCCCGTCGCCACGACCAGCAGCGCCCGCTCCGGATGCCACGCCGCCGCCGGCATCAACTCCATCCGGTCCCACCCGACGGCATCGCCGTAACCCTCGTCCCCGGCGCCCACGAACCCGAGCTCCCGCAGCTGCGCCCCCTCGTGGTCCCACACCCGCACCACCGGGCGTTCGGACTCCCACACGGCCACCAACGGCAGCCGCGGATGACACACCAACCGCTCCACCGAAGACCCGCCGCCGACCAACGCCCTTGCCACGACCTGGAGATCCGTCACGCCGACACGCTAACCAGCGTCACCGACAGCGGCACCCCGACGGCGATCGAGCCCTCGGGGCCCGGGCACCCACCTCCGCAGGTCCTGCGAACGCCCGGTGCGGATGATCGTTGCCGACCTCCTGGAGGCGCTGGGAGACTGGCGCCATGGTGTCTGACGTTTCGTCACGGTCCCGAGCCTGTCGCGCGGCGCCCGAGGTGGTCCTGCCGGAGCGGGTCGACGGGGATGGTGGACGGCTGCGGGAGGAGTTCAACCAGGCGGTGCGCCGGCCCGAGGAGTTCGGCGGCCTGCCGGAGGTGGCGCGCCTCCTCGACCGGCTCGCAGCGGGCGAGCGGCGTCCCTCGGGTCAGGTGTGGATCCCCGACACCAACGCCCGCCTGGCCCCGTCGGCGCTGCTGCGGGGCTCGTTCCCCGACTCCGACACCTACGTGATCGCGTCCCAGTACGGCGAGGACGCCCACCGCCGGGGCTGGCTCCGGCTGGACCGAAGCCTGACGCCCGCCGAGCACGCCGCCGTCGTCGACCGGGCCGTGACCTGGACGGAGAGCGACCGCTCCCTGCCCGACGTCCTGGCCGAATTCGGCCCGCCGTCCGTCACGTTCGGTCCGCCGGACCCGCACCGGCCCAAGACCCTCAGCTACGCCACCGACGATCCCGCGGCCCCCGTCGTCGCCTTCCACCTCGGCTCCGCGCGGACCGACCCGGACCCGGACGACCGGACGCCGCCCGACGCGGTCCTCCTCGCGGTCCGGGTCCGCGACGAGTTCCTCGGCGGCTGGGAACTCACACCGACCGGCGTGGACCGCTTCCACCAAAGGCCGGAGCGAGCCTCGGAGTGAGCGCCGCAGCACGGGCCGGCCACTGCCCCACGACATGCATTTCCGCAGGCCAGGAGAGTCCCTGACCTGCGGAAACGTCAACGGGCCCGAACTGCGTCCAGCAGCCCGGAGGCGCCTCTACAGGTCGTAGTTCTGATCGAACATGCCTCTGACCTGCTCAGATGATGGGCGCGTGGAAGATCATTTCACAACCAGTGCACACTCGGAGTCCTTGACGATGAGATGTGGTGAGAAGCGTCTAGCGGAAACCGCGAGGAGCCGGAGAGCCTGGTCCTCGGCGACCATCCTCAAGTAACAGGTGCGGAGACGTAACGTCGCCTTCGACGAGGTGCTGCTCGCCATCGATTTCCAGGGCAATCCGTACGGCTCTGGTAGAGGAGCCGGAGGGAACGGGCGCTGTCAACCGTGGTGACGTGCCAGCAGGGCGTCGGGGACCGCTGCCGTGATGGGGGGTTCATGAGTTCCACGATGAGCGAAGTGCAAATCCTCGCGGGCTCGGGTGCAGAGCACGAGGAAGCGGAGGCGTGCCTCGACACCAGTCGGGTCCTCCGTGTAGCTGTCCAGGTCGGGAACGAAAACACTGTCGAACTCCAGGCCCTTCATGCTCATCGTGCTGACGATTCTGATGGGATGGGTCGAGAAGTCCATGGAGTTGCGGTAGTGGTCGTCGAAGACGTACGCCTGGGTCTTTTTATCGAGCCCACGGGACGCCAGCCCGCCCTGGATCTCTCGGATCATCTGGACCGACCTGCAGATGATTCCGATGCTTCGGTCCTTATGGGCGTTGAAGTACTGCACGATTCCGGTGAGGAGACCTTCGAGGGACGGAATCCGCATGACAACGGGCAGGCTGCCGGAACGCGTCGGCAAGGGCAACCCGGTTCGGTCCTCCACGCGGAACTCCGACGCCAGCATGGCGATCTCACGGCTGCTCCGGTGATCCTCTCGCAATTCCATCGGAGCAGCCGGCGCGCCGAGTGTTCGACAGATCTCGGACAGCGTCGTCTCCTCAGTGCCGATGCGTTGGTTCTCGTCCGCGAAGACTGTGACGTCGACACCGAGGACGCGGCAGAGGCGGTAGAAGCCGAGCGGTAGATTCTGGCCTTCGTCGACGACGAGGTGTGCCATCACCCCGACGCCCCGCAACACGCAGCTCCGCTGCATCTCGACCCAGTCGTAGCACCGCTCGTCCTCGGCGGACCGTGGCGGTTCGCTTTCGAATTTCTCCCGCCACAAGGCCTTGAGCCACCGGGCGCACGTGGTCACGCGTGGCGTCCCGGTCAGCTCCGGGGCCAGTTGCACGATGTACTGGTGCAGCAGGTTGTAGCGGGTGAGGAGGACGACGTCTCGACCGGCCGTGGCCAGTGCCCAAGCACGGTAGACGGCCATCACAGTCTTTCCTCCGCCAGGAGGACCGGTGACGACGTGGTTTCCCCGAAACGGCAGTTCGACCACTGCGCGCTGGTCGCCACCGAGTTCCAGCAGTGAAGGGAATGTCATGATCCTTCTACTGCCTCGGCCGACTCCAGCAGGGCCGCCCGCAGAACCTCCTGGAAGAAGCCGGGAACCTCGTTGTCGCCGATCAGCAGAGTCCGGTCCAGGAGGGAGTTGTCGATCTCGCAGCAGGTCTCCGGGAGCAAGGTGCACGCGTGGCACGCCGCGCGGTTCAGGTTGGCCAGCGACCGGCCCGTCGAGTCGGCGCACAGCGGATCCTGCGAACACCACTGGGCTGATTCGAGCAGGCGAGTCAGAGTCTCCCCCAGATACGGTGGCCGACCCTGACGGACGAGCCCGCCGAGCGTCCCCTCGGCGTCCCCGGCGGCCGTGTAGATGAACACGCCGGCCTGCGGCGGATACGTGCTGTCTGTGGGATGGCTCCGGGCATAGACACGCTCTCGCAAGGATGCCGCGTTGTAGCCGCTGTCGTAGGACAGCTGACGGATGAAGTGGTGGGCCAGCGTGTGCAGCATGACGAAGCGCGGCAGCAGCACCGGTCCCGACTTGTCCCTCAGCCGGTCTACCTTGAACGAAGCGTCCAGATCCCGCTCGATCCGTCGGGTCCAGAGGCGGACCGGTTCGAGTCGCTCCCAGGCGCTCACGCGGTCCTCGTCCAGGGAGACGAAGATCCCTTCGCCGTAGGTCTCCACGGCGGGCAGCCATTTCGCCCGCCTCGCGGTGTCGACCGAGACCAGTCGACCGCCCTCGTCGTTGTCGCCGGAGTGGGGTTCGTAGCGGGAGAAGCCTTCGAGCGCCCGGACCTCGCGCACCTTGTCCGCCACGACGACGGAGGCGACCGTCTTGTCCAGCTCCTGCATCGAGAGCGGGGCGGTGCTGTCGACGTCGAGACGCGTCCGGCGAACGGAGAACGTCTTCGACCCGGGCACAGACTCCGGAACGGAGAAGGCCGCCCATTCGGCGATGCTGAGGTGCTCGTCCGAGCCGAACGGCGACGACGGGGTGCCCTGCTCGGAGGTGCGGCGCCCGATTGCTTCGACAACCTCCTCCGAGACCCCTGACTCGGCAGCGATGATGGCCCGGAAATGGTCGGCGATCGGACTGCCGTAGTGGTCTCGGTAGTTGGGCCAGAAGCTGCTGTTGACGACCGCTTGGGTCGCGGGGTCGTGCTCCGACGGGCCGCTCGGGGCCGGGATGTCGATCGCGGAGTGGACGACCGGGAAGTAGACGTTGGCAGCACCGCGCTGTACTGCCTGAGGGGTCTCCTCGCAGGAAACCGGCTCGTCGGTCTCGTCCTGCCAGGGATGGGTCCCGCGGCAGTTCATCCCCAACCTCCGCAGGACGCTCTTGTGGCTGATCTCCGCGAGATCCCGCCGGGCGTGGCAGGTCTCGCACACGACGTGCAGGGCTTCGAGACCGGACGACTCGGGGGTGGCGAGGAAGCGGAGCTGGCCGGACCGACACTGTCGCTGATCGTGCCTCTCGCTCGCCGAATGAGCCCAGCGGAACCAGTTGATGTCGGCCAGGTGGCCGGCGCGACAGACCTGGATGAAACGCATGGGCGCCAGCTTCGGCCTGCCGGGGCAGCGCCCACAGGTGGGAATCCGGTCCTTCTCCTCGAGTGAGGTCTTCCAGAACGCCATTGCCCGGCAGACGGGGCAGAAGAGCCACTTCGGGAAACGCACGTACGTCGGTCCGTTGCGGCTCGTGTAGGCCGCCTTCCCTGCCGGGATGACGGGGGCCGAACGGAATCCGTCCACTCGCAGCTTCGCCGCGAGCCGGGGTGAGTCCACCGGTTCGGCGCTCCTGGCCCAGCTCCGGGTGTCCGCAGCCACGAACGATTCGCCCCGGAGATCGATGATCCCGCCGACCCCGAACGGAACGATGGTCTGTGTCCTGCGGACCTTGCGACGGATGTCCTTCACAGCGTTCAAGCTCCTCTGACGACGACGAGGCAGTCACGGTCGACATTGCGCATCGATTGGGCCGTCTCCCACAGACCCTCCTGCTTGCCGAAGTCGGTCAGGAGGGAGCTGAAGGTGCGGCCCTGGGGACGGTAGTACAGCCGCCCGCCGTCGCCCCGCGCGCTCTCGGCTTCCTGCTGCCACTCGTCGATCCGCCTGTCCAGGTGCTCCGCCGTGGCTTCGGCCTCGTCTGGGTCGGCACGCCGTACGTGGTCGATGATGAGATCCCGGATCCGGGCGACCTCGTCCATGTGCTCCAGGATTTCCCCGGCCCTATTCTCGGCGGCGAGCCCGATCCCGTGGCGCACGAGGATGGTGAGCACGGCGTGCAGAGCGCGATCGCGGGACGGGAGCGACCACGGGGTGACGCTGGTGGGTTCGACGTGCCGGTAGAGCGAACGGTGGTAGACACCGAACGACTCATAGTGGGAGCGGTCGCGAGGCTTGGTCGATCGGAACAACGTGACGATCAGTCCTGGTACGTCGCGTCGGCCCACACGACTGGTGGCCTGGATGTACTCGGAAGTCGTCTTGGGCTGTCCGTTCATGAGCATCAGGCCGAGTCGGGGAACGTCGACACCGACCGACAGCATGTTGGTGGTGGCGAGGAAGGAGACACTGCCTTTCTCCCCGAACCGCCTTCCCAACCGATCGAGCAGCCGCGGCTGCTCGGCTCGCGGAACGTTGCTGGTGAGTTCGACCACCGAGTCGTCGTCCAGCCGGCGGCGTCGGGAGTCGTCCTTGGTCAGGTGTTCCAGTCGGGCCGGGATGTCGTCCCTCGCGATTGTGACGGTCCGGCCGAGTTCCCTGAGGCTGTTGTGGTAGGCCACCATGGTCCAGTAGGCATCTCGCCGTGCCTCGTCGTCCCCCAGGTCCATCGGAGCCTGGAGGCCAGCGGCGCCCACGTGGACGGTCGAAGTGGAAGCGGTGTGGCCCTGTGCCATCACACCGACGTACAGGCGCCCGGGCCTTTCGTGGTCGGGTGAGGCGAAGTAGGAGTGACCCGCCACGAGACCCGCAGGCGGGAAAAGCTGCACGGGACGTGCATAGAGGCTTCGGATCTGGTCCTGCGAGCGCCGGATCGTCGCCGTGGACGCGATGACCTTCGGTGCCGTGCCCTGCCAGGAGCAGAGTTCGAGGACGGCGGACTCGTACAGACCGACCGTGGTCCCCAGGGGACCCGCCAGCAGGTGCAACTCGTCCTGGATCACCAAGGACGGCGCTCGCCTGCCGTTCCTGCCGAAGAGGTTGCCGGCCTCGGACTCCCAAGCCAGCCGGGCGAACTTGTCCACGGTGCCTAGCACGAACGTCGGCGGTTCCCGATAGATCTGCTCGTCCACCACGGCGACGGGCAGCCGGTCGTGGAAGACGCACGACTGGCGCGGACAGAAGAACCAGGTTTCACCCCCGTCCGCGTGGATGCCGAAGTCCTGGCCCTGACCGCTGCGTTCAGGGACGATCTCGGTACCGCACCAGGGGCAGCGCTCCAGCAGGAAGCGGTCATCCGGCTCGGGCGACTGCTTCAGGGTGTCGAGTTCCTGTTCGGCGGCGGAGATCCTGTTGGGCGTCGTCTCCTGGCCGACCCAGAGCCCGATACTGATGGGTTCCTGCCCGAGGTCATGGCGCAGCCCACCGTCGTGTCCGGCTCTGATGTACTCCAGCGCGCAGATCGCAGTGGCTGTGCGCTGGAACTGCTGCGTGGTCAACAGACTGAGCGTGTACCGGCTCAGTACCGCGGTGCCACCGCCCGCGACACCGTACTGGAGCCGACGGCGGAGGATCTCGAAACAGGCGGTGAGCAGGTAGGTCTCGGTCTTTCCACCACCGGTCGGGAACCAGATGAGGTCGACCGTCCGTCGGTCCTCGTGGTCCGGGATCATCAGACTCTCGACCACGAGCAGGAAGTAGGCGAGCTGAAACGGGTGCCAGGCGTAGTCGGTGGGAGGTTCTGTGAGCTGGACCGCGTCGCTGTTCCTGCGCCTGCGACTGCCTGCCAGCTCGGGTCGGCTGTGGAGCATCTGGAGCGCCATAGCCCGGTTGGCCAGGCGGAAGGCTTCCCGGGCCCGTTCCCCGGTGGGCGTCGACGAAGTGAGCGCGGTCACTCCGGAGGCCATCCGGTCGAGCGCCGCGCCGATCCGGGCCAGCAGACGCCCGGCTGGAGCGGCGGCCCACCGCGGCAACGACTCGGCTTCGGACTGCTGGGTCTCGAACCACTTGCGGTACCCGAGGATGAACGAGTTCAGCCCGTCCCGTAGATCCTCGACCGTGAGGTCGGGATTCGACAGGTACGCGAGGTTGAGGACCGGCAGGTCCCGGGGGCCGTCGGGCTTGATGTGTGCGACGACCTGTTCCGGCATCACCTCCGTACGCAGGGTGGTCACCGGGCCGGAGCTGTCGTCCCACACGACAGCACATCCGTGGCCCACTGCACGGGTGATGATGTGCCGGTACTGGACACGCAGCTCCTGCTCCTCCTCGTCCCGGCTGTTGAGGCGGGTGCTCGGGTATTCGAGCACGGTGCCGTCGCTCGTGGTGGCGCGGAGCGAGACCTGGAAGAGCATCAGCTCCCGGTCCTTGTGACGGCTCTCCTCCTCCCTGTGCGCATTGGACAGCACGCAGGTGACGAGGTGACCGGCGCCGAAGGTGCGCCAGCGGACGTGGAGCAGGCCGTGTCCGTTCAAGCAGGAAATCGGAGAATCGGAGCCGAGCTCCACGGTCTCGGTCGTCGAGAGCCGCCGCTGGCGCTTCCAGCTGCGTCGCCCGCCTTCACGGAGCGTCAGGTAGCGCGAGGCCTCGCAGACGATCTCGATCCGACTGGCATCGGTGAAGAAGGAGAAGCCGAGGGAGGAAGGGAGCCAGGCGTTGGCCTCGGCGACCGGATCGTCGGCGAAGCCGTCCTCCTCGCCCGACCCGGCCTCGGACTCGTCGAAGCTCTCCTCACCCTCGGCCACCGCGTGTTCGAGCATGGAGGAACCACGCGGGTACAGCGTGCCCATCAGGTAGCGGCGGTCCGGCGGATCGACAATGTGTTCCTCCTCCTCGGGCCCGGGGCCGACCAGTTGACGGCGAAGATAGGAGACGTAGGTGTCCCGGTGGGTGGAGAGCGACGGCTCGGCGTCGGTCACTTCGGTGCTCCCCCTCGCGTGATCACGGCCATCCCCAGATCGCCGAGCCTCTTCCTGACGCCTGGTCGGCATGCGACCCAGAGTTGGGCGCGGGCCCTGGTACAGGCGACGTAGAGCGCGTCGAGCCGGCCGTCCAGGTGCTCGGGCTCGAGGTCGATGAGACAGACGACGTGGTTCTCGTGTCCCTTGAAGTCGGCGACGGACGACCAGGTGAGTCTGCGCCTGGTACGTGTGGAGCCGACCACGTCGGTGAAGCGTTCGATCTTGGACGCACGCTGGGAGAGGCGGGCGGAGCCCGACTCCCAGTCGCCTGCGACCGACAGCAGTGTGATGTCCTGTGGGGCGATCTCCTGCTCCAGGAGGTCGTTGACGTAGGCATCGAGGAGCGCGGCCTCGTCTTGGACATCCTGGACGTTCTGGAACAAGGGGCGCTCCCCTTCACCGGCCGAGGCGACACCGAGGTCGGCGCCCGTGTACGCCTGGACCTCCTTGACGATCTGCACGGTGTTGCGGCAGTTTCGCTTCATAGGCCCGTACGGTGTGCCCATGCCCAGCAGGAAGTCCCACGCCTCGGGGTCGAAGGTCGTCGGAGCGAGCACCTGGTTGTTCTGGTCCAGCATGAAGATCCACCGGCCCTGTTCGAGCCCGCCCGTCGACAGACCGTCCAGGACACCGAGATTGTCGAAGGTCATCAGGTCCTGGGCTTCGTCGACGATCAGGTGGTCGAAGGTCCGACTCCGGACCTCCGCCAACCGATCGAACGGCAGGACGGTGACCGGGTGGTCGGAGAGGATCTGGGCCAGGTGGGTGGTCAGGGTGGGGCTCACGGCGGTGAAGAGAACGCTGCCGGTGGCGGAGCTGCGTCGTGCAGCCTCAGCTGCTAGGAAGGTCTTGCCGGTGCCGGCGCCTCCGGTCCAGACGAGGCGGGGGTTCGACTCCAGCTCGTCCAGCCTGTCCAGCTGTTCCTCGGTGAGGCGCTCGAAGGCCACGTCCAGGTCGGTCAGTCGGGCGCGCAGGTTCGGTACGAGGTCGAAGTCCGGGCGTACCGCCTTGAGCATCTTCTCGCGCAGCGACGCCGGTACGGGGGTTTCCCCCCACCAGTTGCGTGTGCGCCAGAAGCGGGTGGCCCGGGCGATGCCCTCAGCGAGCCCGCGCCCGCTGTCGTAGGCCTTGCTGCCCAGGTACTGCCCGGGCTCGAATTCGGTGGTCCGGTCGAGGTCGATGTCCGGCGTGATCACCAGGTATCCGCTCGGGACCTTGAGGGTGCGTAGATCGCCGACGCGCTCGCCGAGCTGCCGCTCGAACGCGTGCATGCCCCCGCTGGCCTGGGCGAAAGGGCTCTCACCGGCGTGCTCATCGGCACCGGACGGCCCGTAGTACCACTTACCGTCCTGTTGGCGGACCCGGCCGCCCTTGACTTCGATGAAGAGGAGCAGCTCCGGCATGATGACGACGAAGTCGATCTCACCGACGCGCTTCCGGGCGTGTCGTGGGAGGTGGACCGAGTGCAACGCGACGCTCTGGGCGTCCGGGATCGCCTTGAGCGCCGCGAAGACGCTCCGCTCCGCCCGGCTGCGCGTGCTGTTCGAGATCTCACTCGGGATGATCCGCATCAACTCTCCCCACCCTCACCGACAGATCTTCAACATACCGACTTCCGGCCCTCGAGTGCGGGCCGTGGCGAGGAGTCGCTGGCAGTAGTGGTCGTTTGAGTGATGAACTACGGGCAGACACGGACGGACGGACGGACGAGGCGATCATGGTGAACGGCGGTGGATCCGGTGAGCGCGTGCCTGACATCGACTGGGCCTTCCTCGCCGGTCTGATCAGTCGGTTCGAAGCGGAAGGGGTGGACGCCCGGCAGGCGCTGGCAAAGGTTGTAAAGGCCGCGCACCTCAACCAGGAACAGGCTGTCGACCTGTGGAAGTCGGTTGCCAAGAGCCGGGTGGACTCTGCCCCCGACGAGGAGGAGCGGTTCGGGCCCGGGCCCGCCGACCGATCCGAAGCGGCGTTCGTCGAGGATGCGGAGGACGCCGACCTAGTCGGCCCCGATGACGAGGAGGAGACTCCGGACCTCGATCAGTTCCGGGGTACGGTGCGTGTGCACGACTTGGAAGCGGCACGCCACCTGGCCCGGCTCGTGCTCCGCGTCGATCGAAGGCACCCGGATCCGGATGCGCGTCTGTTGAGCGCAGAGGAGGAGGTGGGACTCTCCCTTCTCTTCCGCGACGGCATCGCGGCGGAGGAAGAACTGCCGGAGGGTTATGTTGCTTCTCTCGCACGCGACGATGAGCCGTATCAGGCCTTTTCCGCGATGATTGCCCACAACCGCCGGTTGGTCGTGAAGACGGCGCTGACGCTGGGATACCGGGCGGATCACCCCGATCACGACGATCTCGTGCAACACGGCATGATCGGTCTGATCCGGGCTGTCGAGAAGTTCGACATATCCGTCGGATGCAAGTTCTCGACCTACGCCACCTGGTGGATCCGTCAGCGCATCACCCGTGCAGTGGCCGACGAAGGGTCGGCCATCCGGCTTCCGGTCTACATCTGGACCGAGATCGACAAGCTTCGGAGGAGAGAGCGGGAGTTCCTCGAGCGAGGAGCCCGACCGACCGCCCTCGATCTCTCGCTCGCATGTGACTTGCCCCTGGAAAAGGTGAACGAGTACCTGGGACTCAGTCGACGAATGGTCTTCTCGATGGACCAGCCCGCCGGTGAGGGCGTGACGCTCGGACAGTTGATGGTCCTCGACACGGCATCGGTCCCGGGGCCGGAGCACGCGCTGTGGTCGCGGTTCCAACGCCAGGAGCTCCTTCAGTGGTTCGAGGACTGCGGACTGGAGGAACGGGACCGCGAAGTGCTGTTTCTGAGGTTCGGATTCGTCGACGGCCGGCAGTGGATCCTGGACGATATCGGCAAACGCTTCAATGTCACACGCGAGCGCATTCGACAGATCGAGAGCAGGGCACTGAAGGACCTCGGGGTCCTGCTCGGCCTGCGGCCGGATAATGCCGCTTCTGAGCGGCGGCGGTCGAGGGCGGCCGCGAAGCGCGCAGCCCTCGAACACGCCGCGCGGGGCGGAACCCGGGGGCGTCGCGGCACGGTCGGCAAAGCGGGAGCAAAGCGCAGTTCCGAGGGAAGAGAGGGAACGGTGATCTCGAAGGAGACCGAGTCCGGTCCGCAGACGGCCGGGCCGGCAGGCGAGCACGGAGTCGATGCCACGGACCTCAGGGTGGCGATGTCGCCGACCGGGGTCGAGGGTTCTTCGGGTGGCACCGGTGTGTCGCCTGTCTGGTACCACCGTCCTGGTCACAAGGACGGTGGGCGGGAGTTCGGCAACGCAGCTGCGTTCGCCTTCGAGGCGGATCTGGAAGTACTGGCACGCGAAGCCACGCAGAACAGTCTGGATGAGCGTGATCGGCGGAACGATCGCCCGGTCAGGGTCCGTTACACGCTCCACGAGCTGACCGGGGACCATCTGGCCCGATTCCGCGACGCGATCGGTTGGGACGACCTTAGGCCTCACTACGAGGCCGCCGCAGCACAGGACCAGAAGGTCGGACGTGTCATCAGCACTGGCCTGCGCGAGATGTCCGAGCGGGAACGGCTGGTCCTGCTCCGCATCGACGACTACAACGCGAGCGGCCTGACCGGCGACGACTACGAGGACGGCCGGTTTGCCGCCGTGGTCCGGCGCCAGCTCGACAGCCGGAAGGCGGACGCCTCGGCCGGCGGATCGTACGGCCTTGGGAAGGCGACCTTGTGGGCCACCAGTCGGCTCGGCCTCGTGCTCATGAACTCGACGCTTTCCGAACCGCACGAGGGACACACCAGGCGTAGGTTGATCGGACGGCTCGACTTGCCGTGGCGGGAGGTGGCTGGTGAGAGATTTGCGGGTCCCGCCTGGTTGGGGCAGCCCGACCAGGCGGCGGAGAACACGAGTGTCGTCCGCTCCTGGTGGGCGGACGAGGAGACGGCCGAAAGCCTGCACCTCACCAGGGAGCACGACGACCCAGGGACGTCCTTCCTGATCGTGGGAGCGCACGATGTGGCCAGCCTCGTCGGTGCCGGACCGGACGGTGACGGCGACCCGGGTGACGACGAGGACAGTCTGGAGCGCATGCATCAGCGTCTGGTCGGTGCGCTGGGGCGCAACTTCTGGGCCGCGATGACGGCGGGAGGGAATCGTCCCCCGCTTCTGGAGGCGTCGGTCCGAACGCTGCGCAACGGCGTGGCACACATCGCGGAAGAGCGGGTCGATCCCCAGTTGCACCAGCCCGCTCGTACCCGCGCGCTCCAGGCCTTCCTGGCCGGTACCACGGTGGACCGGCTCACCGCGGCGGGGCAGGTGGCTCTCACCACGGTGCGGTTGAACCTCCCCGACCGAGAGGGTCTCGCCGGCGCCGCGGGCGAGCACCGAGCGGTCCTGCTGGTCACCGATGCCACGGACGCCGATGGCAGGATCAACCAGGTCACCGCGATGCGCGGAAACCGTATGACGGTCAGGACCAGCCGGGTGCCGGGGCTCCCGATCGGGACCAATCCGTTCCAGGCTGTGCTGCTTGCGGGTCGGGCGGCAGGGGAGGATGCACCGTTCGCCGTCGAGGCGGAGGAGTTCCTGCGTGCCTCGGAGCCGCCGGAGCACAACAAGTGGGGTCAGACCGACGAACTGAGAACGCGCTACTCGCCGTCCGCGCACCGGCGGATCGCGGCGATGACGTCGGAGATCAACAAGGCGGTGCAGCAGCTCGTGGCAGTCGCCAGGAAGGACAAGCGCGACGGCACGAGCAGGGTGAGCAAACGACTGAAGATCTCGGGAAAGCCCGCCACCAAGGTCAGGGGCACGGTCACGCCGCCCAGGCTCGACGATCTGGAAGCCGTCATCGACTCCTCCGGAGCCTGGCAGATCACCGCGGTGGTCAAGGTGTCGCCGGGCGAGATGGCGTGGGCCATGAGCCCCGTGGCAAAGGTGGAAGTGCGTTCCGGACCGCGCCCGTTGATCCGATGGTCCGAGCTGGCCGCCGTCAGCAACTGCGAACTGGTCGACGGTGTCCTGCACTTCGCAGCGGGTGCGCGCCGCGCGGTGTTCCGCGGCGTCACCGACGTGTCGACGCATCCGGTACGAGCCGGGCTGGCCGGACTCGTCGTCGAACTTCAGGAGAGCAAGGAGGCCGAGGTATGAGGGCTTATGCCTACCCCCGGTTGACCGGTCCGGTGGCAACCAGGGTCACGGCGGTTCGGCTGCGCGGTCCAGGCGATGGCCGGGAACACCTGGAGTCCCGTGGGTGGTCGGTGGTCGAGCAGGTCGTCGCGCTCGGTATGGCGGAGCGGGACGACTGGCACACGGCCAGACTCTCACTGGCGGTGACAGTGCCCGCTCGGGAGATCGAGACGAAGAAGCACTGGTCGGACATCGCCGTTGTCGCGGTACTGGCGGAAGGGGTCACCAACGCCCGAACGGTGGCCCGGTTGATGCCCGGCACGGATGGCGGCCAGGAATGGACCGGCGAGATCGAACTCGACCGGGACAGCCACGTCGACCGGGCATCCCTTTCCGTGCATGTGGTTGCCACGGTGGGAGGTGTGGCAGGCAGGATTATCGGGTCCACAGCTCAGGACTGGCTCGTCGACGTGATCTCCGACGCACCGCTGAGAGATCGTCAACTGGACGTCACCACCGTCAGCTTCGCTCGCGGCAAGGAGTGGTTGAGGCCCTTCAGGGAAGTTCCCTGGATAGTGGATATTTCCGGGCGGATGCCCGCAGTGCGTCTGAACTCCGACTTCGAAGGGTTCGCGGCACTCGTTCAGAGCCCGGGTTCGAAGATGGAGACCATGGTGGGCGAGATGCTGCTAGCGCAGATGTGTGCAGATGTGTGGACAGCGGTGTTTCATACGGCCATCGGCGACCTGGAGATCGAGGAGGACGGGACCCCCCTCTTCCCGCCGGACTGGCGGGGCGCGGTTCTCCGGGAGATGCTTCCGGACGTCGTCCCCGGGCGATCGGCCGAGGCGGCCCTGCGCGAAGTCCACGACAGGCGTATCGGCGAGGGAAGCTGGACCGATCTGCAACCGCGGATCCAATACGCCGCGGCTCGTCGCGCCGATGTTCCCAAGGTCCTGACCTCTGCTGTCCGTGATATCGAACGATTCGAGCAGGAGACCCACGCGTGACTTCCCGACCGGAGCACCTGCCGGAGCGGCTTGCTCTGATCTCCGATGCGCAGGCTTCCGAGTTCCTGACGGCAGGGGTGCTCGAGGGGCAGGACGACATTCGTTCCATCGCCCTGAACAAGGCGGCGGAGCCGCTGCCTGGCGATGACATGCGAGCGGAGTTGTACCGTGTCCGGGACCTGATCGACGACGCGATGAGCATGTTCCGCTCCGAGCGGCCGACTGCGGCGGACGCGTGGTTGGCGCCGAGACTGCACGAAACCCTTCGACTGACTCGCAGGGAAGCCGCGGAGAAGGGATTCTGGACCTACCTGGCCCTCGGAGTGGCACCCGACTACGTCGTGTGGCGTCATCTGCCCGACCCGAGGGCTGACGGGGCACCCCGCGCCGTGGCCAGGGACAGGTTTGTCGGCCCGCACTACAAGCAGGCATTCGCCAGGCTCTGGTGGACAGCCGAGTTGTTCCGTGACGGCCCGGACTATCGGCCGGTTGTCGTCGCGTGCGGTAACCAGGACATGCTCAATTCCGCGGTGCGGCTCGATGTCATCGACCATCGCCCGACCGCTCAGGCCCTGGTCCGACTCCTGGAGCGGGGAACAGTGCGGACCGGCCGAGAGATCAATGCGTTGATGCCGGCGATCAACGCCGCAGCGGCCACCCTGATGTACGACGTCATCGCCCCCGACGTCGATCGTGACGGAGAGGCCGTGCGTGAGTGGATCGAGGGAGCGGCCTCCGCTCTTCCCGCTCCGCGGAACACCTTGCCCGACGGACCAGAGGAGGAGCGGGTCCCGGACGATGCGGTGCGGCACCTGGTCGCTCAATTCGAGGATCTGTTCTCCGACGTCTCGGTCAGGGGGCGGGCTTCCGGCGAGTCCGGCTGACCTTGTGGCTGTCCTCGGGGCATCGGGCCCGGTCACCGCATCCGATGTCACGTAGAAGGGCGGTCAGGTCGTCGCTCGCCTCCGGCCAGGTCGTCGAGTCCGCCAACTGTGCGTCCGAGGGAGCAGTGCCACGCAGTGCATGGCTGAGGACGTGCATTCCGAGCCGGGGCGGCACGGCGTTTCCGACTTGCTGCGCCTGGTCGTTGCCCGACCAGGGGAAGTTGTGCGGGAAGGTCTGCAACACTCCGGACTCGGCGATCGTGAAACGATCGAATTTGTTCTCTTCGTAGTCCATGGGTGTCCGGTAGATCTTGTTGCGGGATACCTTTCCGGTGACGGTGAAGGCGGGTTCGGAGGACAACCGCTGACCACGCTTCTTCGGGTTGCCATTGGAGCCGTAGTTGGATACGACGAAGAAATTCGTCCGACCCTTGGAGTGGAACCTGGACATGTCGATCGACGATCCTGGCAGCATGTCAGCGGCATCGAGCGCTTCCGCCATGGAGACCCACTTGTCTGTGGGACGGGAATCGATCGTGAATGCCTCTTCCTGACCTGTCTTGTTCCTTCCACGACGTACGTCGAAGGAACGGTGCGTCGTGCTGGGCCGTGAGACGGCACCGGCGCCCACGAGGCGCGCGATGAGCACCGCTCGAGTGCGTGTCTGGGGGACCCCGAACTGCTCGGTTTTCAACTCCCAGCAGTCCGCCTCGTACTTGACGCCTGCGAGCCGTCCCTCGCCACTGCGCAGAAGTTGGGCGTAGACGTCCCACAAGGGCAGCACCGCTGGCACCTGTTCCAGGACGATCACCCGATAGGGGTCACGGCCCTCGGTCTCTATCGCCTTGAGCAGCCAGCGGAGAGGCTCCAACACCAGTGCAGTGCGTGGATCCACCTTCAGGGAATGCAGGTCCTCGTCGATTCGGGCTTCGTTCTCGCCGGAGACGAGTCGGTGGATGAACTCCTTCACCGTGTCGAGTGCTGCCCTTCCGGCACCGCGTCCCGCCACGGAGAAGGACTGGCACGGGGGGCCGCCGGCCAACACGTCGACCGACCGAGGGATCTCGTCGAAGCGTGTCCGGCGCATGACGCTGACATCGGCGTGGAACGTCGGCAGACCGGCCGCATAACGGGTTTCGCAGGCGTTCCGATCCCATTCGATGCCGATGCTCTTGTGCCCCAGGAAGTGCGCGGCCACATCAAGACCGCCGGGACCTGCGAAGAGGTCCAAGATGCGGACTCCATCAAGAGGGTCGATCTGTGTTCCTGGGCTGCTCATGGGGCTGAAGTCTATCCGGCCGCAGTGACGGAGCCGACGGTGCGGGCCGGTGCGTCGATCGGCCAGCTGTGCGCACAGGGGTACGCCGAGCGTCAGGCGCCCTTGGCCTGTCGAGTCCGCACTACCGGGGCCGCTTCTCCGCGTGCTGTCCCCTTGCCGCGGCGGTGTTGTCCAAGGTCCGAGGGCTCTTTGCGAGGAGTCGTGCGGCTGCCTTCTCCTCCTCCACGGCCGTGGCGACCGCGCACGCGACGGTGTCCGGTGACTCGTGCTCCCAGAAGCGCATGACCGTCCAACCTTCGGATATCAGCTGGGCGTTCGTCTCCAGATCCCGTGCGATGTTGCGGTCGAGCTTCTGCCGCCACCAGTCTGCGTTCGCCTTGGGGCTCGTGGCGTGCTCCGGGCAACCGTGCCAGAAGCAGCCGTCGATGAGAACGGCCAACCTGGCTCGCGTGAACGCGATGTCGATCTTGCGTCGGCGCATGCCGGGCACGGGAAAGTGGGTGCGATAGCGGTAACCCGAGGCATGGAGGAGCTTTCGTACGGCTTGCTCGGCCGCGGTGTCGCGGTTGGTCTGGCGACTCATCCGGGCCGAGGCGTCAGGACTGGAGGGCGGTACAGCTGGCATGCCTCCATTGTCCCGTTCTCATGGCGTGCGCCAGCACCGCGTGCCCCACGGTTGCCGAGATGCCTCACCCCAATGCCGCCAGCACGATCGCGAAGCAGACCACCGCGACGGTGTAGCCCAGCGGGCCGGCCCCGCCGCCGGGGGTGTGGAGCGGGGACGCAGACCGAAGGCGAAGAGGGTGGAGAGGCCGACGGCGATGATTTTCCACCGTTCGGGAATCGTGCGCCGAGGCCCGGTCGGCCGGTTGGAATTGGTTCGCTGGCGGGCCGCGGTGACGGGCAGACCCGGCAGGCGAGGCTGGTGCGGGGCGGCTCTGGCGTACGAGTGGGCAGCCTGGAGCGCTTGCTTGCCCTCGTCGATGAGTTGGACTACTGCTACGCAATGCGCTCGACGGGGAGACCCGGCCGAGCGCAGGCGCGGGCTACTCGCGTCTTGATCAACCACGTGATGCAGTGGTTCCTCGGGTCGGTTCGCCAAGCGGCAGTCCGGACGACGACGCACAGGCAACGCCTATTCATCGTCAAGTCGCTGACGGCTGTGCGGTGGCGGTTCAGGCCGCTGAGGGGGTTTGCGTCGAGATCGAACTCGGTGCACTCTCATTTCACGCCGCGAGCCTTCGACGGCAGCTTTTCCCGTTGAGGTTTCCGCAGGTCAGGACTGTGCCTGACCTGCGGAAACAGTGAGAGATCAACCTGCGTTTCCGCAGGTCGGAGCGGGTCCTACAGGTCGTAGTACAGCTCGAACTCGTGCGGGTGCGGGCGCAGCGCGATCGGGGCGATCTCGTGGGTGCGCTTGTAGTCGATCCAGGTCTCGATCAGGTCGGGCGTGAAGACGCCGCCCGCGAGCAGGTACTCGTGGTCGGCCTCCAGGGCGTCGAGGACGGCGCCGAGGGAGTTGGGGACCTGGGGGACGGAGGCGTGCTCGTCGGGGGCCAGCTCGTAGAGGTCCTTGTCGACGGGCTCGAGGGGCTCGATCTTGTTCTTGATGCCGTCGAGGCCGGCCATCAGCATGGCGGCGAAGGCCAGGTACGGGTTGGAGGCCGGGTCGGGGGCGCGGAACTCGATGCGCTTGGCCTTGGCGTTGGAGCCGGTGATCGGGATGCGGATCGCGGCGGAGCGGTTGCGCTGGGAGTAGACCAGGTTGACCGGGGCCTCGAAGCCGGGGACCAGGCGGTGGTAGGAGTTCACCGAGGGGTTGGTGAAGGCGAGCAGCGAGGCGGCGTGCTTGAGGATGCCGCCGATGTAGTAGCGGGCGGTGTCGGAGAGGCCCGCGTAGCCCTGCTCGTCGTAGAAGAGTGGGGAGCCGTCGCTCCACAGGGACTGGTGGACGTGCATGCCGGAGCCGTTGTCGCCGAAGATCGGCTTGGGCATGAAGGTGGCGGTCTTGCCGTTCCGCCAGGCCACGTTCTTGATGATGTACTTGAACAGCATCAGGTCGTCGGCGGAGTGCAGCAGGGTGTTGAACTTGTAGTTGATCTCGGCCTGGCCGGCGGTGCCCACCTCGTGGTGCTGGCGCTCCACCTCCAGCCCGGCGGCGGCGAGTTCGAGCGACATCTCGGCGCGCAGGTCGGCGAAGTGGTCGACCGGCGGGGTGGGGAAGTAGCCGCCCTTGTACTTGACCTTGTAGCCGCGCACGTCGCCGGTCTCGGAGCCGGAGTTCCAGGCGCCGGCCTCGGAGTCGATGTGGTAGTACGAGGCGTTCGCGCTGGTCTCGAAGCGGACCGAGTCGAAGACGTAGAACTCGGCCTCGGGCCCGAAGTAGGCGGTGTCGGCGATGCCGGAGGAGGCCAGGTAGGCCTCGGCCTTGCGGGCGACGTTGCGCGGGTCGCGGCTGTAGGCCTCGCCGGTGATCGGGTCCTGGATGAAGAAGTTGATGTTGAGGTGCTTGTCCTTGCGGAACGGGTCCAGCCGGGCGGTGGCCAGGTCGGGGACGAGCGCCATGTCGGACTCGTGGATGGCCTGGAAGCCGCGGATCGACGAGCCGTCGAACATCAGGGTCTCGGACGGGTCGAAGGTCGCCGCTGGCACGGAGAAGTGCTGCATGACGCCCGGCAGGTCGCAGAACCTCACGTCGACGAACTTGATGTCGTTGTCCGCGATGTACTGCTTGACCTCGGCGGCGTTGTTGAACATCCATCCTCCTCAGCGAGCGCGTTTTAGGGGTCAACCCTAGGAATCGGCCGTTTCCGGCTGGTGACCCTTTCGTTTCCTAGATGTTAACCGGGCTGCTCAAGGGGGAGTCAAAGGCGTACGGTTCCGGGCAAATCAGCACCCGTGGACGGCAGGTGCCCGACAAGTGGTCCAGACCACTCAGTGAAGGCCGCCGAGAGCGATTCACCCGCTCGGGGGGAGGGGCCCGAAGATCGCCGGGACTGCCCGGATAGTGTGGATTCGTGGACACCAGAGAAGCGTTGGGATCGTGGATCGACGGACCGAAGGCCGCCGCCGAGAAGATGGGCGCCGACTTCGGGTACCGGGGTGAGCGCCTCGGGCTGCCCAAGGAGGGCCCCGGCTCGCTGGCCGGCCCGGGCCGGCGGATCGGCGCGCTGTTCGTGGACGGCTGGCTGTGCAGCCTGGTCTCCTTCGGGCTGATCGCCCAGGGCGCCCCGGGGTCGGCCAACATGTGGACCACCCCGCTCTACTACGCCGTCGCCGTGCTCCTGCTCTCCACCACCGGGACGACGGTCGGCAAGCGGCTGTTCGGCCTGCGGGTGGTCCGGCTGGACGGCGGGCGGGCGAGCATCCCCCAGGTGCTGCTGCGCACCCTGCTGCTCGTCCTGGTGATCCCGGCGGTGGTCTGGGACCGCGACACCCGAGGGCTGCACGACAAGGCCGTGCGCACCGTCGAGGTGCGGATCTGACCGGACGCCGGAGCAAGTGAACGGCCCCGCCGCGAGAGTCTCGCGGCGGGGCCGTGGCGTTGGTGGGGGAGCGGTCAGCGGACCTGGCCGCCCTTGGGCATCCGTGCGCCCTTGGGCATCGGGCCCTTGGGGATCGGAGCCTTGGAGAGCAGGTCGCCCAGCGCGCGCAGGCGGTCGTTGGTCTCGGTGACCTGGCCCGGGGTGATGGAGCGCGGCAGGCGCATCAGGTGCACCTGGAGCTTCTTCAGCGGCACCTCGCCCTCGCCGTTGCCCACCACGATGTCGTGCACCGGGATGTCGCCGACCACGCGGGCCATCTTCTTCTTCTCGGCGGCCAGCAGGGCGCGCACCCGGTTCGGGTTGCCCTCGCCGATCAGCGCGATGCCGGGGCGGCCGATCGCGCGGTAGACGGCGTCCTGGTTGCGGGTGACCGCGACCGGGGTCGGGTTGGCGCTCCAGCCGCGGCGGATGTTGTTCAGCACGGCCGCGACGGCGCCCGGCTGACCCTCCATCTGGCCGAAGGCGGCCCGCTCGGCGCGTCGCCCGAAGACGATCGCCATGGCCAGGAAGGCCACGATGAAGCCGAGGATGCCCAGGTAGATCGGGTGGTCGATCGCAAAGCCGATGGCGAGGAACACGCCGAAGGTGAGCAGACCGACGGCCGCGATGATCAGGCCGATCTTGGTGTCGACCTTCTTGGTCATGGTGTACGCCTGGCGGATCTGCTTGAGCCGCCCAGGGGTTTCGGATGTTTGCCTCGCCATACCGCTCATGGTACGTGGCGGGAGCACGGGATATCCAAGGGCGCCCCCAAACTGCAACCCGGACGCGCCCCCGACGGGTGCCCGCCGGCCGTCCGGCGACCGCGCAGGTCAGGCGTGGCGGCGCTGTCCGTCGGCCTCGGCGGGGAAGAGCCCGGCCACCTCGGCGCGGTCCGCGGCGTGCTGCCGGTTCTCCACGACCGCCGACCAGGCGTTGCGGCGGGCCCTCAGCTGGCCGCCGGCCAGCAGGGCACGCTCGGTGCGACGCAGTGCGTAAACCAGGACTCCGGTCTTCTTCTGCATGCTGTCAGGGTCCCCCTCCTGTGTTGCCGGGCGGTGACCGAACGGTCAAAGCCCGATGAAAAGCCCGCAGGAACGGACCTGAACGGTCCGCGGTGCTCCGGAACGGCGGGAGGCCGGGGCGTTCGCCCCGGCCTCCCGCCGTACGTCCGATCAGACCGCCGCGCGCTCGCGGTGCTCCAGCGCCTGCCGGTACAGCCGCCCGGCGCGGTACGAGGAGCGGACCAGCGGGCCCGACATGACGCCGGCGAAGCCCAGCTCCTCGGCCTCCTCCTGGAGCTCGACGAACTCCTGCGGCTTCACCCAGCGCTCGACGGGGTGGTGCCGCACCGAGGGGCGCAGGTACTGGGTGATGGTGATCAGCTCGCAGCCGGCCCCGACCAGGTCGGCCAGCGCCTGGCTGACCTCCTCGCGGGTCTCGCCCATGCCCAGGATGAGGTTGGACTTGGTGACCAGCCCGGCCGCGCGGGCCTGGGTGATGACGTCCAGCGAGCGCTCGTAGCGGAAGGCGGGGCGGATCCGCTTGAAGATCCGGGGCACCGTCTCGACGTTGTGCGCGAGCACCTCGGGGCGGGAGGAGAAGACCTCGGCCAGCTGCTCGGGCACGGCGTTGAAGTCCGGGATGAGCAGCTCGACGCCGGTGCGGCCGGCCTCGCGGCCGGCGGTCATCGCGTGCACCTGGCGGACGGTCTCGGCGTACAGCCAGGCGCCGCCGTCCTCCAGGTCGTCGCGGGCGACGCCGGTGATGGTGGCGTAGTTGAGGTCCATCGTGACGATGGACTCGGCGACCCGGCGCGGCTCGTCCCGGTCGAAGTCGGCGGGCTTGCCGGTGTCGATCTGGCAGAAGTCGCAGCGGCGGGTGCACTGGTCACCGCCGATGAGGAAGGTGGCCTCGCGGTCCTCCCAGCACTCGAAGATGTTGGGGCAGCCGGCCTCCTGGCAGACCGTGTGCAGCCCCTCCTTCTTCACCAGCGACTGGAGGGCGTTGTACTCGGGCCCCATCTTGGCTCGGGTCTTGATCCACTCGGGCTTCCGCTCGATGGGGGTCTCGCTGTTGCGGACCTCCAGGCGGAGGAGCTTCCTGCCGTCGGGCGCGACAGCGGACACGTGCGACTCCTAGAACTAGACGGGGTACCCCTAGGGTACGCCTGTGCTTGTGCGGGTTTCACCGGGCGCGGGCCCTGTATTCGCAGGGACGACAGCGCGTGACGGGCGGGTGGCATTCCCGCGCGGAGCGGGGTGCCGGGGGCCTCAGCGGGCCAGGGCGGGCTCCGGCAGCTCGGCCAGCACCTCGCGCAGGTGCCGCTCCACCACCGGCAGGGCTGCGGCGACGCCGAAGTCGCGGCCCAGTTCGGAACTGATCGAACCGACCCCGGCGTCCCGGATCCCGCAGGGCACGATCCGGTCGAACCATGTCATGTCGGGGTCGCAGTTGAGCGCGAAGCCGTGCATCGTGACGCCCCGGGCGACCCGGACGCCGATCGCCGCCAGCTTGCGGTCGTCGCCGCGCTGGCCCGCGTTGGAGGGCGCGTACTCGGGGCCCGCCAGGCGCGGGTCGATGCCGAGCGGCAGGCCCATCCGCAGGGTCAGCTTGCCGATCTCGACCACCTCGGACGGGTCCACCACCGCGCCGGGGATCTCGGCGCCGAGCTTCCAGACGCCGCTGCGGCCCTCGATCCGGGTGGTGGCGATGCCGACCTCGCCGCAGGCGCGGATCAGTGCCTCCTCCAGGCGGCGCACGTACGCGACCACGTCGATCGGGTCCGGCAGCTTCACGATCGGGTAGCCGACCAGCTGGCCCGGGCCGTGCCAGGTGATCTCGCCGCCCCGGTTGACCTGCACCACGGGGGTGCCGTCCAGGGGGTAGTCCTCGGGGTTGGTGCGCTTGCCGGCGGTGTACACCGGCTGGTGCTCCAGCAGCAGCACGGTGTCGGGGATCTCGTCGGCGACGCGGAGCTCGTGGAGCCGCTGCTGCTCGGCCCAGGCTTCCTCGTAGGGGACCGAGCGCTCGCCTATGCCCATGTGCACGAACCGTACGTGCTCGCTCACCGCTGCTCCTTGCCAGGCGTCAAAACCGACCACGCCACTGTACGCCGCCGGCTCATGGTGCCTGGAGGGCACCAGGGGCGCGAGGAACTGCGCGAGTCCGGAAGGCGGACCAGCGTGAGATCGGGGCAGGTGAGCCAGTTGCACGTGCTGCCGTTCCCCCGCGCGCAGTTCCTCGCGCCCCTGGGCGCCGCGGGCGGTTACTCGCTTGCCAGGAGCTGCAGGCGGAGCGCGAGCTGGAGCTCCAGGCTGCGTTCCGGGTGGTTCCAGTCCGGGCCCAGCAGGACCTCGACGCGGTCGAGGCGTTGGACGACGGTGTTGACGTGGACGTGGAGCTCGTCCTTGGCGCGGGTGAGGCTGCCGCCGCAGTCGAAGTAGGAGCGCAGGGTGCGGACCAGCTCCGTGCCGCGCCGGGCGTCGTAGTCGAGCAGCGGCCCGAGGGTGGCCCGGACGAAGGCGGCCACGTCGTGCCCGTCGCCGAGCAGGACGCCCAGGAAGCCGAGGTCGGCGGCGGAGGCGCCGTCCCCGTCCCGCCCGAGCACCCGCAGGGCCCGGACGCAGCGCAGCCCCTCCCCGTACGCGGCGGCCAGTTCGACCGGCCCGGTGGCGACCCGTCCGGCGCCGACCGTCACCGGCGTGCCGGTGAGCCGGGCCAGGCGTTCGGCGGCCTGGGCGGCGGCCTCGCCCGCGCTCGGTGACCCTTCGTCGGGGAGCAGCAGCAGCACCACGGCCTCGCCGTGCTCCGCGCTGAGGCCGCGGGCGCCGAACAGGTAGCGGGCGGCGGCTCCGGCGAGCCGGGCCCGTTCGGCGGGCGGGGCGGCGGCGACCAGCACCAGGTGCGGGCGGTTCAGGTCGACGCCCAGGCGTCGGCCGCGGGCGACCAGGCCCGCCGGGTCGCGGCCGGGGGCGGTGAGCAGGTCGGCGACCAGTTCGCCGCGGACCCGGTTCTCGGCCTCGGCGACCGAGCGGCGCAGGAGCAGCAGCAGGGCGGTGACCACCCCGGCCCGTTCGAACAGGCGGCGGTCGGCGTCGTCCAGCCCCGGCCGGCCCGAGCAGCACGATGGCGCCGAGCGGCTCCTGGCCGGCCAGCACCGCGCAGATCCAGGCGTCGCCGTGCCGGACGGCGCGCCCCTCGGCGCGCGAGGCGGCGGCGAGCTCCGACAGTCCGTCAGGCCCCGGCGCGCGCCCGGACAGTACGAGCCCCTCGGCGTCGTACACGCCCACCTCGCCACCCAGCAGGGCGGCCACCGCGGCGGCCACGTCCGGGACCTCCGCGCCGCGCAGCACCAGGTCGGTGAGGCGGTCGTGGGCCCGTTCGGCGCGCTGGACGGCCTCGGAGTGGGCCTGGATGACGGCGTTGGCGGTGTTCAGCTCGGCCAGTGCGGCCCGGGTCTCGGCCAGGGAGTTGGCGGTGTCCAGGGCGATGGCGGCGTGCGCGGCCAGGGTGCAGAGCAGGGCCACCTCGTCGGGGGAGAAGGCCCGGGCCGAGCGGTCGGCGGCGAACAGCACGCCGATCACCTGGCCGCCGAGCAGCAGCGGCACGCCGATGATGGCGACCAGGCCCTCGTCCAGCACGCCCGCGTCGATGGTGCCGGTGTGGTGGAAGCGCTCGTCGGTCCGGTAGTCCGGGGTGGCGTACGGGCGGGCGCTCTGCGCGACCAGGCCGCCGAGGCCGTCGCCGAGGCTGAGCCGCAGGTTCTGGAAGAGCGCGGAGACGGAGCCGTCGGTGACCCGCATGTAGGTGTCCCCGGCGGCCCGGTCCGGCAGGGTCAGGTAGGCGGTGTCGGTGCCGAGCAGCATCCGGGCCCGGCGGACGATGGCCTGCAGGACGGAGTCCAGGTCCCGGGAGGCGGCCAGGTCCCCGGCGGTGTCGAAGAGCGCCGTCAGTTCGGCCTCCCGGCGCCGGTGCTGACGCAGCGTCCGGTGCACCCGCAGGGCCAGCCAGGTGGCGTCGTCGATCTCGGCCAGCACCGCCGCCGGGGCGCCCCGGCGGCGCGCCTCGGCGAGCACCTCGCCGAAGTCCTCGGTGGCGGCGCCGGAGGCGAGCAGGTCGAGCAGCCGCCGCAGGGCGGCGGCGCTGCTGGGGAGGGGCGGGTCGTCCATGGTGCGGGCCATCGTGCCAGTTCTCTGCCGGGTGCGCAGCGGCCGGTACCGCACTGGTACCGGCCGCCGCGTGACGAACGATCAGACCTTGGCCAGGGCGGGGGCCTCGTCGGCACCCACCTCGGCGAGGTCGCGGCCGCGGGTCTCGCGGGCGCAGAGGACGGCGACCACGGTGATCACGGCGGCGATCGCCACGTAGACCGAGATCGGGGTGGAGCTGCCGTAGTCCTTGAGCAGGGCGGTGGCGATCAGCGGTGCGGGGGCGCCGGCCGCCACCGAGGCGAACTGGGCGCCGATGGAGGCGCCGGAGTACCGCATCCGGGTGGCGAACAGCTCGGAGAAGAAGGCCGCCTGCGGGGCGTACATCGCCGAGTGGAAGACCAGCCCGACGGTGACCGCGAGCAGCAGCGAGCCGAAGCTCTTGGTGTCCACCAGTCCGAAGAAGACGAAGGCCCAGACGCCGACCCCGACCGCGCCGACCAGGTAGACCGGCTTGCGGCCGACCCGGTCGGAGAGCGCTCCGAAGAGCGGGATCAGCGCGAACTGGACGGCCGAGGCGATCAGCACCGCGTTGAGCGCGGTCTGCTTGGGCAGGTGCACGTGGCCCACCGCGTAGGCCAGCACGAAGGTGGTCATCACGTAGTAGGAGATGTTCTCCGCCATCCGCGCGCCCACCGCGGTGAGCACCTCGCGCCAGTGGTGGCGCAGCACCGCGACCAGCGGCGGCTGCTCGGGCGCCTGCGCCTCGCGCGCCGCGGCCGCGGCCAGCGCCTGCTGGAACAGCGGGGACTCGTCCACCGCCAGCCGGATCCACAGGCCGACCATCACCAGCAGCGCGGAGAGCAGGAACGGCACCCGCCAGCCCCAGGACACGAAGGCCTCGTCCGACAGCACCGCGGTCATCAGCGAGAGCACGCCGGCCGCCAGCAGGTTGCCCGCCGGGGCGCCGCCCTGCGGCCAGGAGGCCCAGAAGCCGCGCCGCTTCGCGTCCCCGTGCTCGGAGACCAGCAGCACCGCGCCGCCCCACTCGCCGCCGAGCGCGAAGCCCTGCACCAGCCGCAGCGCGGTCAGCAGCAGCGGTGCGGCCACGCCGATCTGGTGGTACGTCGGCAGCACGCCGATCAGGGTGGTCGAGCCACCCATCAGCAGCAGGCTCAGCACCAGCAGCTTCTTGCGGCCGATCCGGTCGCCGAAGTGGCCGAAGACCAGCGCGCCGATCGGGCGGGCGGCGAAGCCGATGGCGTAGGTGAGGAAGGAGAGCAGGGTGCCGGTCAGCGGGTCGCTGTTCGGGAAGAAGACCTTGTTGAAGACCAGCGCGGCGGCGGTGCCGTACAGGAAGTAGTCGTACCACTCGATGGTGGTACCTATCAGGCTCGCGCCGACGACCTTCTTGAGGGAGGCGCCGGAGGTTCTCGCGGCGTCGGGAGAACTGGGCATGCGTCACCACTTCTTGGGGGGAGGGGAGTTGCAGGGGGATCAGTGTGCGGTCCAGCCGCCGTCCACCGGGAGGGAGGCCCCGGTGATGTAGGAGGCGGTCGGGGAGCAGAGCCAGACGGCGAGCTGGGCCACCTCGTCGGGCTCGATCAGGCGCTTGACGGCGGTGCGTTCGAGCATGATCTGCTCCACCACCTCGTCCTCGTGGATGCCGTGGGCCAGCGCCTGGGCGGCGATCTGCTTCTCCACCAGGGCGGTGCGGACGTAGGCCGGGTTGATGCAGTTGCTGGTGACGCCGTACGGGGCGCCCTCCAGGGCGACGGTCTTGCTCAGGCCCTCCAAGCCGTGCTTGGCCGTCACGTAGGCGGACTTGAAGGGGCTGGCGCGCAGGCCGTGCACCGAGGAGATGTTGACCACCCGTCCCCACCCCTGCTCGTACATGTGCGGCAGGGTCCGGCGCAGGATGCGGAACGGCGCCTCCACCATCACCCGCTGGATCAGGGCGAAGCGGTCCGGCGGGAACTCGTGCACCGGCGCGACGTGCTGGAGGCCCGCGTTGTTGACGACGATGTCGGCGTCGTCCGGCAGCGCGTCGGCGGCCGCCGGGTCGCCCAGGTCGGCGACCACCGGGACGCCGCCGATCCGGGCGGCGAGCTCCTCGGCCGGGGCCGCGGCCAGGTCGACGACGTAGACCCGGGCGCCGGCCGCCGCCAGGGCCTCGGCGCAGGCCCGGCCGATGCCCGAGGCGGCGCCGGTGACCAGTGCCGTACGGCCGTCCAGCGGCCGGGCTGAAGAGGTGTCCATGGCCGAGAACGGTAGGAAGTGGCGGCCCTCGCTGATATGTGCCGGGACCACACAGGGTGGCGCGGGGCCGTGGTGGACGAAACCAGGTGGTCCATTCGGCGACAGGCTCGGTCCAAGCCAAACACCCACCGACGCACCTTCCCTACAACGGGCGCCATTGCATCACCCGTTCGGAGGATTGCCCGCCCAGATCCACCCATAGCGGCGAAATGCTCGCTACATTCGCGCCGATTCCCGACAGGGGGCGCACCTCCAGACAGGTGGGGGCTGGTGGGGCGCTCGAGAGGTGAGACAGATATGCCCCAACGGCCTGCAACCGACAGCCCGGCGTACGGACAGCTCGACCCGCACGATCCGCACGACCCGCACCTCGACGATCCGCACGAGCGGGCCGCCGGGGCCGAGGCGCTGCCCGGGGACCGGGCCCGCGCCGCTGACACCACCTCAGGGGACCGGACCCAGAACCCACGTCTCGCCGCACTGATCGAGGAGGCCGGCTTCTCGCACGCCGGGCTGGCCCGCCGGGTCGACCAACTCGGCCTGGAGCACGGCCTGGACCTCCGCTACGACAAGACCTCCGTCACCCGCTGGCTGCGCGGGCAGCAGCCGCGCGGCGCCACCCCCGCGCTGATCGCCGAGGTCTTCACCCGCCGCCTGGGCCGCCGGCTCACCGCCCAGGACATCGGCCTGGACGCCTGCGCCCCGGTCTACGCCGGGCTGGAGTTCGCCGAATCGCCGCAGGAGGCGGTCGACATCGTCGCCTCCATGTGGCGCAAGGACACCGGCCTGCAGTCCGAGCTGCGCCGGATCGCCTTCACCCCGGCCGGTCTGGTGGTGCCCAGCCGGGACTGGCTGATCGGCCGCACCGACGAACGGGTGGCCCGGGACGGCTCGGTGCCCGGCCTGCCCGACGCACCGCCGGCCGGCCGTCCGCCCGCGCCCGGAGCGCCGCCGGCCGGTGCGCGCGGCGTGGTGCCGCCCGCCCGGGGCGCGGCCGTCCCCCGGGTGCCCGGCCGGGTCCCCGCCCAGAGCCGCGGCGGCCTGCCGCCGCTCGGTGAGCAGGAGACCCGCGAGCAGCGTCCGACGCTGCGGGTCGGCCGGGGCGACATCGCCGCCATCCGCGCCGTCGGGGACCTCTTCCGCGCCCTCGACCACGCCTACGGCGGCGGCCACGCCCGGCAGGCCCTGGTGCGCTACCTGGAGAGCGAGGCCGAGCCGATGCTGCGCGGCCGGTACGGCGAGCAGATCGGCCGCGCGCTGTTCGGCGCCGTCGCCGACCTGACCAGGCTGGCCGGCTGGACCTCCTTCGACATCGCTGCCCACGGCCTGGCCCAGCGCTACTTCGTCCAGGCGCTGCGGCTCTCCCAGGCCGCGGGGGACCGCGTGCTCGGCGGCTACGTGCTCACCACCATGAGCCAGCAGGCCGTCCACCTCGGCCACGGCCGGGAGGCGATCCAGCTGGCGCGCGTCGCCCAGCAGGGTGTCGGCACCGCCGCCGCGCCCACCGTCCAGGCCCTGATGCACGCCGCCGAGGCCCGCGGCCACGCCCTGCTCGGCGACGTCCGGGCCTGCACCACCGCCCTGGTGCGCTGCGAACGGGCCCTGGGCATCGCCCGCCCCAGCGACGAACTCCCCTCCTGGGCGCGGTACTTCGACGAGGCCCAGCTGGCCGACGAGTTCGCCCACTGCTACCGCGACCTCCAGCAGTGGCGGCCCGCCGCCCAGCACGCCGAGAAGTCCCTGAGGCTGCGCACCCCGGCCTTCGCCCGCAGCCGCATCCTCTGCCGCCTGGTCCTCGCGAGCTCGCGCCTCGGCCTCGGCGAGGTGGACGAGGCCTGCGGCCTGGCCACCGAGGCGCTCCGCGCGGCGGGTGAGATGCGCTCCGCCCGCACGGTGGAGTACCTCCGCGACTTCCACCGCCGCCTCACCCCGTACCGGGCCGGCCAGGCCGCCCGCGCCTTCGACGAGGCCGCCCGCCAGGCGGGGGTGATCTGACCGGCCGTCAGGTGCGGGCCCCGTACGCCGCAGGCCCCGGCCGGGGGAGGGCCGGGGCCTGCGGGATGGGAAGGGCGAGCCTGACCGGCGTGGGGGAGTCCTGTCGGTCTCGCCGTGGTCGGTGGGGCCGGGGGAAGGGAGGGGTGCGCCCGTGCGGACGGGCCGGTGCTGTGCTGCCTCGCGGTGGTGCCGGTTCGGTGCCGGTGCGGTTCGGTGCCGGTGCCGGTGCGGTTCGGTGCCGTGCGGTCGGGCCGGGTGGCGCTGGGTGGCGCTGGACGTCAGGCCGGGTCGCGCGGGCGGCCGGTCTCGCGGAGGAGCCGGTCCGGTGCCGCGTGCCAGAGCGGGACCACTGGTATCGGGTGCACGGGCGGAGCGGGCGGGATCACGACGACGGGCGGCACCGCCTCGGTGCTGTGGGAGGCGAGGATCGCCAGGCCGTCGGTTGCCATGCATAGACGGTAGGCCCGCGCGCCGGGGCGCCGCCCGGTGGTGACCGACACTCCGTCACCTCCGGCCGCGCGCCTCACCAGCTCTCGGCCCGCACCCGGGGAGCTCCTTCCGGCGGGGGCGGCGTGCCCTGTCCGCGCAGCCGCTGCGCCAGCAGCGGGAAGAGCAGCACCGAGAGCATCCCGGCCCCCACCAGGGCCGCCGCCGTGGACGAGGGCAGCCGCCCGTCGTCCACCTCGATGGTGGTGATCACCACGACCAGCGGCAGCGCCGTGGCCCCGAACAGCCCGAGCGCGGCCCTGTCCCGCCGGCCCAGCTCCGGCGGGGCCAGCAGGGCGGCCGGCACTCCGCGCAGCACCAGCAGCAGGAGCAGGAAGAGCGGCACCAGCAGGAGGGTCCCCGGGTCGTCGAGGAGGGCCTTCAGGTCGAAGTTCATCCCGCTCACCACGAAGAAGACCGGCACCAGGAAGCCGAATCCGATGCTCTCCAGCTTGGCCTCGATCACCTCCTCCTCGGCCTCCGCCACTTCGGAGAGCAGCAACCTGGAGACGATCCCGGCGGTGAACGCGCCCAGCAGCATGTCCAGGCTCAGCCAGATCGCCGCCCCCACCATCGTGGCCAGCACCAGCATCACCAGACGGATCGCGAACTGCCCCGAGGTCCGCATGGTCCGCCGGATCAGCCGGGTCGCCCAGTCCGGGCGCGGACGGCGCGCGTAGCCCACCGCCGCGACCGTGATGAGGGCGAACGCGCCGAGGATGACCGCCGACTTGGCGGGCGTGTTGCCGCTCAGCAGCACCGCGATGGCCACGATCGGGCCGAACTCGCCGACCGCCCCGGTGGCCATCGTCATCGACCCGAACGGCGTCGGCAGCACCCCCGAGTCGCGCAGGATCGGCAGGATGGTGCCGAGCGCGGTGGTGGTCAGTGCGAGGCCGGCGAAGGCGCCGTTCAGCGGGCTCGGGTTGATCAGCGCACCGAAGCCGAGCGCCAGCACGACGGTGACCAGCCAGGCGGCGACCGCCCGCTTGAGCGGGCCGCCGCGCAGCCGGGCGAAGTCGATCTCGTAGCCGGCGAGGAACATCAGCATCGCCAGGCCGAACTGCGACAGCGCGTCCACCAGGTCGCCGACGTCGGCCCAGTGCAGCACGTCCGGGCCGATCAGCACGCCGAGCACGATCTCGAACACCACGGTCGGGACGGCGAGCCACCGTTGGAGGCGGTCCGCCAGCAGCGGCGCGGCGACGGCACAGGCCGGGATCAGGACCAGCGCGACGGCATCGGCGTCCTCGGCCGTCATGGGCGATATGCCCGACTCTGCGTCATATCGTCATCCTGGCACGACCCCCGGCGAAAAGAGGTGAGGCCGGGGGTGCGAGGAACTGCGCGGGTCGGAAGGCGGCTCGCCTGCAACTTGACCGCCGTCAGCCAGTCGCACGTGCTGCTGTTCCCCCGCGCGCCGTTCCTCGCGCCCCTGCGGGGCGCTGCTCTGCCGGGCCGGGAGGCCCGGGGGCGCGGGGAACTGCGCGGGTCGGAAGGCGGCCCACCGGCAACTGAACCGCCGTCAGCCAGTCGCACGTGCTGCTGTTCCACCCCGCGCCGTTCCCCGCGCCCCCGGCATCGCCACCGTCGGCGGTGCGTCAGGCGGCCTCCGCCGCGCGGGCCGTGGCCGGGAGGCCGAGGTCGCGCAGGACGGCGTGGGCGGCGCGGCGGGCGGAGACCAGGGCGCCCTGGAGGGTGCTGGTGTCGCGGTGGTCGCCGCAGACGTAGAGGCCCGCCAGGACCCGGACGGGCCGTCGGAGGTTGTGCGGCGGCGGCATCGCCGGTACCGCGTCCGGAAGGTGCCGCACCGTCAGGAACTCCCACCGCGAGGCCTCCGCCCCGTACAGCTCGGCGAGGCGCCGCCGCAGGACCGGCTCGTACCCGGCCGCCCCGCCGTGGTCGAAGTGCCGGGCGCCGAGCACGGTGGTGGCGATCAGCGCCCGCCCGGCCGGGGCGTACCCCTCGGAGACGTCGCTGAGCACCAGCGAGTGCGAGAGCACCGCCCGTCCGCCCGTCCGGTCCCCGTCGAGCAGCAGGACCGGTTCGCCCAGCGGGGAGTGGTCGGCCACGTGGTAGTAGGTGGTGACGGGGTGGAAGGCGGGCAGCCGCAGCCCCGGGAGGAGGTCGGCGGCGGAGCGGGCGTCGGTGGCGAGCACCACCGCGCGGGCGGCGATCCGGCCGTGGGCGGCCGTTTCGACGCCGTCGGCGGAGACCGAGGTGGCCCGGACGCCGAGCCGCAGCGTCCCGGCGGGCAGGCCCTCGGCGAGCTGTTCGGGGACGGCGGCCAGTCCGGCCGCCGGGAGACAGAGGCGGCCGCGGGCGTAGGAGCGCAGCACCAGGTCGGCGACCCGGCTGCTGGTGCCGAGTTCGGGGTCGCTGAGCAGGGCGCCGAGCAGGGGCCGCAGCAGGCCGTCCACCGTGCGCGGGGAGTGGCCGCGGTCGGCGAGGGCGCGGGCGGTGGTGGTCTCCGGGCGGGCCAGCAGCCGGGCGGCCGGGGTGGCGGCGAGCCGGCCGAGGGCGGAGGTGAGCCGGGCCCGGTCCAGCGGACTGCCGAACGGGCCGCGCACGCTCGCCGTCCTGGTGGCGCCCTGCGGGTCCCCGAACCGGTGCCGTCGGCCGCCGCTGTGCACCAGGACGCCGGGCGCGAGCGGTCGCAGCTCCAGCCGGTCCAGGTCGAGCCGCCGCCCGGGCTCCGGGAAGTCGGTGTTGAGCAGTTGGCCGCCGTGGTCGAGCCGGAAGCCGTCCAGCTCGTGGGCGGCCAGCCGGCCGCCGAGCCGTTCGGTGGCCTCCAGGACCTGGACGGCGAGGCCGTGGCCCGTCAGCGTGCGGGCGGTGGCCAGTCCGGCGAGTCCGGCGCCGACCACGATCACGTCCGGGTCGGTCCGGCGACGGGTGCGGCGGTTGAAGTCGTGTGCGGGCACGGGTGTGCTCCCTCCCTGGTCCCGGGGCTGCGGCCGGGCAGGCCGCAGGGTGCCGGGACACGGTCCGGGGAGGTGATGCCCCGTCAGTCGACGGATCAGGCCGCGACTTCGGTTCGAATCCCGAGGAGTGGGGACAGGAGGTGGGGCACGGTCACGGAGCGTGCGCCTGAAGGGCGCATCGGACGGATTCGTGGGCGCGTTCCGTCACCGGGGGCGCGCAATGCGCTGCGGCAGTGCTGCCGTGCGCCCCCTGCGACCACCCTCCCGTGACCTGCCCGCGCCACCTCGGAACGACCCGGAACCACCACGACCGGAGCCCCGCCCGCCGCAAGCACAAGCCCCCTGCGGGGTACTAGGCGACCGCCGCCCGGACCACCGCCTCCGCCGTCGGCTGCCGGAACCGGAAGCCCGCCTCCAGGAGCCGTTCGGGGACGACCCGGTGACTGCCCGTCACCTCGACCGCCATCTCGCCCAGTGCGGCCTTGAGCGCGAACTGCGGCACCGGGAAGGGCGTCGGCCGCCCCAGCGCCCGGCCGAGCAGTTCGGTCATCGCCCCGTTGGTCACCGGCTCCGGGCCGGTCAGGTTGAAGGAGCCGGAGAGCCCGGGCGTGTCGACTAGGTACCGCAACGCGGCCACCTCGTCCTCCAGCGAGATCAGGCTCCAGTACTGGTGCCCGTCGCCCAGCCGGCCGCCGAGGCCGAGCTTGAACAGCGGCAGCAGCCGCCCGCCCGCGCCGCCGCCCGGGGCCAGCACCAGCCCCGTCCGGGCGTGGGCGACCCGGATCCCGGCCGCCTCGGCCGGGGCGGTGGCCGCCTCCCACTCGACGCAGATCCGGGCCAGGAAGTCGTCGCCGGCCGGGGCCCGTTCGTCGATGACCTGCTCGCCGGTCTGCCCGTAGTAGCCGACCGCCGAGCCGCTGACCAGCACCCGGGGCGGCTCCTTCAGCTCGGCCAGCGCGGCCGCCAGGGTCTCGGTGCCGAGCACCCGGCTGTCCCGGATCTCGCGCTTGTACGCCTCGGTCCACCGCCGGTCGCCGACGCCCGCCCCGGCCAGGTGCACCACCGCCTCGACACCGGCCAGCCCGGCCCGGTCGATCTCCAGCCGGGTCGGGTTCCAGCCGACGCCCACCGTCCCGTCCGGCTGCACGCCGGTCCGGGACCGCTGCCGCACCAGCCGCACCACTTCGTGGCCGTCCCTCAGAAGCGAGCGGACGAGCGCCGAACCGATCAGTCCCGTGGATCCAGTCACCGCGATACGCATGGCCCCATCCTGGCAGGTCGCCCCGGACGCTCCGCACCGGCACGGCCGTGGCCGCAGCTCCGGCCGCACCGCCCAGGGTGAGCCGGGGGAATTCCCGGCCGGGCGGGCACCCCCGTCGTTACGATGACGACCATGGGAGCCGACGACCTGTTGATACGCACCGCCAGGGACGAGGACGAGGAGGTGATCGCCCGGATCGACCGCGAGGCCTGGTCCTGGCTGAGCGACGTCGTCCCGCGGCCGGAGGAGAACGCCGAGATCTTCGACGACCGCCGCCTGCCCGAGCAGTTCCTGGTCGCCGAACTCGACGGCGAGGTGGTCGGCCACATCCGCCAGGCCCCGCCCACCCCGCTGGTCAGCAACCGGCACGTGCGGCAGATCCAGGGCCTCGCGGTCTCGCCCGACGCCCGCGGGCGCGGCGTCGGCCAGGCCCTGGTCGAGGCGGCCTGCGCGGTGGCCAAGGCCGACGGCATCCGCAAGATGACCCTGCGCGTGCTGGGTCACAACGCCCCCGCCCGCCGCCTGTACGAGCGCTGCGGCTTCGTCGTGGACGGCGTGCTGCCGGATGAGTTCTGGATCGACGGCCGCTACGTGGACGACATCTGGATGGGCCGCCCGCTCGCCTCCTGAGCGGCCGCCCGCCGCGCACTGACGCTTCGTCAACTGCCCTGACAGCTCGAACGGCTGAGCGCTACCGTACCGGGATGAGCTACTCGACGCCGCCCGGCTGGTACCCCGTGCTCGAACCGGGGCCGGACGGCCTGCCCCGCGAGCGCTGGTGGGACGGCGCCGCCTGGACCGACGAGTACCGCCCGCCCGGCCAGGGCGGCGCCGCGGCACCGCAGGACGCGCTCCCGGACCGCCCGGCTCCGCCCGGTCGGCGCCGCACGGTGCTGGTGACCGCCGGTCTGGTGGTGCTGGCCCTGGCGGCGGGCACCGCCTTCTGGCTCGGCCGGGACGGCGGCGACGGGAAGCAGGCCCAACTCCCGCCCCCGAGCGCCACGGTGAGCACCTCCGCCACCCCCTCGCCCTCGTCCTCGCCCACCCCGAGCCCGACGCCGACGGAGACGTCCGCGCCCATCCCCTCCCCGGTGGTGCCGAGCAGCACGCCGCTGCAGTCCTTCGGCTCGCTCCCGGACACCACCCACGGCTGGCGGGTGCCGCTCCCGGCCGGCTGGAAGAACAACCGGCCCGACGGTGACTCCGTGCTGCTCAACTTCACCACCCGGCCCTACGACTGCTCGATCGGCGACGGCTCCTGCGCGCGCGGCGTCTTCGAGGTGATCGCCGACGCGTTCAGCGGCTCCAGTGCCCAGGCCGTGGCCGAGGAGCGGATGGAGGAGTACGCCCCGCTGATGTTCGGCAAGCTCAGCTCCCGCCGCCGCCTCGCCTCCGGCCCGGTCACCGTGGCCGGTGTCCCCGGCTACGCCGAACGCTGGCAGGTCGACCCGGCCACGGGCGTCAACGGCCAGGCCGTGGTGGTCGCGGTCCCCTCCGCGGGCGGCGGCTACGCCGTCCTGGTCGGCTCGGTCGACGAGCACCCGGACGCCCCACCCGCCGAGCTCCTCGACCAACTCATCGCCGCCATTCGCCCGTTGTCCACCCAGGGCGGCACCTGACCGCCGCTCGGCTGCCTGCCTGCCCGCTGCTTCGCCGCCCGCCGCCGTTCTGTCGCCTGCCTGCCCGCTTGTTGCTTCGCTGCCCCACTCGCTGCCCCGCCGCATCGTCGTCGGGACCCTGGCACGGCCGCTGTGACAGACTGGCCGCCCGGGAGCGAGGGGGAGGGTGGTCGTGGCCTGGCACCTGTCGGTCGAGGTCGACCGCAGCTCGGCCACCTCGCTGGCCGGGCAGCTCCAGGACGCACTGCGTCACCGGATCACCGACGGCGTCCTGCGCCCCGGCACCCGCCTGCCCTCCACCCGACGGCTCGCCGATGATCTCGGCGTCTCCCGCAGCGTCGCCGTCGAGGCGTACGAACAGCTCGCCGCCGAGGGGTGGTTGACCGGTCGGCACGGCTCCGGCACCTGCGTCTCCGAGCGGGCCGGCGGCACCGACTCCACCGCCCCGCCGCCCGCCGTCGCCCTCCGCGAGCCCGAACCGGCCGCCCCCGTCCGCTGGGACCTGCGCACCGGCCGTGCCGACCCCGGCAACTTCCCCCGCCAGGAGTGGCTCGCCAGCTACCGCACCGTCCTGGCCGCCGCCGGGCGGGAGGAGTTGGACTACCCGCCGGTCGCCGGACACCCGTCGCTGCGCCGGGCCCTCGCGGACTACCTCGGCCGGGTCCGCGGCGTCCGCACCGAGGCCGGTTCGGTGATGGTGACGGCCGGCTTCGCCCAGGGGCTCTCGCTGCTCTGCGAGGCGCTGCCCCGGCTCGGCATCCGCACCCTCGCGGTGGAGGACCCGGGGCACCGGAGCCAGCGCCGCTTCATCGAGGAGTGCGGGATGCGGGTGGTCCCCGTCCGGGTGGACCACGAGGGCATCGACGTAGGGGAGTTGGCCGCCAGCGGTGCCCGCGCCGTGCTCGTCACGCCCGCGCACCAGTACCCGACCGGCGTGGTGCTCTCATCCGCCCGGCGGCAGGCCCTGGTCCGCTGGGCCCGGGAGAGCGACGGCCTGGTGGTCGAGGACGACTACGACGGCGAGTTCTGGTTCGACCGCGAGGTCCGTCCGGCCGCCCTCCAGGAGCTCGCGCCCGAGCACGTGGTCTACGCGGGCACCGCCAGCAAGGCGCTGGTGCCCGGGCTGCGGATCGGCTGGCTCGCCGTCCCGCCGCCGCTCACGGCCGCGCTCGACCGGGTCCGCTCCCGGCGCGACCTCGGCACCGACGGCCTCACCCAGTGCGCCTTCGCCGAACTGATCACCAGCGGGCTGCTCGACCGCCACCTCCGCCGGGTCCGGGCCCGCTACCGCCGCCGCCGCGAGGCCTTCACCCGGGCCGCCGCCGAGCTCCTCCCCGAGGCCACCCTGCTCGGTGTCTCCGCCGGGCTCCACGGCTACCTCCAACTCCCGCCCACCACCGACGAGTCGGCCCTCACCTCGGCAGCGCTCACCCGCTCCGTCCTGGTCCACGGCGGCGCCCCACCACCAGGTCACCCCGGGCCCCCGTCCCCCCGCCCTGGTGATCGGCTACGCCCACCTTCCGCTCGCCGGCATCACCGACGCCCTGACCGCGCTCCGCGACGCCCTCGCCGAGCAGCATCGGGTGGTCACTCCGGGGGCGCGAGGAACTGCGCGCAGGGGCACGGCACCACGTGCAACTGGCTCACGTGCCCCGATCTAGCACTGGGCCGCCTTCCGGACTCGCGCAGTTCCTCGCGCCCCTGGGGCCGCTGCCCTGCCGAGCGTCAGTCCGTCAGTCCGCCTTCGCCGCCCGGACGAACTCGGTGATCAGCGCCGGGTCCTTCACCCCGCGCCGCACCTCCACCCCGCTCGACACGTCCACCCCCCACGGCCGGGCCGCCGCGATCGCCTCCCGCACGTTCCCCGGCGTCAGCCCGCCCGCCAGCAGCCACGTCCCGCCCGGCGGCTTCGCCCCCAACTCGGCCCAGTCCCACGCCTCCCCGGAGCCGGGCACCGGCGAGTCCAGCAGCAGCAGGTCCTCACCGAAGTCCCCGCAGGACGCCCCCGCCGCAGCCGCCGCCGAGGTCGCCCGGATCAGCGGCAACCCCGAGGTCGGCCAACTCCGCGAAGGCGGCGGGCGGATGGTTCCCGTGCAGCTGCGCCGCCCCGACCCCCGGAGGCCCGCACCATCTCCCGCACGTACGCGGCCGGCTCCTCCCGGAACACCGCCACCGACAGCACCCCCTCGGGCACTCCGGCCAGCAACTCCCGCACCAGCTCCGGCGTCACCCGCCGCGGGCTCTCGGTCAGCACGAACCCGACCGCGTCGGCCCCGGCCTCGACGGGCGGCCGCGACATCCGGCGCGGTGCTCAGACCGCAGATCTTGACGAACACGTCCCCCGCTCACTCCCACTCGACGGCCCTGCCAGCCTAGTGCCGTTCCCGGACGGCACCCCAAGTGGTCCGGTGCCCCCACCTCGAAGTGGTCGGGCGCACCGGACCACTCTCCCGCAGGCTGCTGCCCATGACCCCGGACTCCCGTACCCTGCGCGGCAGCCTCGCCGCCGCCACCGCGATGACCGCCGTCGGCAGCTCCGCCGCCGTCAGCCCGCTGCTCGCCGCCTACCCCCTCCTCGCCGGCCAGGGTTGGCGCTACCTGGCCGCCGGACTGATCCTCCTGCTCCCCGGCCGTCGCCTCCCACCGCCACCCCGCCTGACCACCCGTCAGCGGGGCCGTGTCCTGGCGCTCGCGGCCACCGGCATGGCCGGGTTCAACGTCTGCCTGCTCAACGCCGTCGCCCACGCCGACGCAGCGACCGTCGGAGCCGTGATCGGCGCCACCCCGGTCCTCCTCGCCGTCACCGGACCACTCCTCGACCGTCGCCGCCCCTCCGCCCGGATCGCCGTCAGCAGCCTGCTCACCGTCGCCGGCGTCCTGCTGATCCAGAACCACAGCACCGCCGCCACCCCCACCGGACTCCTCTACACGGCCGGGGCCCTCGCCTGCGAGTGCTGCTTCTCCCTGCTCGCGGTCCCGCTCCTCCCCCGTCCTCGGCCCGCGCCGCCTCTCCGCCCTCGCCTGCCTGACCGCCGCTCCGCTCCTGGCGGCCACCTCCGCCCTCCTCGAAGGAGGCCGCGCCCTCCACACCTCCCGACCCCCACCGAGGCCCTCGCCCTCTCCTACCTCACCCTCGTCGTCACCGCGCTCGCCTTCTTCCTCTGGTACGCGGGCGTCGCCCGCCTGGGCGTCGACCGCGCCGGCCTCTTCGCGGGCCTCGTCCCCCTCGCCGCCGTCCTCCTGGGCGCACTCCTCGGCACTACCCAGCTCACCCCGCCCGTCCTCCTCGGCGCGGCCCTGGTCGGCGCGGCGGTCGCCCTCGGAGTCACGCCCCCGCCGCAACGCCGCCCGGCCGACACCAGCTGGATCCGCCGCGCCCTCCTGAGCGGCCGTCAGTCCCCGAACCGCGCCCAGAGCATCGGGTACCGCTTCGCCATCTCCGTCGCGTCCTCGAAGTCGAAGGAGTCGCCCTCCGGACGCCGCGGCTGCTGCACGCCGAGGTCCGGGAGCGGAAGCCCCGTCAGCTGTTCGTGCGCCTCGTCGGCGGCGTAGCCGACGTCCTCGGCCTCGCCGTCCTCCTCCTCATCGAAGTCCGGGACCAGCTCGGCCAAGGCGTCGGGCTCGTGCAGCGCGCCCTCGAACACCTCCCGCCCCTGCGCGATCAGCCAGCAGCGGAAGTAGTCGAAGCTGTCCTCCGAAGCCCCGTCCAGCAACAGGTACGCCGCCCCCCACAGGTCGTACCGGTACGCCCGCTGGAAACCGCGCCTCGAACAGCCGGGCGAAGTCCACCACGTCATCGGGCGTCAGCTGGGCCAGCCGCTCCACCAGCGCGTCCGCCTGCTCGTCCGGATCGCCCTCGGCCGTGTCCCGGCTCTCGTCGATCAACTGCCAGAAGTCCGTCTCGTACATCACCGCTCCAGCATCCTCGTTCCCCGCATCGGACGCTAAACTCTGCCGTCCGACCGGCGGACGCGGCGGCGGAAACGCCAGGTGCCCCACCGGTCCGAAGACCGGTGGGGCACCTGTGCGTTCAGCGGAGCCGGAGCCCGTGAGGGGCCGTCAGGCTCAGAGGCCGAGCTCGACCTCGAACTCGCCCGCCTCGAGGATCTCCTTGACCGCGACCAGGTAGCGGGCGGCGTCGGCGCCGTCCACCAGGCGGTGGTCGTAGGAGAGCGAGAGGTAGGTCATGTCGCGGACGCCGACGGCGGTCGCGCCGTCGACCTCGATGACGACCGGGCGCTTCACGGTGGCGCCGATGCCGAGGATCGCCGCCTGGTTCGGCGGGACGACCACGGTGTCGAACAGCGCACCGCGCGAGCCGGTGTTGCTGATGGTGAAGGTCGCACCGGACAGCTCGTCCGGGCTGATCTTGCTGCTGCGGACCTTGCCGGCCAGCTCGGCGGTCTTCTTGGAGATGCCGGCGATGTTGAGGTCGCCCGCGCCCTTGATGACCGGGGTCATCAGACCCTTCTCCGAGTCCACCGCGATACCGATGTCCTCGGTGTCGAAGTAGGTGATGGTGCCCTCGGCGTCGTTCAGGCGGGAGTTGACGACCGGGTTGGTCTTCAGCGCCTGGGCCGCGGCCTTCACGAAGAACGGCATCGGGGAGAGCTTGACGCCCTCGCGGGCGAGGAAGGACTCCTTGGCCTTGCCGCGCAGGGTCATGATCTTGGTGACGTCCACCTCGACCACGGTGGTCAGCTGGGCCTGCTCGTGCAGGGCCTTCAGCATGTTGTCGCCGATGACCTTGCGCATGCGGGTCATCTTGACCGTCTGACCGCGCAGCGGGGACGGGGCGGCGGCGGCCTTCGGCGCGGCGGCCGGGGCGGCGGCGACCGGCGCCGGAGCGGCGGCAGCGGCCTTGGCGGCCTCGGCGGCGGCCAGGACGTCCTGCTTGCGGATGCGACCGCCGACACCGGTGCCGGTGACGGAGGAGAGCGCGACGCCCTGCTCGGCCGCGAGCTTGCGGACCAGCGGGGTCACGTACGCGTCCGAGCTGTCGGCGACCGGAGCGACCGGAGCGACCGGGGCGACCGGGGCCGGCGCGGCCACGGGGGCCGGGGCAGCGGCGACCGGGGCCGGAGCGGCGACCGGAGCGGCCGGAGCCACCGGAGCCGGAGCGGCGGCCGGGGCCGGAGCAGCGGCGGCCGGAGCCGCACCCGCCGCACCGATCAGCGCGAGCTGGGCGCCGACCTCGGCGGTCTCGTCCTCGCCGACCAGGATCTTCACCAGGACGCCGGCGACCGGCGACGGGATCTCGGTGTCGACCTTGTCGGTCGAGACCTCGAGCAGCGGCTCGTCGATCTCGACGGTGTCGCCCTCGGCCTTGAGCCAGCGGGTGACGGTGCCCTCGGTGACCGACTCGCCGAGCGCCGGCAGCAGCACCGGGGTGGCGTCGGCGGCCGGGGCGGCAGCGGCCGGAGCGGCGGCGGCCGGAGCCGGCGCGGCGGCGGGGGCCTCGGCCACGGGGGCCGGGGCGGCGGCCGGGGCAGCCGGAGCGGCCTCGGCGACGGGGGCGGCAGCGGCGACCGGGGCGCCGGAGCCGTCGTCGATGATGGCCAGCTCGGCGCCGACCTCGACCGTCTCGTCCTCGGCGACCTTGATGGACGCCAGGATGCCGGAGACGGGCGCGGGGGATCTCGGTGTCGACCTTGTCGGTCGACACCTCGAGCAGCGGCTCGTCGGCCTCGACGCGCTCGCCCTCGGCCTTCAGCCAACGGGTAACGGTGCCTTCGGAAACGCTCTCGCCCAGCGCGGGCAGTGTTACTGAGACCGCCATGGTTTCAGCGACTCCTATCAAGTCTTGCGTACAGGTATGGGGATACTGCCGGGGTGGGCGCGATCAGTCGTGCGCGTGCAGCGGCTTGCCCGCCAGCGCCAGGTGCGCCTCGCCGAGGGCCTCGGACTGCGACGGGTGCGCGTGGATGAGCTGGGCGACCCTCGGCCGGCAGCGCCTCCCAGTTGTAGATGAGCTGGGCTTCGCCGACCTGCTCACCCATGCGGGCGCCGACCATGTGCACACCGACCACGGCGCCGTCCTTGACCTGGACGAGCTTGATCTCGCCGGCGGTCTTCAGGATCTTGCTCTTGCCGTTGCCGGCCAGGTTGTACTTGAGGGTGACGACCTTGTCCTTGCCGTACAGCTCGACGGCCTTGGCCTCGGTCAGACCCACGGAGGCGACCTCCGGGTTGGAGTACGTCACGCGCGCGGGACGCCGTCGTAGTCGATCGGCACGGCCTTCAGGCCGGCCAGGCGCTCGGCGACCAGGATGCCCTCGGCGAAGCCGACGTGGGCCAGCTGCAGGGTCGGGACGAGGTCACCGACGGCCGAGATGGTCGGCACGTTGGTGCGCATGTACTCGTCGACCAGGACGTAGCCGCGGTCCATGGCGACGCCCTGCTCCTCGTAGCCGAGGCCGGCCGAGACCGGGCCGCGGCCGATGGCGACCAGCAGCAGGTCGGCGTCGATGGTCTTGCCGTTCTCGGTGGAGACGCGGACACCGGTCTCGGTGTACTCGACGCCGGAGAAGCGGGCCTTGAGCTCGAACTTGATGCCACGCCTTGCGGAAGGCCCGCTCCAGCAGCTTGGAGGAGTTCTCGTCCTCCAGCGGCGCCAGGTGCGGCAGGGCCTCGACGATGGTGACGTCGACGCCGAACGACTTCCAGACCGAGGCGAACTCGACGCCGATCACGCCACCGCCGAGGATGACGGCGGACTGCGGGATGCGGTCGAGCTTGAGCGCGTGGTCCGAGGAGATCACGCGGTCGCCGTCGATGTTCAGACCGGGGATCGACTTCGGCACCGAGCCGGTGGCCAGCACGATGTGCTTGCCCTGGACCCGCTGGCCGTTGACGTCCACCGAGGTCGGGGAGGACAGCCGGCCCTCGCCCTGGATGAAGGTGACCTTGCGGGAGGCGACCAGACCCTGGAGGCCCTTGTACAGGCCGGCGATGACGTCGTCCTTGTACTTGTGGACGCCGTTGATGTCGATGCCCTGGAAGGTGGCCAGCACGCCGAACTCGGCGGCCTCCTTGGTCTCGTCCGCGATCTCGGCCGCGTGCAGCAGGGCCTTGGTCGGGATGCAGCCGCGGTGCAGGCAGGTGCCGCCCAGCTCACCCTTCTCGATCAGCGCCACGCTCTGGCCGAGCTGCGCGGCACGGAGCGCCGCGGCGTAGCCGCCGCTTCCGCCTCCGAGAATGACTACGTCGAAAACGGTGCTGGCGTCGTTCGCCACGTCACGTCCTCCATGCAAAGGGGTGCGGTTCGCCGGGCCGGTCGCGGTCCGGTGAGCGTGCGCCCTCGTAAGGCGCCCACGTCTTCCGGAGAAACATCTTCGCACTTGTTCGCGGCGGCTGGTGGCCGGGGCCACCGAGGCGGCACCGGCGGACCGCGGCGAGCGGTGCCCGATGTCCCCTGTGTGAGGGTATCTCCGCAGCTCACGGATGGGTAACGGCGGGGGAGAAGGGGGTGCCCGGACCCCTGCCGCCCCAGTTGTTCCGCACTACGGAACAAAGTTTCGCCTATGGCGAACAGACGTTGTCAGAAACGGGCCCGGCGTATTACCAGCAGGTAACTGGCAATGCGCCGGGCCCGTGAGCGCGCTAGCGGAGGATTCAGGCCTTCGCGTTGGCGGTGTCCTCGGCGAAGCGCAGCAGGGTGCGGATGGCCGAACCGGTGCCGCCCTTCGGGGTGTAGCCGTGCGGCGCGCCCTCGTGGAAGGCCGGGCCGGCGATGTCCAGGTGCGCCCAGTCGATGCCCTCGGCGACGAACTCCTTCAGGAACAGACCGGCCACCAGGCCGCCGCCCATCCGCTCGCCCATGTTCGCCAGGTCGGCCACGGTGCTCTCGGTCATGCCCTTGCGCAGCTCGACCGGCAGCGGCATCGGCCAGGACTGCTCGCCGGCCGCCTCGGCGGTGGCGTGCAGGCGGTCGCGCAGCTCGTCGCTGTTGGACATCACACCGAAGATGCGGGTG
>NZ_BAAAYB010000074.1:0-46785 GCF_039535905.1 Kitasatospora albolonga | reverse complement strand
TACCTTACAACAAACTAATGAAACGACTGGGTGTGCCGACTAGATCCCCGACAAGGGCCGGGTCCACAGCTGTCGCGGTGGTGGTTCGACCAGCTCGCCGATCTCGGCCCAAACCCACCGTGCTCTCACCGAGGCTAAGCCCGTGCCCCGCCGACTGGGAGGGCCGCACCTCATTGCAAGTCGCTGCGGATGGCCCCGGTCGAGTGCGGTCCTCTCTCCCTTTCCCCCCTCCTCTCTTTCCCCTTCTTACCCCTTTCCCTTCCCCTTTTTCCTCCTCCTCCCCTCCTTCCTCTTTCTCTTCTCCCCTCCCCCCCCCCTCGTTCTCTTCCTTCTCCCCTCCCTTCTTCTCCTTTCCCCCTCCTTTTCTCTTCCCTCTCCTCCTTCTCTTCTCTCCCCCCCCTCCTCTCTTCCTCTCCCTCTTCCCCTCCCTTCTCTTCTCTTTCTCCTCCCCTCCCCCCTCCCCTTTCCTTTCCCTTCCCCCTCTTTCCCTTCCCCCTTCCTCCCTTCTTCCCCCTCCTCTCCCTCTCTCCTCTCCTTCTCTCTCCCTTCTTCCCCCTCTCCCTCTCCTTCTCCTCTCTTCCCCTCTCTTCCTCCCCCCCCCTCTCCGCCCTCCCTCCTCCCCTTTTCTCTCCCCTCCTCCTCCCCTCCTCCCCTTCTCCCTCTCCTTTCCTCCTCCCTTCTTCCTCTCCCCCTCCTCCCCCCCCCCTCCTTTTTTCCCCTCCCTTTTCTCCCTCTCCCTTCTTTCTTCTCTCCTCCCCTCCCCCTTCTCCTCCTCTCCCCTTTCTCTCCCCCCTCCTCTCTCTCTTTTTCTTTCTTCTTTTTCCTTCTCTCCCCCCTTCTTCTCCTCTTCCCCCTCTCCCCTCCTCTCTTCCCTCCTCTTCTCCCTCTCTCCTCCTCTCCCTTCCTTCTCTCTCCCTCCCCCTCCCCCCCTCTTCCTTCTCTCTCTTCCTCCCCTCCTCCTTCCTCTTTCTCCCCTTTTCCCTCCTTCCTTCTTCCCCCCCCCTCTTCCTCTTTCCTCTCTTCCTCCTTTCCTCTTTCCCCTCCTTTCCCTCCCCCCTCTCTTCCCTCCCCCCTTTCTCCCCCCCCCCCCCCTTCCTTCCCCTCTTTCTTCCCCTCTTTCTTCCCCTTCCTTCTCCCCTTCCCTTCTCCTCTCCCTTTCTCTCCTCTCCCTCCTTCCCTTCCTTCCTCCCTCTCTCCCCCCCTCCTCCCTCCCTTCCTCCCTCTCCCTTCCCCCCCTCTCTCCCTCCCTCCCCTCTCCTCCCTTCTCTTCCCTCTTCTCTTCTTCCCCTTCCTCTCTCCCCCCCCCCCCTTCTCCTCTTTTCTTTTCCCTCCCTTTTCCCTCTTTCTTCCTCTCCTCCTCTCCCCCTCCTCCCCCCTCCCCTTCCTCCTCCCCCCGTTTCCTTCCTCTCCTTCCCCTCCGTCCCCTCCATCTTCTCTCTCTTCTCTTCTTCCCCCCTCTCCCTCCTTTCTTCCCCCAGCCGCTCTTCTTTTCACCCTACCATTCTCTTCGTATTCAACGCGTACATCCACCCCTCCTCCCCCTCCCCCCCGCCCATGCCATCTCCTCCACCTCTTCGTATCGTCTCGGCCTCTTCCCCATCTGCTGCTCTTCTTCGTCGCTGGGGTCGCCATTCTCCCCACTCGACCTACTACACCTTCACTCTGTATTGCGCGCACTTCCGCGACCATCTTGACACCTGTGATCTCTTCGCGCCCCTTGTCCCCTGTCACCTATTGTTCCACTCTACTCACATTACGTTTTCACGTCTACTCTAGCATTGAAGCCAATACCCACTTACGACCCGGCATCCTCCTTCCTCCCCCTGATTCAGCCCTCCGATCTCTCCGCACGGCATTTCCCCTTGCCTTCACCACTCCTCTCAGCTCACTCCCTCTTCCCGATAGCTCCGCGGGTGGCGCACCCGACCGATTACGAATTCTCTCGCCCAGTCTCCAACATCCCTCTGTCCGCCCGGATTTTCTCCCTTCGTGCAGTTTCGCTTCTCTCGGTGCGTTCTCCTTCCTTTCGGCCTCGCTCTCTCCCCATCCTTGCTTCGCTCTCCGCGCGTCGTCCTCTGCTCTTTTTGCTTCTCCCCTTTTTGTTACGTTTCCATTTCCCTTCCTCCGCCTCGTACTTCTCATTATCCCTTTCCTCCAGCCAACCGCAATCATCTACATTTCCCGACCTCGCTCTTGCTTACAGCCATCCGCTTCGTCTCTTCGAGGCCCACTCCGCTGACCTACCCCCTCATGCTTGTTACCGCTCCCACCTAATCTCCCTATCGCTTTCCCCTCTTATCAAAGATCTGCCCATCTCCTTCCCACCTCCACGACATCGGCTCTCGTCATGCCTGCTTTCCAGTTCCACATCCCCGATGCCGCCTTTCCACGCATTCACACGCACGTTCTCCTCTCCTTCATGCTCGAGTGGCCGACACGCTTTTCTTATCCATTTCTCAAGCTCTCCCTTCCACTTGTCCCCCCTCCACACACCACGAATGCTCCACCACTCCCCCATCCCCGCACGCACACAGATGCCAGCTCGCTCCTCCCCCGCTACTTATCATATCAACACTGTTCTTATCCATCGCCCACGCCTCGCCTTCCTCGCCCCTTCCGCTTCGCCACCCCGCCCCCCAAGGGTTAGTCCCTCCCACATCACCTCTACACAACATCCTCTCTCCACGTGCCCCATATGGCGATTCTCGTTACCCTCCGACCCCTCCCCTCGCTCACCGTTCCGGTCATGACATCTTCACGCTACTTCGTCCGCTCGCCTCTCTGATTCCTCCCCTTACTTCTCCCTGCTCGCCACACCACCCGCCCACCCAACCCCCCCCGGGTTTCGATCGCCATCGCGCCTTACGTCTTCTTCGACTTGCGACTAAGCTCAGCTGTCTCGGCCGCCCCCTGTATGAACTCCCGTGGCAAGCCTCCTCATAGCTCACTGGCGCTCGTCCCCGGTTACCCAACGGCACGCTTCCCATTCCCTTCCATCGTCTTCTTATCCTCTCTCCCTTATTCTCACGCTCTCTATCGGTCACTGTTCTCCTCTGACAGTCTGCTCCTCCTCACCCCCCATCTCAGGCTCATCCATCCTTGTCTCATCCCTTCCAATTCGCCCTCTCCCTCTCCCACTCTTCCCCCCGTCTCACTCCGCTCCCCTACCTCTGCGCCCCTTGCCCCTTCCAATACCCTTGATTACCCTCAACCCTCACACCCCCCCATTCCCTCCCGGCTTCCGTTCGCGTACGACCGCTCTCGCTCCCTCTTCTCCTTACTCTATGTCCCCCTCCTTTCTTCTCGCCCCGCCTGCGTCCGTCGGCTACGGCTTCTCGCTTCTCGCTTCCCTCGGCTCTAGACCGTCCCTCTTTCCTTTCCCTCCCGCCGCTTCGTTCGCCTACCTTTAGTCGTGCCCTTGTTTCTTCCCTCTCTCCTCCTCCACTGGCTTCTCCCCACGGCCCTCTTTTGCTTCGCTCTCGCCCATCTCCACATCTCTCCCCCCTCGCACGCTCCCGGAAGACGTACACCCTTTTTCTTTTTCAACCCTGAATCCCTAACCCAGTACACGGTTTCCCTCCATTATCCTCCCTCTTTTCTCTCTCCTCTCCCTGCTTTCGTCCCTCCTACCTCTCCTCTGCCCTTGTCCCTTTCTTCTTTTCTCTCCTCTTCCTTTTTTTTCCGCCCCTTCTCTCATCCGCCCCGCGGCTACTCCCGGATCGGCCTCGCCGAGTACCAAGCCAGGACCCGCCACGTCTGCGGCCCGCCCCCACGAGGGCCTCACCGACGCGCCCGAGCTCCCGCGCCGATCTCACCCGGCCACCAAGGCCGCGTCGGCGACCACGACGAGAAACGTTCACTAGAGAGGTGCCGCCAGGTCGGCCCGCACACGCGCCCACCTCCGCCAGACACCCTCGCCGTCTAAGCCGGGCCCGGGAACATCCGCCCGTGACCGCGGCATCATTCCTCGCCGACACCAAGTTCGAGTCGGCTTCGAGGCGACCGAGTCCGGAGTGAGCGGCTGATCTCATCGCGGACGATGGTGCGACCCCGGACTCCTCCCGATTCTGGGCCGGCCGACCTGGCGAGGGGGCCACGCCCAGCCGTCGTACGACAAGCAGTTTCGTCCGGGACGGCGCTGACCTCGCCCGGGTCCGGGTGGGACCGCAAGATGCGAGCAGCCGCCCGCCAGCCTCCGTCAGGACGTGAGGTGGACGCACCCGCGGCAAGTACCTGGAGGCGTAACGAGTGCTCACCGGCAGCCGCTGGCACTAGGACACGAAGGAAGCCCCCGGTCGGATCGACCGGGGGCATTCTTGCATGGAGCGGACGACGAGATTCGAACTACGCGACCCTACCTTGGGCAAGGTGATATGCCCTCTACCACAATGAGCCAGTACGCATGCGCCTAGCGGGAGACCACTATACCCAACCTCGCTCGCGGGCGAGGACGCACTGCCGTGTGCGGTTCTCCGCCACCGAGCTTCGCGGCCCGCCGCGGAGAGTAGTTACGGGACCGTTCCCTGGGGAGAGGCGCGGCACGTTCGGCGATCTCCGCGGATGGGGGCGCCCTGTCGGCCGCGAACATCAGCACCTCGCCTCCCGGGCGGTCAGCGGGGAGTCCCCGGCGGAGATCGCGTCGGCCACCAACTCGCGGTCCACGTAAACGGTTTGTTGCCGGCGTGCACGGCCCGGATGATCTCGGCGAGCCGCTGGGCGCTGACCGTCTCGGCACGAAAGCGAGAAAAGAAAAAAAGTGAAGAAAGGGAAAGCTGGCAGAAGGGGAAAGGGAAGGCGGACAACGGGAGGTAGATGGGACAGAGGAAAGAAGAAGAAGGGGAAACACCGGAAGTGATAAAGAAAAAACGTACGAAAACCCGGGAAAAAGACAAATACACGCGGAGCAGCATCACCAACAAACGCGATGTCCCCTTCCCTAGACTTTCGAGGGATGGCCCCCCAACTGAAAGGGCAGGTCGTCCCGCAGGGAGTCGCCGATATCCGTCAGACGCGCTACTGCCCGCCGACGCGGCAACGGTTCCAGGGGATTCGGAACCGGGGGCGCTCCGGTGTGGCCGGTGCTGGAGGATCACCCAGGCAAGACCGCCTGGCCTGGTGTCACGGCCCACTCGTCCCCCCGCTCGGCCCGAGGGCTTCAATCGCTCTGACGGCAGGTCAGGGACGACAAGCCGGGGACGGGAGGAGCGCCGCATGGACCTGCACACGGTGACGGAGGTGTGCGACGCCCGCCGCTACGGGAGCTGGCGGCCCGGCGATGCCTGGCTGGGCGGCGGGCACCTACCTGTTCTCCGAGCCGCAGCCCCACCTGCGGCGCCTGGTCGATCTCAGCCGATGGGCTGGCAGGCCGCTGGCGCGGACGCCCGAGGGTGGACTGGAGATCGCTGCCACCTGCACCGTCGCCGAGCTGTCCGCGTACGGGAAGGACGCCGACTGGCGGGCCGCGCCGCTGGTGGAGCAGTGCTGCCGGGCCTTCCTGGCCTCCTGGAAGATCTGGAACCTCGCCACCGTCGGCGGCAACCTCTGCAACGGGCTGCCGGCCGGGCCGATGATCTCGCTGACCGCCGCGCTGGACGGCGTCTGTCTGCTGCGCGGTCAGAACGGCGGGTACCGGTGCGTCCCGGTGGCCGAGTTCGTGGTCGGCGCCGGACGGACCGTCCGCGAGCCCGGTGAGCTGCTGCGCTCGATCAGCCTGCCGGCCCGGGCGCTGGCGGCGCGACACCGCCTTCCGGCAGTCCTCGCTCTACGGCCTCGGCCGCTCGGGCGTGCTGGTGATCGGTGCCCGCGACCCGCAGGACGGGTCCCTCACCCTGACCGTCACCGCCTCCACCGTCCGCCCGTTCCGCTTCTGGTTCCCGCCGGAGCCCAACGCGGCGGCCGTCCGGGAGGCGGTGGAGGACGGCATCCGGGGCGACGAGTACTTCGACGACATCCACGGACTCCCGGACTGGCGACGGCACATGACGCTGCGTCACGCCGAGGAGATCCGCAGAGAGCTGAACGACGGGAACGAGGAGGCCGCGCGATGAGCTATCGCGTCCGGGTCAACGGGCAGGACTTCGACGCGGAGCCGCGGGGAGGCCAGTGCCTGCGCACCTATCTGCGCGAGCGCGGCTGGTTCGGCGTCAAGAAGGGCTGCGACGCGGGGGACTGCGGTGCCTGCACCGTCCAGGTGGACGGGCAGCCGGTGCACAGCTGCCTCTACCCGGCGGTGCGCGCCGAGGGGGCGTACGTCACCACCGTCGAGGGCCTGGGCCGAGGGCGGCGAACTCCACCCGGTGCAGCAGAGGTTCCTCGACGCCCAGGGCTTCCAGTGCGGATTCTGCACCGCCGGCTTCCTGATGACCACCTCCGCCGAGGCCTTCGACGAGGAGAAGAAGGCCGACCTGCCGAGGGCGCTCAAGGGCAACCTCTGCCGCTGCACCGGGTACCGGGCGATCGAGGACGCGGTGAACGGTGTCCGGCACACCGAACTCCCGTGCGCGGGCAAGGCGGTGGGGGCGCAGCCTCGTGCCCCCGCCGGCCCGCAGGTGGTGACCGGGACGGCCCGGTACACCTTCGACGTGGAGGTGGAGGGCCTGCTGCACATGAAGCTGCTGCGCTCCCCGCACCCGCACGCCCGGATCCTCTCGATCGACACCTCGGCCGCCCGCCGGGTGCCCGGCGTGGTGGGCGTGTTCACCCACGAGGACGCACCGGCCAAGCTGTACTCCTCGGCCCGGCACGAGCACCCCACCGAGGATCCGGACGACACCCGGCTGCTGGACGACGTGGTCCGCTTCGTCGGCCCAGCGGGTCGCCGCCGTGGTGGCCGAGACCGAGGGGCGCGGCCGAGGAGGGCTGCCGGCGGATCGTGGTCGAGTACGAGCAACTCCCGTACGTGCTGGACCCGGAGGAGGCCATGCTGCCCGGCGCACCGGTGATCCACCCCAAGGGCCCGGAGTCGCGGATCGCCCGGGCGGAGAGCAACGTCTGCGGCGAGGCGCACGGCGAGCTGGGGCAGCGTGGAGCAGGGGTTCGCCGAGGCGGACCTGGTGTACGAGGAGACCTTCCGGACCCAACGGGTGCAGCACGCCAGCCTGGAGACGCACGGCTGCCTCGCGTACTTCGAGGAGAGCGAGGAGCCCGGCGGGGAGGAGCGGATCGTGGTGCGCTCCTCCACCCAGGTGCCGTTCCTGACCCGGCGGGCGCTGTGCGACCTGTTCGACCTGCCGCTGGAGAAGGTACGGGTGGTGGCCGGGCGGGTCGGCGGCGGGTTCGGCGGCAAGCAGGAGATGCTCACCGAGGGACATCGCGGTCTTCGCCGCGATGCGCCTGCACCGGCCGGTGAAGCTGGAGTTCACCCGGGCCGAGCAGTTCTACGGCGCCACCACCCGGCACCCGTTCCGGATCACGGTGAAGCTCGGCGCCAAGCGGGACGGCACCCTGACGGCCCTGCAGTACCGGGTGGTCTCCAACACCGGGGCGTACGGCAACCACGGCCCTGCGGTGATGTTCCACAGCATCGGCGAGTCGATGGGCGTGTACCGGGCCCCGCACAAGAAGGTGGAGGCCTACTCCGTCTACACCAACGGCGTGCCGGCCGGGGGCCTTCCGCGGCTACGGGCTCGGCCAGGTCACCTTCGCGGTGGAGTCGGCGATGGACGAGCTGGCCCGCCGACTCGGCCTCGACCCGCTGGAGTTGAGGGAGCGGAACATCATCGGGCCGGGCGAGCACATGGAGGGCCCGCTCGGCGAGGAGGAGGACCTGCACATCGCCAGCTACGGCCTGGACCAGTGCCTGAACGTGGTGCGCGCGACGCCCTCGCCGGGGACACCAGCGCCGAACTCGCCCCCGAGGGCTGGCTGGTGGGCCAGGGCTTCGCCATGGCCGCCATCGCCTGTGGCCCGCCCGGCGGCCACATCGCCGACGCCACGGTGAAGCTGCTGGAGGACGGGACGTACGACATCGCGGTCGGCACCGCCGAGTTCGGCAACGGCACCACCACCGTGCACAAGCAGATCACCGCCGGCGCGCTGGGCACCACGGTCGACCGGATCGGCATCCGGCAGTCGGACACCGACGTCGTCAAGCACGACACCGGGGCGTTCGGCTCCGCGGGCACGGTGGTGGCGGGGAAGGCGGTGATGAAGGCCGCCAACGCGCTGGCCGAACAGATCGTCAGCTTCACGGCCGAGTACGCCCGCAGGCCGCGCAGCCAGGTCCGGCTGGGCGCGGAGGCGGTGGAGTGCGACGGGCGGACGGTGCCGCTCAAGGAGGTGTTCGAGGCCGCGCGCGGACGGGGCGTGGAGCTGCGGGCCGACGGGCACTTCGGCGGCTCGCCGCGCTCGGTGGCCTTCAACTCGCAGTGGTTCCGGATCGCCGTCGACCCGGACACCGGGGAGATCCGCATCCTGCGCAGCGTCCACGGCGCCGACGCGGGCAAGGTGATGAACCCGCTGCAGTGCCGGGGCCAGGTGGAGGGCGGGGTGGCGCAGGCGCTCGGCGCGACGCTCTTCGAGCAGGTGCTGCTGGACGGGCGGGGCGAGGTGACCACGGCCGCCTTCCGCCGCTACCGGCTGCCCGCCTTCGCCGATGTGCCGCGCACCGAGGTGCACTTCAGCGAGACCTCCGACGCCATCGGACCGCTGGGCGCCAAGTCGATGTCGGAGAGCCCGTTCAACCCGGTGCCGCCGGCCTTCGCGAACGCACTGCGCGACGCCACCGGCATCCGCTTCACCGAGGCGCCGTTCCTGCGGGACAAGGTCTGGCGGGCGCTGCACGAGGCCCGCGAAGGGGGCCGGACTGTGCGCGCCTCCGAGGCGGGGGCGGCGGACGGGGCGGTCGCTCGGAGGAAGTGACAAGAGGGAAAGACGGTTCGGCCGCTTGCATCTACCATGCAGAACTGCGTGATCTCCTGGCATCGGCGAGAGTGGGCCAGGGCGCGGAGCACAAGGAGCACCACATGATCGTCGGGGACCTGCTGGACCTGGCCGACCTGCACATCGAAGCGGCCTGGGCGACCCCCGAGCTACTGGCCACCGAGGTCACCGGAGTCACCTCCACCGACCTCCAGGACCCGGCCCGCTACCTCCAGCGCGGCGAGCTGGTGCTCACCGGGCTGGTCTGGTGGCGCCCCGAGGACGGCCCGGCCGCCGCCTCGGCCGCGCTGCGCTTCGCCAACGCGCTGCGCAGCGCGGGCGCCGCCGCCCTGCTGGCGGGCGAGGGCACCCACGGCGCCGTCCCGCCCGAGCTGGCCGAGGCCTGCCGCCTGCACGGCGTCCCGCTGCTCTCCGTCCCGGCCGGCACCAGCTTCCGGGCCGTCACCGACCGCGTGTACCTGCGGCTCTGGGGCGAGCTCGGTGCCCCGGAGGAGGGCGCGGCCGCCCTGCTGGCGGCGGTCCGCAAGGACCTGCTGGCACTGCTCGGCGCGGCCGCCCGCGCGGCGGTCGACGGCCCGGGCGGGGGCGCGGTCATGGGCCCGGGCGGTGGTGCGGCCGGGGGCCAGAGCGGGGGTGCGGTCGGTGCTGGGGCGGTGGTTGACGGACCGTCGGGAGGTGCGGAGGCGGGCACGGCCCCGGTGCGCGACGCCGTGCTGGGGGAGGTGCTGGCGCGCGCGGTGAACCGGCTCGGACTGCCGGGCTGTGCGCTGCTCACCGGCTCCGGGCGGGTGCTGGCCGCCTCCTCGGAGGAGGCGGAGGCCGAGGTGGTCGCCACGCTGGGCGGTGGTCGGGGCGGCGGCGCGGTCCCGGTCGGCCCGCCCGGGGACACCCCCTTCGACGGCTGGCTGCTGCGGACCGCCGTCGAACCGGGCCCGTCCGTCCGCACCCTGCTGCTGGGCCTGGCCGAGCTTCTGGCCCCCTCGGCCGCCCGGGCCAGGGCGACCACGGCCGCCCAACGCCGCACCGCCGCCCGCCTGGTCGGGCTGCTCGGCCCGGACGGCGGGCCCGGTCTGGCCGAGGCCCTGACGCTCTGTCGGCTCCCGGCCCGGAAAGCGCTCACCCCGGTGGTGGTCCGAGCCGAGGGCGCCCCGGAGGGATGGGCCGTCGCCGCCCTCGCCGAGGCGCTGCACCTGGCGGGCGTGCCGTTCGCCGCCGCCCCGGAGTCGCCCCACCCGGCCGCCTCTCCGTACGAGGCGAGCCGTATCGAGTCGGGCCCTGTCGAGCCGAGCCCGTTCGGTGCGAGCCCGTTCGGTGCGTCCGCGTTCGGTGCGTCCGCGTCGGAGGTGGGCCCGTTCGGGACCGCGCCCGCCGCCGGCGCCGCTGGCGCACCGGAGGCGGCGCGGCCGCACGCCGACGCACCGCCCCACGGCACCGCCGCCCGCCCCGGCCGGGGCTGCGCCGTCGCACTGGTGGCTGCACCAGCCGCCGAGGTCACGGCGGCCCTGCGCGCCGTCTGGCCCCGCTTCGAGAGCCGCCTGGCCGGCCGCGGGCCGCTGCGCGCCGGCGTGGGCCCGACCACCGAGCCGGAGCGGGCCGAGCTGGCCGCGGCCCTGGTGCAGGCCCGCTACGCGCTGGCCTCGGGCGCCGGGGGCGCCGTCGGCAGCAGTGCCGAACTCGGCTCCCTCGCCGCCCTGTTGGGCGGCATCCCGCCGGAGGTGCGGGCCGCCTTCCGCCGTCGCCTGCTGGCCCCGCTGGCCGCCCACGACCGGGCCAACCCGGTCTCGCTGCTCAACACCCTGGACACCTTCCTGCGGCACAACGCCTCCTGGTCCCGCACCGCCGAGGCCCTGCACATCCACGTGAACACGGTGCACTACCGGATCCGCCGGATCGAGGAGCTCACCGGCCGCAGCCTCACCCAGCTGGAACACCGGATGGACCTGCGCGCGGCCCTGCTCTGCTCCGTCGAGGCATGACGACGCGTCGGCCCGCCCCACCGGAGTGGGTCAGACCGACGCGTCGTCAGGTGCCGCGCGGGCTACGCGGCCGTGGTCCGCGCGGCAAGCCGGTCGAGCAGGCGGGCGCGGTGCCCGTCGTCGGTGGCCAGGGCGAGGGCGGTCCAGGCCATCGCCAGGCCGCCGTCCAGGACCGCGCGGTCGGCGCCGTCGCCGGTCCCGTACCGGGTGAAGTCGGGGTGGTGCATGATCGTGTCGCCGGTGCCGTAGCCGATCATCGGGTGGATGGTCGCACCAGGTGGGAGACGTTGCCCATGTCGGTGGAGCCCGCCCGGGATGCCGGGGGCGGCGGGGGCCGCCGTGCGGCCGAGCAGTGCGGCGGCCTCGGTGTAGAGCCCGCACATCGCGGCGTCCTGGCGCAGGTCGGCGTAGTCGTGCCCGACACCGCGCAGTCGAGCTCCGCCCCGGTGGCCAGCGCCCCGGCCTCGAAGCAGGCCCGGACCGCGCGCTGGGACCTCCCGGAGGTCCTCCGCGGTCGCGGGCCCGGCAGTCGTACGAGGCGGTGGCCAGGGCTGGGATGACGTTCGCGGCCTCGCCCGCCGAGGTGACCACGCCGTGCACCCACGCCGCCCGGCACCATCTGCTGGCGCTGCAGTCCGATCGCGACCTGGGCCAGCGTCATGGCGTCGGCCGCGTTGACGCCCCGGTGCGGCATCGCCGCGGCGTGCGCGGGGCCCCGTGTAGCGCACCTGCCAGCTGCTGATCGCCAGCGAGGTCATCCCGACGCCGTCCTCGGGGGCGGCGTGCACCATCATCGCGGCCGCCACGTCGTCGAAGGCGCCGCCGTTCAGCAGGTCGACCTTCCCGCCGCCGGACTCCTCCGCCGGGGTGCCCAGCAGCTTCACGGTGACGCCGATCTCGTCGGCCACCGCGGCCAGCGCCAGCGCCGCCGCCACCGAGGCGGCGCCGTTCACGTTGTGACCGCAGGCGTGGCCGATGCCGGGGAGGGCGTCGTACTCCGCGCAGATGCCGATCACCAGGTCGCCGCGGCCCGCCGTGGCGGTGAAGGCGGTCGGCAGGCCGCACACCCCGCGGTCCACCTCGAAGCCCGAGGCCTCCATCAGGTCGGCGATCTTCGCTGCCGACCGGTGCTCCTCGTAGGCGAGTTCGGGCTCGGCGTGCAGGCTGTGGCTCAGCGCCAGCACGTCGTCCTGACGGGCGGTCAGCCTGGTCCGGGTGCGCGAGCGGAGGGTGGCCGGCTCGGTGGTCATGGGGACTCCTGGAGGTCGGAAGGGGCGGAGGGGTGCGGGGTCAGCGCCGGTCGGCGGCGGGCTGCCGGTACAGCAGCGCCAGCAGGGCGCCCGCGCCCGCGACGGCGGCCGACAGCCACCAGGCCGTGGTGTAGGCGGACAGCGCCGGCAGGACCTGCCCGGCGGCGGTGGCGGGCGGCGAACACCGAGAGGACGACGGCCGCCCCGAGCGAACCGCCGACGTTGATCAGCAGCTCGTTGATGCCCGGAGCCGACCGAGGTGCGGTCCTGCGGGACCGACTCCACCGCGAGGGCCCGGGTCGACTGCTGGAGGAAGCCCGTGCCGATCCCGGAGACGACGCTGAGCAGCAGGAAGAGCGGGAGCGAGTCGTGCCGCAGCGCCAGCGCGCCGTACCCGGCGGCCATCAGCAGCGAACCGAGCACCAGGGCACCCCGGTCGGAGACGGCCCGGGCGACCGCGGGCGCGGCCAGCGCACCGGCCGCGATCGCCAGCATCCCGGGCAGCGAGGCAGCGGCGACCCCGAGCGGGTCCAGGCCCATCCCGTAGCCGTTCCCGGCGGCGTCGGTGCCGAGGAAGACCGCGTTGGCGACCTGGAGACCGATCATGCAGAACGAGAAGGCCACGGTGACCAGCGAGACCACGGTGACCCCGCGCCGGGCGAACATCCGCACGTCGATCATCGGCTCGGCCGTCCGGCGCTCCACCGCCGTCCACACCACCAGCAGTGCGGCGCCGCCCAGCAGGCAGCCGAGGGTCCGCCCCGATCCCCAGGCCCAGCCCGGCATGCCGCCCTGGCCGAGCCCCAGCATCACCGCCACCATGCCCGCGCTCAACAGCGCCCCGCCGGCCCAGTCCACCCGTCCGCCGGGCCGGTGCCCGCTCTCCGGCAGCAGCGGCCAGGTGACCAGCAGGGCCAAGGACACCGCCACCGCGGGGAGCCAGAGCGCCGCCGTCGGGCTGTCGACGTGACGGGCGATCAGACCACTGGCCAGCAGGCCGACCGAGAGGCCGCCGACCAGCGCGGTGACCATCAGGCTGACGCCCCGCCGGCTCTCGGCCGCCGTGCCGCGTCCGCGCAGGATCCCCATCAGCAGCGGGAAGAAGCCCGCGAACGCGCCCTGGAGCACCTGGCCGGCCAGCAGCACGCCGAAGGACCGGCCCGCGCCGACCATCAGCGAACCCGCCAGCACGATCCCGAGGTTCCAGCGCAGCACCCGACGGTGGCCGTGCAGATCGCCCAGCCGGGACAGGACGGGGGTGAAGGCGACGCTGGCCAGCAGGTTCGCGATGCTCAGCCAGTTCAGCTGAGCCGCCGTCACGTGCAGCACGGAGGTCAGCGACCTGAGCACCGGGGAGAGGAACCCCTGGGTGATGCCGCTGGTCAGCTCGACGACGGCCACGCCGGCCAGGACGGCCGGGAGGGTCAGGGCTCTGGCCGCTCTCCCGGCCGGTGCGGTGGTCTCGGTCATCTGCGGGGCACCTGTTCTCGAGAGGCGGCCGGGGGCCGCCGGTGGGGGTGGCGGAAACAGGCTGTCAATGTGGACCCGGGGCGGAATACCGGGCAAGATCTGGACCGGAGGTCGGGTGGAAGCGGCATCTCGGGTCGGCCGGGTGCGGGAATCCGGCAATCACGGGGTCGACGGCGCCGTGGTCCGGCGCCCGGCGCGGAGCAGGAGGAGCCATGGACCGCACCCTGCCGGGAGAGGAGCTCCCGGACCCCACCGACCTGGCGATCCTGCGCCTGCTGCGCCGCAGCCCCAGGGCACCGCTCGCCGAGGTCGCGGCGGCCCTCGGCATCCACGAGCGGACCGTCGCCCGCAGGCTCGACCGCCTCACCTCCAGCGGGCGGGTGCGCTTCACCGCGCTCCTCATCCGCGACTTCCTCGGGGACGCGCTGGTCGCCGAACTGGCGGTGCGCTGCGCACCGGACCGGCTCCACGACACCGCGCTGGCCCTGGCCCGCCGCCCGGACACCAACTCGGTGGAGGTCGCCACCGGCGCCCCGGACGTCTACGTCGAACTCACCCTCCCCGACCGGCGCCGGCTGCTGGAGGCGGTCACCTCGATCGGGCGCCTGGACGGCGTCACCGGCGTGCACTCCGAGGTCCTGGTCCGCCTGCTGCTCACCGCCAACGACTGGGCACCCTTCGACGACGAGCCCACCGAGCCGCGGCGGGCGGTCAGCGAAGGCCGCCCGCTGCCCGAGCCGATCGCGGTGGACGAGCTGGACGAGCAGCTGGTGGCCCTGCTGCAGGACGACGCCCGGATGTCGATGACCCGGCTGGCCCGCGAGCTCCGGGTCGGCGAGACCACCGCGCGGCGCCGGCTGGCCCGGCTGATGGGCTCCCACGTGCTGCACCTGCGGCTGCACGCCGAGCCGGAGGTGCTCGGCTTCCCGGTCGAGTGCCGGTTCCGGCTGGCCGCCCCGCCCGCCGAGCGCGACGAGGTCCTGCGCGCCCTCGGCCGGGAGCCGGCGGTCCGCCACCTGGCCCTGACCACCGGCGCGCACAGCCTGCTCGGCTACTCCAGCCACCGCACCATGGCCGAGCTGGACGCCTTCTCCACCCGGGCGTTCGCCGGCACCACGCATCCGGTCGACACCGCACTCCTGCTGCGCAGCTACAAGCGCGCCGGGCGGGCGGCCGGGCCGGGAGGCTGACGGGCGTACGTACGGTTCCGGCTGACGGGCCGTCGACCTGCGGCGCTTGACGGGCCGTCAACCCACGGCGCGTGCCGATCCGTCGCCCCTGCACAGGGATGGCGTGCTCCGGTCACGGCTGCCTAGACTCGGTGATCGTCCGTCCGAGGAGCAGTCCGAACGAGCCCAGGAGTCCCGCATGCCGACGGCCCCCCAGCCCAGCATCAGCACCGGCCCCACGGAGAGCCCGCTGCTGGAGGTCACCATCGGGGAGGCCTTCGACCGCACGCTCCGGGCCCACCCCGACCGCGAGGCTCTGGTGGACGTGCCGAGCGGGCGCCGCTGGACGTACCGTCAACTCGCCGACGAGGTGGACCGGGTGGCGCTAGGGCTGCTCGGGCTCGGGGTGCTGCCCGGCGACCGGGTCGGGATCTGGGCGCCCAACTGCCCGGAGTGGGTGTTCACCCAGTACGCCACGGCCCGGATCGGCGCGGTGCTGGTGACGGTCAACCCCGGCTACCGCAGCCACGAACTCGAGTACGTGCTCCGCCAGTCGGGCATCCGCACCGTGGTCGCCGCGCCCTCGTTCAAGACCTCCGACTACACGGCCATGCTGACTGCGGCCCGCCCGGCCTGCCCCGAGCTGAAGGACGTCGTGCTGATCGGCACGGACGGCTGGCGGGAGCTGGTCGGCACCGACCCGGCGGACCGCGACAGCCGCGCCCGCTTGGCAGCGGTGGCGGTCGGCCTGGCCGCCGGGCAGCCGATCAACATCCAGTACACCTCGGGCACCACCGGCTTCCCGAAGGGCGCCACGCTCTCGCACCGCAACATCCTGAACAACGGTCACTTCGTCGGTGAGCTCTGCGGCTACACCGAGCAGGACAGGATCTGCGCCCCGGTGCCGTTCTACCACTGCTTCGGCATGGTGATGGCCAATCTCGCGGCCCTGACCCACGGCGCCTGCGTCGTCATCCCGGCCCCCGGCTTCGAGCCGGCCGCGACCCTGCGCGCGGTCGCAGCCGAGCGCTGCACCTCGCTGTACGGCGTGCCGACCATGTTCATCGCCGAGCTCAACGACCCCACCTTCGAGGAGCACGACCTGAGCAGCCTGCGCACCGGCATCATGGCGGGCTCGCCCTGCCCGGTCGAGGTGATGAAGCAGGTGGTCGAGCGGATGGGCATGCGTGACGTCTCGATCTGCTACGGCATGACCGAGACCTCTCCGGTCTCCACCCAGACCCGCCTGGACGACACGCTGGAGCGCCGGGTCTCCACCGTCGGCCGGGTCGGCCCGCACCTGACGGTCAAGGTGGTCGACCCGCTCACCGGCGAGACCGTCCCGCGCGGCACCCACGGCGAACTCCGCACCCGCGGCTACTCGGTGATGCTCGGTTACTGGAACGACCCCGAGCGCACCGCCGAGGCGGTGGACGCCGAGGGCTGGATGCGCACCGGGGACCTGGCGGTGATGGACGAGGAGGGCTACCTCAACATCACCGGCCGGATCAAGGACATGGTCATCCGGGGCGGCGAGAACCTCTACCCGCGCGAGATCGAGGAGTTCCTGTACACCCACCCCGACGTCCTGGACGCCCAGGTGATCGGGGTGCCGGACGCCAAGTACGGCGAGGAGCTGATGGCCTGGGTCCGACTCCGCCCCGGCGCGCCCGAGTTGACCCCCGAGACGCTGCGGGCCTACTGCGAGGGCCGGATCGCCCGGCACAAGGTCCCGCGCTACGTCCACCTGGTGGAGGAGTACCCGATGACCGTCACCGGCAAGATCCGCAAGGTGGAGATGCGGGAGGAGGCGATCGAGCTGCTCGGCCTGCACCGCGAGGCCGGCGCCGAGCACGCCTGAGGGCGGTCCCCGTCCGGGGTGCGCGGCGCTGCCCGGTTAGGGTGATCCACGTGCGTGTACTGCTGGTGGAGGATGACGAGCCGGTCGCCCAGTCGCTTCGGCGGGGCCTGCTGCGCTACGGGTTCGAGGTGGAGTGGGTCGCGACCGGCCAGGCGGCGCTGACCGTCGCGGAGCCCTACGACCTGGTGCTGCTCGACCTCGGGCTGCCCGACACCGACGGGCTGGACGTGTGCAAGGAGCTGCGGGCCCGGGGCACGGTGCCGATCATCGTCATCAGCGCCCGCAGCGACGAGACCGACCGCGTGGTGGGGCTGGAGCTGGGCGCGGACGACTACGTCTCCAAGCCCTTCGGGGTCCGCGAGGTGATCGCCCGGATCAGGGCGGTGATGCGCCGGGTCCAGCCCCGCCCCGCCAACGGCGCCGAGAGCGGCCCCGACCGGTACGGCAGCCGGCTCACCGTGGACCGCCGGGCGGCGCGGGTGCACCTGGACGGCACCGAGGTCGCCCTCGCGCCCAAGGAGTACGACCTGCTCGCCTTCCTCACCGAGGAGCCCGGCGCGTTGATGAGCCGTGAGCAGATCATGGAGGCGGTCTGGGACGCCAACTGGTTCGGCCCGACCAAGACCCTGGACGTGCACGTGGCCGCACTGCGCCGCAAGCTCGCCGGAGCGGTGGTGATCGAGGCGGTCCGCGGCGTGGGCTTCCGGCTGGTGGTGGCGGACGGCGCGCCGTGATCCGCCGGCTGATCCTCAGTTACGTGCTGCTGGTGGCGGTCGCGCTGGCCGCCTTCACCGTCCCGGTCGCCTTCACCCTGACGGCTCAGCTGCGCGGTGACACCGAGGAGTCGGTGCGCCGCGAGGCCACCACCATGGCGCTGCTGCTCGGCGCGGGAGACCAGCCGGCCAGGCAAGCGCTTTCCCGGCTCGCCGGCGCCTACGCCGAGGAGACCCCGGGTCGGGTGGAGGTGGTGGCCGCCGACGGCGGAGCGGTGGACACCCTGCCCCGCCCGGGGCAGCCGGCCGACGAGGCGCTCCGACGAGCCGTCAGCGAGGGCCGCACCACGGTGGACTGGGGCTCGCGGCTGGTCTGGGGCCCCGAACTGGTCGTCACCGTCCCGGCCCGGGCGCCGGACGGCGGTGCGGTCGCCGGTGCGGTGCGGATCCGCTACGCCACCGCCGACCTCACCGACCGGCTCTGGCGGATCTGGGGCTTCCGCGCGGTCCTCGCCGTCGGTGTCCTGGCCGTCGCCGCCGGGCTCGGTGCCATCGTGGCCCGCCTGCTCACCCGCCCGCTGCGCCAACTCAACGAGATGGCCAGCCGGTTCGGTGCCGGTGACCTGACCGCACGCTCCCCGGTCACCGGACCGCAGGAGACCAGGACGCTCGCCCTGACCCTCAACCAGGGCGCCGAGCGGCTGGACACCCTGGTCGCCTCCCAGCGCATCTTCGTCGCCGACGCCTCCCACCAGCTGCGCACCCCGCTCACCGCGCTGCGCCTGTCGCTGGACAACATCGCCGACGGCGTGGACGACGAGTTCGTCCGGGAGGACGTGGAGCAGGCCACCGCCGAGGTGGTCCGGATGAGCCGACTGGTCAGCGGCCTGCTGGTGCTGGCCAGGGCGGAGGCCAAGGTCTCCGCCCCGGAGCCTCTGGTGCTGCGGGAGTTGGTGGCCGAGCGCCTGGCGGTCTGGCGCCCGGCGGCGGAGGAGCGCGGGGTGACCATCGCGCTGTCGGGGGACGCGGACGACCTGCCGCGCGTGCTGGCCGGGCCCGGCAACCTCGACCAGGTGCTGGACAACGTGCTCTCCAACGCCCTGGAGGTGTCCCCGGACGGCTCCACCATCACGGTGCGCCTCACCGCGCGCCCGGGCGACCAGGTGCTGCTGGACGTGCTCGACCAGGGCCCGGGCATGTCCGAGGCCGAACGCTCCCGGGCCTTCGACCGCTTCTGGCGCGGCCAGGGCCTCACCGGCCGCACCGGCTCCGGCCTGGGGCTGGCCATCGTGCGCCAACTGGTCACCGACGACGGCGGAACCGCCACCCTGGCGGAGGCCCCGGGCGGCGGCCTCAGGGTCCGGATCGGGCTCAGGACCGAGCCCCGGACGGGACGTTGACGAAGGGTGCCCGGGGGCCGGAAGGGCGTCGCCGCAGCGGTCGTGGGGCCCTCTTGACCCGCCGTTGACCTGCGCTTTGAGGAGTCGGCACGGCCGGCGCCCCGATCGCCCGTCAGGGCTTGACGGTGGCGCAGCACAGGTCTATACCAGTGGGCAGTCACGTCAACTTCGGCCTGGTACCCGACCGTTGACCCGGCCGCGCGCCCCCACATCCGCGCGTCCGGGCCGATGTCCTCGCCGCCTCCTGGAGAGGTCTCCGATGGAACGCGTACTACCCCCACATGCCCCCGCGCCCGCACCCGCCCGCCGGCCCCGCCGCGTCCTCGCCGTCGCCCTGTCGGTCTTCGGACTGCTGGCCGGCGCGGCCACCGCGGTCACCACGACCGGCACGGCGAACGCCGCCGCCGGGATCGGCTCCAACTGGTACGCCTCCGCGCCGTACCTGATGCCCGAGGACAACAGCCCGCCGAACGCCGCCGCGGTGATGGACGCGACCGGCCAGAAGGCGTTCCAGCTGGCCTTCATCCTGGCCCAGGGCAGCAGTTGCAGCCCCGCCTGGGGCGGCACGTCCTCGATCGACACGGACACCACCATGCCCGCCGTGATCCAGACCATCCGGAACAAGGGCGGTGACGTCTCGGTCTCGGTCGGCGGCTACGGCGGCACCAAGCTCGGCCAGACCTGTGGTACCCCGGAGGCGACCGCCGCCGCCTACCAGAAGGTGGTGACCAAGTACGGCCTCAAGGCCATCGACTTCGACCTGGAGGAGCCGGAGTACGAGAACACCGCCGCGATCCACAACGAGATCGGCGCGGCCCGGATCCTGCAGCAGAACAACCCGGGCATCTACATCTCCATCACCACGGCCGGGACCAACGCCGGCACGGGCTGGTTCGGCACCCAGATGCTGCTGGAGGCGAAGTCGCAGGGCTTCACTCCCGACAACTACTCGATCATGCCGTTCGACGGCGGCTTCAACGGCGCCGCGGCGCAGACCGACGCGCTGGTGAAGTTCAACGGCATCCTGCAGTCCACCTTCGGCTGGAGCGAGGCGACGGCGTACGCGCACGAGGGCGTGTCGCTGATGAACGGCCGCACCGACGCCGCCGAGTACTTCCGGCAGGCCGACTTCCAGACGGTGCTGGACTTCGCGACCGCGCACCGGCTGGCCCGCTACACCTACTGGTCCGTCAACCGCGACCGCCAGTGCCCGGGCACGGTGGACCCGGGCCTGTCCGGTGCCTGTTCGAGCGTGGTGCAGAACGACTGGGACTTCACCAAGTTCACCGTGAAGTTCGCCGGGGCGACCCCGCCCACCAGCACCCCCAGCCCGTCACCGAGCAGCAGCGGCAGCCCCAGTCCGAGCCCGTCCGGCGGCAGTTGCACGGCCGCGCCGAGCTGGAGCGCGACCACCACCTACGCCACCGCCGGCACCAAGGTCTCCTGGAAGGGCCACTACTGGACCAACAAGTGGTGGACCCTGAACGAGGACCCGACGCTCAGCGGCCAGTGGGGCGTGTGGGCGGACAACGGCGCCTGCTGACCGCGCGGCGCCGCCGTCCCGTAGAGGCCGTAGGGGTCGGCGACGGCCGGTGTGGCGGTCATCAGGCCGATGCCTCCGAAGGCCATGAGCAGGGCGGTGGTTGAGCGGAGGGCACGACGAAGACGCACGGGGACTCCTCGGGGGACGAGTGCTCGGCGCCGGGGGAGGAAGCACCCCGGCGGACAGGAGCCTAGGGAGCGGGAGCGGAGCCGAAACGGTTCAGCACTCCGCGACACTCCGGTGGAATCCCCGTGCGTCAGGCGGCCGTCAGCCCTCGGCCGGGAGGACCGAGGAGTGGTGGTTGACGATGAGCCACTTGCCGCCGCGCTTCTCGTACTCGTAGGAGTAACGCGCCTCGACGGGCTTGGTCACGCCGTCTTCGGGTCGGTGAGTGGAAGCGGTAGACGCCGGCGTCGAGCGCCGAGTCCTTGTCCAGGACGTTGATCACCGAGCGGATCTTCTCGCCGCGCGGCTTCTTCTGCAGGAAGTGCTCGAAGTAGTCGGTGACTCCGCGCGGTGGGTGCGGATCTGCGGGGAGGCGGTGGGCAGCAGCACCGCGTCCTTGGCGTAGCGGTCGGCCACCTTGGCCGGGTCCCCGGTCTGCAGGGCGGCGTTCCACTGGTCGAAGAGGGCGGCTATCTCGCGCTCGGTGACCCTGCCGCGCCTGTCGTCGCCGGCCTGGGCGACCCGGCGGTGACGGTGCCGGCCGCGGCGACCGCGACGGCGGCGGCGACGGCGATCTTGACGCGGGCGGGGCGCCCACCGGTCGTGCGCTGACGCTTCATCGTTGCTCCTGCCTCTGCTCGGTTGCGAGTGGCTCCACCCTCTCGATCCGGCGGGCAAGCGCTGGTACAGGAGAGGTGCAGGGGGAGCGGAAGGGGGCGGACAAGCTTGCGGACAGATGGGGAAAAATGGCCAGACAACCGGCTCTGTCGGGCAGGACAACTCGGCGCGTTGGCATGCGTTTGCCAGGTGTACCGCGGGCAGCCATCAGAGGTCCGCCGGGCGGTACCCGAGGAACGTTTTCCTGGTGGCCGCCAGTCCTCCGCCCCCTCACCCTCCCGAGGTCACAGCCACCCATGACCAACATCGATCGCCGCCGGTTCCTCCAACTCGCCGGTGGCACCGCCGCGTTGACCATGCTCTCGGACTCCATCGCCCGGGCCGCCGCGATCCCGGCGCAGGGCAGCACCGGCACCATCCAGGACGTCGAGCACATCGTCGTCCTGATGCAGGAGAACCGTTCCTTCGACCACTACTTCGGCGCCATGAAGGGCGTCCGCGGCTTCGGTGACCCGCGCCCGGTCACCCTGCCCAGCGGGAAGTCGGTCTGGAACCAGTCCAGCGGCGGCAAGGTCACCCTGCCGTTCCGGCCCAACTCCGCCAAGCTCGGCATGGAGTACCTCCAGGCCTCAACCACGACTGGGCCGGTGGCCAGTCGGCCTTCAACAAGGGCAAGTACGACAACTGGATCCCGGCCAAGACCGCCGCCACGATGGCCTACCTGACCCGGCAGGACATCCCGTTCCACTACGCGCTGGCGGACGCCTTCACCATCTGCGACGCCTACCACTGCTCGCTGATCGGCTCCACCGACCCAACCGCTACTACCTCTGGAGCGGTTACACCGGCAACGACGGCAGCCGGCGGCGGCCCGGTCATCAACAACGCCGAGGCGGGCTACGCTGGACCACCTACCCGAGCGCCTGGAGGCGGCCGGGGTCTCCTGGAAGGTCTACCAGGACATCGGCGACGGGCTGAACGCGGCCGGCTCCTGGGTGCTGGATCAGCGACGCCTTCCGCGGCAACTACGGCGACAACTCGCTGCTCTACTTCAACAGCTACCGCAGCGCCCAGCCCGGCAGCCCGCTCTACGAGAAGGCCCGCACCGGCACCAACGCCAAGGCCGGCGAGGGCTACTTCGACAAGCTGCGCGCCGACGTCCAGGCCGGCACCCTGCCCAAGGTGTCATGGATCGCCGCCCCCGAGGCCTTCTCCGAGCACGCCAACTGGCCCGCCAACTACGGTGCCTGGTACGTCTCCCAGGTGCTGGACGCGCTCACCTCCAACCCGGACGTGTGGGCCCGCACCGCGCTGTTCATCACCTACGACGAGAACGACGGCTTCTTCGACCACGTGGTGCCGCCGTACGCGCCGTCCGGCGCCTCGCAGGGCCTGTCCACGGTGTCCACCACGCTGGACTACTTCCCGGGCAAGACCGGTTACGTGGCCGGCCCCTACGGCCTCGGCCCCCGGGTGCCGATGATCGTGGTCTCGCCCTGGAGCACCGGCGGCTACAGCTGCTCGGAGACCTTCGACCACACCTCGGTGATCCGCTTCATCGAGAAGCGCTTCGGGGTGACCGAGCCGAACATCTCGCCCTGGCGCCGCGCGATCTGCGGTGACCTCACCTCGGCGTTCGACTTCGCCCGCACCGGCACCGCCGCGGCGCTGCCCTCGACGGCCGGCTACTACCCGCCGGACAAGAACCGGCACAGCGACTTCCTCGCGGTCGCGCCGACGGTCGGCACCATGCCGCGCCAGGAGCCCGGCTCCAAGCCCACCCGCCCGCTCAAGTACGCCCCGTACGTGGACGGTTCGGCCGACGTGGCGGGCGGCAAGTTCAAGCTGACCTTCAGCGGCGGCCCGTCGGCCGGCGCGCAGTTCTACGTGACCTCGGCCAACCGGACCGACGCCCCGTGGACCTACACCGCCGAGGCCGGCAAGTCGATCGCCGACACCTGGAACACCACCTACTCCAAGGGCGTCACCGACCTCACCGTGCACGGGCCGAACGGCTTCCTGCGCCGCTTCCGCAACCCGGGCAAGACCGCCGGCCCCGAGGTGACGGCCCGTCACAACGCGGCCACCGGGAAGCTCGACCTGACCTGCACCAACGCCGGCGCCTCCGCCGTCCTGACGGTGGTCAACGCCTACGGCAACACCACCCGCACGGTCACGGTGGCCACCGGTGCCACGGTCACCCTCTCGCTGGACCTGACCGCCGGGAACCGCTGGTACGACGTCACGGTCACGGCCGGCACCACGGCCGACTTCGTCCGCCGCTTCGCGGGCGTGGTGGAGACCGGTGCCCCGGGCACCTCGGACCCGGGCATCCTCACCAACTGAGCGGCGCGGCAGCTCAGTCGGTCCGCTCGCCCGTCCAGTCGACGACGGGCGGGCGGACCGCCGCGCAGAGCGGGTGGCCGCGGCCGTCGGTGAGGCCGAGGCGGCCGGTCAGCCGACCGGTGGCCAGGGCGGCCCCGAGCACCTCGGGCGGCACGCCGTCCAGCATCAGCTTGGCCCGGCGGAACAGCTCCCGGCCGCCGTCGGGGGCCACGCCCGTCCAGGTCAGGTAGAGGAAGCGGGCACCGGGGCGGCCCTGCACGTACGGGCCGGTGAGGTCGCCCGCGCCCTTCACGGCGCACTCCGCCGTCCACCGGGCGGAGGCGGCGTCCCCCGGCACCGGGTCGAGCAACTCGTCGGCCCGGCCCTTGCGCTGCAGGCCCACCACGACCTCCCGGTAGCCGGGGAAGCCCGGCCCGGGCGGGCAGTCGCGGCCGGGCAGGTCGTGCGCCTCGATGCGGATCTCGATCCGGTTCTCCATGCGCGCCATTGTGCCGCCGGGGTCCGTCAACGGACCGGATCCCGGCGGCACTTCGGCCGTGCGTGTCAGTGCATCGGGACGGCGACCACGTCGTAGTCGGTGTCCGGGGTGGGCTCGGTGTCGAAGCGGGCGTTCGGCAGGTAGAGCCGGCCGCCGAAGGCCGCCACCGTGGCGGGGACCCGCAGGCGCGGGTCGGTGATCCGGCGGGTGACGGTGCCCCGGCGGCCGGAGGCGTCGAGGCGGACGACGGTGACCTCGTTGGCCTGGTTGCGCACCACGAAGAGGTCGCGGCCGCTCCGCAGCAACCCGTCGCCGTAGGGCAGGGACGCGCCGCCGAGGTCCACCTTGGTGGTGGCGCCGGTGGCCGGGTCGATCCGCTGGAGGACGCCGGTGGTCATGTTGACCACCAGCAGTGCGCAGCCGTCCGGGGTGGTCTCGACGCCGTTGGAGTTGATCTCGTCCGGGACGTGGTCGACGTCGCCGGTGAGCCGGCGGCGGATCACCTGGTCCTGGTGGGGCAGCCGTCCGCCCGGGCCGAGCGGCAGGCCGTAGAGGACCGGCTGGAGCGACTCGGTGATCCAGACGGTGTCCCGGGTGAGCACCACGTCGTTGACGAAGGTGTTCGCCGGGTCGGTGCCGAGCTGGTAGGAGGCCAGCACCGCGCCGGTCCGGGTGTCGAGCACCCGGGCATCGCCGCCCCAGGCGCCGGCGGTGAACAGGCGGCCGCGGTCGTCGGCCTTCATGCCGAGCGAGGGCGTCCCGGCGGCCGGGCCCGGGTAGAGCAACTCACCCTTGCCGGTGGCGAGTTCGTAGCGCAGCACCCGGCCGTTGGCGAGCGATCCGAAATAGGCCCGGCCCCGTGCGTCGATGGCGATGCCCTCGGGCCGGAAGCCGTTGGGCAGCGCGAAGCCGGCCGGCCACCGGCCCGCGCCGGCGACGGCCGGGGTGCCCTCCCCGGCCGGGGCGGCGTGCCACCCGTCGTCGGCGGCCGAGGCGGAACCGGCCAGCGGGCCGAGCAGGGCTCCGGCCCCGGCGGCCGCGCCGAGGCCGAGCAGGGTGCGCCGCGAGACGTTTTCAGGCATGCGGAATGATCCTTCCCCCGTGGAAGCTGATGCCCGACACTCCACCACACCCCGCCGCGTCCGCGCACCACCGCCAGGCCCGCCCCGCACAAGTGGAAGGGCGGCCTTCCGGTCAGGGTCGGTCGGTGAGGTAACCGCCCATGGAGGTGAAGTACTCGGCGGCGGGAAGCTCCCGGCCGTCCTCGGTGCGGACCTCGGTGACGGCCAGGCCGTGGGCGCGCCCGGTGCGGGCGTCGGGGCCGGCGACGACGACCACGGCGCCGCCCTCGCGGTAGAAGATCCGGCCGGGGGTGCCCCCGTACCGCTGCTCGGAGACCCGGGCCGCGAGGATCTCCAGGCGGCGGCCCCGGTGGTGGGTGAAGGCGGCGGGGTAGGGCGCCGACTGGGCCCGGACCAGGCGGTCGAGCTCCTCGGCGCTCCAGCGCCAGTCGATCCGGATGTCCTCCTCGGCGCGCTTGTGGAAGAAGGTCGCCCGGGAGCGGTCCTGCGGGGTGAAGTCGGTGCGGCCGGAGGCGATTTCGGCCAGTCCGTCGACGGTGATCGGCCCGAAGAGCTCCAGGGTGCGGTGGAACAGGTCGGTGGTGGTGTCCCGCGGGCCGACCGGCACGGCCCGCTGGAGCACGATGTCCCCGGCGTCCAGGTGCTCGTCCATCAGGTGGGCCGTCACGCCGACCTCGGGCTCGCCGTTCAGCAGGGCCCAGATCAGCGGGGAGAAGCCCGCGTACTCGGGCAGCAGCGAGTCGTGCACGTTGAGCGTCCCGTGGCGCGGGAGCTGGAAGATCCGCGGCGGGATCAGCGTGCGCCAGTTGGTGGCCACGATGACGTCCGGGTCGGCCTCCTTCAGGCGGGCGTAGAGCTCCTCGTCGTCGGGCCGGTTGCGGATCACCACCGGGACGCCGTGGGCCTCGGCGAGCTCGGCGACCGAGTCGCTCCAGATCTTCTCGTAGGCGTGCTCGCTGGCGGGGTGGGTGACCACCAGGACGACGTCGTGCTCGGACTCCAGGAGCGCTCGGAGGGTGCGGTGGCCCCAGGTCTGGTAGCCGAACATGACGACCCGCATGGAGGTTCCTCCTCGGAAGGGACGGTCGGATGCGATCAGTAAAGCAAGGCTTACCTAAGTTATGCAACGAAGGCGAACTCCAGCCAGGAAATGGCCAGTTGTCGACGGGTCAGTTCGGGGAGATCGCAGGTGGGCACTTGCACATTAACTTAGGCTTACCTAAGTTTGGCTCTGTTTCCGCCTCGAAGGGAAGACCGTGCACCGTTCCGCAAGACGCCTCCCGCACGCGGCCGCCGCCGCTCTCGCCGCCCTCACCCTGGCCGGCTGCGGGAGCGGCACCACGCCCGCCGCCGACACGGCCCCCAGCACGACCGCAGGCGCGGGCACGGGGTTCCCCGTCACCGTCCAGCACAAGTACGGGAGCACCGAGATCAAGTCCGCCCCCAAGCGGGTGGTCACCCTCGGCCTCTCCGACCAGGACGCGGTGCTCGCGCTCGGGGTCAAGCCGGTCGGCGCGGTGGACTGGTTCAAGGAGAGCCCGTACGGCAAGTGGCCGTGGGCCAAGGACCTGTGGGGCGGCACGGCTCCGCAGGTGGTCGGCGAGCGCGACGAGTACGCCATGGAGAAGATCGCCGGGCTGAAGCCCGACCTGATCATCGCCCAGTACTCGGGCATGAAGCAGGAGCAGTACGACACCCTGCGGAAGATCGCCCCGGTGGTCGCCCAGCCCAAGGAGCACCAGGACTACGCCGCGCCCTGGCAGGTGATGACCCGCCAGATCGGCAAGGCGCTCGGCAAGGAGGCCGAGGCCGAGCAGAAGATCACCGCGATCGGCGAGCGCTTCAAGGCCGTCAAGGCGCGGCACCCCGAGTGGGCGCAGCAGACGCTGGCCGTCGCCGACAGCTTCGAGGCGGGGAAGTACTCGGCCTTCACCCGGACCGATCCGAAGGCGATCTTCTTCAACGAGCTCGGCTTCAAGCTCAAGCCGGAGATCGACGCGCTGGCCAAGCCGGGCTGGAACGTCGCCGAGCTGAGCGCCGAGAAGCTCGACGTGCTCGACGCCGACCGCCTGGTCTGGGTCACCTCCAGCGCCGCGGCCAACGAGCGGATCAAGGGCGAGCCGCTCTACCGCAAGCTCAAGGTGCAGCAGGAGAAGCGCGACCTCTTCGTCCCCTACACCGACCCGGACGTGGGCGCGGCCTTCTCCTTCAACACCGTGCTCTCGATCCCCTACGCGATCGACCAGATCGAGCCGCTGCTCAGCCCCAAGCAGTAGCAGCCGCCCGGGCGCCGCCGCCCCCGGACGCACCGTCACCGGCCCATCCAGAGAGGCGTACCACCATGTCTGCTGCCGAGTCCGACCCGACGGCACCCGCCGGCCTGCCGATGACCGGCGGCCAGCACGGGATCTGGCTCGCCCAGCAGTACGAACCGGAGGGCACCGCCTTCCACGCCGCCTACTTCCTGGACCTGCACGGGGCCGTGGACCTGCCGCGGCTCGCCGCGGCAGCCCGCCGGGCGGTGGAGGAGGCCGAGTGCCTGCGGGTGCGGTTCGCCCCCGGCCCGGTCCAACTCCCGGACACGGCGAGGGAGATGACCGCGCCGGAGGTGGTCGACCTGCGGGGCGAGGGCGACCCGTACGGGGCGGCGGAGGCGTGGATGGCGGCCGACCGGGTGCGGCCGATCGACCTGGAGGCCGGGCCGCTGCACCGGCACGCGCTGCTCCGGCTGGCCGACGGCGTGGTGCGCTGGTACCAGGTCTACCACCACATCGCGGTGGACGGCACCGGCGTCGCCCTGATCACCCGCCGGGCCGCCGCGCTCTACGACGACCCGTCGGCCCCGGCGTCCGACCCGGACTGGCGGCTGGCCCGACTCACCGACGCCGAGCGGGCCTACCTGGCCTCGCCCGCCCACGAGGCCGACCGCGCCTACTGGCGCGCCAAGCTGGCGGCCCGCCCGGAGCCGGCCCGCCTCGCCACGGCCCGCCCGTCCTCACCGGCCGCACCGGCCGACGGCGAGCCGGGGGGCTCGACCGCAGGCACCGGTGGGCCGGGGGCCCGTCCGGACGGGACGGACCTCACGGCGGACCGGGGCAGTCAGGGCGGCACCGGAGTGCGGCAGGGCGGCCAGGGTGGCGCCGGCGGGCCGGGGGAGCAGGGTGGCACCGGCCGGGTGACGCCCGGTCAGGGCGGTGGCGCCGGTTCGGCGGAGTGCCGGAGCGCCGGCTCGGCCTCCGCCTCCACTGCCACGCGGGTGACCCGGCACGTGGAGCTCGGCGCCGAGCGGGTGGCGCGCCTGCGGGCGGCCGCGCGGGCCATGGGCGTGCGGACCTCCCGCCTGCTGGTGGCCGCCGTCGCGGCCTATCTGCACCGCAGCACGGGGGAGAGCGATCTGCTGGTCGGCCTGCCCGTCGCCGCCCGGCCGGACGGCGGGCGGGCCGAGGTGCCCGGGATGCTCTCCAACATCCTGCCGCTGCGGCTCACCGTCCGCCCCGCCACCACCCTCGCCGAGCTGGTCGCCGAAGTGGCGGACGGCATCGCCGAGTTGCTGCCCCACAGCCGCCTGCGCGCCGAGGAGCTGGCCCGTGAGCTCGGCCTCGCCGAGGGCGTCGCCGCGCTCACCGGCCCCACCGTCAACGTCCTCCCGGTCGGCACCGGCCTCGGCTTCACCGGCCTCGCCCCGGAGTTCCGCCCGCTCTGGCTCGGCCCGGCCGCCGACCTCGCGATCACCTTCGGGAGACCCTGGCGGGCGACGGCATCCGCCTCGACCTCGCCCTGGATACCCCGGCCGACGCGACCGCGCAGGCCGAGCTGGCCGGCCACCAGCGACGCCTGCTGCGCGTCCTGGACGCCCTCACCGGCGACCCGGACCTGCCGGTGGCCCGGATCGAGCTGCTCGCCGCCGCCGAACTCACCGAACTGCTGGAGGAGTTCGGCGCCGACCCGGTGGACAGCCCGGAGCTCAGCTGGCCCGCGGCCTTCGAGCGCCAGGCCGCCCGCCGCCCGGACGCGACCGCCCTGGTCTGCGAGGACCAGCGGCTGAGCTACGCCGAACTCGACGCCGCCGCCAACCGCGTGGCCCATCTGCTGCTCGCCCGCGGCGTGCGCCGGGAGGAGCCGGTCGGCCTCGCCCTGCCCCGCTCCGCCGAGCTGGTGGTGGCGCTGCTCGGGGTGCTCAAGGCCGGCGCGGCCTACCTCCCGCTGGACGCCGACCACCCGCGCGAGCGGATCGCGTACATGCTGGCCGACGCCGGGGCCCGCACCGTCCTCACCACCACCGCGCTCGCGCCGGAACTCCCCGCCGGCGTCGAGGCCCTGGCCCTCGACGCCCCCGAGGTTCAGGAGGCGCTGGCCTCGGCGCCGTCCACCTCCCCGGGCGTGGACATCGCCCTGGACGAGGCCGCCTACGTGATCTACACCTCCGGCTCCACCGGCCGTCCCAAGGGCGTCCTGGTCCCGCACGACGGCATCGGCAGTCTGATCGCCACCGCCACCGAGCGGATCGGCGTCACCGAGCACAGCCGGGTCGCCCAGTTCGCCTCGGTCGGCTTCGACGTGACGGTCTGGGACCTGGTGATGTCGCTCTGCGTCGGCGGACAGGTGGTCCTGGTGCCCGCCGAACGCCGGGTCGCCGGGCCCGCGTTGACGGAGTACCTGACCGAGCACCGGGCCACCCACATGATCCTGCCGCCCTCCCTGGTGGCCGCCCTGCCGCCGGAGTGCACCCTGCCCGAGGGCGCGGTACTGGTGGTCGGCACCGAGGCGGTACCCCAGGAGCTGGTGGCCCGCTGGGCCGGCCGGCTGCGCGTGGTGGTTGCGTACGGACTGACCGAGGCGAGCGTCAACTCCACGCTCTGGCCGGCCACCTCCGGCTGGAGCGGGCCCGTCCCGATCGGCCGCCCGGACCCGAACACCCGCTGCCACGTGCTCGACCCGTCGCTGCGCCCCGTCGCGGTCGGCGTCGAGGGCGAGCTCTACGTCTCCGGGCGCGGCCTGGCCCGGGGCTACCTCGGCCGGTACGGGCTGACGGCCGAACGCTTCGTCGCCGACCCCTTCGGCGAGCCGGGCGGCCGGATGTACCGGACGGGGGACCGGGTCCGCTGGCGGGCCGACGGGAACCTGGAGTTCCTGGGACGGGCCGACGGCCAGGTGAAGATCCGCGGCCACCGGATCGAGCCCGGCGAGGTGGAGAGCGCCTTCATGGCCCGCCCCGGCATCGCCCAGGCCGCCGTGCTGGTCCGGGAGGACCACCGGGGCACCAAGCGGCTGGTGGCCTACCTGGTGGGCGGCCGGGACGCGGTGGCGGCGGCCCGCGCCGCGGTGGCGGGGGAGCTGCCCGAGCACCTGGTGCCGAGCGCCGTGGTGGTGCTGGACCGGCCGCTCCCGCTGACCCCCAACGGCAAGCTCGACCACCGGGCGCTGCCCGATCCGGACTGGACCGCGGGAGGCGGCGACGCCGGTTCGGCGCCGGGCAGCCCGCTGGAGGCCACGCTCGCGCGGCTGTTCGGCGAGGTGCTGGCGCTGCCCCGGGTCGGGGTGCACGAGAGCTTCTTCGAGCTGGGCGGCGACAGCATCGTGGCCATCCAGCTGGTCAACTCCGCCCGCGAGCAGGGCATCGGGCTCACGCCCCGGCAGGTGTTCCGGCTGCGCACCGTCGCCGCGCTGGCCGCCGCGGCCACCCTCGTCGGGACCGGCTCCGCGGCCCCGGCGGTGGTGCTCGACCCGGAGGCGCTGCCGGTCTCCCCGCTCCAGGAGGGGTTCTTCTTCCACGCCGCACTGGGACGGCGCCGCGCAGGACGGGTACCTCGTCCAGGAGGTGCTGGAGCTGGCCGGGGCGGTGGACGGCGAGCGGCTGCGCGGGGCGCTGCGCACCGTGCTGGAACGCCACCCGCTGCTGCGGGCCGGCTTCCGTCAGCTCCTGGACGGCCGGGTGGTGCAGCGGATCGCGCCGCTCGGCGAACTGCCGTGGCGCGTGGTCGAGTCGAGCGGGCCGGCCGACGGACCGGACGACGGCCCCTTGGAGGCGGCGCTCGCCGAGGACCGGGCCGCCGGGTTCGACCTCGCGGTTCCGCCGCTGCTGCGGGCCACCCTGCTGCGGACGCCGGGCCGGACCAGGCTGCTGCTGACGCTGCACCACATCGTGGCCGACGGCTGGTCCGTGGCCCTGGTCCTGCGCGACCTGCTCGCCGCCCACGGGGGTGCCCCGCTGCCGCCCGCGCCGTCCCCGGACGGCTACCTCGGCTGGCTGGTCACCCGGGACCGCGAGGCCGCCCGCACGGCCTGGAGTACCGCCCTCGCCGGACCGCTCGAACCGCTGAAGCTGCTGGGTGATGCAGTGGATCCCGCCGCACCAGGGACGGTGGAGGTCCGGCTTCCCGCCGAACTCACGGCCGGGATAGCCGAGTTCGCGCGGTCGCACGGCCTCACCCCGAGCACCGTGCTGCACGGGGCCTGGGCCGTCCTGCTGGGTGCGCTGACCAACCGTGAGGAGGTGCTGTTCGGCACCACCGTCTCCGGCCGCACCACCGAGGTGGCCGGCAGCGCCGAGCTGGTCGGGCTGTTCAGCAACACCGTCCCGGTCCGCGTGCGACTGCGCCCCGAGGAGTCGCTGTCCGCCCTGCTGGCCCGTCTCCAGGAGGAGCAGAGCGCCCTGCTGGACCACCAGCACCTGGGCCTCGCCGAGCTGCAACGGATCGGCGGGGGCGGCGAGTTGTTCGACACCCTGGTGGTCTTCGAGAACCACCCGACGGCGGCCCTGAACGCCGGGCCGGCCGCCGGGGACGGCCTGCGGATCACCGGGGTCGAGGTCCGCGACGCGGTGCACTACCCGCTGGCCCTGGTGGTGCTCCCCGGCGAGGAGCTCGAACTGCGGCTCAAGCACGACGGCAGCAGGATCACCGCTGCCGGGACGGCCGCGCTGGCCGCCCGGCTGACGGCCCTGCTGACCACGGTCGTCACCACCCCCGAACTGCCGTTGGCCGCCGTCGACCTGCTCTCCGACCGCGAGCGCTTCCAGCTCGCCGCGCTCAACGCGACCGCCCACCCGGTGCCCGCCACCACCCTGCCCCGGCTGATCGCCGAGCAGACCGCCCGGACCCCGGACGCACCTGCCGTGGTCTCCGCCGACGCCACCCTCTCGTACGCCGAACTCGAGCGCCGGGCCGAGCGGTTGGCCACGCGTCTGCGAGCTCGGGGCGCCGGTCCGGAGCGCCACGTCGCGATAGCCCTGCCGCGCTCGGCCGAGCTGATGACCGCCCTGCTCGGCGTGCTCCGCTCCGGCGCCGCCTACCTCCCGCTGGACCCGGACCACCCGCGCGAGCGGCTCGCCACGATGCTGGCCGACTCCGGCGCCCGTACGGTGGTCACCACGGCCGGGGTCGAGCTCCCCGACCTGCCGGGCGTCGAACGGCTGCTGATCGAGGACCTCGACCAGGAACCCGAACCCGCCCCGGCCGAGGCCACCCCGGTTGAAGCCGGGCCGGACCACCCTGCCTACCTGATCTACACCTCCGGCTCCACCGGGCGCCCCAAGGGCGTGTCCGTCACCCACCGCGCGATCGTCAACCGGCTGGCCTGGATGCAGGGCCGCTACCGGCTCGACCCCACCGACCGGGTGCTCCAGAAGACGCCGTCGGGCTTCGACGTCTCCGTCTGGGAGTTCTTCTGGGCCCTGTGCGAGGGCGCCGCGGTGGTGCTCGCCGAGCCCGAGGGCCACAAGGACCCGGCCTACCTCGCGGAGCTGATCCGGGCCGAGCGGGTCACCACCCTGCACTTCGTCCCCTCGATGCTGACCGCCTTCGTCCAGGCCACCCGAGCGACGGGCGGGACCGGCTGGGCGGCCAGCCTGCGCCGGGCCTTCGCCAGCGGCGAGGCGCTCGGCGGCGAGACCGCCCGCGGTTGGGCCGAGGTCTCCGGCGGGGTGCCCCTGCACAACCTCTACGGCCCGACGGAGGCGGCCGTGGACGTCACCCACTTCGACGTCCCCCGTGTCGACGTCCCCCACGTCGGGACCGGGACTGCGGCCGGCCCGGTGCCGATCGGCCGCCCGGTCTGGAACACCAGGCTGCACGTGCTGGACGGCTTCCTGCGCCCCGTCCCCGAGGACGTCCCCGGCGAGCTCTACCTGGCCGGGGTCCAGCTGGCCCGTGGCTACCTCGGCCGGTACGGCCTGACGGCCGAGCGCTTCGTGGCCGACCCGTTCGGCGAGCCGGGCAGCCGGATGTACCGCACCGGGGACCTGGTGCGCCGCCGGCCGGACGGGGAGCTGGAGTACCTGGGCCGGACGGACCGTCAGGTCAAGATCCGGGGCCAGCGGATCGAGCTGGGGGAGGTCGAGGCCGCGTTGGCCGCCCTGCCCGGGGTGGCGCGGGCCGCCGTGATCGCCCGGGACGGTGCGCTGCTCGGCTACGCGGTGCCCTCCGGAGCCGTGCTGCCCGGCACGGTGCTCGACGGGGCGGCGCTGCGCGCCGCGCTGGTGGAGGTGCTGCCGGCCGCCCTGGTCCCGCAGGCGGTCGTCCCGCTGGCGGAGCTGCCCCTGACGCCCAGTGGGAAGCTCGACCAGCGCGCCCTGCCCGACCCCGGGCCCGCCACCGGGTCCGCCACCGGGCGGACCACCGCCTCCAGGGAGCCCCGCACCTCCCTGGAGCGCGAGCTGTGCGCCGTCTACGCGGAGGTGCTGCGGCTGCCCGAGGTGGGGCCGGAGGACGACTTCTTCGTGCTGGGCGGCGACAGCCTCTCCTCCATCACCGTGGCCACCCGGGCCCGCGCGCTCGGCCTGCCGGTCGGCCCGCGCGAGGTCTTCACCGCCCGCACCCCGGCCGCCCTGGCCGCTCTCCTGCCCGCCCCCGACGAGTCGAAGCCGACCCCCGAGCCGGAGCCCGCCACCGCCGTGACCGAACCGACCGACCTCACCCTGGGCGCCGCCGAGGCCGCCGCCCTCCAGGCCCTGCTCGCGCAGCAGGGCAGTGCCGACCCGGCGCTGCAGGCCCTGCTGGCCAAGCTCACGGCGGCCGCCGGGGCCCCGGCCCCGGCTCCGCTGCTCGACCTGACGGGGGAGGAGCGTGCCAGGGTCGAAGCCGTCGCCGGGCGGACCGTCGGCGAGGTCTGGCCGCTCTCACCGCTCCAGGAGGGCATGTACTTCCACGCCGGCTACGACAGCGGGGACGCGCTCGACGTCTACCTCTCGCAGGAGACCCTGGAGCTGGACCACCGCCTGGACACCGACCGGCTGCGCGCCGCCTGCCGCGCCCTGCTGGAGCGCAACCCCGGCCTGCGGGCCGGCTTCACCGCCGACGGCGTCCCCGACCCGGTCCAGTACCTGGTCGAGCAGGCCGAGATCCCGCTCGCCGTCGCCGACCTCGCCCACCTCCCGGAGGCCGAACAGGACTCCCGCGCGGCCGAGTTGCTGGCCGAGGACCGGCGCCGGCGCTTCGACCTGACGGCCCCTCCGCTCTGCCGCCTGCTGCTGCTCCGGCGCGGCGGCGGCCGGGACACCCTGGTCGTGACCCACCACCTGATCCTCTGGGACGGCTGGTCCGCCTGGCTCTTCCTGGAGGAGCTCTTCACCCTCTACGCCCGCTCCGGCGACACCGCCGGCCTTCCGCGGCCCGGCTCCTACCGCGAGCACCTCCGCTGGCTGGCCGATCAGGACTCCGAGGCGGCCCTCGACGCCTGGGCCGGAGCCCTCTCCGGCCTGACGGAGCGCACCCTCACCGCCCCCGCCGGCCGCGACGGCGGCCCGGTCATCCCCGAGGACCACCACGCCCTGCTGGACGCCGGCGCGAGCGAGCGCCTGCACGCCGCCGCCCGCGCCCACGGCCTCACCCTCAACTCCCTGCTCAGCGCCGCCTGGGGCCTGACCCTCTCCGCCCTGCTCGGCCGCTCCGACGTGGTCTTCGGCACCGCCGTGGCCGGTCGGCCCGCAGAGGTGCCCGGGGTGGCCGGGATCATCGGGATGTTCCTGAACACCGTGCCCACCCGGATCGCGTTCCGCCCCGCCGAGCCGGTGCCGGAGCTGCTCCGGCGCCTCCAGGCCGAGCGCGCCGAGCTGATGCCGCACGAGTACCTCGGCCTCGGCGCGATCCAGCAACGGACCGGCCACCGACGGCTGTTCGACACCCTCTTCGTGCTGCGCTCCGCCGACGGTGAGGAGCGCGCCGCCGCCCTGCGGGCCCAGCACGGCATCACCGCGGTGGGCAACGTGGACGGCACGCACTTCCCGCTCACCCTGATCGTCACCCCCGAGGCCCGTCTGCGGGTCACCCTGGCCGCCCGCCCCGACCTCTTCCCGGCCGAGGCCGCGCGCACCGTCCTGGACCGCTACACCACCGTGCTGGACCGCCTCGCCGAGGGCCTGGAGGCCGCCGCGCCCGTCGGGCGCCTGGACCTGCTGCTGCCCGGCGAGGCCCCCGACACAGCCGGTACCCGCGAGCCCCTGCCGGACCGCACGGTGGCCGAACTGCTGGCCGAGCAGGCCGCCCGCACCCCCGGCGCGACCGCCCTGGTCAGCGGCGGACAGCGGCTCAGCTACGCCGAGTTGGACGCCGAGGTCAACCGCCTCGCCCGCCTGCTGCTCTCCCACGGCGCCGGCCCCGAGCGCGTGGTGGCCCTCGCCCTGCCGCGCTCCGTGCGGACCGTGGTCGCCCTCTTCGCGGTGCTGCGCACCGGCGCCGCCTACCAGCCGCTGGACCTCGACCACCCGGCCGACCGCCTGCGGCTGATGCTCGAGGACACCCGCCCGCTCTGCCTGCTCACCACCACCGAGGTCGCCCCGGCCCTGGCCGGAACCGCCGAGCCGGTTCTGCTCGACCACCCGGACGTCCAGGCCGAGTTGGCCGCCCTCCCGGCCGGGCCGCTCGCCGACGTCCCCGGCTTCGAGCCCGGCCGCACCGGCCGTCTGGAGCACCCCGCCTACGTCATCCACACTCCGGCTCCACCGGCCGCCCCAGGCGTGGTCACCCCCTACCGGGGCCTGACGAACATGCAGCTCAACCACCAGCGCGAGGTGTTCGCCCCCGCCGTCGCCTCGGCGGGCGGGCGCCGGCTGCGGATCGCCCACACCGTCTCCTTCGCCTTCGACATGTCCTGGGAGGAGCTGCTCTGGCTGGTCGAGGGCCACGAGGTGCACGTCTGCGACGAGGAGCTGCGCCGCGACGCCGAGCAGCTCGTCGCGTACTGCGACCGGAACGCGGTGGACGTGGTGAACGTCACCCCCACCTATGCCCAACTCCTGATCGAACACGGCCTGTTGGAGGGGCACCGGCCCGCCCTGGTGCTGCTCGGCGGCGAGGCCGTCCCGGACGCGGTCTGGCACCGCCTGCGCGAGACCGAGGGCACCTACGGCTACAACCTCTACGGCCCCACCGAGTACACCATCAACACCCTCGGCGGCTCCACCGCCGACAGCCCCACCCCCACCGTCGGCCGCCCCATCCGCAACACCCGGGCCCACGTGCTGGACGCCATGCTGCGCCCGGTCGCCCCCGGGGCCCCCGGTGAGCTGTACATCGCCGGCACCGGCCTGGCCCGCGGCTACCACGACCGGCCCGGGCTGACCGCCGCCCGCTTCGTCGCCGACCCCTTCGGCGAGCCGGGGGAGCGGATGTACCGCACCGGCGACCTGGTGCGCCGCCGCCCCGACGGCCTGCTGGACTTCCTCGGCCGCACCGACGACCAGGTCAAGATCCGCGGCTACCGGATCGAACTCGGCGAGGTCGCCGCCGCCCTGACCACCCATCCGGCCGTGGCCCGGGCCGCCGTGGTGGTCGGCGAGGGCAGGCGCCTGGTCGGTTACGCCGTCCCGTCCGGCCCGGTCACCCCCGAGGAGCTCCGCGCCCACCTGCGCACTGTGCTGCCCGACTACATGGTGCCCGCCGCGACCGTCCTGCTCGACGCCCTGCCGCTGACCGTCAACGGCAAGCTGGACGCCCGCGCCCTCCCGGCTCCCGACCTCGCCGGGCTCACCGGCCCCGGCCGCGCCCCGCGCGACGACCGCGAACGGGCCCTTTTGCGCGCTCTACGCCGAGGTGCTCGGCCTGCCCGAGGGCAGCGTCACCGTCGACGCCGACTTCTTCGACCTCGGCGGCCACTCCCTGCTGGCCACCCGCCTGATCGGCCGGGCCCGCGCGGTGCTCGGCGCCGGCCTGGCCATCCGCGACCTGTTCGAGGCGCCGACCGTCGCCGACCTGGTCGCCCGGGTCGACGCGGCCACCGGCGCGGAGCGTCCGGCGGCCCGCCCGGAGCTGGTGGCCACGGTCCGCCCCGCCGAGATCCCGCTCTCCGCCGCCCAGCAACGCCTGTGGCTGATCCAGCAGTTGGAGGGCACCTCCGCCGCCTACAACTTCCCGCTGGTGCTCCGGCTGCGCGGCCGCTTCGACCTCGCCGCCTGGACGGCCGCCCTCGCCGACCTGACGGCCCGCCACGAACCGCTGCGCACCCTCTTCCGGGTCCGTGACGGCCGCCCCCACCAGCACGTGCTGCCACCCGCCGAGGCCCGGCCGGAGGTCACGGTGGTGCCCGCCAGCGAGGAGCTGCTGCCCGACCTGATCGCCGCCGCCGTCGCCCGACCCTTCGACCTCGCCGCCGAACTCCCGCTGCGCGCCAGTGTGCTGGAGATCGACCCGGAGGACCGGGTGGTGGTCCTGCTGCTCCACCACATCACCACCGACGAGTGGTCCGACCGCCCGTTCCTGCGCGACCTCACCACCGCCTACGCCGCGCGCCGCTCGGGCCTGGCCCCCGCCTGGGAGCCGCTGCCGGTGCAGTACGCCGACTACGCGCTCTGGCAGCGGCGGCTGCTCGGCGCCGACGACGACCCCTCCAGCCTGGGCGCCGCCCAACTCGCCCACTGGAAGCGGACGCTGGCGGGCGCCCCGGAGGAGCTGGAGCTCCCGACCGACCGCCCCCGCCCCGCCCGGCCCGGCTTCCACGGTGCCGACCTCGCCGTCGAGCTCGCCCCGGACACCCACCACGCCCTGCGCGCACTCGCCCGCGAGCACGGCGCCAGCATGTTCATGGTGCTCCACGCCGCCGTCGCCGCGCTGCTGCACCGCCTCGGCGCCGGCACCGACCTGCCGATCGGCGCACCCATCGCCGGGCGGGACGAGGAGGCCCTGGACGACCTGGTCGGCTTCTTCGTCAACACCCTGGTCCTGCGCACCGACCTGACGGGCGACCCGAGCTTCGCCGAACTCCTCACCCGGGTCCGCACCACCGACCTGGCCGCCTTCTCCCACGCCGACCTGCCCTTCGAACGCGTCGTCGAGGCGGTCAACCCGGCCCGCTCCACCTCACGCAACCCGCTCTTCCAGGTGATGGTCGGTCACCACACCCGCACCGACGCGCCCCTGGCGCTGGACGGCCTGCGCGCCGAGTACGTCCCGTACCCGACCCGGACCGCCAAGTTCGACCTGGTCTTCAGCTTCACCGAGCAGCTGGGGGAGCGGGAGCGGCTCGGCTGCCGGATCGAGTACGCCACCGAGCTCTTCGACCGCCGCACCGTCGAGGAGCTGGCCGACCGGATGGAGCTGCTGCTGGCCGCCGTGCTCGCCGACCCGTCCCGACCGCTCTCCCACGCGGACGTGCTGCGGGAGGGGGAGCGCGAGCTGGTGCTGGAGACCTTCAACGCCACCGCGCGCCCGGTGGACGAGCTCACCCTCCCCGAACTGTTCGCCGCCCGGCTGGCCGAACGGCCCGACGCCGTGGCCGTGGTGGACCGCGGCCGGGAGGTCGGCTACGCCGAGCTCGACGCCCGGGCCGCCCGGATCGCCGCCCTGCTGGCGGCCCGGGGCGTCGGAGCGGAGGGTGTGGTCGGCGTCGCCGTCCCGCGCTCGGCCGACCTGATCGCCACCGTGCTCGCGGTGCTGCGGCTGGGCGCCGCCTTCCTCCCGCTCGACCTCGCCCACCCCGCCGACCGCCTCACGCACTTCCTCGGCGACTCCGCCGCCACCCTGGTGGTCGCCACCGAACCGGTCGCCGGGAAGATCCCGCCGGTCGCCCCGCTGCTTCTCCTGGACGCCCCGGCCGTGGCGGCCGAGCTCTCCGCCGCCGAACCGGCCGCCCCGGTCCGGGTGGCGCTCGACCAGGCCGCCTACGTCATCTACACCTCCGGCTCCACCGGCCGCCCCAAGGGCGTCGTCCTGCCGCACGAGGGCATCGCCAGTCTGGTCGCCACCGCCGTGGACCGGATGGGCCTGACCGCCGACAGCCGCGTCCTCCAGTTCGCCTCGGTCGGCTTCGACGTCTTCGTCTTCGAACTCGCCATGGCCCTGTGCCACGGCGGACGCCTCGTCCTGGTCCCGGACGAGGCCCGGGTGGCCGGCCCCGCGCTCACCGACTTCCTGGCCGAGCAGCGCGTCACCCACCTGATCCTGCCGCCCTCGCTGGTATCCGCCCTGCCGCCCGGCTGCGAACTCCCGAGGGCTCCACCATCCTGGTCGGCACCGAGACCGTCCCGCCGGACCTGATCGACCGCTGGGCGGGCAGCGTGAACCTGATCGCCGCGTACGGCCTCACCGAAGCCACCGTCAACTCCACCCTCTGGCCCGCCACCCGCACCGGCCGCCGCAGCGGCCAGGTCCCGATCGGCGCCCCCGACCCCAACCACCCGCTGCTACGTGCTGGACGACGCCCTGCGCCCCGTCCCGCCCGGGGTGGTCGGCGAACTCTACGTCGCGGGGCGGGGGGTTGGCCCGCGGTTACCTCGCCCGCCCCGGCCTGACCGCGACCCGGTTCCTCGCCGACCCGTTCGGCGCCCCCGGCGCCCGGATGTACCGGACCGGGGACCGCGCCCGCTGGCGCCGGGACGGGAACCTCGACTTCCTCGGCCGGGTGGACACCCAGGTGAAGATCCGCGGCTTCCGGATCGAACTCGGCGAGATCGAGGCCGCGTTGACCGCCCAGCCGTCGGTCGCCCAGGCCGCCGTGCTCCCCGACCGGCGGGGCGACATCGTCCGCCTGGTCGGGTACGTGGTCCCCGCCGCCGGCCAGCCGTTCGACGCCGCCGCCCTCCGGGAACGCCTCGCCGCCGCGCTCCCGAGTACATGCTCCCCTCCGCCCTCCTCCCGCTGGACGGCCCGCTCCGCTCACCCCGAACGGCAGCTCGACCGGGCCGCCCTCCCCGCCCCCGACTGGGCCGACCTGACCGGTGCCGACCAGCCCGAGGGCCCGGCCGAGGAGGCGGTCGGCCGGATCTTCCGCGAGATCCTCCGGCTGCCGGTCGTCGGCCGCCACGACGACTTCTTCGCCCTCGGCGGCCACTCGATGGCCTCCATGCGCCTGGTCGGACGCCTACGGGCCGAACTCGGCGTCGAGCTGGGCATCCGGGACGTCTTCGACGCCCCCACCGTGGCCGGCCTCGCCGCCAAGCTCACCCCCTCGACCGCCGCCCGCCCCGCCCTCCTGCCCGCACCGCCCGCCCCCTCCCCGCAGCCCCTCCCGCTGGCGCCGGTCCAGCGCTGGCACGCCAGCCCGGTCCACCCCGGCTGGGACCACGCCCTCGTCCTCCGCTCACCCGGCGGGCTGTCCCGGGCCGCGCTGGCCGCCGCGCTCGCCGACCTGGCTGAGCGGCACGCTCCGCTGCGGACCTCCGCCGGAGAGGGGGGTCAACTCCCGGTCCCCGGGCCACGCCTGGAGTGCTCCGCCTGCCCCGACCTGGAGGCCAGGATCGCCGAGCTGGCCACCGGCCGTGCCGTCTTCCCCGACGGCGCCCCGCTCCGGGCCCACCTGCTGACCGACCCCACCGGAGCGCAGGCCGTCCTGCTCACCCTGCACTACCTGGCCGTGGACGAGTGGTCCGTGGTCCCGCTGCTCCGCGACCTCACCGCCGCCTACGCCGCCCGGCTCGGCGGCGCCGCCCCCGCCTGGGCCCCGCTCCCGGTGGACTACACCGACTACACCCGCTGGGCCCACGCCGTGCTGGCCTCCCACGACCTGGCCGCCACCCAACTCGCCCACTGGCGGCAGACCTTGGCCGGAGCCCCGACCCGCCTCGCCCTCCCCGCGGACCGTCCGGCCCCGACCGTGCGCACCCACCGGGCCGCCCACGTCCCCTTCGTCCTCGACCCGCGCCTGCGCCGCGCCGTCGACCGCCTGGCCTCGGCCACCGGCACCAGCATGTTCATGGTGCTGCACGCGGCGCTCGCCACCCTGCTCACCGCCCACGGGACCGGCACCGACCTGCCCATCGGCGCCAAGGTGGCCGGCCGCACGGACGACCAACTCGCCGACCTGGTCGGCTGCTTCTTCAACACCGTCGTCCTGCGCACCGACACCGGGGGCGACCCGAGCTTCGCCGACCTGCTCGCCCGGGTCCGGGAGACCACCCTGGCCGCCCTCGAACACCAGGAGCTCCCGTACGCCGAGGTGCTCCAGGCCACCGACCTGGCCGGCCACTCGCCCCAGGTCATGGTCATCCACCACGAGGCCGCCGAACTCGCCTCCCTGGAAGGCGGAGTGGGTACCCTCGAAGCCGTCCCCACCGGTTGGACCCCCGCCGACCTCACCCTCAGCTTCCACCAGCCGCGCGGCGACGGCGAGGTGCACTGCGCCCTGATCCACGCCACCGACCGCCTCGGCCCCCGGAAGGCCGCCGCCCTGGCCGGCGAACTCCTCACCCTCCTCCGGACCGCCACCGCCAACCCCGACCTCCCACTCACCGTCCTGGCCGCCCTGATGGCCACCCCCTGCACCGACTGAGGAGCCCACCTCCGTGACCACCAACCCGTTCGACGACCCCGAGGCCGACTTCCACGTCCTGGTCAACGCGGACAACCAGCACTCCCTCTGGCCGGCCTTCGCCCCCGTCCCGCCCGGCTGGACCAGCATCCTCGGCCCCACCACCCGCGACGCCTGCCTCACCCACATCGAGTCCCACTGGACCGACCTGCGCCCGGCGGGCCTGACCGCCCGTCAGGCCTGAGGACGTGGGCGTGGAACGGACATTGAGCGGGCGGGAGGCCTCGGAGGCCGTCGGCGGTCTCGGGTGGCGGTTCCTGCTGGGCGCGATCCGCACCTCGGTCCCCGTCGGGTCGCTGGCCGAGGGGGTCGCGGTGGCGGCGGGTGCGGTGGCGGCCTGCGGCAGCGAGGCCGACCGGCACCTCCGTGTCGACGTCCGGCCCGGGCGGGTGGTCCTGACCCTCCAGTCGCTGGACCACGCCGCCGTGACGACCCGGGACGTCACCCTCGCGGGCCGGATCTCGGCCGTCGCGGAGGAGTCCGGTTCACGGACGGAGCCCGAGGTGGGAGCGGACGCACCGCGGTCGGTCCAGCTCCTGGAACTCGCGATCGACGCCCTCGACATCGCGGCGATCCGCCCGTTCTGGAAGGCCGTGCTGGGCTACGCCGACGAGCAGGGAGCCGACGGCCCCCGGGATCCCCTGGTCGACCCGGTCGGGCAGGGCCCGGCGATCTGGTTCCAGCAGATGGACCAGGCCCGCCCGCAGCGCAACCGCATCCACTTCGACGTGTGCGTCCCCCACGACGAGGCGCCCCGGCGGATCGCCGCAGCGTTGGCGGCCGGCGGCCGCCTGCTCTCCGCCGCCCGGGCCCCGGCCTTCTGGGTGCTCGCCGACGTCGAGGACAACGAGGTCTGCGTGACCACCTGGCAGGGCCGGGACGGATAGCGGAATTCGAACTCCGGGTGCGGAACGATCTGTTGACGAAGCAGCCGGGGCGCGGCAAGACTGGGCGGCGGTCCCGTGCCGTGCGGGGCCGGGGTTCGTTCCCACTTGTCAGGAGGACCGTATGGAAGCTCCGACCGTACACGCGCTGCCGGCCGACACCACGTTCGGCGACGCGGAGTTCGACCTCGTGATCGGCGAGCTGGAGCAGGACGCGCCGAAGGGCCAGCCGCAGAACGGCACCTGTATCCGCGTTTACTGCTCCTTCTAGCAAGTGGCGGGGGAATCCGCCGCGGAGGCAGAGTTTCCCCCCTCCGAGGAGAATCGGGTGCCGCCGTATTCGGTGGCACCCGACCTCTTGTCGTGGGAATTCCGGTGGCAGGGCAGGGCAGGGCAGGGCGGGTCGGCGGCGAAGCGTGCGGCTGCGACCACCCGGTGAGGGGTTGGATGGAACTGCGCGACCCGGGCGGCACCGTCCCCGCGCCCGAACTCCCGATCACGACACGGCGGTTGCTGACCGCGCTGGCCGAGGGCCGGGCGGGCCGGGCGTTCCCGCCCGCGGTCGTGCCCGGGCCGGAGGGCACGCTCGCCGTCGAGCGTCCGTTGGGCGGCCCGTCCGACGCACGGGCGCTGGCGCACGCGCTGTCCGATCCCCGGTTCGCGCCGCTGCACGAGGCGCTCCGGCGGATCGACGCCTGGTCCGCGCAGGCCGCCGCCGAAGCCCGGCAGGTCGAGCCGCGGCTGCTGCGGCCGGAGAACGCCGAGGTGTTCGGGCCGCTGCTCACCGAGGCGCTGGAGGCGTGCGTGGCCGGGCCGGCCGAACGGGCCGCCGCGTCCACCGCCGAACGGGTGGGCCAGTACCTGGAGTTCCTGACACTGTTCCTCGAACGGCTGGCCCGCGACCAGCCCGCCGACCGGCGGGTCACCGGCCTGTGGGCGCACGGCGAGGAGACCCACAACGGCGGGCAGCGGGTGGTGCGGGTCGAGTTTGCCGACGGCGGCCGGCTCGCGTACAAGCCACGGCCGGCGACGGGCGAACTGCTGTTCCTGGCCACCGAAGGCTCGCTGTTCGCCCTGCTCAACCAACTGCCTCCGATGGCGGGGGAGATCAGGCTCCCCACGATGCGCGTGCGGCAGGGCAGCGGGCCGGGCCGGCCGGACCACTCGTGGCAGGAGTGGATCGAGCCGCCGCAGGCCTGGGGCGTGCTGCGGGCCGAGGGCCCGCTGAGTCTGCGCGGCGCCGTCCTGGAACCCGGAGTGGCGGACCGCTACTGGCATCGCGCCGGTTCGCTGGCCGCCGCCGCGTTCGCCTTCGGGATCACCGACCTGATCGGCGGCAACGTGCTGATCGGGCAGCGTCCGGAGGACGGCGAGCCGCTCCCGTACCCGGTCGACCTGGAGTCCTACTTCGGTGCCGTGGAGCGCCTGTTCGGGACCGGGTTGATCGCCGATCCGGCGGTCTCCACCCACCACCACGCCGGGCTGGAGTCCCTCCCGCGCTGGTGCGAGCCGGACGGCCCGGCCACCTGCTGGCACCCGCAGCCCGACGGCTCGCTGCGGCTGGAGCGCCGGACCCGCTCCTTGACCAGGACCGAGACCCGCGCGGTCGTCGGCGACACCGGGGGCCGGGTGGGCTACGGCCCGTACCTGCCGGCGCTGCTGCGCGGCATGTTCGACGCCTGGACGCTGATGTGCCGTCACCGGCCCCGGATCGCCGAGTTCATCGGGGAGCGGGCGGCCGGGCACGTGGTCCGGGTGATCGCCCGGCCGACGGACGAGTACCCCGACGGTGGCGACGTGCCGTTCACCGAGGCCGAGTCGGCGCAGCTCGCCCGGGGCGACGTCCCGTACTTCTTCCGGACGGCCGACGGCGGCCCGCTGCTGGCGATGCGGACACCGCCCGGCGGCGGGCTGCGCGCCGAGCCGGCCGAGGCACCCGCGTGGGGCGAGGACCGGCCCTGGCCGCCGGTCGCCGCCGTCCGCGAGGGCGGCAAGCTTGACCTCGCCGGGCTCGGCATCGCGCTGCGCGACGCGGTCGAGTACGTGCACCCCGACTCGCCGGGGCCGGGCGAGCTGGACGATCCGGGGCACGGGGTGCGGCTCGTACGGCGTGGGCCGCGCGAGGGCGAGGTCTCCTTCGACTGGCCGCAGGCGGGCCGCCGCATCACCTACTCCTGGGACGAGGCGAAGCTGCGGCTGCGCATCGACCCGCTGATCAGGACGGCCGGCCCGGTCGATCCAGTGGCACGGGAGGAGGCGGTCGGTGCGGGCCGGCAGGACGGGCCGGCAGCCCAGGACACCCCTTCCGCCTCCGCTACCGCCTCCGCCACCGCCGACCTCGCGGAGGCGGGTGGGCGGCAGGCCCGGTCGGGTGCGGAGATCCGCGAGCGGTTGCTCCGCTTCGACCGGCTCGACGCCGCGCTGCGCGGGCCCTGGGCGGCGGGGGGCTTCACCGACACCGAACTGGAGGCGCGGCTGGAGCGGCTGACCCGGGCCGGGATCGCCTGGCTGCGCGGCGTGGTCGCCGAGCACGGCTGGCCCGGCCACGGCCTGGTCGGACCGGAGGCAGCCACGGCGGCCGGTGCGCTGCTCCAACACCACGAGGGCGACCTCGACTTCCGGCGGGCGTGCCTGATGCTGATCGAGGCCGCCGCCGAGGCGGGCGACATGCTGCCGCGCGACGCGGCCTACCTCACCGATGCGGTGCGCCGGGCCGAGGGCCGGCCGCAGCTGTACGGCACCAAGTTCGAACGGGCCGCGCCCGGGGAGCTACGGCCCTGCCCGATCGAGGACGAGGACCGGGTGGACGAGCGGCGCGCCGCTGCCGGACTGCAGCCGCTGGCCGCCTACGCGGCCCTGCTCGCGGCGAAGTACCCGCCACCCGGCTCGGCACCCGCGTCGGCACCCGATTCGGCACCCGAGCCGTGGTCCGCGCCGGGATCCGTGTCGGGAACCGGCTCGGCACCCGGGGCGGCGCCGGCTGCACCGGCACCACCCGGGTCGGAGTCCCGGTCCGCACCTGGGGCGGCGTCAGAGCCGGCTCCCGCGAAGGAAGGGGTACGGGCGTGAGCGCGACCGACTGGACCGAACTCCTCGCCCCCGCCTGGGGCAAGCAGCCCGCGCTGCTCAAGGCCGCCGCTCCGACCGACCCGGAGCACCTGCACCGGACGGTCGTCGCCGCCTGTGCCCCGTTCCGGGCCGGCACCGTGTTCCGGACCTTCCCGCAGGTCCGTCTCCACACCGCGCTCGGCTGGCTCGGCGCGCCCGGCCGGCTGCTGCCCGACGCCGAGGATCCGACCCCGGCGGCCTACCGGACCCGGCTGCGCCGCGGGCCGGCCGGCAGCGGCCCGGACACCGGATTCCTGCTGAGCGTCCGTCAACCGCTGCACACCGACTACGCGCTCTGGACCTCCGTCCGCGACAGCCTGGAGCGGCTGTGGCAGCGGGTCGGCCTGCCGTGCCTGCCGGTCGAGGCCGAGCTGACCGAGGGGGACGACCACACCCGCCTCCGCGGCCTGGCCGCCCCGTCCGACCACGCCGTGCTGACCTGGGTGCTGGGCGGCACCCTGGAGGCCGAACTGCGGGAGGCGGACGGGTCGTTCCGGGTGCTGCGGGCCACCGCCGGCGAGCTGCTCCACTGGCCCGAGGGGTCCCGCTGGCGCGAGCGCCACCTGGACGGCTGCCTGACGCTGCGGATCTCCGTCCCGCGCGCCCCGCACCTGGCGGCCGGAGCCGTCAAGATCCTGCTGGCGGAGGAGGTCCGGGACCGCCTGGAGTACGACGGCACGGTGCCCTGCCTGCCCTACCCGCCGCCCGACGGCGGACCGGCCGATCCGATGCTCGCCATCGGCGAGGCGGCCCGAGCCGCGGCCGGCGGACCGGAGCTGCCCGCGGCGCTGCGCACCCGCTGGGCGGCCTGGCGCTCCTCCGCCGGGCTGGAGCCCGCCCCCGAGCCGCGCGAGGACGTGGCCCTCGTCCCCGGACAGCGGCTGCGGGTGGTGCGGGAGGTGCTCCGGCAGCCGGACGGGCCCGGCCGGCGGATCTGGGCCGTCAACGGGCACGCCTTCCCGATCGGCGGGGCGGCCGGCGAGCTGGTCGCGCAGGAGCTGGCAGTCGGGCGGGAGTTGACGCTCGCCGAGCTCTGCCGGGCGGTGGGTGCGGACGAGCGGAACGCCGCCGTGACCGCGCTGCTGCGCAAGCTCTACCGGCTGCGCGC
>NZ_BAAAYB010000073.1:0-32677 GCF_039535905.1 Kitasatospora albolonga | reverse complement strand
ACAACCCGGCCACCGGCCGCTTCCTGTCGGTCGACCCGGTGCCGAACGGCGGCTCCAACGCCTACGTCTACTGCTCGGGCGACCCGGTCAACTGCCGGGACACCTCCGGCACGCTGGACTACTCGTTCAAGTTCGACCTGGGCAACGGCACCCGCAGCGCCAAGGGCCTGTTCCGCTACTGGATGGACCACTTCGGCAAGATCTTCCCGCTGGCCGGCCGGGCCAACAAGATCACCCACGTGGGCCAGAAGATGGACCTGCGGGACTCGGTCTTCGGGATCAAGATCAACTTCAATGTCCGGGTCGCCTACATCGGCTCGAACACGCTGAAGCTCGGCACCCGCAAGGGCAGCGTCGTGCACGGCCGCAACTCCTACATCCAGTTCACCATCACCAAGGGGCGGACGGACCGGATCGGCATGGGCCGGCTCTACCTGACCACCCACGGGCACACCGCCGGTGACAGCTGGATGGACGACTGCATCGACAGCTGGACCTGCCCGATCACCGGATGGATGTACCGGAAGGGGGCGCACGACACCTGGGAGAAGCTGGCGAGCAACCTCCGCCGCCACGTCTGACCCCGCGCCTGACGGACCGTCGGCCCGCCGCTCCCACCCAGGGGGCGGCGGGCCTCCCGTCGTGCGGACCGTTGCCGATTGTTAACTGACGGAGTCTTGTCGTGTCATTTTCTACGCGCGTATCTTTGGCCCGCCGGTACTGGCCGGTAATCGATCTACACGGGTAGCGGCCTGCCGTCCGCGACCTGACCCACCCTCAGCTGCCGGCGACCCCACGACCGCCGGAGCATCCGACCGAGGAGTCCTGCCCGGTGACCAAGCCCACCGCCCCCCGTTCGCGTCGCGCGCTGCTGCGCGCCACCCTGCTGCCGGCCGGCGTCGCGGCCTCGCTCGTGCTCGTCCCGCTGCCGGGCGCGATCGCCGCTCCCTCGGCCGACGCGGTCATCGCGGAGGTGTACGGCGGTGGCGGCAACTCCGGCGCCGTCCTGAAGAACGACTTCATCGAGCTGGCCAACAAGGGCACCGGTGCGCTGAGCCTGGCCGGCTACAGCGTCCAGTACCTGACCGGGACCCCGGGCGCCAACTCCCAGTGGGGCGTCACCCCGCTGACCGGCACCGTCGCCGCGGGCGGCCGCTACCTGGTGGCCGAGGCCGCCGGGGCCGGCGGCACCGTCGCGCTGCCCACCCCGGACGCCACCGGCTCGCTGGCGCTCTCCGGCACCAGCGGCACCGTCGCGCTGGTCCAGGGCACCGCCCCGCTGACCTGCAAGACCGCCGCCGACTGCGCGGCCGAGCCGCGGATCAAGGACCTGGTCGGCTTCGGCACCGCCGTGGTCCGCGAGGGCTCCGGCCCGGCCGCGGGCGCGAGCAACACCGCCTCGGTCTCCCGCACTTCGGGCCTGCCGGACACCGACGACAACGCGGCCGACCTGAAGGCCGGTTCGCCCTCCCCGGTGAACTCCAAGGGCGAGGCCGCCGAGGGCGGCGACACCGGGACCGGCCCGACCGACCCCGGCACGGTGCGGATCCACGACATCCAGGGCACCACCCGGCTGTCCCCGCTGACCGGCAAGACCATCGCGGGCGTGCCCGGCGTGGTCACCGCCGTGCGCGCCTACGGCTCCAAGGGCTTCTGGTTCCAGGACCCGGACGCCGACGCCGACCCGGCCACCAGCGAGGGCATCTTCGTCTACACCGGCAGCGCCGACCCGGCCGTCAAGGTCGGCGACTCGGTCCTGGTGACCGGCAAGGTCGCCGAGTACTACCCGGCGTTCAGCGCGGGCGGCCAGTCGCTCACCCAGCTGACCAACCCGCTGGTCACCGTCCGCTCCTCCGGCAACCCGGTGCCCGAGGCCGTCCTGCTGGACGAGTCCTCGATCCCGGCGGCCTACACCCCGGAGGCGGCCGGCGGCTCGATCGAGGCCCTGCCGCTCAAGCCCGCCGACTACGCGCTCGACCGCTTCGAGTCGCTGGAGGGCATGAACGTCAAGCTCGGCCACGCCCGGGTCGTCCAGGCCACCGACCAGTACCACGAGCTCTGGGTGACGGTCCGTCCGACCGAGCCGCGGACCGAGCGCGGCGGCGCCGCGTACCTGGGCTACCAGGGCCAGAACTCCGGCCGCCTGATGATCCAGTCGGCGCTGCCCGAGGCCGAGCGCCCGTTCCCGGTGGCCAACGTCGGCGACGAGATCTACGGCGGCACCCAGGGTCCGCTGGACTACAACCGCTTCGGCGGCTACACCCTGGTGGCCAACACCATCGGCGAGCACGTGGACAACCAGCTGGAGCGCGAGGTCACCGACCGCGCGCTGCCCAGCGAGGTCGCCATCGCCACCTACAACGTCGAGAACCTCGACCCGAGCGACCCGGACGAGAAGTTCTCCGAGCTGGCCAAGGGCGTGGTCACCAACCTGCGCTCGCCCGACATCGTGGTGCTGGAGGAGATCCAGGACAACAACGGCGCGGTCAACGACGGCACGGTGGACGCGAGCCAGACCCTGGCCAAGTTCGCCGCCGCGATCCGCGCGGCCGGCGGCCCCTGCTACGAGTGGCGCACCATCGACCCGGAGAACAACAAGGACGGCGGCGAGCCGGGCGGCAACATCCGCACCGCCTTCCTGTTCAACCCGCAGCGGGTCTCCTTCAACGACATCGCGGGCGGCAGCGCCACCACCGCGGTGGACGTCACCGGCTCCGGCAAGTGGACCTCGCTGACCGCCTCCCCGGGCCGGATCGACCCGGGCAACGAGGCCTGGGCCAGCAGCCGCAAGCCGCTGGTGGGCGAGTTCATGTTCCACAACAAGAAGATCTTCGTGATCGCCAACCACTTCAACAGCAAGGGCGGCGACCAGGGCCTGGACAGCCGCTTCCAGGCGCCCGCCCGCTCCTCCGAGGTCCAGCGGGTCAAGCAGGCCCAGGTCGAGCAGGCCTTCGTGGCCAAGCTGCTGGCCGCCGACCCGAAGGCCCGGGTGGTCTCGCTCGGCGACCTGAACGACTTCCAGTTCTCCCCGGCGCTGGCCGCCCTCACCAAGGACGGCGTGCTCCGCGACCTGGTCAACGAGCTTCCGGCGAACGAGCGTTACTCCTACGTCTACCAGGGCAACTCGCAGGTGCTGGACCACACCCTGGTCAGCCCGGCGCTGAAGCACGTGGAGTACGACGTGGTGCACATCAACGCCGAGTTCGCCCAGCAGGCGAGCGACCACGACCCGCAGATCGTCCGCATCAAGCCGTAAGGCCGCTCAACACGACGGGCGCGGACCGGAGTTCCGGTCCGCGCCCGTCGCGTCTTCCCGAGGTGCTACCGGCCCAGTGCCTTGAGCACCGCGCCGGCCATCGCCCGCTCCCCGGCCGCGTTCGGGTGGAACGGCACCGCCGGGGAGCCCGGCAGCGCGCCCTCCACCCAGCGGTCCGAGGAGCAGGCGTCGTGGCCCCTGGTGGGGGTCAGGGTGTCCACGTACGTGGCGCCGTTGGCGGCGGCGGTCCGCGCCAGCATGGCGTTCAACTCGCCCAGCACGCCCCGCAGGTAGTCCACGTCCCCGGGGGTGACGGGCTGGCGGCCGATGCAGCTGCGGCCCTCCTCGGGCAGCACGGACGGGTAACCGACCAGCAGGACCTTGGCGTTGGGGGACTTGGCGTGGATCTTCCGCAGCATGTCCGCGAGTTGGGGTGCGGCACCGGCGATCCGGGAGCGCAGCGAGTCCTCGCCGTAGACCCACTGGAAGGACCAGTCGCGCCACTCCCAGTGCCCGTCCGCGTAGACGTCCTTGCACGGGGTGCCGAAGGGGTTGACCACCGCACCGGCGATGCAGACGCCGATCACGTCGCCGACGCCCAGGTCGGTGACCCCGAGGTCGTTGCCGCCGATGCCGAGGGTGATCAGCCCGGTGTCCGGCCGCAGCGCGTCCAGCTGCGGGTCGTTGACCCGGAGGAAGGCGTCGTACTGGGCCGTGGTGAGGTGCTTCACCTTGGCGGCGGCGCAGGTGACGTCGGTGTAGGCGGGGCTGTTCAGCGCGGCCGCGACCAGGTGGCCGTAGTTGCGGTCCGAGCGCAGGCAGAGCCCGGCGGACTGGCCGGGCACGCCGGCGCCGGCGGCGTAGGAGTCGCCGAGCGCGACGTAGGGGCCGTAGCCGGTCTGGGCCTGGGCCTGGGTGGCGGCGGTGGGGGCGGCGAACGCGACCAGTGCGGCGGCGGCGACCAAGAATTTCCGGGCATGGCGGAGCACGGTTCCTCCTGAGGGGTGGAGAGAAACGCATGGTGGGGGAATTCGCTTTACCGACAAGTAAGTTACTGGCAGGTTAATAGGGCTGTCCAGGGGTGTTGCGGAAATCCATTCGCTCCGTCAACTCGACTGATATTTACGCTCCTTGGCGGATCGTTTGTCGGCGGAATTCCGCTACCCGGCGGAGCGGAATTCCGGCGCCGGGTGGTTGACCGGGCCCGGTCCAGGCCAGAGAATCCCGACACCACCCCCGCACCGCCCCCGCACCCCTGGAGGACCCCCGTGGCACTGGACGCCGACGTCATCGTGATCGGAGCGGGGCTCGCGGGCCTGGTGGCCACGGCCGAACTCGCAGACGCGGGACGGAAGGTGATCCTCCTCGACCAGGAGCCGGCGGCCTCGCTCGGCGGGCAGGCGCACTGGTCCTTCGGCGGCCTCTTCCTGGTGGACTCGCCCGAGCAGCGCCGGATGCGGATCAAGGACTCGCACGAGCTCGCCTGGCAGGACTGGCTCGGCACGGCCGGCTTCGACCGGCCGGAGGACGCCTGGCCGCGCCGCTGGGCCGAGGCCTACGTCGCCTTCGCGGCGGGGGAGAAGCGCTCCTGGCTGCACGGCCAGGGCGTGCGGTTCTTCCCGGTGGTCGGCTGGGCGGAGCGCGGCGGGTTCTCCGCCACCGGTCCGGGCAACTCGGTGCCGCGCTTCCACATCACCTGGGGCACCGGGCCGGGCCTGGTCGCCCCCTTCGCCGCCCGGGTCCGGGCCGCCGCCGCGCGCGGGCTGGTGGACCTGCGCTTCCGCCACCGGGTCACCGGCCTGTCCGCCACCGCCGGCGCGGTCGACACCGTCACCGGCGAGGTGCTGGTGCCCAGTCAGGTCGCCCGCGGCGAGTCCAGCTCCCGCGAGGTGGCCGGCTCCTTCGAGCTGCGCGCCCAGGCGGTGATCGTCACCTCCGGCGGCATCGGCGGCAACCACGAGCTGGTCCGCAAGGCCTGGCCCGCCCGGCTCGGCACCCCGCCGCAGAAGCTGCTCAGCGGCGTGCCCGCGCACGTCGACGGCCTGATGCTGGACATCGCGGGAGCGGCCGGCGGCCACCTGATCAACGGCGACCGGATGTGGCACTACACCGAGGGCATCGAGAACTGGGACCCGATCTGGCCCAAGCACGGCATCCGGATCCTGCCCGGCCCCTCCTCGCTCTGGCTGGACGCGAGGGGGGCGGCGGCTGCCGGTGCCGCTCTTCCCGGGCTTCGACACCCTGGGCACGCTGGAGCACATCATGACGACCGGTCACGAGTACACCTGGTTCGTGCTCACCCAGAAGATCATCGAGAAGGAGTTCGCGCTCTCCGGCTCGGAGCAGAACCCGGACCTGACCGGGAAGTCGGTGCGCGGGGTGCTCGGCCGGGCGCTGCCCGGGGCCACCGGGCCGGTGGAGGCCTTCAAGCGGCACGGCGCGGACTTCGTGGTCGCCGATTCGCTGGCCGAGCTGGTCAAGGGCATGAACGCCAAGACCCCGGAGGCGCTGATCGACGAGGTCGAGCTGCGCCGGGAGATCGAGGCCCGGGACCGCGAGCTGGCCAACCCCTTCTCCAAGGACCTCCAGGTCACCGCCGTCCACGGCGCCCGCCGCTACCTGGGCGACAAGCTGATCCGCACCGCCACCCCGCACCGCCTGCTCGACCCCAAGGCCGGGCCGCTGATCGCGGTGCGGCTCAACATCCTCACCCGCAAGTCGCTCGGCGGGCTGGAGACCGACCTCGACTCCCGCGTCCTGCGGGCCGACGGCTCGCCGCTGGAGGGCGTCTACGCGGCCGGCGAGGCGGCCGGCTTCGGCGGCGGCGGGGTGCACGGCTACCGCTCGCTGGAGGGCACCTTCCTCGGCGGCTGTCTGTTCTCCGGCCGGGCGGCGGGCCGGGCGGCGGCGAGGGCCACCGCCTGACCCGCGTTCCGGTGACGGTCAGCGCTTCATGTAGACGCTGTCCATGAACTCCACGATCTGCTTGTCCGTCAGCCAGCCGCCCTCGCGGTGACCCATCGCGAGGTCGGCCTCGCTGATCATGCCGACCAGCCGCTCGCCGTCGATCACCGGGATCCGGCGGATCTGGTGCTGCTCCATCTTCTTCAGCACCGCGTCCATCGAGTCGTCCGCGTGCACGCAGTGCAGGTGGCCGCTGAGCTCCATCGCCTTCATCGTCGACGGGTCCTTGCCCTCCGCGATACATCGGGTGACGATGTCGCGGTCGGTGATGATCCCCTTGAGGCGCTGGTCCTCGCCGCAGATCGGCAGGGCACCGACGCCCATGTCCCGCATCATCATGGCGGCGTCGAGCAGGGTCTGGTCGGCACGGACGCACTGGGCACCGGCGTGCATGATGTCGCTGGCCGTGATCATGAGTCGAACCTCCGGTCCGCCCCCGGAGGGTCCGGGGTGCGGTCGCGGCCACCGTAAGCAGCCGCCGGACGGACCGCACGGCGGGCGGCCGGGCCCGTGACGCTCCGTCATGGCGGCGGCCGTACTGACGCACCCTGCCGGGCCCGCGGCGCCGTGGTGCAGAATTCAGGGTGATCACGGGGGTGGCGCCAGTCCTCCCCGGCGCCCGCAGCACGGCCCCGGCCCCCACGCCGCCGGGCCCCCGTCGGAAGGAAACTGATGGCTCGTCGCCCGCGCAAGGAGGCCGCCGCGGCGGCCACGGCCCCCGTCACCGTCACGGTCTGCCGGGGATGCTGCTGCGGGACGGAGCGGCGCCACCCGGAGGTGGACCACGCGGCGCAGCTGGTCCGGCTGAAGGAGGGGATCGGTGCGGCCGGACGGGTCCGCGCGGTGCCCTGCCTGGACGCCTGCGACCACTCCAACGTGGTGGTGGTGAGCCCCTCCGCCGAGGGCCGCGCGGCGGGAGGGCGCCCGGTCTGGCTCGGCTGGGTGCTGGCCGACGACATGCTGGACGAGATCACCGACTGGGTGAAGGCGGGCGGTCCCGGCGTCGCCGACTCGCCCGGCACGCTGGACCTCCAGGAGTTCGCCGTCTCCCGCCGGATCCGCGACGGCCTGCCGGGCTGACCACGCCCGGTCCGGTGACCTGGCATGCTGCCGGGCATGAGCGAGACGGAACTGAACGGCAGGCCGGTGCGGCCGGAGGAGCTCCAGGCACTGGCGCTCACCAACTACGGCCACTTCACCACCCTGCGGGTGTCCGGCGGCCGGGTGCGCGGCCTGGCCCTGCACCTGGAGCGCCTGCGGCGGGACTGCCGGGAGTTGTTCTCCGCGGAGCTGGACCTCGCGCGGGTGCGGGAGTACGCCCGGCGGGCCGTCCCGGCCGGGGGCGGGGAGGTCATGGTCCGGATCACCGTCTTCGACCCGGCCCTGGACCTGGCCGGCCTGGCCGGGAAGGCCGACCCCGCCGTCCTGGTGACGACCCGTCCGGCCGGCCCCTCCGCCGCGCTGCCGCCGCTGCGGGTCCGTACGGTGACCTACGTGCGGGACCTGCCGCAGGTGAAGGCGGTCGGCCTGTTCGGTGCCCTGCACCACCGCCGGGCCGCCCAACTGGCCGGCTACGACGACGCGCTGTTCGTCACCCCGGACGGTGCGGTGGGGGAGGGCGGCACCTGGAACCTCGGCCTGGTCCGGGGCGGCGAGCTGGTCTGGCCCGAGGCCCCGTACCTGCCGGGCGTCACCCAGGAGCTGCTGGGAGGGCTGCTGCCGGGCCGCCGCGAGGTGGTCACCCCCGGTCGGCTGCCGGACTTCGAGGCGGCGTTCGCCGCCAACGCGGCAATGCCGCTCGGCCTGCGGCCGGTCACCGGGATCGACGCCGTGCGGTACCCGGCCGGGCACCCGGTGCTCACCGCGCTCTCGGCGGCGTACGCGGCCCTGGAGGGCGAGGCGCTCTGAACGCGCGCGGGGCCGCACCCGCCGGGTGCGGCCCCTGACGCGGGATCAGTAACCGCGGGCGCCGCGGCCCGGGTCGGCCTGCTGGACCTTGGAGGCCAGGTCGTGGCCGTCCTTGGAGACGCCGTAGCGGTCCATCACGTAGTTCATCGCCGCGGCGCAGCTGGCCACCGGGTCGTAGATGTTGGTGGAGGTGCCCGGCTGGTGGTGGGCGGCGAAGGTGCTCGGGATGGTCTGCCAGGGGCCGCGCGAGCAGTTCTGCGGGAAGCCGTCCCCGACCCGGGGGCCGTGGGCGTTGCTGTCCCAGTCGTTGACCAGCGGCATGGAGTTGTACGAGGACTCGCGGCCGGTCATGGTCAGCAGACCGCGCATCCAGTTGGCCCGGGCCTGCGGGTCGGTGATGCCCATCAGGTCGAGCGTCTTGTTGATGTAGTCCTCGCAGGCCGCCTTGCCGCTCTTCCAGGAGCCCCGGCCGCCGTACTCGACCTCGGAGACCTTGATCGCGGAGGCGGTGGACGGCGTGGCGGAGGCGTCGCCGCCGTTGTCCCCGCCGCCGTCGTGGTCGCCGGAGCCCTGACCGTTCCCGTTGCCGTTGCCCTGGCCGTTCCCGTTCCCGTTCCCGTGGCCGTTGCCCTGGCCGTTCCCGTGCCCGTTGCCGGTGGGTGTGGGCTTCGGCTTGTCCGGGGTCTCGCGCTCCTTGTCCTGCTTCTTCTGCTCCTCGGCGATCCGGCGCTCCGCCTCCTGGTACTCCCGGATCACGGCCTGGAGCTTCAGCGCGTCCTCGGCGATCGCCTTGGTCAGCTTCTCCTTGGTCTCCATCAGGTGCCGGGCGCGGTTCTCCACGTCCTTGGCGTCGTTCAGCACGTCGTAGGCGATGTAGAAGCCGGCGATGCCCGCCAGCGGACTGACGGCCAGGTCCACCGCGACCGCCTTGGCCAGCGTGGACTGGATCTTCCCGAGCTTGGCCTGGAGCTCCGCCATCCGCTGGCTCATCTGCTGCCAGTCCTTCTGGAGCCTCCCCAGCTCCGCCGTCGAGACGCCGAACCCGCCACTCATACCGCTGCCCCCATGCCTACTAGCTCCGCTGCCCCGGACCGCCACCGCGAACGCCTGCCCGCTCCACGTCCGGTGACGGTCACTCACACCTTGATGGTTCCCCGGCATCCTGCCACGACCTGGCCATCCACCGCAGACGGCCGGTCCTCCGCCGGGTGCGGAGCCGGTGCGGTTCAGCCGAGGAGCGGGACGAAGCCTCCCCGGGAAGAGCCCGGGCCGAGCAGGGCGGGCAAGTCGAGTGAGTCGGGCAGGGCGTCGACGGAGAGTACGACGGCGCCGCCGGCCCGTTCGGCGTCGGCGCACCAGTCGGCCATCCCGCCCGGTCCGGCCGGGGAACCGACCACCGGCGCGACCATGGCGGGCACCATCAGTCCGGCGTCCCCCGGGCCGTCCACGACGCAGAGGGTGAGCCTGGGCACGATGCTCCACCCCTCGCAGCGGGCCGCCGTCGCCACCGTCCCGTCGGGTGCGCTGACGGCGGGCAGCTCCGCGTGCACGGGCGCGTCGGCGAGGAGCAGGACCGGGGTCGTCCCGCGGACGAAGAGGGTCTGTTCGGGGTTCAGCAGCATCCGGCCATCCTGCCAGGTGGCGCCGACGGCACCGCCCGAGGGATAAACCGCTTGCCCCTGGGGCGGGCTCACCTAGCATCGGCAGGGTGGCCAGTGAACTGCGGCGGATCACCGCCTTCCGGACGTCCTTCGCCCGCCGTCAGGCCGATTCGGTGCGGGAGGTGACCGGCGGGTTCGTGGTGCGGAACGCGGAGTTCCCGCTCTCCTACGAGCACAACCAGCTGCACGTGGACGGCACCGGCCTCGACCCGGCGGTGCTGCTCGCGCTCGCGGACGAGGTGATGGCGGACGCGGACCACCGGCTGCTGACCGTCTACGACGACGAGCTGGGCGCGGCCTGCACGCCGCTGTTCACCGCCGCCGGGTACCAGCACAGCACCGAGCTGGTGATGCACCACACCGGCCCGGCGCCCGCCGCACCGCCCGCCGAGCCGGCCGAGCCGGTGGACTGGCCGGTGCTGGCGGAGCCGTACGGGGAGCGGCTGCGCGAGTGGATGCCGGAGCTGACGGACGAGGGCGTGCGGCAGCTGGTCGAGCGCCGGGTGGCGCGGCGGCGCGGTGCGGAGGAGGTGCTCTTCCTGGCGGCCCGGACCCCGGAGGGAGAGGTGGCCGCCTGGGCCGACCTCTACCTGGACCCGCCGAGCGGCACCGCCCAGATCGAGGACCTGATCACCGCCGCCGAGCACACCCGCCGCGGCTACGCGGACGCCGTCGTCGCCACCGCGCTGCACCGCGCCGCCGGGGTGGAGCTGCGGTTCCTGATCGCCGACGCCGAGGACTGGCCGCAGTACTGGTACGGGCGCCGCGGCTTCACCCCGGTGGGCCGGGGGCACTCCTTCACCCGCTCATGATCAAATGGCTGAACGGGCTTGCCCCGACGGGGGGCTGACCGACCATCAGGGAGAGAACGTGCGCAAGCTGGTGTACTTCGTCGCCACCACGCTGGACGGCCACATCGCCGCCCCGGCCGGCGGGGACCCGACCGGCCCGGACGGCTTCTGGCCGATCGGCCAGGACTACGTCGAGCACCTGGTCGCCGAGTACCCCGAGACCCTCCCCGGCCCGGCCCGGGCCGCCTTCGGCCTCACCGCCGAGGGCGCTCGCTTCGACACCGTGCTGGAGGGCACCCACACCTACCGGATCGGCCTGGACGCGGGCGTCGCCAACGCCTACCCGCACCTGCGCCACCTGGTCTTCTCCCGCAGCCTCACCGAAGCCCCGGACCCGGCGGTCGAGCTGGTCGCCACCGACCCGGTCGCCAAGGTCCGTGAGCTCAAGGCCGAGGAGGGCAAGGACATCTGGCTCTGCGGCGGCGGCGAGCTGGCCGGCACGCTGCTGCCCGAGATCGACCGGCTGGTGCTCAAGCTCTCCCCGCTGAGCACCGGCTCCGGCATCCCGCTGTTCGGCCGCTCCGCCGCCTTCGAGCCCCGCAGTTGGCAGCTGACGGACCAGACCGCCCTGAAGAGCGGCGTCCTCTTCCTCACCTACGACCGGGTCTGAGGACGCCGCCCGCGGGTCAGGCCAGGGCCCGGCGCAGCACCTCGCAGAGCTCGGCGAGCTGACGCTGCGAGACGTCCGCCGACAGGATCGCCTGCGAGCCGTGGAAGGTGCCGGGCCACTGGTGCAGTTCGACCGGGACCCCGGCCTGCATCAACTGCAGGGCGTAGACGATCTCCTCGTCCCTGAGCGGGTCGAACTCGGCGGTCGAGATGTACGCGGGCGGCAGGCCGGAGAGCTCGGTGGCCCGGGCGGGGGCGGCGTACTCGTCGGCCACCGCGTCGCCCAGGTAGTGCGCCCAGACCGCGGTCAGCTTGGCCCGGTCGTGCCACGGGGTGGCGGTGAAGTGCCGCTGGGACCAGGTCTCCTGACGGTCGTCCAGGCCGGGCTGGTTGAGCAGCTGGAAGCGGATCGCCGGCCCCCGGCGGTCGCGCGAGCGCAGCGCCAGCCCGGCGGCCAGCCCGCCGCCCGCGCTGTGCCCGCCGACCGCGATCCGCTCCGGGTCCACGCCCAGCTCCGCCGCGTGCGCGGCCAGCCAGCCGAGCACCGTCCAGGCGTCGTCCAGCGCCGCCGGGTAGCGGTGCTCGGGGGAGCGCCGGTAGTCCACGGAGACCACCAACACCCCTGAGCCGTGGGCCAGTTTGGCGGCCCACGGGTGCTCCGTGTCCAGGTCCCCGAAGACGAACCCCCCGCCGTGCAGCCAGATGATCGCGCCCAGGGGGGACTTCTCGTCCCGGGGCCGGTAGATCCGCACCGCCACGTCCGGGTCGCCGGGCACGGTGCGGTCCTCGACGTCCAGCAGCGCGGCCTCCGGGGCCGGCCGGGCGGCCGCCCGCTCGGCGAAGTTGCGCCGCGCGGTGAGCGGGTCGGTCACGTCGGTGTCGGGGAGGAAGGGGATGAAGGCTTCGAGTTCCGGGTCCATGTCCTCCATCCTGTCCGCACCCTGACGTCGCGTCAGCCGCCGTCCGTCGCACGTCCCGCCGTCGCGGCGCACCGTTCGGCGGGCCCCGGGAGAGCGGGGCCGCACTAGGGTGCGGGCATGGAAGCACTGGCCGTCCGGCTCTCCGGGCTCGATCCGTATGTCGACGGTGCCATCCGCATCATCGGCTTCTACGACACCCTGATGCGCCGCCGGGTCGACCTGCCCGCGCTGGCCCGGACCTCCGCCGGGCTGGCCGAGTGCGTGACCGGCATCCGGCTGCACGGTACGGGGCGGGTGGTCCGCTTCTCGCCGCTGGGGACCGAGGCTGCGGGGCCGCCGGGGGAGGTCTCGGCGCGGGCCGCGGTCACCCTGGACGAGGAGGAGATCGGCGAGGTCTGGCTGGAGCGCGGCGGCACGGGGAGCCCACTGGACGAGGTGCTGCTCGACCGCCTGGCGATCGCCGTCGCCGCGGCGGTCGAGCGGTACGGACCGGCCCGCACCACCATGGCCGACCCGGCCCTGGTCGAACTCGCCGTCAGTTCCGGCGCCGAGGAGGCGGCCCGGGCCAGGGCGCTGCGGCTGCTCGGCTTCGCGCCGGACGCCCCGCCGCATGTGGTGGCGGTCCGCTCGGCGGGGCCCGCCCTGGACCGGATCGGTGCCGCGGTCTGCCCCGGCCGTCCGGTGAAGGCGGCCGTGCTGGCCGGGGTCGGCGTCCTGCTGGCCACCGTGCTGGACCGCACCGCCTTCCCGGCCGGGGTCCGCGCGGGCATCGGCGCGGCGGGCGGCCCCGAGCAGGCCTGGCGGCAGGCCCGTACCGCGCTCCGGTTCACCACCGACCGCCGACCGGTCGTCGAGCACGGGGAGTTGGGGGCCCTCGCGCTGCTGGCCGCCGTGCCGTCCGCGGTCGTCCGAGCCAATCCGGACGTGGCCGCCCTGGCCCGGCTCGCCGCGGACCCGGAGGGGCTGGCCACCCTGGAGGCGTACTGCCGGACGGGCTCGCTGCGCCGCGCCGCCGACGACCTCCACCTCCACCACAGCAGCGTCGCCCGCCGGATCGACGGGATCGGCCGCACCCTCGGTCTCGACCTCACCGACCCGGCGGACCTGACCAGGGCACGGATCGCCCTCACCGCCCGGCGGTTGCTGGACGGCGAGGGCGAGGGCGAGAGCGAGGGTGCGGGCGGTGCCGGAGGGTCAGAGGGCGCAGGCGGCTGACGGGGCGCCGGTGGGGAGCGGGAGGCTCACCGGGACGGTGGCGCTGGGCGGCGGGGTGCCGCCGCGGGTGGTCCAGGCGACCAGGGCGTCGAAGGCGGTGTCGAAGCAGGGCCGCATCGGGTGGGCCGGCTCCGGGGCCGCCCCGTACGCCCGCGACCACGGCCTGCCCTGACGGCGGGCCACCGGTCCGGTCAGGGCTGGGCCAGCACCGCCACCAGCCGGCCGATGTCCGCGCGCCAGGGCTCGCCGTACTCGGTCTCGTCCCAGAGCTCGGCCAGCTCGGAGTCGTCGCCGAGCACCCGGCCCAGCGCCGCGGCCGCCAGGGCCCGTAGCTCCGGGGCGAGCGGGGGCAGCGGCTGCTTGGGGCCGTAGGCGGGCGACACCGGTGCCCCGCCCGGGAGTTGGGCGGCGATCAGGGCGGCGGCGGCCACCGCCTCGGCGCCCTCGTCGATCTCGAGGTAGTCCGTGCTGTCCGCGACCGCGGCCAGCACCCGGCGGAGGATCGCCCCTCGCTCGGACTGCTCGGCGTCGTCCAGGAAAGCGGCGAAGTCGGCCGCGTTGTCGTTCTCGAACGGGCCGATGTCCCAGGTGCCCATGGTGTGCTCCCCCAGCTCGGGTGGTGGTGTCCGGAGGATCATCGCAGCGGGGGGTGACACCACGGGGGAGCGGGGTGGTCCGTCGGCCGCACGGCCGGGGGCCACTGGTGGCGGGGCCTCGGTCCAGCTAAGCTGAACGTGTTCAAAATGGCGTGCCGGGGATGCTTGGCCCCCGGTCATCGGAGTGCGGGGGCGGGCGGCATGGGGGAACGGCCGGGGAGACCGGTGGGACGTGGCAGGGGTGCGAGAGCGTCGGTGCTGCTGTTGGGCCTCTGGCTGGCGGCGGCCGGTCCGACGCTCTCCGGGTGCAGCCTGTCGGCCGTCTACGTGCTCTGCGTCGGGGAGCAGCCCGCCGGGATCACCTCCGCCGACCTGGCCGGGACCTACCGGGGCGATCCGAACGGGAGGCTGACCCTGGCCGCGGACGGCACGGTGACCGTCTCCGACTGGAGCCACCGTCCGCACGGGGCCGGTGCGAAGGTCGTCCGGATCGCGCACGCCTCCGGTACGTGGGTGCTGAGCGAGACCACGGCCAAGGACGGGATCCTGGAGGTGGCCATGACCTTGGACGCGGAGGGTGCCGCCGTGCACGAGTACGCCTACGTGGGCGGCAGCCGGAAGAAGCCCGAGCTGGCCTACCACCTCGGCGGGGACCCGGACGACTGCGAGACGGTCGACCTGACCAGGGCCTCCTGAGTCCCGGCCCCCCGGAGCGGGCGGAACCGCTCCGGAGGGTGACCGGGCGTCAGGCGGCTCACCGGGTGCGGTAGGCGTCCACGACGGTCTGGGTGAGGGTGTTGCCGCCGAGGTCGGTCAGCTCCGCGCGCAGGCTCACGCCCGTCTCCCGGCCGGTCGCCGGGACGGTCACCGCGCCCTGTCGCACCGGGAGCTGCCGCCAGGAGGCGCCGCCGTCCAGCGAGTACGAGACGCCCAGCGAGCGGTGCCGCCCGTCGGCCGCCGCGCCCCGGACGGTGACCGGCAGCCGCAGGGCGGCGTCGGCCGGGGCCGAGCCGTCGCCGCGCAGCGCGGGGGAGAAGCGGACCACGCTGAGCGGCAGCGGGGTCGGGCCGGTGGTGGCCGCGCGGGTGGAGAAGGTCCAGTCGGCCGTCACCACGGTCGCCGTGCCGGGGGCGCCGCCCCGCTCCACCGAACTGGTCAGCCGGTAGTCCGCCTTGCCGGGCGGGACGGTGAAGGAGCCCTGCCCGGGGGCGTCGGTGGCAGTGCCGACCGCCTTGCCGTCCCGGGAGAGCGTGGTGGTGGCCGAGGTGAACGCCGGCGACCACGGCACGTGCCCGTCGCCGTCCGCCAACATCGCGACGTCGAGCGTGAGTTGGTCGCCGTCCTGGACCAGGGCGGGCCGGTCGGAGAGCTGCGGGCCGAAGACGGCGTTGTCGAAGGCGTGGACGGTCCTGGTCCCGGCGCGCAGGTTCAGTCCGAGGGCCGGATAGATGGTCGGCCGGGCCTCGCCGACCAACGGGGCCCGGTAGAGCAGGTCCCACGCGCCGCGCTCCGGGGTGACCAGGAACTCCGCCGTCGCCGGTGCCCGGAACTTCGCCGGCACCCCGATCGTCGGCCCCTGCGAGGGCATCAGGTCCACCACGACCTCCCCCTCGGTGCCCGGCCGGGCGGCCGCGCGCACCTCCAACGCGGCCAGGTCCCGCAGCGCCGGGCGCCGCACCAGCCCGTCCATCGCGCGGCTGCCGGTGGAGACGTACCCGAGGGCGTAGGTGGTGCTCCCGTTCCGCCAGTAGCTGTCGTACGTCTGCCGGACCGTGCCGGGCTCGGCCGCCGGGCCCTGCTGCCCGATCCGGATCCCGGGGTGGGCGAACATCCGGTTCGACAGCCGGGCACCCGGGCCGGAGCCGACCACCAGGTAGACCCCGCTGTTCACGAACTCCGCCGAGGCGTCCGGCGGCCGCACGTCCACCGGCGAGGTGCGGCGGGCGTCCAGGGTGACGGCGGTGTCCCGGGTCAGGTCCAGCCGGGGCTGCACCAGCCAGTCCACCGCGTCCGAGCCGGTGAAGGTGGCGTCCAGCAGGTACCGGCCCTTCGGCAGGCGGAGGGTGGTGGTGCCCGAGGCGTCGTACGGGGCCTCGGTGCGGTCCGCGCCGGGGCCGGAGACGCCGATGACGTGGGTCTCGTAGCCGGAGGTGGGGCGGCCGTCGCGGCCGAGGTGATGGATCGTCAGGGTGTAGGTGGCCGGTTCGGCCGCGGTCGCGGCCCTCGCCGCGTCGGCGGCGGGTGCGGTGGTGACCAGCAGGGCGACGCCGACGGCGAGCGAGCGCAGGGCGGTGCGGCGGGTGGGGCGGTGGATGGGGCGGGAGGCCTTGGGATCGTCCATGCACTGCCCTGCACCTCGGCGCCGCCGCGTTCCGGTGATCCCGATCACAGGGGACCGTCGGCGAGGAGTGTGGCGCAGGTCACCGGAACTCCCGCAACGCCCGAGGCAGGGCGGAGTGTGACCACGTACGGGAGGAACCGGACATGAGGGACCGTCTGCGCGCGGGGGACCGCGGCGCCCTGGCGGAGCTGTACGACGAGCACGCCGCCGTGCTGTACCGGTACGCCCTGCGCGTCACCGGCGACTGGGCGGAGGCCGAGGACATCGTCTCGGCGACCTTCCTGGCCGCCTGGAACGCGCGGGAGTCGCTGCGCACCGAGGGAGGCGGCCTCCGGCCCTGGCTGCTCGGCATCGCCACCAACCTCATCCGCCGCAACGCCCGGACCCGCCGCCTGCGCCGCCTGGCCCTGGCCCGCGTCCCCGAACGCGGCCTGCTGCCCGACTTCTCCGACGACCTGGTCGCCCACCTCGCCGACGCCGAGCAGCTGCGGGCGGCCCGTGCGGCGCTCGGCCGGCTGCGGCCCCGCGACCGCGAGGTCTTCGTCCTGGTGGTCTGGGAGGGCCTCGACTACGCGGCCGCCGCCGAGGCCCTCGGCGTCCCGGTCGGCACCGTCCGCTCCCGCCTCTCACGGGCCCGCGACCGGCTCCGGGCCCTCACGGAGGCCGAACTGCGCCGACCCCGCCCTGCGCCGGCCGCCCGCCCCGACTCCGCTCCCGCCGATCGCCCCGGCCCCGCCGGTCGCCCGGCTGCCCCGGAGGACTCGGTGACCTCCGGCTGCCCGGCTCCCCCTGACGCCACGTCACCCGTTCCGTCCGCCGACCGCCGCCACCTTCAGGAGTCCTCCCGGTGAACCGCTCCCCGTCCCCGTCCGACCTCCCCCTCACCGAGCTGCTGCCCCCGCCGCCGGTGCCGCCGCTGGGGGCCGACCGCTCCCGGCTGCTCAAGGCGTCGGTGCTGCGCTCCTCCGCTCCCGTCGTCGTGGCCCGCACCGTCCGCCGGCCGCTGCTCCTCGCCGGGGTCGCGCTGGCCTGCGCCGTGACAGGCGTGCTGGCCGTGCAGCCCTGGCAGCAGCGGTCCGGCCCCGCTCCGGCCGTGGTCGCCGATGCCCCCTCCGCCGTCCGACTGCTCGACCGGATCGCCCTGGTGTCGGCCGGCTCCGGTGCTCAACCGGCCGCCCGCGCCGACCAGTTCGTCTACGTGGAGAGCCGGGTCGCCTTCGCCGGGCGGAGCGCGGACGGCGGCCCCGCCGTCCTCCCGCCCGTGCACACCCGCCGGGTCTGGTCCTCCGCCGACGGCAGCCGCCCCGGCCTGGTCCGCGAGGACGGTGCCCCCGACAGCGTCACCACCTACACCCCCGGCGTTCCCGCCGCCGACCCCTCGGTGAGCCGCCCCTCCTCGGCCTGGCTCGCCTCGCTCCCCACCGACCCGGCCGCCCTGCTCCTCCTGATCCACGATCAGACCCGAGGCCAGGGCACGGACCCCGACCAGAGCGCCTTCACCGCCATCGGCGACCTCCTCGCCGAGACCTCCGCACCCCCGCAGGTCACCGCCGCCCTCTACCGCGCCGCCGCCCTGATCCCCGGCGTCACCGCGGTCCCCACCGCCACCGACGCCGCCGGGCGCGAAGGCGTGGCCGTGGCCCGCACCGCCCCCTCCGGCGAACAGACCCAGTGGATCTTCGACCGCGCCGCCCACACCTACCTCGGCGAACGCACCGTCCTCACCCGCCCCACCGACGCCGGCCCGGCCGGCACCGTCCTCGGCACCTCCGCCGTCCTGCTGCGGGCCGTCGTCGACCGCCCCGGAGGCCTCCCGGCCGCACCTGCGGCCTGATCCTCGAAACTCGCGAAAAAACTGCCGCCGCGCCCTCCCGGAAATGCCCCGCACAGGCCTCCGGCGGGGGCGCGGTCGCACTCCCGGGGTGGGTCGAGGGCAGCGGGGCGAGGGCCTCCGGGGAGGCACGCAGGCGCCCTCCTGAGGCTCCGTCAAACCCCATCTGACCTGGCCTTTCTGTGGAAATGTCCTAGGCTGAGGGCACCGTTCGGACGTCCTTCGGGAGGGGTACTGTGAGTACGGAGAACCATGCCTACGACGCGAGTGCGATCCAGGTGCTGGAGGGGCTGGACGCGATCCGGAAGCGGCCCGGGATGTACGTCGGCTCGACGGGCGAACGCGGCCTGCACCACCTGGCCTCCCAGCTGGCCTGTCACGCGATGAACGGGGTGCTCGCGGAGGGCGGGGGACGCGTCGACGTCACCCTGTTGTCCGACGGCGGGTTCCGGGTGCGGAGCGAAATGAGCGCGGACCCGGTCGAGTTCTCGATGCTCCTGACGGACTTCTCCTTCTGCTTCGGTACGGGGGCGAGGCGAGGCGAGATCATGCTTGCCACCCCCGGAATGCTGTGCGCGGTGAACGCCCTGTCCGCCCGGACGGAGCTCGAGGTGCGGCAGGACGGCATCCGCTGGGAGGCAGGCTACGCCCGGGGCCGCACGGTCAAGCCGGTCACCGACGCAGGTGCGGCGGAGGGCAGTTCGGTCACGGTGGCCTTCTGGCCGGACCCCGAGGTCTTCGACACCACGCAGTTCTCGCAGCAGGTACTGGCCGATGCGTACCGCCAATTGGCTTTCCTCTATCGCGAGTTGTCCGTCACCTTCACCGACGAGCGCGGACCGGGCGAGCCCCGGGCGTTGGGCTTCGGCGGCGACCTTCGAGGATTCGTCGCGCACCTGGACGGTGAGGAGAGCCCTGACGTCATCGGCTTCGGGTGCGACGACCCTCGGATGCCGGGTGAGCTGGAGGTGGCCCTTCGCTGGCGGCCGGGCGGGGGAGAGGCGCGCGAGTGGAGTTTCGCCAACGGCTTCCGGACCGAAGGCGGTGGCACCCACGTGGAGGGCCTGCGGCGTGGGCTCCGAGCGGCCGTCAGCTCCTACGGATCCCGGCGGGAGCTGCGCACCGCGGGTGCACCCGAGATCGCGTGGGACAGGATCTCGGACGGGCTGACCGCGGTGGTCTCCGTGAAGCTCGACGACCACCTGAGCTTCGAGGGCGCCATCCGCGACAAGCTGGGCAACCCGGCGGTCGCCCCCTGCGTGGAGGAGGCGGTCCGAGACCACGTCACCGCCTGGCTGGAGACCCACCCGGCCGAGGCCGATGCCCTCGTCGGCCGGATGCTCCTCGGCTGACGGTCCGTGACCTCCCCGGGCGGCGGCGTCAGCCGCCGAGGCACTCGCCGTCCGGGGAGGTGTCCGGAGACCCCATGCCGCTCCGAAGTCGACCAGCCCGGGCCTGAGTTCGGCGGTGATCTCCCCGAGCGCCCAGGTCGCCCGCCGCCCGGGCGCCGCCGTTCGGCTGTGCTGCCCTCCGGCGGGGGCGATCGGGCGGGGCCGTCCGGATGAAGAACTCCGTGGACCGGGCTCGGCTCCGGGGGGAGCGGGGGCGGTCCGATTAGCGTCGTGCGGTGACCGCGCACGTGAGCCATTCCGTCTCCCTCCGTCTCGCCCGCCCGCTGATGGCGGTGGCCGCCGTGCTCGCGGTCACCGGCCTGAGCGGCCCTGCGGCCCGGCCGACCGGGACGGTCCCGGAACGGCCCCTGCCGAGAGCCGGAGGAGGGTCGGTGCTGCTGAACGAGACGTTCACGGGGAGCTCGATCGCCGACCCCGGCTTCGTCCCGCTCGACTCGGCCTGCCTGACCGGGGCCGGCGGGCCGCCGCCGGCCGGCCAGTCGACGACCGGGCCCTGCACCGGTGCGTCGCAGACCACGCCGTCCGTCCCGGCCCCCGGGGTCACCCCGGGCTGGCTGCAGCTGACCGACGGCGGGAACTACCGGGTCGGCGGTCTGCTCTACAACCGTCCGCTCCCGGGCAACGGAGGCCTCGTGGTCTCCTTCGACCAGTACCAGTACGGCGGCAACGGCGCCGACGGCATCGGGTTCTTCCTGGTGGACGGCAGCGTCGACCTGAAGACGGCGGGCGCCGACGGCGGCTCGCTCGGCTACGCCCAACGGAACCTGGTGCCCGGCGTGGAGGGCGGCTACCTCGGCATCGGCCTCGACGCCTACGGCAACTTCGCCAACGACGGCGAGCAGCGCGGACTGAACTGCCCGGCCGGACAGAAGTCACCGGTGATCAGCGACAACCAGGTGACCGATTCGGTCACCCTGCGCGGGCCGGGGGAGGGGCTGGACGGCTACTGCTTCCTGGTCTCGACCATGAAGCCGGACGCGAGCAAGCCCTCCGGCCAGGTCACCACGCTGCCCGGCAACCTCCGGGCGGACACCCCCGACCCCGAACAGGCGGCCCGGACCGTCCGGCTGACGGTCAGTCCGGACGCCAAGCCGCTGGTGGTGGTCACCATCGACTTCCACGACGGGAAGGGCTTCCAGGAGGTGCTGCGGTACCAGATGGACACCCCGGCGCCGAAGACCTACAAGTTCGGCTTCTCTGGGTCCACCGGCGGGCTGATCGACACCCACCTGGTCCGCAACCTGGAGGAGAGCTCGGTCGTCCCGCTGACCCAGCTGAACCTGGTCAAGTCGGTCGCCGACCAGCGGATCGGACGGGCGACGAGGACCTACGCGGTCGGCGACACCGTGCGGTACCAGTTCCTGGTCACCAACACCGGCACCACCACCCTCGACCCCGTCACCGTGACGGACCCTCAGGTCACCGACATCTCCTGCCCGCGCACCGCGCTCGGGCCGATGGGCACCCCGACCGCGTCGATGGTCTGCACCGGGAGCCACGTGATCACGGTGAACGACTCCTTCACGGGCGAGTTCAGCAACACCGCCACGGCCCACGGCACCGCGCCCGGCGGCGAGGACGTCCCGTCCAACCCGTCGACGGCGACCGTCCCGGTGCTGAAGCTGACGCCCGCGATGCAGCTGTCCAAGACCGCCTCGGCGTCCACGGCCGCGCCCGGCGACACGGTGACGTACACGGTCACGGCCACCAACACCGGCAAGGTCCCGATCGATCCGGCCACCTTCACCGACGACCTGACGGGCGTGCTCGACGACGCCCGCTACAACGACGACGCCACCGCCACCCCGGGGACCGTCACCCGGGACGGCGCCGCACTGCGCTGGACCGGGCCGCTCGCGGTCGGGGCGACGGCGACGGTGCGCTACAGCGTCACGGTGAACTCGCCGGACGAGGGCGACCTGCTGCTGCGCAACGCCGTCTCCACCACCATCCCGGGCACGACCTGCGCGGACGGGACGGCGGGCACCCGAACGGGCCGCGCCGGTACCCCGCCGTGCGTGGTCGAGGTCCCCGTCGACCAGCCCACGCCCACGCCGACACCCACGCCGAGCCCGACGCCCGCGCCCACGTTGAGTCCGGTGCCGACCCCGACCCCCAGCCCCGCCCCCGGCTCCGGTGAGCTTCCCGCGACCGGTGCGCAGGTGACGGGGGTGCTCGGTGCGGCGGGTGCCCTGACGGTGGCCGGATCGCTGCTGCTGCTCCTGCGGCGCGGCCGCCGCTCCCGGCGGCACTGAGGCGGTCCCCGGGTGGTCTGCGGGCGGTCTGCGGGCCGTGGGGGCTCAGCTGGCCGGGCCTCCTGACGGGTGGTCGGCCGGCGGCTCGACCGCCCGTCCCGGGACCAGGACGGCGAGGGTGTCGCGCGCTTCGCGCCGTAGCGCACGGCGCGGGGCGAAGGTCGCGGTCAGGGCGATGATCGAGACCGTCGTTCCGTAGAACACGGCGGCGATGGTGGAGAGCAGCCCGATGGACACCGGGCACGCACCTTTCTTCCCCCCGTAGGGCCTGCCCGGCTCACGGCACGGGACGGGCGTCGATGCGTCTTCCCGACCACCATACCTGCGCCGTCAACTCCCCTCGGCGGTAAGGCTTTCGGATCGTCGCACGAGGTCCTCCGTGTGGGTGGCGTCCGGCGTGGAGGGTGGAGCCGGACGGGATGACGGGTGGTCAACTCGGTGCGGGTGAAGCGGAGTAGCCCGGTGACGAGGTGGTGCGGCGATGGGCGGACGGATGCGGGCCGCGGTGGTGGCCCTGGTGGGCGGCGCGGTGCTGCTGGGGACCGGGGGAGCCGCCGTCGGGGCGGGGGCGGTCACCTGCGACGTGGGGGCGATGGGGGTGCAGGCCGCGAAGCTGCGGGCGCAGGGGCGCGAGGCCGAGGCGCGGGTGGTCGAGCAGCGGATCCGGGCGTGCGAGGACGCGGACCGGGACAGCGCGGGGCCGCTCTGGCGGTGAGGGGGGGGTCAGCCCTCGCCGAGGGCGGCGAGCTGGGCGGCGAGGGTGTCGGCGTGCTGGAAGGTGAGCCCCGCCAGGGCGATGTGACGCCAGGTCACGGTGGAGCCGCCGTCGAGGATGAAGACGGAGCGGCGCAGGCCGAGGCCGGGGACGGTGATGCCGTAGGCGCGGGCGACGGCGCGGTCCGGGTCGGCGAGCAGGGGGAAGCCGAGGCGGTGCTTGCGGGCGAAGCGCTCGTGGCTGTCCAGGTCCTGGGGGCTGATGCCCCAGACGGTGGCGCCGAGGTCGCGGAAGCGGTCGAGGTCGGAGGTGTACGAGCACAGCTGCTTGGTGCAGACGGGGGTGTCGTCCCCCGGGTAGAAGACCAGCACCAGCGGGCTGCCCTTGGCCTCCTCCAGCCGGTACTCCCGCCGCTCGGCCAGGTCCTCGGTCAGCAGGACCCCGGGCAGCGAGAACGACGGAGCCGACGCACCGACGGCGGGGGGCTTGGCCATGGGAGTTCCTCCGGTCCGGACGCTACTCGACAGTACGGTCGCACTGTACTGCCTACGCGCCGTCGGTCGGAGCGTCAGCGGCGCGGCCCGTACATGATGACCGCGACGCCGGCCAGGCAGACGAGGGCGCCGAGGACGTCGGTGCGGGTGGGGCGGAAGCCGTCGACGGTCATGCCCCAGAGGAGGGAGCCGGCCACGAAGACGCCGCCGTAGGCGGCGAGGACGCGGCCGAAGTTCGCGTCGGGCTGGAGGGCGGCGACGAAGCCGTAGGCGCCGAGGGCGACGATGCCGAGGCCGGCCATCCACCAGGGGCGGGACTCCTTGACGCTCTGCCAGATCAGCCAGCAGCCCCCGATCTCGGCGAGGGCGGCGAGGACGAAGAGCAGGGCGGAGCGCAGGACGGTCATGGACCGAGCCTATGCGGGCGGGTGCTGACCTCGGGAAATCCGGTTGTGGTGGCGGCCGGGGCTTGGTCGAATCGGTGGGGTGACGACCCTTCTGGAGACCGAGCGCCTGGTGCTGCGCCGGTTCGGTACCGACGACCTGGACGAACTGGCGGCCCTGCACGGGGACCCCGAGGTGATGCGGTACATCGACACCGGGCGCCCGCAGCCGCGGGAGGTGGTGGCGGCCGAGGTGCTGCCCGCGATCCTCCGGGGGTACCGCGAACTCCCCGAAGGGATGGGCACGTTCGCGGTCGTGGGGAAGGGCGACGGCGCGTTCCTGGGGTGGGTGGCGTTGCGGCCGGCCGACAGCGTCGGCCTGGCGGCGGGCTCCACCGAGCTGGGCTACCGGTTCCGCCCGGCCGCCTGGGGGCGCGGCTACGCGACCGAGGCGGCCCGGGCGGTGGTGGGGTACGCGTTCGACAGCGGCACGACGGAGGCCGTGGTGGCCACCACGATGGCGGTGAACGCCGGCTCCCGGCGGGTGATGGTGAAGACCGGCCTGCGCCACGTCCGGACCTTCCACGAGGAGTGGCCGGACCACATCGAGGGCGCCGAGCACGGGGACGTGGAGTACCTGGTCACCCGCCGGGAGTGGGAGGCGCAGCGCCCTACTGACGGTAGGTGGTGAGGAAGCGGCCGATCCGGCTGATCGCGGTCTCCAGGTCGTCGGCCCGGGGGAGGGTGACGAAGCGGAAGTGGTCGGGGCGGGGCCAGTTGAAGCCGGTGCCCTGGACGATGTGGATCTTCTCGCGGAGCAGCAGGTCCAGCACGAAGCGCTCGTCGTCGACGATGCGGTGGACCGCCGGGTCGAGCTTGGCGAAGGCGTAGAGGGCGCCCTTGGGCTTGACGCAGCTGACGCCGGGGAGCTCGTTGAGGGCCCGGTGGACCACGTCGCGCTGTTCGGTGAGGCGGCCGTTGGGGAGGGTGAGGTCGTGGATGGACTGGTGTCCGCCCAGGGCGGCCTGGACGGCGTACTGGGCCGGGACGTTGGGGCACAGCCGCATCCCGGCGAGCATGGTGAGCCCCTCCAGGTAGTCCTTGGCGTGCTGCTTGGGGCCGGAGACGACCAGCCAGCCGCTGCGGAAGCCGGCCACCCGGTAGGCCTTGGAGAGGCCGTTGAAGGTGAGGGTGACCACGTCGTCGGAGAGGGCGGCCAGGCAGTGGTGCTCGACGCCGTCGTAGAGGATCTTGTCGTAGATCTCGTCGGCCAGCACCATCAGGCCGTGCCGGCGGGCGAGTTCGAGGATGCCGAGGAGGAGTTCCTTCGGGTAGACCGCGCCGGTCGGGTTGTTCGGGTTGATGACGACGATCGCCTTGGTGCGGTGGGTGATCTTCGAGGCGATGTCGTCGAGGTCGGGGTACCACTCCGCCTCCTCGTCGCACAGGTAGTGCACAGCCTTGCCGCCGGCGAGCCGCACCACGGCCGTCCAGAGCGGGAAGTCCGGTGCGGGGACGAGCACTTCGTCGCCGTCGTCGACCAGCGCCTGGACCGCCATCTGGATCAGCTCGGAGGCGCCGTTGCCGAGGTAGACGTCGTTGACCGTCACCCCGGAGACGCCGCGCTGCTGGTAGTACTGCACCACGGCGCGGCGGGCGGGCAGGATGCCGCGCGAGTCGCTGTAGCCGTGGGCGTTCGGCAGGTTGCGGATGATGTCCTGGAGGATCTCCTCCGGCGCCTCGAAGCCGAACGGCGCCGGGTTGCCGGTGTTCAGCCGGAGCACGCTGTGGCCGGCCTCCTCGAGCGCGTTGGCCTGCTCGACCACCGGGCCGCGGATCTCGTAACACACGCCCGCCAGCTTGCTGGACTGCCGAAACTCCATCTGCGGCCTCCCGACCGTGGTACCCGTACCCGTGTCCGGTGACGCGCCGTCATCCGTCATCATCCGGTTGCTTTGTTCTACCAAGTACCCACTTGGAAAGTCCAACCTTTTGGCTATGCTGATCCACATGTCACGCCGAAGCTACGACCAGTACTGCGCCGTCGCCCGCGCCCTGGACGCGGTGGGAGAGCGCTGGAGCCTCCTGATCGTCCGTGAACTGCTGCGCGGCCCGCGCCGCTACACCGACCTGCACGCCGACCTGCCGGGCGTGTCGACCGACATCCTGGCGGCCCGGCTCAAGCAGCTGGAGGCCGAGGGCCTGGTCGAGCGCCGCAAGCTGGAGCGCCCGGCCAACGCCACGGTCTACGAGCTCACCGGGCGCGGCACGGCGCTGCGCCCGGTGGTGGACGCGCTGGGGGAGTGGGGGATGGACGCGCTCGGCGAGCAGCGGCCGACGGACGCGGTGCGCGAGCACTGGGTGACGGCTGCCCGGGCCTGACGGCGGCTCAGGCGGTCGTGGGCGCACGGTAATCGGCACTGCACGACTGTGGTGCGGGGGCGGGGCGGGCGGGAAGATGGGCACCGCACGTGTGTGTCCTGTCCACGCCAGAGACCGGAGTGCCGCATGAGCCGTCCCGCCCTGCCCAGCCGCCGCCAAGCCCTGACGTGGGGTGCGGCGGGCGCCGCCGCCCTGGCGGGCGCGGGCGTCGGCCTGGCCCGCCCCGCGAGCGCCGCCGCGCTGTACGCCCCGGACTGGATGGCCCGGCTGGACGGCGGGCTGCCGCTCACCCGGCTCACCATCCCCGGCACGCACGACTCCTGGTGCACCGACCCGGGCAACGGCACCGAGTGGTCGCACACCCAGAACTGGGGCCTGCCCCAGCAGTTGGAGAAGGGAATCCGCTTCTTCGACATCCGGCTGAACGGCCTGCAGGGGACGGCCGACGAGATGGGCGTCTACCACGACCGCTACTACCAGTACCACCGCTTCCAGGACGTGCTGAACGCCTGCCGCGACCACCTGCGGCGGTTCCCGGGCGAGGTACTGGTGATGCGGGTGCGGAACGAGCGGGCGGGCGGGCAGGCGCTCGGCGACGAGGAGTTCCGCCGGCGCTTCGACTTCTACCTGGACCACCCGTCGATGAACTACCGCGGCCTGTTCTGGACCAACCCCTGGTGGCCCCGGGTCGGCGAGGCCCGCGGCCGGATCGTGCTGGCGGCGGACTTCGCCAACCCGTGGTCCGTCATCCAGTGGTCCAGCGGGACCAACGGGTTCTTCCGCACCCAGGACACCTGGCAGGGGGTGTCCACCTCGGCCAAGGCCGGGCTGGTGGAGCAGTGGTTCGACCAGGCCTTCTACCACCAGGACGCGGCCGAGATGTACTGCAACTTCACCAGCTACGCCAACGGCCTCTGGCCGAAGACCCAGGCGGGCGCCATCCTGCCGAGGGTCCACCGCTACCTGGACGCGCGCCGGACCGAGCGGATCCACCTCGGCATCGTGCCGATGGACTTCCCGGACTTCGACGAGCGGATCGTCGGCCTGCTGATCGAGAAGAACTTCGTCTGACGGGAGGTCAGCGGCGCTCCCGGAGCCGCTCCAGGACCTCCGCGCGGGCCTCGTCCGGGTCGAAGGGGGCAGGAGAGAACAGCCCACCGGAGGCCCGGACGTGGGCCTGCCAGTCGTCCTGCCAGAACTCCGCGGTCCAGCCGGGCCACCGGGCTGGCACCTCGTACGCACGGGGGACGTTGCCGAGGGTCCACCAGCCCAGGAAGCGGCGGGCCGGGTCGAGGTGGACGCCGGAGGTGGCCCACCGCCGGCTCGCCCCGTGCGTGGGCGCGACGGCCAGGAGGTCGAGCAGGGCGGGCCCGTACTGGACCGGGTGGTCGATGATGTCAGCGGGGCCCAGGTGGACCCGGTCGGTGCCCACTGTCACCACGTAGCCCCAATCGTCCAGATCGGGCAGGTTCTCGTCGTCCGGGCCCATGAAGGACGGCTCCTCCGGATCGGAAGGGCGCCGGCGGACGAACTCCGGATCCAGGCCGAGGTACTCGCGCAGCTCGGTGGCTCCGTCGTAGAGCCAACGGAACTCCCACCCCGGCCAGGCGGCCCGGATCAGCTCCAATGCGACCTGCCGGTAACGGAGTTCGGCGGTGGGGCCCTCCCAGACGAAACAGAGCAGCACCTTGTGGTGGAAGTCGGCCAGGATCCCGGCCTCCGCCATGAGGTCGTCGAGCCACCAGTCGTCCCGGCGCGCTCGCGAGAGGGATGACAGGAGGCCCTCGGGTCCGTGCAGCAGGTCGAGGTCGATGTCGACGGCCGACTTGGAGTAGTACAGCTCGTGCTCGCCGCTCTCGCGGACCACGATGACGTTCGCTCTGTCTCCCATGGGCAGCAGGATGGGCCCCGGCGGGGCGGCGGTGCGAGGGGATTTCCCCCGGGGTGTCCAGGGGCTGGAAATAAGGTGAGACGCCCAGGTGGCGGGGGTTAGGGTCCGCGCATGACGGTCACTCACCAACTCGCCCAGATCAACATAGCCCGCCTGATGTACCCCCTCGACGGTCCCGAACTCGCGGACTTCGTCGCGGCGTTGGACCCGGTCAACCAGCTCGCCGAGGAGGCCGACGGCTTCGTCTGGCGGTACACCGAACCCGCCGCCGCCGGGGAGAAGGTGATCTTCGACGACGAGTGGCTGATCGTCAACATGTCGGTCTGGCGCGATCCGGACGCGCTGGAGGCCTACGTCTACAGCCCGGGCCACATCGCGGTGCTGCGGCGGCGCCGGGAGTGGTTCTCCCGGGCGAGCGAGGCGATGACCGCACTCTGGTGGGTGCCGGCCGGGCACGAGCCGACGGTGGCCGAGGCCGCGGAGAAGCTGCGCAGGCTGCGGGCGGACGGGCCGGGCCCGGAGGTGTTCACCCTGCGGGAGACCTTCCCGGCACCGGGAGTCTGACAACCGTCCGCGCGTCTTGTGCGTCCGGCCGTCGATGCGTCAACCTCGTTGCCGGCGGCCGGACATGACCAGGGCCCCATTTGCCGCCATGCCTGTCATGGGCATGCTGTGCACGCCCCGCGGGCCGCCGAGCACGTACCGCCCCCACCTAGGAGGAATCCCCCTGATGGCTGTGATACGTCACCCCCGCCGCGGCATGCTCGCCGCCACCGCCGCCACCGTGGCGGCCCTCGCGCTCGGACTCGGCGTCGCCCTCCCCGCCCAGGCCGAAGCCCCCGGCCCGGAGGGCGCGGTGCTGAACGCCGACGCCCCGGACGCCGTGCCCGGCAGCTACCTGGTGGTGCTCAACGAAGGCTTCGCGTCGGCGGGTTCGGCGCAGGGGAAGGCGCTGGTGGAGCGCTACGGCGCCCGGGTGACCAGCACCTACACCGCGGCGCTGAACGGCTTCGCGGTCCGGCTCGACGAGGCGGGGGCGAAGCGGCTGGCCGCCGACCCGGCGGTGGCCGCGGTCTCCCGCAACCGCACCTTCCACGTGGACGCCACCCAGCCCAACCCGCCGTCCTGGGGCCTGGACCGGATCGACCAGCGGGCGCTGCCGCTGGACAGCGGCTACACCTACCCGGACACCGCGGGGGAGGGCGTGACCGCCTACGTCATCGACACCGGCGTGCGGATCAGCCACTCCGAGTTCGGCGGGCGGGCGAGCAACGGCTACGACGCCATCGACAAGGACAACGTGGCGCAGGACGGCCACGGGCACGGCACCCACGTGGCCGGCACGGTGGCGGGCTCCTCGTACGGGGTCGCCAAGAAGGCGAAGATCGTCGCCGTCCGGGTGCTGGACAACTCCGGCTCCGGCACCACCGAGCAGGTGGTCGCGGGCATCGACTGGGTGACCGCCAACGCCGTGAAGCCGGCCGTGGCCAACATGAGCCTCGGCGGTGGCGTGGACAGCGTGCTGGACGCGGCCGTCCGCCGCTCGATCGCCGCCGGCATCACCTACGGCGTCGCGGCGGGCAACGACGGCCAGGACGCGAGCGGCCACTCGCCGGCCCGGGTCTCCGAGGCGGTCACGGTGGGCTCCACCACCAGCACCGACGCCCGCTCCAGCTTCTCCAACTACGGCAGCCTGGTGGACCTGTTCGCGCCCGGCTCCTCCATCAAGTCCTCCTGGAACACCGGCGACACCGCCACCAACACCATCTCCGGCACCTCGATGGCCACCCCGCACGTGGTCGGCGCGGCCGCCCTCTGGCTGGCCGACCACCGGACCGACACCCCGGCCCAGGTGGCCACCGCCCTGGTGAACAACGCCACCACCGGCGTGGTGACGAGCCCGGGCAGCGGCTCGCCCAACCGCCTGCTGTACGTCGGCGGCGGCGGCACCACGCCGCCCACCGGGCCGAAGTTCGAGAACGCCGCCGACTACGCGATCGCCGACAACAGCACCGTGGAGTCGCCCGTCACGGTCAGCGGGGTGAGCGGCAACGCCCCGGCGGCGCTCAAGGTCGAGGTGGACATCAAGCACACCTACAAGGGCGACCTCAAGGTGGAGCTGGTGGCACCCGACGGCTCGGCCTACCTGATCAAGAACTTCGGCGACGGCGGCAGCGCCGACAACGTGATCGGCACCTTCACCGTCAACGCCTCCTCCGAGGTGGCCAACGGCGTCTGGAAGCTGCGGGTCGCCGACAACGCCGCCGCCGATGTCGGCAAGATCGACCGCTGGGCGCTGCAGTTCTGACGCCCGGTCGGTGAACGCGCGGCGGGGCCGCACCCGATCCCCGGGTGCGGCCCCGCCCGTGCGTACCGGCGCTACGCCTCGGCGATCAGGGCGGTGCCGACGGTGCGGAAGCCGACCCGGCCGTAGATCCGGGCCACGTTCTCGTCCCCGGCCGAGAGGAAGACCGTCTCCACGCCCCGGGCCCGGGCGTCGGCCACCAGGGCGGCGGTGACGGCGTATCCCAGGCCCTGGCGGCGGGCGCTCGGAAGGGTGCCGATGCCGACCAACTCGGTGACCCCGCCCACCGGTTGGTGCTGGCCGCCGCAGAGGGCGGTGCCGTCGGGGGCGAATGCGGCGGCGACCACGGTGAGGCCGTCGCGGATCCGCTGGGCGATCCGGGCGGCCGTCCCGTCGGCGCTCAACTGGGCCGTCATCGCGGCCAGTTCGGCCGGGCCGGCGGTGCCGATGGCGGTGCCCGGCTCGCCGAAGGAGAGGTAGGCCACCGCGAGTGCCTCGGCCAGCGCCGGGTCCTCCGCGCCGACCACCCGGACGTCCGCCAGCGGCGGGTGCCCCTCGGCCTCCGCCGTGTTGTCCTGCTCCGCACCGGCCGGGGCCGGATCGACGAGCACCATCAGCGGGTGGCCGTGCGCCGTGAGCCCGGTCGCCTCCACCGCCGCGCGCAGCCCGGGGGTGGTCTCGGCCACCCACTCGAAGGCCTCCGCCACCTCCGCCTCGCGCTGGCGGGCGCGTACCCGCTCGACGTCCTCGGCGGTGGCCGGGGGCCCGGTCCAGCCGAGCGTCGGGCGGGCGTAGTAGGGGAAGCCGCTGCCGTTGCGCAGGAAGAGCGAGAGCGGGCCGAAGTCCTCGACGAGGGCGGCGCTGCGCGGGACGGCGTCGTAGTACTGCTCCAGCCGGTCGAGCAGCTCGGCGGCGGTCGGATCGGTGCTGTTCGGGTCGTCGGTCACGGGCGAATGAAAGCAGGCCACCGCCGACCCCGCCACCGGATTGATCCACGCGCGGGGGGGCAGGGGGCGAGGCGGGCCCGGCCGCGGGCAAGGGTGCGGGTCGGGGCCGTGGGTGGGGGGGCCGCGCCGGCGGCCGGTCGTGGCACGGTGCGGCGCTGCGCGTACGATCGTGCTGCCATGACGAACCAGACCGCCACCACCACGTACCGCAGCTACGTCGCCGTCGGGGACTCCTTCACCGAGGGCATGTGCGACGAGCTGCTCCCCGACGGCCACTACCTCGGCTGGGCCGACCGGGTCGCCCGCGCGCTCGCCGCCGAGGGCGGGCCCGGATTCCGCTACGCCAACCTCGCGGTGCGGGGCAAGCTGATCGGGCAGATCCGGGACGAGCAGCTGGACGCGGCCGCCGCGATGGGGGCCGAACTGGTCACCCTGGCGGGCGGGTTGAACGACGTGCTGCGGCCGGGGTGCGACATCGGGCTGGTGAAGCGGCTGCTCGGCGAGTCGGCGGAGAAGCTGCTCGCGGGCGGCGGCACGGTGGTGATGTTCACCAGCACCGACCCGACCAGGCGGCTGGGCGGCAGCGCGCGGCTGCTGCCGGCGATCCTGGAGATGAAGGCCTACGTCGAGGGCCTGGCGCGGCGCCACCCCGGGCTGCGGGTGGTCGACCTGTTCTCCGCGCCGTGCTTCGACGACCGCCGGCTCTGGGACGAGGACCGGCTCCACCTCTCCCCGGAGGGCCACCGCCGGGTCGCCGTCGCGGTGCTGGAGGCCCTGGGCCGCCCGGCCCCCTTCGACTGGCGCGCGCCGCTGCCGCCCGCCGCGCCGCGCACCCGCGCCGCCAAGGCCGGTGCGGACCTCAAGTGGCTGCGTACCCACCTCGGCCCCTGGATCGGCCGCCGCCTCACCGGCCGCTCCTCCGGCGACGGCCGCCCGCCCAAGCGCGCGGAGCTGCTGCCGTACGAGGGCTGAGGGCGCTCCTGCGGGGCGGATCCGCTCCTGTCGTGGCATGGTCAAGTCGCTTGTCCAAGTGGTCAGTTGGCTTGACCTTCGGACAGCTCGGGCTGGCATGCTGCCGGTATGAGCGAGCCCGAGTCCATCGCCCAGAGTCTCCCGCCCCTGCTGATAGCCCTGGCCTCCGAGTTGGTGCACGCCATCGACACCGGAGTGCGCGACCGGGGCTTCACCGACCTCCGCCCCGCGCACGGCTTCGCCTTCGCCCGGCTCGCCCCGGGCGGTGCCACCGTCAACGAGCTGGCCGTCCACCTCGGCGTCACCAAGCAGGCGGCCAGTCAGATGGTCGATGACCTGGTCAGGAAGGGCTACGTCGAGCGGCATCCGCACCCCAGCGACGCCCGCGCCAAGCTGATCGTCCTGACCGACCTCGGCTGGGAGTGCACCCGCGCCACCGAGGCCGCCGCCGCCGACGCCGTCCGCCCCTGGGCCTCCACCCTCGGCCGGCGCCGTCTGCGCGAGCTGCACGAGGACCTCAACCTGCTGGCCCCCGTGGGCCAGCTCCGCCCGGCCTGGTGACACTCCCCGCCCCCTCGGGGGACGCCGCTACCTGACGAGGTGTCGGTCCGTTTGCCCCGCCCCTGCGCACGTGACGCGCCGTTAACCGTTTGCGTGCGCACGGCGGGCCGGGCAGGGTGCCGGGATGACGACGGAGAACGCCGCACTGCGGCCCGAGGTGTTGGAGTACTACGAGCGCGGCGAGGAGGACGGCCGGCTGGACCGGGCG
>NZ_BAAAYB010000072.1:0-44563 GCF_039535905.1 Kitasatospora albolonga | reverse complement strand
GCCACCGACCAGGAACTGCCATCTCCCGGTGTCGTTCCACAGTATAACGGGGCGTACTGTTCAGCCAGTGATCCCTGCTCGCGCGCGCTCGCGGATCAGGTACGCCTTCATCAGCCCAGACCGGCCCGGTCGTCGAGGGAGTCCCGCCCGACGGCCACCCGCTTGCGGATGATCCCCATGTCGTAGTCGGCGGGCAGGGTGAGCTCGTACTGCTTGCGTACACGGTTGGACTCTCCGGCAGCAAGGCGGTTCGACGGGCCGTCAGGTGATCAGCCTAGTATGCCCCGTCGACCGGGGCGGGGCGGTAACGGCAGGATGTCCCGGCAGACGTGTCACCCGATGATGAGAGGCGGTCCCCCATGGGCCCCGTGTACCCACCCGCGCCCCGGCCACCGCTCCTGGAGCGGGCGGGGTGTGTCTTGCCGAGCGACGAGCGGCGCGCCAGGCGCGAGCGGGCGCCGGCCTGGGAGCGCTTACAAGGACCCAGCAGAAGAACGCAGAAGGGACAAGGACAACGACTGCTGCGACGCCCTCGACTGCGCCGGACGGCTGCACCGACCCCTGTCTTGATCGGGCTTATGTCCCGGTGGTGTTTTCACCTCCGGCCTGCGGGCCGGTTGCTCACCGCCCACCGCCGGTCGCCTCGGCTCCCGGCGGCCGCGCCCTCCCGCCTTCCTGCACACGGCTCGGTGGATCACTACCGCACCCGATCAAGCCCTGGCCGTCGCCGCCTACTGCCCGTACACCCGGAGCTGCTCCACCTACGCCGTGCAGGCCCTGCACCGCCACGGTCGCCCGTGCGCGCCACCCGCCTGACGGCCGGTCGGGCTGCTGCGCTTCTTGCCTCTTGTGTTGGCACCCGGGGTGGCAGCGACCCGGTGCTCGAGTAGTCCTCGTCGCTTCAGTCGGAGTGCAGCGGGGTGGGTGAAGAGCGCCTCGGTGAAGTGGTCACCACGGTGAAGTCGAGGGCGTCGTATAGGCGGACTGCGGTGTCGTTGTCGGCGGGACGTTGAGACGATGTGGTCGGCGGTCTCCGAAGGCGGTTGCAGAGGGCGTGCCCCGCAGGCCGCCGCGCGCGCGCCCGGCAGTAGGGCAGGGCGTTGACGTTGCCGGATCACCGCCACCCGCTGCTGTCCGCCGACCAAGCGTGCACCCCGGCCACGCCGCAAGTCCCGCACCTCGTGCCGGAACGCCCACGTTTCTGGCCGTGTGTCGAGCATAGGTCGTCTAACCAGTTGCCGGGTAGGCGGCGGCGACAGCCCCAGCAGCTCCGGGGGTAGTTAGATCCGGGTGAGCACGGCCGTCTACACGGGACGGGCTCGTGCGGCGATGGTGGGGTTGGGGTCGTCAGCACCATCGCAGGAGCGTGTTCCCGTCCTTCAAAGCTGTGTAGGAAACCTCAGGTCGGCTTCACTGGCGCCCTGGGCAGGGTGCCCCGATGAAGCGTCGCGGCTTTAGCACCGGCAGCAGCGCGGCGGCCGTTCTCCGCCCCCGCCGCCCGCTCCGGTCGGCGTGCCGAAGCTAGCACCGGGTCGCGTCCTACGCCGACGGCGTACGGCAGTGGGGGGGGGGGCCACAGGTGCCCCGTTCGTGAGGGTGTACAGCTGGTGTGCTGCAAACAGGTCGTCAGTGTCGGACGAGTTCGACAGGTGCGGCGCCGGGTAGTGGATGCGGCGGCGCCGAGGGGCGCGGTCGGTGGTGCAGGCTGTGCATGGTGCGCGGGAGAAATCCCGGCAGCTACCGGGGTGCGGCCTTGGCGCGGGATCCAGTAGGTAGACCGTTGCCTCACGCATTGCTGCGACAAGTCGGGAGGTGCGTGTGGTTCGATGGCCGCCGAGTGGGGCGGGGATAGCGGTGTGATGGAGGGGCCAGCTCCGTGTGGTGTTTCTGACGGTTGCACTGTGCGATCCGGCGCAGTGGCGGGGTCCCTGACTGTCGTGCTGCATGCGGTTCACGTGCACCCTCCGGGGCTCCCGGTGGAGTGATCCCACCCCTCGGTGATCCACGCTTATGTGGCGTGACGCCCGTGCGCGTGTTGGAAGGGATTGAGCGAAACCCTGAGGCGGTCAGTTAGGGGCAATGTCAGTATGGGGTCTGCCGTTGAGCCGGTCCTGATATGTGGGACGGTGCAAATCGCTGGGTTGGCCTGTCGTCACTGTTTCACCTCGCGTCACGCGACAGAGCCGGGCTGGGCCCCCTATCGGTTTTGTTTTCGTCGTGGGCAGTTCGCGTGGACTAGTCATCCCGATTGTTCTGTGTGCCTTATAGCGGGTGTCGGTGCAGCGCCGTTGCCGCTTGTCCGCCTCGTGGGTGTGTTCAAGAGGACGGCTGTGTGGATGTCCGCAGGTTGGGGCGGGGCCGTGGAGTTTCGGTCCGCGGGGCCCCCAGGCGCTCGTGTCCGGGGTGAGTTCGTTCCTGCTGGTCCGCCTTTGTCAGTCGAGACTTGCTTGCTTGGCCGGTAGGTCGGGTTGAGCTTGGGTGGGGTGAGTGGTGTCCGGGTGCAAGGCGTGTCACTTTGCGCAACAAGGCCACGTTTCGCCGCCCTCTGTCCGTGTGCAGTTTAGTCCTCGTTGCGTTGCTTTCCTCGGGTTTTTGCTTTCGTGGCGGTTTCTCTCACTGGGAGACTGCTTCCACTGCAAGTGGATTTCTGATGTTATGTGCCATCATGGCGGGGCTCCGGACGGATAAGAAGTCATCTCGTTTGGATGAGCCGTCGGGTGCAATTACGGGCTGGCGGTGCGATGCTGGCGAAGCGGCGAAGTTGTCCGGCCTTGCGTTTCGTCTTCTTTGCTCTGGTGCGGTGTAGTGTCGCGAAGCCGCCGAGCCAGGCGACGGTGCGCTCTATTCACTCCTAACGGTGTGGCGGCCGAGGCGCTGAGAGGACTCGACGCCCCGCTGGCGATCGGTGCTTGGGATCTGTCCGTCGTCGCAGGTAGGACCGGATGATATCGGTGGTCTGTTAGCCTTTGTCGCCGTGCAGGTTTTTCCGGACGGCGTAGTGGTGCGCCCGCGGGTCCCGTCGTACTCGTGATGTCGGAATCGTTCGGGATGGTGCGGTTCCGCAAAGGAGGTATCTGTTAGTGTGGCCTGGGCTTGTCGTGCATTGTTGGTCTCCGGAGTAGCACCGTCGAGCGAGTTAGGGTTATCCGAACCGGTACGTTTTTTTCGGTGAGCAGGGTGGATCTTCGACCCGTCTTGCCCCGATCGACACGGATTCGGGGACCTTGTCTTGTTTCCAGCCTTTTCAGGGCCCTCATGTAGTCACTGAGTATCGACCGCGCAGCTGGACCAGTCCAGCTTGGCCGCCGCGAGCCGAGCTTCGTCCAGGAGGGACGCGTGGTCGTCTTTGGGCCGCCACACCTGGCCTTTGCTCGCCACTCTGTGGTTAACGCGTCCGGTGTGGTCGCGTGGTGAGGCCCGGGACGGCCTTCGACGGCAGGGCTGTGCAAGTTTGAGCCCGGGACGCTACGCTCTCCGAGTTCGCGGACGACAACCCGAGTCGGCGGCTCTAGCCACATCATCCGTGCGCGGTCCCCCGTGTGGCGTCGCCGGCCTAACCATCCCTGCTTGGGTCGGTGTCACCGGATCGTGTCTCCGTCACCAGGTTTCTTAGGGTTCTTCTGTGGACCAACGTGGGAACAACCCCAGCAGGTGAGCGTGCGTTAGTCCCGGTCGATCCAGCCGGGCTGTTCATACGATTCAGCAGGCCCGGCAGCTACTATATCTTCAACACTAATGTCCCACCCAAGGGGATGAATATGGTCTTCTAATGACCGCAGCCCTCGTGACAGGAGCCCTCGAACGTGACCTTCTTGTGTTTCTTCTTCCCTCGCGACTTCGAAGACTTCTGTCCAACATCGGACTTCCCCCGCCAACCTCGAACCGAAAGAATACAAGTTGGCGGAGCTCAGAGGTGGGCCGTCATGGTCCGGAAGGCCGCGGAAGCTTCGTATGCCTGCGGCACCATTGAGCTGGATGACTTTATGAAGCTCTGTCGTTCGGGGGGCAATGTCACAAGATTACTACACCCTTGTGTTCGGTTCCGTTTTACGTGCTTTACGCCACATCTACCTTGTTCTTGCTTTCTAGATTATCGTATTCGTAGCTGCATTGAGTCTTCGGTTGTGTGCCTTGTTCAGGACCACTAGTTTGCTTGGGTGTCCTGTATTTCTTTCTTCTGCTGGATAGCGACCTGTTTCTCCTCCGTCATCGTGACAGACTGCTTGATGGTGTGAGTTGTGTTCGCGGCCAGCCGGTTGTGCGAAGATGTGTGGTCGCTAATTTAGATATCTCTTAGTTTCAGGTGATAGTACTACTAGCGAGGTGCCTCAACTCAGTACTGGGTGGTCCTAGCTGCCGTGTAGCGGGTGCGGTCGCCCTTAACGGAGGTGTCCGAGTGTCTGAGGAGGTGGATTCGCGTGACGGGAACCCGCTAGGCCTAGTTAGGGACCGCGCGTCTGTGATGGACCCAACGTCAGCTTCCGGCGGCGTGCTGCCGAACGCCGAGGCCTTCTCACCGTGGCTATTTCCGTGGTGGCCCCTGTGTCTTCGGTGCTTCGTTGTGGCATATCTGGTAACACTGTCGAAGCGTGCGGCTGAAGGTTGGGTGATATCTCGACTCTGCTCAGCTCGCGCCGTTCCCCCCGGGAAAAAGGTGGACCGTGTTAAAGAAAAAATAAAAAGGCTGTGGCCCGTCGGGGTCCTTTGTCTGTTCATCGGACGGGGTCGGTAATTGCCTTGGGCGAGGATGGTGTGGGGCGAGGGTGAGCTCGTCGACGACTCTCTCTGAGGATCCGCACTTGCCAGGCCCGCATGCTTGTGGTTGTCCATCTAACACTTTGGATGTTGCTGTGGCTGCTTCGTTCAAAAAAAAAAAAAGGTGACCGAGGTGTAAGGGTAGAACAACCACAAAGCAGCCCTGGAGGCGAACCGCTCGCCTTCATGATCCTCATGCTTTCGTCTCCTTCAAGATCGAGGCAATTCGCTCCCGCGACTGAGGCACCGTCAACGCCACGGTCCGCAAGTGATCGTAGAGACGTACGGCTTTCCGGAAGAAGTCGGGAGACGCGAGTATCGTCCCGTCGTGGGATTCTCCACGTACACCACACCCGGGCTCTCCGAGAACGCTAGGATCGTGAGGACTCCACCCATCCCCTGGTGAGCACCGATCTCCCGGGGAAGTACCTGGATCTCCACATCGAGTTCCGCCTTCGCGTCGATCAGGAACTCCAGCTGCTCCCGCATCACCGCTGGCCCGCCGATCTGACGCCGCAACACGAACTCGTCGACGATGAACCAGCAGGTCGGCGCGTCAGCCGCGCGCAGGCGCTCCTGCCGCTGGAGCCGCAGTGCCAACTTCTCCTCGGGGTTCGGTACTTGCGCCTCCCAGATGACCTCGCGGGCGTACGCCTCCGTCTGCAGGAGACCGCTGACCAACTGAATTTCGAGGCTGCGAATGTCCTCGGCCCGCTTCTCGTGCTCGGTGTAGTCGAGCAGGTAAGGCTCGTGGAACGCCTGCTGGACCAATGGCCACAGCCGGGACAGCCCGCCATGTGCGTTGAGGACCTGGTCGAGTCGGTCGAGGAGTTCCTTCTTCGGTGCCCGCCGCGCTCGTTCGACGAGGCCGATCGTGTCGGCGGTGTAGCCGAGGAGTTCGCCGACCTGGTCCTGGCTCAGGCCGGCCCGGTCACGGTAGGCGCGGATCTCGTTCGCGACGAACGCCAGCGGGGTCGACGCGGGATCGACTGGTTTCGGGCTTCCCATCGGTCCCCTCCGGTGGTCCGACAGTGTTGGTTGTCGGACAGACAGCGCCGTGGCGGTGGTGGAGGATGCCCCTCCAGGCGGGACCCGACAGTTCGAGGTGTCGGGCCGTCACACCTGGTGATCGTAGCGCTGCGTGCCGATGCTGATACCCAGAACGAGCCAACGGGCAAGGCTGCAGGCCGAAGCCCGCCGGACGAATGGGTGCAGCATGACCAAGCAGTGGACGATCCCGGACCGACGGACGGCGATCCCCGGCTACGACCAGCGGGTCGGCTCCGCCGACTTCGAAACCTTCGCCACCGACTACCGCAACGGCTGGCAGGCGCGGGGTCGGATGCGCTGCACCGACCCGATGGCCAAGGGATCCGGGAGCGACCAGTGACGGCGGTCCCTCCGCCGAGACCGCCGGCCCCCGCCCCGCCCGGCTGCCTCGCCTGCGTCTGGCTCGACAGCATCGAACGCCAGCAAGCCGCCCCAGACGCGCCGATCCTGATGGACCCGTCGAAGATCGCCGACGCCCGGCGGCACGACTGTGATCCGGCAGAACGGGCTACCGCGGCCGAGGTTGCGGTGAGGATCGAAGCGGCGATGGCCGTCGTCTGGCAACGGCACGCGGCCCTCCGGACCCGGATCAGCCAGCCCCGGCGGTCAGCATGACCGCACCGAACGACGCCTCGTGGATCTCGATCCGCGTCTACGACCGCCGCCCTGACGGCACGGCAGCCGAGCGGGCACCCCGGCAGCGCTACGACGGTGACCTCGCTGCAGGTCTTCGCGAGTACCCGCCGTGCGAGTGCCCCGGCCCGTGCCCCCTGCGAGGCGAACGGCCGTGACCGACGACGATCGGTTCGCCCGGCGGCGGCGTGAGGCCCTGTACTGGGTCCTGCTCGCGCTCGTCGGCACGGCCGTTCTGCTCGGCGCCCTCACCCGCTGAGCACCCCCTTGAACTCCCGGCAGGAGATGTCGAGTTCTACTGCCGGGCTGCACAACGCCCGTCTCGGCCAGCCACAACCCTGGCAGGTCCGCTAGTCGAGACGGGCGAGGCTCCACCGCACGACCCGAGGCACTGGACGGTGCCCCGGAATCGACATGATGCGAGGAGACATCAGTATGTCCGAAACGATCGACGTCCGAATGCTGCTCACCCCCGACCAGTTCGACCTGGTCGTCCACACCGTGCAGGACAACAACCCCGGCATGGCGCAGGAGCTGGCGGAGCGCATCGTCACCGACGCGCTCAAGTTCGTCGCCACCGCCCGCACCTTCCCGAAGGTGCCGATCACGCCGTCCAACGTCGTGGACGAGGGCTGGCACGCGCTGATCCTCCACACCAGCACGTACGCCGAACTCTGCGGCAGGCTCGGCGGGTTCGTCCACCACTACCCGGAGCGGCCAGACCCCTACCGGCACGACGAGGGTGTCCTGCTGCGGACCGTCGCCCTGATCGAGGAGGCCGGCTACACCGCCGACCGTGAGCTGTGGCTCAGCCCGACGCGGGACCTCGTCGCCGTCGCCGCTGCGCAGTGCTCGCACACGCCGGTGCCGGGCGGGTGGCGGTCCGATCAACCCCGGCGCGTGCGCCTCGCACTGCTCCGGCGGCGGAGGTGAGGGTGGTGGCAGCGGTGCGACCCAAGGCATGTGAGCCCCGCTAGCCTGAGACTCCATCAACACGGGAGGCGGGGCCGATGAACGAGGACGAAGCCGAGCGGGCAGCGAGCGAACTGCGACGCCAGGGCCCTTCGAGGGGTGGCCGGGCCCTTGGACCCTGACCATCCGGAGGGCGAGTGGCGGGTGTTCGACGGCGCGGACCCGGCGACCCGGCGGGAGATCACCGACGCGACGGTACATGTCCGGCGGGTCGGGCCTCGGCGCGGCTTCGTCCTACCGTCCAACCCCTGACCGACTGACTGTGACCGCCACCCAGTAGGACCGGGTGGCGGTCACAGTTGGTCGGCGATGGCCTGGGCGGCGCCGGCCGGCGGTCGACCTCCCGGAGGCGGTCAGCCCGGTTCTCAGGACGGATCGGCACAACGGTTGGTGAGGCCGAGAGCCCAGGCGACGGTGGTGAACGGCAGCCGGTCGAGGTAGGGCCACGGGTCGATGGTGTCGTTCGGGCGGGTGCCGAGGACGCCGACCCACGGCGGCCGGAGCCAGCGGTCGACCGGGACTGTGATGCAGTGCAGGTGATACGCGGCCCGCCTCCATCCGAGGGGCTGCGGCCACTGGGTGGCGAGGCGGTCCTCGGCGAGGATGAGGGTCCCCTGGGCGGCGTGGTGGGTGGCGCACCGGCCGTGGCGGCCCGGGCGGACGGAGGGCTGGCGGCGGGTCAGCGCTTGGTGGCGAAGACCTCCAGCTGGCCCTTCGCCTGGGCCTCGACCGCCAGCTGGGCACCGATCATGACCTGCGGGGAGCCGGTCTCCTTGGACGGGCAGAAGCGGGCGTCCTTGACCGGGACGGAGATGAAGAGGGCCTCCTCGTTGCGGACCAGGACCAGCTGGTTGCCGGTGGCGCACTCCGCGTTGGGGGGCGCTGGGCGGGGAGGAGAGCCAGCTGACGGCCTGGTAGAGGCTTTCGCCCGGGCCGATGACGGTCGCGTTCGCCCGGTCGGTGACGAACTTGACGTCGCCGATCACGCCGGTGACCAGCTTGTGGAAGGTGCCGGCCCCGTCGGTGCGCACGTCGGCCGGGCCGTAGAGCTTGCACGGCTTGGCGGAGACGTTGGTCAGCTTGATGACGCCGGACCAGCGGGGGGAGGCGCTCTTGTCCAGTCCGGTCAGCACGCCGGTGACGTCGGTCTCCTTCTCGGAGCCGCCGCAGGACGGGGCGTCGGGCCGGCCGGTCGAGGTGGGCGTGGTTGAGGTCGGAGCGGGGACGGTCGGCGACGCGCCGCCGCCCGTGGCCGCCGAGGGAGCGGAGCCGGAGGCCGTGGGGGAGGCCTTGGTGTCACCGGCCGCCACCGGGCTCCCGGTGGAACTGCAGGCGCTGAGCGCGAGGACCGCGCAGGCCAGGGCGGTGGTGGCGGTGAGGTGACGGTTCTTCAAGGAGGGCTCCCAGGACGGTGAACGGCCCGCTGCTCGGACGGGTCCACACCCAGTACGTTCCGGGCGGGTGGTTCGGTTGCATCCGCGAGCCGGATTTCTGTCGGTGGTCCGTCAGGCGCCGTCGGCGGGGAGGCGCGGGACGTCCGCCCGGTAGAGGCTGACGAGCAGGCCGAAGGCCTCGCCGTGCTCGGGATCCTGGCCGGGGTGGGCGGCCCGGGTCTCGATGGAGCGGGCGAGTTCGCGGGCCTGCTCGGGGGTGAGCCAGAGGTGGCTGAGGCGGGTGTGGGTGGTGTCGTCCCGCTCGGGCAGCATCTCGGCGAGCGCGGCCTCCACCAGGAATCGGGCCCCGCCGCCCTCCTCCTCCGGCAGTCGGAAGCCCCGGCTGACCAGCGCGAAGTACTGCTCGGTGCCGCCCCGCACCTGCCGGGTCTCGGCGACCCGGACCAGCCCGGCGTCCTGGAGCACCCGGACGTGGTGGCTGACGGTGCCCTTGGCCAGGCCGGTGGCCTCCGCCAACTGCCGCAGGGTGGCCGGGCGCTGGCGCAGCGCGTTGACCATCTTGTGGCGGACGGGGTGGCCGAGGGCCTTGAAGTGCGCGGGGGAGTCGAGCGTCAGCGGCTCGTCGTCCTCGGGGGGTTCCATGCGGAAAGTGTCCATGGAATTCGACGCTTTGACAATCGGGCCCCTCGCGCCCCAGACTCCTGCTCGACCGGAAGCGTCCGTATCCGTCGACACTTTCAACGGGGGGAACCGCATGCCCATCTCCACCGCCCGCATCGCCACCGACCGCGCCGACCTCCTGCGGGCCGCCCTGCCCCTGGGGCCCGACGGCCGCCTGGCCCTGGCCGGTGGCGTCTGCACCGTCACCGCCACGGCGGACGGCCTCGAACTGACCGCCACCGCGCCGGACTCCGCCTCCCTGGAGGAGATCCGACGCACCGTCACCCGCCTGTCGGCCGACGGGCCGGCGGTGGAGTGGGGCGCCCCGTACGGCGGGGACAGCCTGGAGACCACCCACCCGGTCGCCGCCGAGTACGTGCTGGCCCACTGCACCCCCGCCGACCAGGTGCTGCGCGAGCTGGAGGCCGAGACCCGCGCCCTCACCGGCGGGGCCGCCCGGATGCAGGTCTCGCACGACGAGGGCGCGTTCCTGACCCTGTTGACCCGGCTGGTCGGAGCCCGCCGCGCCGTCGAGGTCGGAGTCTTCACCGGGTACTCCTCGCTCTGCATCGCCCGCGGCCTGGCCGACGGGGGCCGTCTGCTGGCCTGCGACGTCAACGAGGAGTGGGGATCGATCGCCCGCCGCCACTGGGAGCGGGCCGGCGTCGCGGACCGGATCGACCTGGTGATCGCTCCCGCCCTGGACACCCTGCGTGCCCTGCCCGACGCGCCCGAGCTCGACCTCGCCTTCGTGGACGCCGACAAGGCCGGCTACCCCGCCTACTACGAGGAGCTCGTGCCCCGGCTGCGCCCGGGCGGCCTGATCGTGCTGGACAACGTCTTCCTCGGCGGCCGCGTCCTCGACCCGGCCTTCGACGGGCCGGACCACCGCGCGATCCGCGAGCTCAACGCCTTCGTCGCGGCCGACCCCCGGGTGGAGGCGGTCATGCTGCCGCTGCGCGACGGGGTGACGGTCGCCCGCAAGCGCTGAGCCGTCCGGGGCGGTCCCGCGCGACACGGCGGGTCGTTTCGCGGAAGTCCTTGACCGAGGAGCTGGTTAGGCGCCATATTACTTCTCGTGACCCCGCAGTCCGCATTCGACCCTGGCGCCCCGAGCCTCGATCAGGCGCGCCGCCAGATCTCCCGATACGGCCTCGCGGCCGACCCGCAGGCGGTGCTCGTCGCTGCCCGGCTGATGGCGGCCGGCACCCGAGTCAGCCAGGCGGGCGAGGTGCACTTCGGCCGCTTCGGCCTCTCCACCGGCCGGTACCGGCTGCTCGCCGACCTGGAGGACCACGGCGGTGAGAAGTCGCCGTCCCAGCTCGCGGCCGGCCTCGGGGTCTCCCGGGCGACCGTGACCGGGCTGGTCGACGGTCTGGAGCGGGAAGGCCTGGTGGCCAGACGCCCGTCCGCGGAGGACGGGCGCGGCAACGTGGTGATCCTCACCGCGCGCGGGGCCGACCGGCTGCGCACGCTGGCTCCGGAGCACTTCGCCCGGATGCAGGCGATGGTCGGCGGGCTCTCCGAGGAGGAGCGCGCCACCTTCCTCGACCTGCTGGCCCGTGTGGTGGCGGGCGTTGACGCACTCACCGAAGACTGACTCCCGCTCAGGCGGGCCGCATGGCGGCCCGCCTTCCTTCGACCCTATTAGTTAGGGACCTAAGTACAAGTCTTGGGCCTCCCGTCGACCAATGGAAAGAGACCGTTCATGCGGACGAGAACTCCTGACGCTCCGGCGCCGTACGTCCTGTGGAAGGAGGTGCTGCCCGCCTACCTCATGCCCGCCGTGATGGCGAGCGCCGGCGGCTTCGCCTCCGGCCAGCCGCAGTTGGTGGCCGCCGCCCTCACCACCATCGGCGGCTCCTCCGCCCTGGTGGCCGGCGCCCTCACCGTCGCCCTGCACCGCCGCCCCGTGCCGGCCCGCCCGCCGCGGACCCCGCGGCTGCTCGCGGCCCTCGCCACGGGCCTCGCCGGCGCCGCCGCCGGCCTGGCCGTCGGCCTCGCCGCCTCCCAGCTGCTGCCGCTGATCCCCGCGCTCGACGGCAGCCCGTGGCCGGGCCGGCTGCCCGCCGACTTCGCGATCTCGTCCGCGATAGCCGGCACCATCGCGACCTTCCGCTGGCGCGGCAGCCGCGCCGCGCAGCGGGCTGCCGCCGCAGCCGCCACTGATTCCGCTACCGCTACCGCTACCGCTTCCGCCACCGCCGAGCCTGCTCAGGCTCCGCTCCTCGAAGGGCAGCCCTCGTGATCGTCGTCATGGGCGCAGCCGGCGCCACCGGCAGCGCCACGCTGCACGCACTCGCCGCCCGCGGCGTGCCGACCCGCTCCCTCACCCGCGACCCCCGACGGACTCGCTTCGTCGCTGGACGGCTCCGTCCTCGCCACCACGGAGGTGCTGGCCGCCGACGCCGCCGACCCGGACTCGCTGCGGGCCGCCTTCAAGGGCGCCGAGCAGCTCTTCCTCACCATGGCCAACGGGCCGCAGCAGGTGCGGTACGAGCTGAACGCCGTCGAGGCCGCCCTCGACAGCGGGATCCGACACGTCGTCAAGATCTCCGCACCGGCCGCCGAGGCGGACTCGCCGGTCGAGGTCTCCCGCGGCCACCACCTCATCGAGGAGCGGCTGCGCGCGACCGGCATCACCACCACGGTCCTGCGGCCGTACGCCTTCCTGCAGAAGCTGCTGCTCCTGGCGCCCGGCATCGCCGCGGCGGGCGTGGTGACCGGCGCGATGGGCGTGGCGCGCTGCAACTACGTGGACGTCCGCGACATCGGCGAGCTCGCCGCCGAGACCCTCATCCGCCCCGAACTGGCCGGCGGCACCTACCCGCTGACCGGACCCCGGGCCTACAGCTACCCCGAACTCGTGGATTTCCTGGGGGAGTTGCTCGGTCGGACGGTCCGCTACGTGGACCTTGGGCCGGACGGCCTGCGGGCTCACCTGATCGAGCGGGCCGCGATGCCGGAGTGGTTGGCCACCCACGTGGTGGAGATCCAGCAGCTGGCGGTGGTCCGGGAGGAGCGGCCGGACGACACCTTCCGGCGGGTCACCGGGCGGGAGCCCCGGACCCTGGAGGCCTTCCTCGCCGAGAACCTCCACGTCTTCCGCTGACGAGTGGCGGAGGTGGGGGTGTGATCCTCCCTTCGGGTGGGTTGAGGTTCGGTGGGCGGCGGTGGCGGGCAGAGCCCGTTCCGTGACGAACTCATCCTCCGCAGCCTCCGCAGGGCGCCGGTCGCGCCCCCGCCGCCGCCCGTCCCGCCCCGCCGTCGGCCTGCAGGCCCACCGCGCCCCGGTGCCGCCACGGCACACCGGCCGGGGCGGGTGCTGCCGGACCTGGTCCAGCGAACGCCGCGAGCGGAGCGGCCGCGTCGTGCGCACCACGTGGCACGAACCGGCCTGCAAGGCCGCGGCGGGACAGTGCGGGTGACGGACCCTCACGGCCCGCGCGGTGGCGGGCGGTTCGCCGTGGGGGAGAGGGCACTCGGCGTGCGGCCGAATGGGTGGGTTCGGGGGCCGTACGGTTCGGTGTTCGGCTGAACGAGTTACGGAGCGTGACTTTCCGCTGACCCGTTTGCCATGATCGGACTCATGCGAACCTTCGGTAAGGCGTTCGGCGCCTTCATTGCGGCATGCGCTCTCTCGGCTCTCCCCACCACCGCCTTCGCGGACAACGCCGCCGGTCAGTCCGGCAGCGGCAACGTCGCCATCGGTCAGGGCTCCGGCGCCGACGGCGGCGGCGTCTCCTCCAACTACGCGAACGTCACCTCGGTGACCGCCACCGGCTCCAACGTCGGCAACAACCTCGACCTCTGGCCCGGCGCGGTGCTGGTCGTACCGACCGGCCACTGAGGCCGGAAGCCCGACCCATCTGAGACCACCCGAGGGTCCCGGCCGTAGCGCTACGGCCGGGACCCTCCGTCGTTCCCGCCCGGCGGCCGGCGACCCCTTCGGCGCCGGAGGTCCGTCCTGACGGCGGAGGTGCACCGAGATCGTCGGGAGCAGGGAGATCGCTTGCTAGGGTCTGGTACCTGACCCCGCTCGCCGGTCGAGGCGCCGGGGCAGGTGGGAGGACGTTCGGGAGGTCGGTCCCGGGCGGTCTGAGACGGCGTCAGAGAGGGATCAGGAGACGGACATGACCGGTGCCTCGCCGCAGCAGACCCCGGACGCGATCGACGCGTTGCTCGGCGCCGGTCCCCGGCGGGCCGTCCCGCTACCCGAACCGGCCGAGCGCAAGCGGCTGCGCACCGAGTACGGGCTGACCAAGGCGGAGACCGCGGCGGCCCTGGACGTCAGCGCCGGGACGCTCACCGCCTGGGAGTCCGGGCAGCGCGAACCGCAGGGGGAGGGGCGCGCGGCGTACGCGCGGCTGTTGGAGGGCTTGGCGGCCCGGCTCGCCCCGCCGCCGCCCGGTCCCTCATCCGCGCCGGTCACCGCGGGCGCTCCGGCAGATCCCGTTCCGGCAACTCCGGCTCCGGCCGCGGCCGGTGAGGTCGTGGTGGAGCTGGACCGGACCGCCACGGGGGAGCTGGTGGTCGCGGAGCCGCAGGCGTGCGTGCGGTGCGGACGTCCGACCCCGTACCGCGCGCAGGGCCGTCCGGTGCACATGGGCGGCTGGTGCACCCCGGCCGTCTCCGCTCCGGTGCAGGTCTCCGCTCCGCCGCAGGAGGCTGCTCCGGCGCAGGTCGCCGTCCCCACCGGCGTGCCGCAGGCCGCGGCTGCCGCGCCTTCGGCTCCCGCCGCGCCGCGCCCGCGTACGGCCGTGCGCTCCCGACCCGCCGCGCCCAGGAAGGCCCCCGCCAAGTCCGTGGCCGCGCAGTCGGACTGGGAGCGGGCGGCCGCGGCCCGCTTCCCGGCCGGCCCGCTCGCCGTGCTCGACGTCGCCGCCGACGGCCGGGGGCTGGTGGCGTACCTCGCGGACGGTTCCCCGGCCGCGACCGCGCCGGACGCCCGTACGGCCGCCGCCGCCGTCGAGTGGGCGCTGGAGGCCGGACTCGGGCAGGGGAGGCTGCACCGGCACGGCCGCGACGGCGATCCGCTGCTGGTCCTCACCGACACCGCGCTCGCGGAGCTCGGCCTGCCCAGCGCCGGCCGTGACGAGAAGCAGGACTTCGTTCCGCGCCTGGGCCAACTCCCCAAGAACCACAAGGCGGTGAAGGCGCTGGAGAAGGCCGGCTGGCTGCTCACCCAGCGCGGTCTCGGCCCGTGGGCCCGGATCTACCGCACGCCGGAGGACGGCCGTCGCCAGTGCGTCCAGCTCTGCGTGCCGGCCTGGGGCGCCCTCGCCTCCGGCGGCTGGTCCGTCCCCGACGGCCTGGACGCCCCCGGCCTGGCCCGGCTGCTCGGCACGTACGCCACCCGGGTGCTGACGCCGCGCGGTTCGACGGCCGTCAGCGGTCTGGAGCTGGTGACCTCGCTGCGACCGCCCACGCGGGCGGTGCGCACCGAGAGCGGCTGGACCTCCGGCCCGGTGGAGGGCTCCCGGACGCACGCCTTCGACGCCGCGCCGCCGGAGGTGCCCGACGTCCACCCGCTGGCTCAGGAGCGGGACGGGAACGGCGAGTTGGTGACGGAGGCCTGGGACTGGCACCGGCCGCTCACCCCGGCCGAGAGCGCCCTGCCGTACGCGGTCGGACTGGACGTCAACATGGCCTTCCTCGCGGCGGCCGGCCGTCTCACCCTGCCGCTGTCCGAGCCGGTGCACGAGCTCGCCCCGGCCTTCGACAAGCGGATCCCGGGCAGTTGGCTGGCCGACCTCTCCCAGGTCCCGGTCGACCCACTGCTGCCCAACCCCTTCACCCCGGACGGCAGTTGCCCGACCGGTCCGGCCTGGTACAGCACCGCCAAGCTCGCCTACGCCGCCGAACTCGGCCACCCCGTGCAGCCGGCCGAGGGCTGGCTGCGGCACGAGTCCGGCCCCTACCTCGACCCCTGGCACAAGCACCTGCGGCAGGCCTACGTGGACACCATGGCCGCGCTCGGCATCCCGCTCGACCTGGCCGACACCGACCCGGTCGCCTTCCTCGACGCCATGGCGGGCCTGCGGACGGCCGGCGACCCGGTCGAACTGGCCGTGCTGAGCGCCGTCAAGCAGACGGCCAAGGGCACCATCGGGAAGTTCCGGGAACGGCCGCGCGGCCACGGCTACCGTCCCGGCGAGCGCTGGCCCGCGCTGGAGCGGCCCACCTGGGACCCGTTGATGCGCGCCCTGGTCATCGACACCGCCACCGTCAACCTGCACCGCAAGCTCCGCAAGGCCGCCGCCGAGGGCCGCCACGCCTTCGCGGTGCTCTCCGACTGCGCGGTCTTCGCCTCGCCGGGCCCGGGTGCGCTCGACGTCCTCACCCGGCCCGACGGGGCCGTCAGCGGCGCGCTGCGGCTCGGGGTGAGCCCCGGGCACGTCAAGCACGAGGGCACCCGGCCCATGGCCGAGATCGCCGCGCTGCTCGCCGACGGCGTCAACCCGGCCCGGCACATCAAGACCGGCGGAGCGGTCTCCGCCGACGAGTAGGACGAACCGGTGACCGGCGTCCGTCCGACGCCCCGCCGGCACCACCACCATCCGTACGAGGAGGAGCCGCAGCGTGGGGGAGATCGACGAAGGCCTGGAGCGGGTGGAGCGCACCCGGCCGATCCCGCAGTCCCTGGGCGCCCGGCTGCGGTTCCTGCTCAAGGGGCACAAGGGCTCCACCAAGGCCCTGGCCGCCGAACTCGGCGTCTCCCAGCGCACCGTCCAGCGGTGGCTCAAGGGCACCTCCACCCCCAAGCCGGCCGCGGCGGCCAAGGTGGAGCAGCGGGTGAGGGCGAAGTGGCAGCCGAGGGTGCGTCAGCGGGTGCGGCGCGACGCGGAGAAGCGCGGGTTCATGCTGCACCTCCAGGCCCGCTTCGGCTTCACCTCCTCCGCCGGCTCCACCGACGACCCGCGCCCGCGCACCCTCACCCAGCTGATGCCCGGCGAGGTCGCCGCCCGCCTCTACGCCGCCCGTGACGCCGGGGCGACCCAGGCCCAGCAGGAGCAGATCCTCGCCGACGCCCTCGGCGACCACTACTTCAAGGACGGCGGCCACCGCGCCGCGGGCCTGGGCGTCGAACTGACCGACCTGGAGTGGCTTGACATCGAGCAGCTGTAGCGAGCGGTGAGTGCGAGGTCGTCATGCGAGGTCGTCAGGCGGCGTCGCGGCCGGCCTCGCGGTCGGCGTCCGGCGGGGAGTGCGGGCCTGGGCGGAGTGCCGCCTGGTGGAGGGAGCGCAGGGCCAGCAGCAGGAGGCCGATGTCGTCGAGCAGGATCGGGTCGGGCAGCAGGTCCACGGGGCTGACGAGATAAGCGATCGACCCCCAGAACAGGACCTTGTTCGACATCGGGATCCCCGAGGCCGTCAGGACCTTGCGGGCCTGGACCAGTTTCACCAGCAGCACGGCCGCCACCACCATGCAGGCGACCACCAGCGCGCCGGCCAGCCACCAGAACACACCGCCGCCGTCCATCCGCGTCCCCGCCCTTCTCCCGTTCCGATCGGGTCCCGTCAGCCTGCCCTCTTCCCTGCGGACCATACACACCTGTCGGCGGCCCGTGGGGAGTGTGAGGTGCCGAGCCGCTGGTGGGGTGTGCGTCAACGGTGCTGTGGGGGCGGGTAGTTGGCTGGTTCGGTGATGTGTCGGGGCGGTGTGTCTCTGGGACAGTGGAAGAGCTGGTAGGCCGCGGCCGAGTGTTCCGGTGGGGGGACCCGGCGCGGCTCGTGATGGGGGTACCGTCATGGCCACTGCCGCGATCAACGGCAACGTCGTCACCGTCGACATCGACTCCACGCCGCCGCTGCGGCTCGACATGTCCCTGCAGCGCCACTCCTACCGCCACTGCGGCACGGCCGCCACCGCCGCAGGGGTCAACAGCCTGCTCCACGCGAGCGTCGACGACGCGACGATCGTGGCGGAGGCGCTGGAGGTCGGCGGCCTGCTGGAGACCCTGCTGGCGAGCTCCAAAGGGAAGTGGGGCCCGCTGTTCGGCCGGAGCCTGACGGTCACCTCGGGCCGCACCTACCTGGTCGACAACTCCGGGCTGGTGCCCGGCGCCGCCCCCAACCACTTCTTCGTCACCGGCGGCCGCGCGGTGTGGGCGGGCATGACCCAGGCCGAGTTCCTCGCGGCCCGGGACGTCCGGAGGGTCGAGGACGAGTTGCAGCAGCGCCGCACGGCGGGCGACACCTACCCGTACCTGGACGCCAAGCGCTTCGCCGCGAAGGAGGCGGAGCCGGGGCCGGGCGGTGCGGCGGGCGTGGCGGGGCGCGGTGGTGCGGTGAACCCGGTGGTGCGGGCGGTGGTCGCGGCCCGGGTCAGCATCGTCGGCGTGGACAGCACGCGGTTGGCGACGCTCTCCGGCCGGGGCGACATCGTGGCGCTGATCGTCAACCGGGGGTAGTGCCGGGGAGGCCGCGGCCGGGAGTCACGGGCGCGTCGCGTGGACGGTCCGCACCAGGGCGGTCATGACGTCGACCGCCTGCTCGTTGGTGAGCTGCTGGTCGCGGCACAGGGAGTGCCAGGTGGTGAAGGCGGCGGCGTGGCCGATGACGGCCGTGCGGACGGGGTCGTGCGGCCGGGGCCAGGCGTCCGCGAGGGTGTCGACGTAGCGGCGGAAGGCGCCGAGTCGCAGGTCGCGGACGGCCGGCGGCACGACGTGCTGGTCGCGGTGGACCAGGGCGAGCATCGCCTCGCCCTCGCGGTAGTGACGGTAGAGGTCGGCGAGTCCGACGGCCAGGCGCTCGACGGGGTCGGCGATCCGGGCCCAGCCGTCGGGGTCGGGCAGGGTCTGCCGGGCGAGCCAGTGCGCGGAGCAGGCCGTGAACAGGGCCGTGTCGTCGGGGAAGTGGCGGTAGACGGTCAGCCGGGTCACACCGGCGCGCTCGGCGATGGCCGCGATGCTGGTGGCGGCGGGGCCGGCGGTGCCGTGCAGGTGCACGGCGGCCTCCACGATCCGCTGCCGGGTGCGGTCCACGTCCTCGGCGCGTTTGCGCATCTCGTAGCCACGCGGTTTCGGTGAACGCTGCTGTTCGCTCAACTGTTGACGCCCCGGAGTCGGCGGAGGAGACTCGTTTTCAGAGAACACCAGTGTATCCCGAAATACTGCCGGGAAGTGATCGTCATGACCGGACCGCTCATCAGCCCGCCCGCCCCGTCCGCCGCGCGCGTGCCGCCGCCGCTGACCGTCGTCCGCCCGGGCGAGGGCACGGAGGCCTTCCTCGGCTCGATCGGGGTGGCCTTCAAGCTCTGGGGCGCCGACACCGGCGGAGCGGTCTCCGTCGTCGAACACCCCTTCCCTGTCGGGGCGTTGGTGCCGCCGCACCTGCACACCCGCGAGGACGAGTACTCCATCGTCACCGAGGGCGAGATCGGCTTCCGCTCCGGCGACCGCGAGGTGGTCCTGGGGGCCGGTGGCTACCTCACCAAACCCCGCGGCGAACTCCACACGATGTGGAACGCCGGCCCCGCCCCGGCCCGCATGATCGAGATCATCAGCCCGGCCGGCTTCGAGCACTTCTTCCGCGAACTGGCCGAGCTGCTCGCCGACGGCCAACCCCTCGCCGAGGACGCCCTGCCCCGCCTCGCCGCCGGCTACGGCCTGCGGTTCGGCCGCCCCGACTGGCTGCCGGACGTCATCTCCCGCTACGGCCTCACCCCGCCGCCCGGCTCCTGAGCGCGGCGCACGATGCCCGTTGGGAGGCCTTCAACTGACAGGCATGGTGCGGGCGGCGGCTGGGTAGCGGACGGACCATGGACGCCGCACTGTTGTGGACGGCCGGGGGAACGCTCGCCGGATGCGTCGCGTTGGGATTGGCGAGCTGGCAGATCCGTCTGCAACTGCGTCAGCATGCCCTGGGCGGTGGGCCGTTGGAGCCGGATCCGCAGGATCTTCCCGTGACGGTCCCGGTCTTGCCGCCCGTGCGCAGCCTGCCGGCCGAGTTCCGGGGCCGCCAGGACCAACTCGACGAACTCCTCACCATGGCGGGGCACTCCGAGGGGCGGGTCGTGGTGCTCACGGGGATGGGCGGCATCGGCAAGTCCACGGTGGCCGCCGCGGTGGCCGAGCAGGTGCGACGACGCGGAATCCGTCGGCACGTCTGGTGGGTCTCCGTCGCCGAGCCGGGCAGCCTGGTCGCGGGGATGCTGACCATCGCGCGGACCCTCGGGGCGTCGACCGCCGAGCTGAACGCCATCGCGTCCGGAGCGCCGCAGGCACCGGACGCCCTCTGGGCCGTACTGGAGAGGACCAGGCACCGCTGGCTCCTGGTCATCGACAATGCCGACACGCCGCAGGACCTCGCCCTCCCCGGTGCGCCCGCCGGTCCGCAGGGGGAGTCCACCCACGACACCAGCGCGGCGCGGGTGGCCGACGGCCGGGGCTGGCTCAGGAAGCCGCGCAGCGGAATGGTCGTCGTGACCACGCGCTACGCGGACGCGGCCACCTGGGGCCGGGACGCGACGATCCGCCGGATCGACCGGCTCGGCGCCGCCGACGCCGGGCGGATCCTGCGCGACCTCGCACCGGAGGGCGGAGACCAGCGGGAGGCGGAGAGCCTGGGGGAGCGGCTCGGTGGTCTGCCGCTCGCCCTGCACCTGGCGGGTCGTTACCTCGGTTCGGACTTCGCGCTGACGCGCGGGTTCGCTGAGTACCAGAGGTCGCTCGACACCTCCTCCCGGTCCGTGGACTTGCTGACCCCGGACCGGGACCTGAACCTCCCGGACCGGGCCACCGTCCTGCGGACCTGGGAGACCTCGCTGGACGCGCTCGACCTCGCGGGCGTGCCCCAGGCCCGTACCCTTCTGCGGCTGCTCGGCTGCCTCGGTTCCGCGACGGCGCTCCCCGACGACCTGCTGGATCCGGAGCTGCTCCGCACGCTCGCACCGCCGGACGCCGTCACCGCCACCGACCGGATCGGCTGGCTGGAACAGGGCATGCGGGCGCTGATCCGCCTCGGCCTGGTCGACCGGACGCCGGCAGCACCCGACGGCGAGCCGACCGGTCACCTGATGCTGCACCCGGTCGTGGCCGATGTCGCACGGGTGCACCTGGACACCGAACGACGGGCCGGGGAGGTCTCGGCGGTCGCCACGCCGTCCGTGGCCGTGGCGCTGATCGCCGGGGCGCTCGACCGGCTTGCCACTGACCGGCCCGCCGACTGGCCGCGGTTCCGCCTGCTCGCACCGCACTTCCGGGCCCTGCTCAACACCGTCGCACCGACTCTCGACGGCGAGGCGCTGGCGCTGCTCGCCCGCTGCGGGACGACCCTCACCGACTACTGCGAGTGGAGCGGGCCGGCCTCCTTGGGGGTCGAGGTCGCGACTGCGACGCTCGCCGCCGTCCGCTCGCTGCCGGAGGATCACCGCGACGTCCTCGAGGTCCGTTACTGGCTGGCCCGGTGCAGGGTGTTCCAGGACGACAGGGTCGCCGCGGAAAGGGAGTTGGGACAGCTCCACGCCGATCAGGTGGCCGCTCTCGGGGCTGCCGCACCGGAGGCCCTGCGGACCGAGTGTGTGCGTGCCGCCGTGCTGATCGGCCTCGGCCGCTACGAGGAGGCCGACGAGCTGCTCAGGGCGGTACTCGCGGCGCAGCGGGAGGTCCTGGGCGAGCGCCATCTCGACACCCTCGCGACCTACCACGAGCTGGGGCGGGTCGAGGGCCACCGCCGGCGCTGGCCCGAGGCCGAGGCGATGTTCCGCACGGCCGCCACGGGCCGGGCAGCGGTGTTCGGCACCGACCACCCGGCGGCCCTCGCCAGCCGCAACCGGGTCGGCTGGACGATCGGCGAGCAGGGGCGGACCGAGGAGGCCGAGGCCGAACTGAGCAGGGTGCTCGCGGTGCGCCGCAGCCTCTTCGGAGACGAGCACCACGACACCCTCGCCACCGTCGAACGGCTCGCCTGGGTCCGGGCGTTGAACGGACGGCTCGACGAGGCGGAGCGGGATCTCGCCTCCGTCGTCGGGATCAGGACCCGCCTGATGGGCCCGTCCTACCTCGGGACCCTGAACTCGACCGTCCTGCTCGCCCGGGTCATCGCCCGGCAGGGCCGACGGGACGAGGCGAGGAGCCTGCTGCTGGACGTGCACGAGCGGCAGCAGCGACTGCTGGGGAGCGGCCATCCCGAGACGGAACGGACCCGAGCGCTGATCGAGCAGCCCGGGCGGGCAGGGCCCGCCGGGTAGTGCTCGCCCCGTGCGCGTTCGCTGCACCCTGACGCCTGTGAGAATCGTGCGCATGAACGATGCTGACGGTTCGACAGGGGCCCGCCGAGCGCCGCGGATCACGCACCTGGAGTGGGGCCGGATGGAGGTCGAGGGCCTCGCCCCCGGGAAGGACTTCGTGCTGTACCCGGGTGGGGGGCATGCCTGGGACTGGAGCGTGCACGGCACCCGCCACGCAGCGGGTGTCCAGCCCGGCGACGCCCAGGAGCTCCTTGACCAGGGCGCCGAGGTGGTCGTCCTGACCCTCGGGATGGACCGGGTCCTGCGGATCGCCCCGGCCACCCTGGAGCTCCTCGCGGCCGCCGGTGCGGAGGTGCACGTCGCCGACACCCGTGCCGCCCTCGACCTCTACAACCGCCTCGCCGAGACCCGCCCGACCGGCGCGCTGTTCCACTCGACCTGCTGACCGACCGTCACGTGCCCGTGAGGGTGTCAGTCCGGTGCCGCGGCGCTCAGGAGCGCGTGGACGGTCGTGGCCATCGTGCGGGCGGCGGCTGCGGTGCCGAGGCCGGAGCTGCGCCAGTGGTGCCAGGTGGTCCAGGTGGTGGCGGCGTCCAGGGCGTGGAGCAGGTCGGTGCGACGGGCCCGGGTGAGGGGGTCGAGCTCGGTCGCGAAGACCTCGGACAGGCGTTGGCGGGCGAAGTCGAGCATCAGGCGGACGGCTTCGTCGATCTGCGGGGACGGGTTCTCCAGGCGCATGACGGCGAGCCGGGTGGGGGTGAGGCCCTCGAGGATGCGGGCGCGCTGGGCGACCAGTTCGGCGATGCGTACGTCCCGGGGGCCCGTGGTCGGCAGGGGGCCGACCTGTGCCATCAGCTGGTCCAGGCGGCGGGTGATGGCGACGCCGGTGAGGTGGGCGAGATCGGCGAAGTGGTGGAAGACCAGGCGGCGGGAGACGCCGGCGCGCGCGGCGACCTGGTCGGCGGGGAAGGTGGTGCGGCCTTCGTCGAGCAGGGACAGCACCGCGTCGGCGATCCTCTCGCGGGTCTGTTCGCCGCGCGCGGTCCGGCCGTTGACGGTGGGCTGGGTGGGCTTCGCGGGCTCGGTGCGTTCCACGGGGCTCCTCTCCTCGTCTCGCGTTGACATTATTGCACTCCGAGTGCAAGCCTCTCGATTGCACTCGGAGTGCAAGTGTCGTTTCCCGGGGACCCGCCGCCCCAGGCCATGCGAGAGGCGCCCGGCATGCTCACCCTCACCGGACGCTGGTGCGTCCGCAGACCCGGAACGGTCCTGACCGGCTGGCTGCTCCTGATCGCCGCCGCGCTCGCCGCCGTGACGCTCCTCGGCAGCGCCACCTCCGAGACCGTCACCATCCCGGGCAGCGACAGCCAGGCCGCCCACGACCTCGCCGCCCGTTCCTTCCCCGAGGCGCCCTCCGGCAGTCAGCCGGTGGTGCTGCACGTACCGCCGGACCGGCCGCCGCTCGGCTCGGGGCCGTCCGCCGAGGCGGTCCGGGCGGCGGCCCGCGCGATGGCCCTGGTCCCGCACGTGCTCGACGTCGGCCTGCCCTACGGGGACGAGGGCCGGGCGCGGATGAGCGCCGACGGACGCACCGCCTACCTCACGGTCGAACTCGACGTGAGCGCACGCGGGTTGACGCCCGAGCTGACCCGTTCGCTGCTCGCGGCCGCGGCCCCGGCCGAAGCCGCCGGCATCGAGGTCACCCCCGGCGGTGGCCTCGCGGCCGCGGCCGACAAGGGCTCGACCCACCGCAGCGAACTGGTGGGGATGGCCGCGGCCCTGGTCGTGCTGGCCCTTGCCTTCCGCCGCCCGGCCGCCGCCGTCCTGCCGCTGCTGACCGGTCTGGCCGGGCTCGCGGTGTCGCTCTCGCTGCTGGGGCTGGTCGGACACGTGGTGGACGTCCCCTCCGCCGGCACCACGATCGCCGCGATGATCGGCCTGGGGGTGGGCATCGACTACACCCTCTTCAGCCTCACCAGGTTCCGCGAACTGCGCGGCGCCGGCGTCGAGGTGGGCCCGGCGGCGTTGGCGACGACCACAGGGTCGGGGCGTGCCGTGGCCTTCGCCGGATGCGCGGTGGTGGCGGCGCTGGCGGGGCTGGCCCTCGGCGGCCTGCCGCTGTTGTACGCGCTCGCGCTGGCTCCCGCCCTCGCGGTCCTGACCGCCGTCGCCGTCAACCTCACCCTGCTGCCGGCCCTGCTGGTCCTGCTCGGACCCTGGCTGAGCGCCGAGCGCCCTCCCGTCGGGGCGGGTGACCGGCGCCGGACGAGGGGTTGGCGGCGGATCGCCGAGCTCGTCACCGCCCGGCCCTGGCGCCCGCTGTTGGCGGGCCTCGCCCTGATGGCCCTCCTCGCGGCTCCCGCACTGCAGTTGACGTTCGGTCAGCTGGACGGCTCCCACCACGCCCCCGGCACGATGAGCCGTACCGCCCACGACCGCCTGGCCGGCGCCTTCGGACCGGGAGCCGAGGCCGCCCTGCTGGTGACGGCCACCCTGCCCGCCCCTGCCTCCGCCTCCGACTCCGTCTCCGCCATGGGACCGGCCGGGCCTGGGCTCGCCACCGTCACCGAGGCGTTGCGGCGCACACCCGGGGTGGCGGCGGTCGCCGGGCCCGCCGTCGCGCCCGGCGGACTGGACGTCCGCTGGAAGGTCACCCCGACGAGCGCGGCCGCCGACCCCGCGACGGCCGGCCTCGTCCACCGGCTTCGGGCCGGGACGCTTCCGTCCGTGACCGCGGGCACCGGCTGGGTCACCCACGTCGGCGGCGTGCCCGCCGCGCAGGCCGACCTCAACCAGCGGATCGCCGACCGGCTGCCCCGGGTGGCCGGGTTCGTCCTGGCCACCGCCGCACTCCTGCTGCTGCTGGCGTTCCGCGCGCCGGTGGTGGCGGTGAAGGCCGTGCTGCTGAACCTGGTCTCGGTCGGCGCCGCGTACGGGGTGCTGACGGCGGTGTTCCCCTGGGGGTGGGGGCGGGCGCTGACGGGGCTGGACGCGGCGGTGCCGGTGCCCGGGTACGTACCGCTGCTGATGTTCGCCGTGCTGTTCGGCCTGTCGATGGACTACGAGGTCTTCCTGCTGACCGCCGTCCGCGAGGCCCACCTCCAAGGCCTGGACGACCGCGCGGCCGTCGTCCAAGGCCTGACCCGGACGGCCGGCGTCATCACCTCGGCCGCCCTGATCATGGTCAGCGTCTTCCTGGGCTACCTGCTCTCGGGCGATCCCGTGGTGAAGATGTTCGGCATCGGCCTGGCCACCGCGGTGGCCCTGGACGCCACCGTCGTCCGCGGCCTCCTGGTCCCCACCAGCATGGTCCTGCTGGGCCGCGCCAACTGGTGGCTCCCGGCGCGCCTCGGCCGCCTGCTGCCGCGCATCGCCGTCGAGGGCCGCCAACACGCCCAACCGGACGTCCACGGGACGTAATGTCGGCCGTACCGATGAGTCGTGCGCGGTTCCGCAGTCGACACTCCGGACCCATCGAGAGCGGTGGGCCCGTGCCGGGGGCGACCCGGCGCACGAGGAAGCACACGGAGGCAGTGAATGGGCGTCGACGACTTCGGGCCGCGGTCCACGGTCCGCACCGCAGGGCAGCGGGCGCGGGCGGGCGCGCCCAGGCTACTGGTGGCGGGGGCGGGCATCGCGGGGCCCGCACTGGCCCACTGGCTGCACCGGCGCGGGGCCGAGGTGACGGTGGTGGAACGGGCCCCGGGTCTGCGTCCCGGCGGTCAGGCGGTGGACGCGCGCGGGATCGCCAAGGAGGCCATCCGGCGGATGGGGTTGGACGCGGCGGTCCGCGCCGCGTGCACCGACACCGCCGGCGCGCACACCGTGGACGAGCACGGGCGGGTGCTGCAGACCGTCCGGGCGGAGGACGACGGCGGTGACGGGTTCATCGCGGACATCGAGATCCTGCGCGGGGACCTGTCCCGGGTGCTCCACGAGGACACCCGCGACGGCGTCGAGTACGTCTTCGGCGACCGGATCGCCTCGCTCGCCCAGGACGCCGACGGAGTCGACGTGGTCTTCGCGGGCGGTGCCCGGCGGCGCTTCGAGCTGGTGATCGGGGCCGACGGGCCCTACTCGGAGCTGCGGGCGATGGCCTTCGGGCCGCACGAGCGCTTCCTGCGCCCCCTCGGCCACGTGCTGGCGTTCTACAGCGTGCCGAACGAATTCGGCCTGGACCGCTGGCTGCTGGAGTACCAGGACCAGGCGTCCGGACGCTCGGTCCTGCTGCGGCCGATCCAGGACGCGACCCGGGCGATGGCGATGTTCTACTCCGCCGCCGGTGACTTCGACGTCGACCACCGTGACGTGGCGGCGCAGAAGCGTCTGCTGCGCGAGCGGATGGCCGGCCTGGGCTGGCTGGCCCCGGAGATCCTCGCCCACGTGGACGACACCCCGGACTTCTACCTCGACCAGGTGGCCCAGGTGGTGATGGACCGTTGGTCGAACGGGCGGGTCGGGCTGCTGGGCGATGCGGCGTTCTGCTCCTCACCGATGTCCGGGCAGGGCACGGGGCTGGCACTGGTCGGTGCCTACGTGCTGGCCGGAGAGCTGGCCGCCGCCGGGTGGGACCCGGCGGCGGGTTTCGCCCGCTACGAGACGCTGATGCGTCCGTTCGTCGAGGCGAACCAGGAGATCGGCCGCCTGAACGCCCGCACCCGCGAGGTCCGCGGGCCGGACGCCGAGCCGCTCCCCGACTTCTCCGGCGCCTGGTTCGCCGACCTGCTCACCCGCGCGATCAACGGCGTCGACCTGCCCGACTACGCGGGGGTGCCGGACTCCGCGCCGCCGCCCCGGCGGTAGGGCGCCCTCGTCACCGGCCGCGGGACGACATCGACGTGCGGTTCCCCGACCTCAGGCATGTGCAGGGCTCGGGGACCGACCGGGGCGAGCGTGCCCGGTGTTGTCCTCCGCCTCCGCGTTCGCAGCTGCTCTTGAGGACTCGGCAGGATCCGCGTCGACGCCGACGCCGCCGCCGGCTGGAGCGGGCGGTCGCCGACGCGTGAACCCGGCAGGTGCCCGACCCCGACCGCGGGCCGGGCACCGCACCCGTCACCGCGGCTCGACCGGCGAGCACCCGCAGGGACGGCCTAGCGAGGTGCTGCTGCGCCACCGGTCAGGGCGCAGTCCGGTCGGGTGAGCTTCAACCGGGAGCCGGTGGTGAGGCAGGCGGCGATCTGATGGACCTGCTGGCCGTAGCTGCGGCCCTGCACCGAGGTCACCGATCCGTCCCGGCCGACCTCGCAGGGGTTGTTCTCGGTGCACTGCTCGCCGTCCTCGTTGTGGGTGTTGTTGATGCCCACGACGGTCTCGCCGTCGGACGCCAGCAGTGCGCTGCCGGAGTGGCCGGCCCTGCTGGCGCAGTTGCCGGTGGTGGCGTAGCGCACCGCGTTGTCCTGTTGGTAGCCGGCCTCCCGCAGGTGCGGCACCACGGCCTCCACCGTGCACGACGGACGGTTGAAGTTGTAGGCCATGGTCAGCCGGTCGCCCTTGCGCATCGGGGTGGTGGACAGCCGGAAGACCTTCGCGCCCTCCGCGGCCAGCTGCGCGTAGGTCTTGTCCAGCCGGTACAGCGCGATGTCCGTGCCCGACATCGTCGCGTACACCAGTCGGGTCGCGCGGGCGCTTGCCCGGGGGTAGCCGGCGGGGTCGTTGATGGTGACCGGGTCCTTCAGGTCGGCCGGCCGGTCCACCAGCGCCGTTCCCGGCGCGGGCCGGCCGCTCGGCACGCAGTGGCCGTTGGTCAGCACCAGCGCCGGGTCCTTGGGGCGGGCGGTGGGCGGACGGACCACGGAGCCCAGGCAGTTGCCGACCTTGGCCGCGCCCTCCACGTTCGGGATCGGATCGAGCGGCGGCACGTCGGTCCCGGTCACGATGCCGTTGATCCAGGCGGAGTTGGGTGCGACGTCGGCGTAGAGGCCGGGGAAGTAGGAGTTCTTGTTGCCGGCGCCGACGACCGTTCCCGCCAGCACCCACTCGTCGCCCTCCCGGACCAGGGCAGGGCCTCCGGAGTCCGTCGTCCCGGGGCCGAGCGGGGGAGTGGTGCGGCCGATGCACAGCAGCGAAGCGGTATCGGTACCGTCCCAGCACTCCTCCATCGGCAGGACCTCGGTGTCGGCCTCGCGGAGCCTGCTGGGGAAGCACACGGGGTCGTTGAAATCGTCGCAGCTGTCCGAAGCCTGCCCCCAGCCGAGGATGCGGGCGGGCGTCCCGGCAACGGGCGTGGTCGCGGACAGCCGCACGGGCTTGGCCCGTACGGGGGTGCCCAGGTGCAGCAGCGCGATGTCCTCGCCCGGGGGATCGTACGCGGCCGTACGCCGGTAGAACCTGTCGACCTCGGTGACCTCGCCGCCGTTGGTGACGTCCAGCGAGCCGACGCGGACCTTCCAGCCGCGGGGCACGCCCGCCTTCGAGCCCGTCGGGGTGCTGGCGCAGTGCCCCGCCGTCACCGCCCACTGCGGAGCGATGAGCACGGCCCCGCAGCGGTGGCCGTCCGGGCGGGGGGCGTCGTACTGGAGCGAGACCATGAACGAGTACGGCTGGGTGGACTCGGTGCCCCCGATGACGGCCTGCGCCGGCAAGGCGGTGACCAGACTCGTGATCGCCGCCGCCCCCGTCGTCAGGACGGCGGCCGTCCTTCGGCTCATCCACGTGCGCATGTGTGACTCCCGTTCGTCCGCCGCCGGGCCCTCGGCCGGCGGCCATGTACGGAGGAACGGCACCGGGCCGTTCCGCATGGCCACGATCTTGAACGCGGAGGGTATCCGGTAGGCCTCACCCGCGCTTCAGGCACACTGCGGGAGCCACTCAAACGTGTTTCAGCGAGAGCCTCGGAGCCCGTAACACGGTTGCGAGCCCTGGCTGCTGACCTTCCATCAGCAGGGGGGAGTGCGGCGTGGAGGCCGAGCCGTCGTTCCCAGCCGGGCCACTGCGCGCTCGACGGGTTGGCGCCAGCGGCGGTAGGTGGCCTGCCACTCGGAGTCGCTGCCGCAGCCCGCGCTCCGGCGAGCGTCGGATCGCCGCGTCGTCCTCCACCACCAGGCCCGCACGCCGGGTCAGGTCCGCAGAGGTCCTGCCGACACCCGCGAAGCTGCCCGCGCCCGGACTCAGGCCGAGGCCACCGCGGCGGGTGCCGCTGATCTGCGTCGTGGCGGTCGGGTTCGCCGTGGCCGCGCTGTGGACCCCGCACCGAAGGGGCCTGCTCGCCACGTCACTGGCCGTGCCGGCGTTGGTGTTCTGCCCGGTCCGGCTGGTGTACCAAGTGCACAACGGTGCACAACTCCTCGGCCCCCGGGTCGGAGCTGAGCACGTTGGAGGTCGGAGAGTGCTACGGCCTCATCACGGACCAGGACGGCAAGAACACCTCCGGGAAGCGCCGGGCCACCTGCTCCCACGAATGGGTGTTCCAGTCCTGAGCGGCTGGTCAAGGCCGAAACCGGGCGGTCTGCCGTTGGGCGATCCGTGTCGCGGCCGGTGACGGATCTGGTCCGCTGAGTGTGGGGTCGTCAGCTGGTCGCGGCGGGACAGGAGTTGCCGGTGGCCGGGCCTGGCGACTGCCCGGATGTGGGTGATGTGTCCTTGCACCCGGTACACCTCGGTTACACTCCGCACACCATTCAGCACCGGAACCGGCGCGGGCCGGGAGGCGGTTCGGCGAATCCGCCCATGCCCGTGCCAGTGCCTTCAGACGATGAGGACTCCTTTGTGGCAACCGACTACGACGCTCCGCGCAAGGGCGACGACGACAGCTCGACCGACAGCATCGAGGAGCTGAAGGCCCACCGGAGCGACAAGTCGGGCTCCAGCATCGACGCCCTCGACGTTCTCGAGTCCGCCGATGGTGTGGAACTCCCCGGAGCAGACCTCTCCGGTGAGGAGCTCACCGTCGCCGTTCAGCCGATGATGAGCGACGAGTTCACCTGCAGCAGCTGCTTCCTGGTGCACCACCGCAGCCGACTGGCGCGCTTCAAGAACGACCAGCCGATCTGCCGCGACTGCGACTGACCGGGCATCGAGCCACGCGCCCACGCGTCCCTCACGGGGGCAGCGGGCGCTGCAGGACATCCTCGACCGCGGCACCGGCTCCCGATCACTTCGGTCGGGAGCCGGTGCCGGGTGAACGCGTGAGGGCTTCGGCGACAGTGTCCCGGCGAGTGGCGGCCGGATTGCCGCGGGCCGCGGGTGGGTGCCTCCGGGCGGCTCCCAGGGCCGAGTTTTCGCGACCCACCGGCCGGGCATGACTGCGGCGGCAACCGCCGCGCCCCGTTCCGAGGACTGAGGCCAGGTCATGCAGTGGTGGAGCGTCAGTGCCTTCGTCGTCAGCACCGTCGTGGTCGCCGTCCTCGCGAACCTCTGGGCGTTCCTGGCCTGGCGGCGCGCCGACCGGGCGCTCGCCCGGGCACTGGCGGAACTGGACGAGCGTACGGGGGCGCTGTACCCGGCGACCCTGCTCGCCCACGGCCGGAGCCGCTACGACACCGTGGCCACCGGATGGGCGGCGATCCACCGCGCCAGGAGGCCGCTGCGGGACGGCGAGCTCGACCACCCGCTCACCGCCCTGGCCCGCGAGGTCGTCGACCGCGGACTCCCGCAGGACCTCACCGAGCTCACGGAGGGACCGGACTTCCGTACCGCACACGGCGAGGAGGCCCGGTGGGTGGCCGACCGGATACCCGGGCCCGAGCAGGAGGGCAACCTTGTCCCGGCGCTGATGGGCTTCCCGGCGGTCGTGATCTCCGGCTGGATGGCGCTCTGCACGGTCGTGGGCCTGGCAGCCTGGCTGTCGCGGACGGGGGCGGCGGCAGACGACACGAGCCCGCCGGACGACGGCTCAGGTGCTTACGGCGGTGCGGTGCTGGCCGGCCTGCTCGTCTGGCTGGTGGGGTTCGTGGTCGTGCTCGCCGTGCAGGCGCTGTTCTGGTACCCGGTGCGGGAGCGCTGGCTGCGCAGGTTGCGGGACCGCAGCGCGCAGCTGGTCCAGCGCGAACTGGGTGATGCCCACGACGCGTTCCTCGCCGACCTGGGCAAGGGGGTCGCTGACACGCTCCACGCTCGGGAGGAGAGGTGACGGTCACCAGTGCGCTCCGGTCGGCACGGTGACGGTCCGTCACTCCTGGGCTGCAGGTCACGTCCGCCGTCGACGGGGTGCCGAGGTGCTGTAGGGGGCGCCCGATGTGCGGGGAGCGGAGGGTGGTGTGAGAAGCTTCGGCGCTCCTTGCACCACGTCTCACCTGGGGGAATCCCGTGCGGGTCCTGCACCGCCGCCACCTGTTCACCGCTTCGACGCTCGCGCTGGCCGCCCTGCTGACCGCGTGCGGCGGGCCGGCCGACTCCGGACCCGCCGCTCCCCGCGCGTCGGTGTCACCCTCGGTGGGCAGGTCCGCCGCCGTGGCCTTCGATCCGGAGGTGGCGCTCGCGAAGTCGGCGGATGGCCGCTACTCGGCCGAGGCCGCCATCACCTCCGCGACGGACGGCGAGACCCTTCACAGCACCCGAACTGAACTGACCACCGGCGGCCGGCGGCCGACGCGGTGGGCGTGCACCTGATGCCGGAGCAGCGGCCGCTCGTGGGGCCGGTCAGCGGTGGCGTCCTCCGGTGCGCCGGGGACGGGCCGTCGGCTCGTTCTGCGGGGCGGCCGGGCGGGGCAGGGGGGCGGCCTCGGGCGGGGCGGTGGTCGGTGCCGGTCGGTGGTGGTGGCGGAAGGCGTAGACGGTCGACGCCGTGAGGCGGCCGGTCACCGCGAGGCCGGTTGCGGCTGCGCCGAGCAGGAGGGCGAGCCCGGCGTTCCCCGGAGCGCTCAGCAGGGCGGCGACCGTGCCGACACCGAGGCAGACCGTGGCGTACCGGACGCGGCGCCGGAACTCGGCGTCGTGCGGGGCGGCTGCCGCTCCCGCCAAGGCGCCTGCGGAGCAGATCAGCCCGGAACCGGCGACCAAGGCGAGCGGCGAGTCGGGGGGTTGCTCCAGGAGGTGGGACGCCGCGGCGACGGTGCCCGCTGCGGTGGCGGCCGTCACGGCGTGGGCGAGCAGGAGTCGAGGGCCCGTCACGGACGGCGCCTCTGTCCGGGTCGTGCCGTCCGGCGGGAGCAACGGCGTTGGTGCGGACGCCCGTTCGGGTTGGCGGCGTCGGAACACCAGGAGCACGCCGGCGAGCACGGCGCCCGCGATCACCGCGCCTCGGAGGTACGGCGTGCTTCCGCCCGGAAGGGCCGTCGGGAACCAGGTGGCCGTGACGAGCACGCCGTACGCACCCACCGGCCAGGACGCGGCTCGTGGCCCGCGCAGCGTGTCGTGGGCGAGGGCGAACAGGGCGAGCGCCAGGACCGAGAGGACCGCTGTCAGCGCGAGGCCGAGCAAGGCGGTGTCGGTGAGCGGACGCCACCACATGCTGTGCAACTGGGCGGAGCGGCTCCCGTACGGCTGGCTCGGGTGGAGTGCGCACCCGGCGTAGAGCCCCGCGAACATGCCCAGGGCGATCAGTGCCAGCCGCCCCGTCCCGGCGCGGCCGCCGCCCCAGGCGCCGACCGTGCGGCGGATGCCGGTCCCGAGGACGGCCCCGGCGGGCAGGAGGAGGGGGAGAGCCAGCCAGGTGTAGACCGGGCGCAGCGTGTCGATCTCCAGGAAGCCCAGGCGCCCCCCGGTCAGCATCAGCTCGAAGCTGTCGCCCAGCAGCAGATTGACGGCCAGCAGGGCGACGCAGCCGGTCAACGCGGCGTCCCAGAAGCTGAGTTCGCCGGCGAGGGCGGGGTGGCGCAGGGCGGCCCGGCGGCGGGGGAGGGCAGGGTGGGTGCCGAACGGCAGACCGCCGCCGTCGCGTCCGGCGGCCAGGTCGGTGAAGAAGGCGTCGAGGCTGCGCTGCAATCCCGCCCTCCGCCCTGAACGGGTGTCGTGGCCGTGGACGGCGAACGTGTCGGCGTGCAGTTCCCTGGACTGGAGGAAGGCGTTGCGGGCGGCGTACACCAGACCGGCCAGCACGGCCAGGTGGAAGGAGAGCTGCCCGAGGTACCCGCCGTCCCCGGCGTCACCCGACACGGCGAAGCCGAGGGCGGCGACGAGCAGGACGAGGAAGGCCCCCCACAGCGCGCCGATGCCCTGGGTGACGTCGAGGTCGCGGTGGCGGATGTGGCCCAGTTCGTGACGGACGACCACCTCGAAGGTGTCCGGGGCCTCGTCGAACCGGCGCTCCATGCCGCTGCCGAGCTCGATGTGCCGGCGCCCCCAGTGTCCGAAGGCGACGGCGTTGGAGGTGTAGTCGCCCGGGTTCAGCCAGACCCCGTGGACGGTGACGCCCGCTTCGTCCGCCAGCCGGAACACCGCCGCCGCGAGGTCCGGCCGGTAGCCGGTCCCCGGGCGCAGCCTCAGCAGGCGGTGGCGGAGGATCTGCCAGTACGGGCCGAGCCAGTACAGGACGAAGCCGCCCACCCCCAGGATCCCCAGGGCCAGCCCGACTCGGAACTCGCCCCGGGGGACCGGGGGTTGGGGGCAGTGCTGCGCCAAGTACCGCTGCAGAGCCGGTCCGTCCTCGCCCGCCACCTGTTGCGGTGGCCAGACCGGTGCCAGGCGGAGGATCTCGCGTTCGACGGGGGAGAGCGGCAGTTGCAGCTGGTACTGCCTGACCGCACCCGGCCAGCACATGGCGTACGCCATGCCGGCGTCGTCCTCCCGGCTGGTGGTGGCGGGGAAGGCGATCGTGACCGCCGCGCTCATCAGGGCGACGCAGAAGAGGAGGGCCCGGGCGAACACGTCAGCTCCCGCTCGCCGCTGGGCCGTTCCCGCCCCCGTTCCCGGTGGTGTCCCCGTCCGGATCCCGGTTCCCGGTGGTGTCCCCGTCCGGATTCCCGTCCGGGTTCCGGCGGTCGGCGGGGCCGGGCGCACCCGGGCCGATCGCCGGGGTGTCGGCGGATCCTGCGGCCAACGCGGCGACGAGCTCTGCCAGGACGGAGTCGGCGATCTGCTCCGCCCGTTGCCGGTCGGACGTGTGGCGCAGGGCGCCCGACAGCGCAGCCTGCCGCCAGCGGACCAGCTCCGCCGCGGTGGGTGCGGGCGGCTCGGCCTCCGGCGGCAGGTCCGGTTCGGCGGGCTCGGGCGGCTCCTGGTCGGCCCCGCGTCGACGGCGCCTCACCCGGTCCGAGAGGCGCGAGGCCAGCCGGCCCATCCACTGGGCGGACATCGTCCCGAGCACTCCGGCGGCCGCCGACAGCGCCGCGGGCGTGACCACGTCGGTCGCCAGCCCCACGATGTCGATGGACAGAGGCCTACGGCGCCGCAGGCGGGGGCGGAAGTGGCTCCGGGCGCGGCGCTCGAAGAGCGGGAGTTCCTTCGGGGCGACCTCGGCCACCACCGGCCGGGCGAGGGCGCGGATGATCCGACGGCGTTCCGCCCGGACCCGCCACGGGCTCACGGGCCAGGCGGCGTCGGATGATTTCGAAGTCGTCATGAGTGTGTGTCAGCCCCCCGTTGCGGTCCCGGACTCAGCTGCGACCGCGGTGATGTCGGACATCGGCCCGCGTGCCGCGACGTGTCGTCAGTATGGCCCCGTGATCTCACGCTGTCCGGCCATCGGCGCGATCGGGCTCCGGGCCCGTTCTCGGGCCGTCCCCGGCTGGTCGGGCCGCACGGGCGCAGAGGGAGGCCACTCCGTCGAACGCGGCGGCAGAGCTCACTCGGGTGGCCGTCGATCGCCGCCGGCAAGTCCCGAGCCGCTGTCCTCACCGCAGGGTCACCGTCGTGGGTGAGCCGGGCCGCTGTCGGACGGCGGATCAGTGCTTGATGCCCAGGGCCGGGACGAGGTCCGCGAAGCGCAGCTGGTCGTGCATGGAAGCTCCCCACCGGCGGTCTTCACGCGGTCCCGGCCGCACCACCTCGGTTGTCGAGGCCCTTCGCTGCGGCGCAGTGCCGGTCGCAGGGGTGGCGGCGATCGGAGACGTGTGTGCCGAAGTGCGGCGCGCGGGGCGGGGGTTGGTGCGGCCATCCGGGGGGTGAGGGGATGCCGGGCCGGGTCCGTGCCGGTGGGTGGAGCTGGTGCTCATGGCCCGTATCGGCTGCGGTGCCAGGCCACCTGTTCGGGGGGCATCGAGGACGAGATCTTCTGTACGTCGCCAAGGTGTCTGTTGTCCCCTCGCGCGGGCCGCCCGCGTCGGGCCCAGGTTTCGCGAGTCCGGTAGGTGAGGAGGGACACGTGGGAGGTGGGCTGCCAGTGCAGCGTGTACTCGGGGGCGTTGGAGTCCGGGACCTCCTCGAGGACGGTGCGGCGGTGGGCGAGCAGCCGTTGCAGTTGGTGGAGGCGCAGGTGGCGGTCGAAGCGGCCGTACCGCGCGCTGATCGCCGTGGGAACGGTGCCGGTGGCCCCGGATGCGAGCCGGTGCACCTGGACGGTGAAGTGGTGGCCTTCCCAGGGGTGGTCAGGTGATTGCCGGTGCCAGAAGAACTCGACCAGTCCGTAGTCGTGCCACATGGAGTCGGCGTAGACGCTGGACTCCGTGAAGTCGGGGCCGAGGATCGCGGTGACCTCCTCGGGGGTGTGCGTCGGCTTGGCACCGAGCACCGTGCCGGATGTGATCACGTCCAGGTAGAACGCGAGCGAGTGCGGGGTCAGGTGCCTTCTCCTTGGCTTCGCTGGGGGGCCTGGGGTCGGGGCCGGGTGTTGGAGCGGGTTGCTGCGGATCGTCGTCGTACCCGGGGTGGTGGTGAGGTGGGGGCCGGTGGGGAGATGGTGGCGTTCTCGCCGGGGGGAGGGCAAGTCCTCGCCGGCTCGGCGGGTGGTCGCCGGCCGTGCTCGGAGTGTGCGGTACCTGGCCGGGCAGCGGGGCTCGACGGTGGTGGTTCGGGTGGGGTGGGTGTTGTCGGGTGGGGGTGTCAGAGTTGTGGTGGACGGGGCGGGTTGTCGGGGCCGGGTGGGTTGGGGTGGTTGGGTTGGGTTTGGTGATCGAGAGCCGGCCGTCGGAGTCGGTGTACGTGGAGCGGGTGTGGCGCAGTCGCAGTGAGGGCGCCGGTCGGATGATGTCGGTGGCGACGTCGCACTGGGAGCTGGTGTTCTGGGAGCACCAGGGCCAGGTGCAGGCTGCGGTGCTGGGGCCGGAGGAGAAGGCGTCGTGGGCGCCGGTGCCGGGGGACGCCGCCTTCTTCGGGATCAGCTTCGCGTTGGGCACCTCGATGCCGCACATTCCGGTCAGTTCCCTGGTCGGCGGCAACGCGGAGATCGCTGACGTGACGCGGCGTTCGGTGTGGTTGAAGGGCTCGTCGTGGAGGGTGCCCGACTACGACAACGCCGAGGCGTTCGTCCTCCGGATGGTGCGCGAGGGCATCGTGGATTTGGACCCGGTGGTGCCGGCCGTGCTCGGCGGCGCCCGCCCCGATGTCTCCGACCGCACCCTGCAGCGGCGCTTCTCCGCGGCGACCGGCCTGACCCAGGGTGCCGTGCGCCAGATCGACCGCGCCCGGCAGGCGGCCGTGCTGATCCGGGAAGGGGTCTCGGCGGGGGAGGTCGTGCACCTGCTGGGTTACTTCGACCAGCCGCACCTGGCACGGTCGTTGAAGCGCTACGTCGGGCGGACGGCCACGCAGTTGGGCGTCCGGGACGCGGCGGAGCCGCTGTCGCTTCTGTACAAGACCTCGCCCGCGGTGCCCGCCTAGTGTTCAGGACGTAGCCGGAACGGGGTCCAGCTCCCCTCGCCGAGGGCGGGCTGTGGGCCCCGAGTTCATCGTGGAGGAATCATGCGCAAGGTCGTCTCGGGTCTGTTCGTCTCGCTCGACGGTGTCGCCCAGTCGCCGAACGAGTGGCAGTTCGCGTTCGACGAGGAGATGGGCGCGGCGTTGGCCGGCACGCTGGAGTCGGCCGACACGATCCTGCTGGGCCGGGTGACGTTCACCGAGTGGGCCGGGTACTGGCCGACGGTGACCAGTGGCGAGGACGCCGGCTTCGCCAAGTGGATCAACGACTCGCCCAAGTACGTCGTCTCCTCGACCCTGGACAGCGTCGAGGACTGGGCGAACAGCACCCTGGTCAAGGGTGCCCTGGTGGCTGCGGTCAACGAGCTCAAGGCGGGCGAGGGCAAGGACATCACGGTCGCGGGCAGCCCGACGCTGGTGCGTTCGCTGCTGGAGCTGGACCTGCTGGACGAGCTGGTGCTGCTCATTCACCCGGTGGTGGCCGGCGGGGGCCGCAAGCGGCTGTTCGCCGACGACGGCGCGCTGACGAAGCTTCAGCTGGTGAGTGCCCAGCCGACCAGCAGCGGGGTGATCATCGCGACGTACCGCCCCGCGCGCTGAACGGAGCGCCGTGGCGGACCGTGCCGCGGACACGGCCGGTGCGCCACGGTGACCCGGCGGCCCACCAGGCGGTGAGCCCGCCGGCCATGACCCCGGACCACGACGGCAGAGCGAGGGCCGGCCGTTCGGCACCGCGGTGAACGACGACAGCGACGGCAAGAAGACCGGTACCGCTCGCAGTCTCCGCGACCAGGGCGCCGTCGTCGCCAAGGCGTGACACCCGCCAGCCGTGCGTCCCGGGCGGCTGCTGTTTCGGGCTGCGGACGTTGCCGGCAGCGGGCTCCGGTGCACCAGGGCGGGGCGGTGGGGCCGACCGTGCTCCTCAGGCGGTGGTCGGTCTCACCGTGGCCGTGGCCGCGGCGGCCTGTCGGTGGGCGAGGCGGCAGCCGGAATCCGCTGGCGTGTACGGCCGTTGGCCGACCAGACTGGGGCGGAGGTGGAATCGGAAGGGGGACGTGGTGGGCGACCAGCCGGTTGTCGGTCTGTGGTTGAGGGAGCGGACCGATCCGTGGGACTGCGAGCCCTGGCTCCGCGATTTCTGCGGCGTCAGCCCGTCGTGCGGTGAGAAACCGGCTCCGGTGATCCTCGTTCGCGATCCGGCTCCGCTGGGCCTGCCGGGCTTCGACCTGACGGATGTCCACTCAGTGGACTACGGGTGGCCCGAGGCGCCCGATCCCGACGATCTCGTCGACGCCGCGCTCCCGCAGGGCCTCGTGCCGCCGGCCGAGGTGGCGTGGCTGCACGCGGTCGGCCGCGGGCGGGCCAATCAGGTCGTGCTGGGCCACCTGGCGCTGTTCCTCGCGCAACGCCACGACGCGTTGATCGACGTCTGTTACCTGCTCGGGTCGGGTCCCTACGACGACCGGGACGACGAAGCCCAGCTCGCCGACGCCCGGGCCGTGGCCGCCTCGCTGCCCGGAGGTGTCTGGGAAGTCCCGTACCTCACCGAGGACGGCGACACCTGGTACCGGCACGTCTGCGACCGCGAGGCGTTCGCCGCCTGGCTCGACCACCCCGGATTCGAGCTGTACAGCTGATCCGGAGCTCTGGCGCGGCCGCCGCGCCGGCTCGCACGCGCTCACCGACGCGTTCGACAACGCGCGCAACCGCACCCGCCTACGAGCTGCGCCGAGCCGAGCGACAGGCGATGGCGTCGCCGGTACGTGCTGTCGGGTACTCGGGTACGACGAAGCCTCCTTCCACGGACCTGGGTCCGTGGAAGGAGGCTTCGTGGTCTGCCGGTTCTGACCGTGGGTCAGATGCTGAGGACCTGGCCGGGCAGGATCATGTCGATGTCGCCGCCGATGACCTGGGCGTTGTTGCTGTACAGGGTGGTGAGGTTGACGCCGTGGGCGGCGGCGATGGCGCCGAGGGTGTCGCCGCTCTTGACGGTGTAGCTGCCACCCGTGCTCTTCTGCACCGGGGCGGCCGCGGCGGCCGGGGCGGACTTCTCGACGGGCTTGCGCTCGGTGCCGCGCGAGGCGGCCTGGGTGTCGTTCTTGGGCGCGGCCTTGGTGCTCTGGTCGGCCTGCTTGGTGGACTTCGCCGGGGCGCTGGTGGCGGAGGTGTCGACCTGCGGGGCGGCGCCGCCCTTGGTGAGGCCGGCCTTGACGGAGCAGACCGGCCAGGCGCCGGGGCCCTGGGAGGCGAGGACCTTCTCGGCGACGGCGATCTGCTGGCCCTTGGTGGCCTGGGCGGCGGAGGAGGCGTACTGGGTGCCGCCGTAGGCGGCCCAGGTGCTCGGGGTGAACTGCAGGCCGCCGGAGAACCCGTTGCCGGTGTTGATGTTCCAGTTGCCGGTGCTCTCGCACTGGGCGACCGAGTCCCAGGTGGAGGAGGACGCGGCGGAGGCCGAGGTGGCCGTGACGAGGCCCGCAACCGGAAGGGCGGCCACAGCGCCGCCCATCAGGACCATCCGCAGGCGGTTGCGCTTGACGGTGGCGGTGGTGGTGGCGGTGGTCTCGTGACGGAAGGTCATGCAGATCCTCTCGGAAAACCCCAGGCGGACAGTACGGAGCGGCCCCGAACAGTGGGTGGTGCTCCGAGATGTCTCACGCAGCGGGCGGCTGTTCACACGGGGGGTGTGGTGGGCCGCCCCGGTCACCTTCGCCGCGTGTGCCTGGCCGCCTCAAGGGGCGGGGGCCGCGGGCGGTGAACCCGGGAAGTGCGCTGTGCACTGCTTACGAAGCTACGAGCCACCGGGGCCTGGGACAAGCATTTCGCCGAAATCGCAGCTCAGGGCGGCGTTACCGAAGGTACGGCCGAGCCCGCACCCCCGATTCCAAGGGCTGGGCGAGCCCGCCGGAAGATCGTTCCAGGACCCGATGTGGCCGCCGTCACCCCGCCGGGACGGTGACGGCGAGCACATCGTCCACCCACCGCGAGGACACGGCCACGCACGGTCGGATCCGGCGGCGGAACGCGGTGGCCCCCGTCACAGCCGTCTCACGGCGCGGGCTCACAGCACCGGCTGGATGTCCCCCGTGGTGACGGTGTGCCCGGTGCCGCGGGTGGTGAGGTCGCCGGGGGGGATGCCGGGGTGGTGGCGGGTGTCGTCGGAGGAGGCGGGGGGAGGGGTCGGCGAGGGCGATGCGGGAGACGATGCGGTAGCGGTCGCCGCGGTAGAGGGAGTGGACGTATTCGACGGGGGCGGCCGGTGTCGTCGGTGGTGAGGCGTTCGAAGCGCAGGGCGGGGGAGAGGGCCGGGACGGAGAGCACGCGGGCCTCGCGGTCGCTGACCACGGTCGGTTCGATGGCCTGGACGGCTTCGCGGACGCGGACCCCGTGGGCGGCGAGGAGTTCGTAGAAGTCCCCGCTCTCCAGGGCGGCGGGGGAGAGGCCGGGGGCCAGTCGGCGGGGATGTGGAGGTGCTCGATCGCCATCGGCTCGCCGTCCACCAGGCGCAGGAGCGCGATCTGGAGGATCTCGGCGGCGGGGGAGAGGCGCAGTTTCCGGGCGATCGCGGGCGCCGGCCGGCAGCGTGGCGAACTCGAGGACCTGGCTGGTCCAGGTGCCGGAGGGGCGGGGGACGCTGAAGGACGGGGCGCTGCCGCCGGCGGGGGTCAGCTCCTGGACGATCTTGGCGAGGGCGACGAACATGCCCCGGCCGTGCTCCCTGGTCAGCAGGCCCTCGGCGACCAGTTCGTCGACGGCTGCCCGCAGGGTCGGGCGGGAGACGCCGAGTTGGGCGCAGAGGGTGCGTTCGGAGGGGATCGGGTCGCCGGGGGCCAGCGACTCGGCAAGTTCGCGTAGGTACTCCCGGACGTTTTCCCTCTTCAATCCCGTGCCTGTGGCCATCGCGGATCCCGTCCTTCATCGGTGCGTCACTGACTGGTCAGACCATACCAGACCAGTTCGCCGAGGTGACCAGTTACCGAAGGGTCTCCCCGGAGGGGCCAGGAGCTGGATCTTTCCGCAGTTGAAGGCCGCCTGTGGGCCGAAACGGAGGCCTTGACGGAGTGTCGGGGCTGTGCGACCTTCTCATACCACCGGCCAGACCAGTTGGTCCGACTGGTAAAGAAACGTCGAGAGTGGTCACTCCAGCAGACCGCTCTCACTCCTCCCCCAAGGCGGCACCAACGTGAGACCCACCGCTCTTCCGACCACCCTGCGCTCCGCGGTCGCCCTCCTGCTTGGCACGGCCACCCTGGTCGGCTGTTCCTCCTCTGGCTCCGACGGCGGCTCCACGGCGGCGACGCCGTCGAAGCTGACCGTGTGGATCATGCGGGACAGCGTGACCGACGGCTTCCTCCAGCGGTTCAAGGCCGACTTCGAGGCGGGCCACGCGGGCACCACCCTGGACGTCCAGATCCAGGAGTGGGACGGCATCGGCCAGAAGATCACCAGTGCGCTGGCCAGCAAGGACGCGCCGGACGTCATCGAGGTCGGCAACACCCAGGTCGCCCAGTACGCGGCCAGCGGCGGCGTCAAGGACCTCAGCGACAAGACCGCCGACCTCAGGGGCGCCGACTGGATCCCCGGTCTCGCCGAGCCCGGCAAGATCGACGGCAAGCAGTACGGCATCCCGTGGTACGCGGCCAACCGGGTCGTCATCTACAACAAGGACCTTTTCGCCCAGGCCGGGATCACCACCCCGCCGAAGACCCGCGAGGAGTGGATCGCCGACACCACCAAGCTCAACTCCGGTGGGAACGACGGCATCTACCTCTCCGGCCAGACCTGGTACGCGCTGGCCGGCTTCATCTGGGACGAGGGCGGCGACCTCGCCGTCAAGGGCGCGGACGGCAAGTGGGCCGGCGCGCTGGACACCCCGCAGGCCAAGGCCGGCCTGGCGTTCTACCAGCAGCTCCAGGCGCTCGGCAGCGGCCCCAAGGACTCCGACGAGGCCAAGCCGCTGCAGGCCGAGGTCTTCGCCAAGGGCAAGAGCGCGCAGGTCATCTCCACCCCCGGCGGCGCCGCGGCCATCCTCAAGGCCAACCCGGCGCTCAAGGACAAGCTCGGCTTCTTCCCGATCCCCGGCAAGACCGCCGCCAAGCCCGGCGCGGTCTTCACCGGCGGCTCCGACCTGGTCATCCCCGAGTCCTCCCGGCACCAGGACGCGGCGTACGAAGTGGTCAAGGCGCTGGCCGGTGACAAGTGGCAGACCGACATGGCCAAGGAGATGAGCTACGTCCCGAACCGGACCTCGCTCGCCACCGCCCTGGCCGGCAACGAGGGCGCCTCGGCGATGGCCGCCGGCGCCGTCAACGGGCACGCCACCACCCAACTCCCCCAACTGGGCGGTGGTCGAGGCGAACAACCCGATCAAGCAGTACATGACCCAGGTGCTCACCGGCGCCGACCCGGCCACGGCGGGCAAGGCCGCCTCCGAGGCCGTCACCAAGGCCCTCAACAGCTCCAACTGACCCCCGCAGAGCACTCCGAGAACGGGAGTCACGCCGTGCTCACCGCACCCGAGGCCGTACCTGCGGCCGCACCCCCGCCCGCCCAGGTCACCGCCGGCCGCCGCGCACCCGCGGGAGGCGCGGGGCACTCGCCGCGGCCTGGCCGTACCTGCTGATCGCCCCGACGCTGGTGGGCACGGCGTTCCTGCTGCTCTACCCGCTGGTCCGGAACCTCCTGATGTCGTTCCAGCACTTCAGGATGGCCGAACTCATCCACGGCGGAGCCGAGTTCGTCGGCCTCGCCAACTACACCCGGGTGCTGGCCGACCCGGACTTCTGGACGGTGGTGCGCCGCACCCTGGGGTGGACGGCGCTCAACACCGCGCTCATCATGCTGTTCGGCACCCTGATCGCCCTGATGCTGGCCAGGCTCGGCCGGCGGATGCGCCTCGCGGTGATGAGCGGCCTCGTCCTCACCTGGGCCACCCCGGTCATCGCCGCCACCACCATCTTCCAGTGGCTCTTCCAGTCCCGCTTCGGAGTGGTCAACTGGTCACTCGACGCCCTGGGGTTCCACGGCTTCCGCGACTACGCCTGGTTCGCCCACGGCGGCTCGACCTACGCGATCCTGGTCGGGCTCATTGTCTGGCAGTCCGTGCCGTTCGCCGCCCTCACCCTGTACGGCGGCCTCACCACCATCCCCGCCGAGCTGTACGAGGCGGCCCGGCTCGACGGTGCCGGATCCTGGCAGACCTTCCGCCTCGTCACCTTCCCCGTCCTGCGGCCGCTGTTCGCCCTGGTCACCTCGCTGGAGGTGATCTGGTGCTTCAAGTGCTTCGCCCAGATCTGGGTGATCAGCCAGGGCGGCCCGTCGAACGCGACCACCACGCTGCCGGTCTACGCCTTCCAGATCGCCCAGTCCCTGCACAAGTACGACCTCGGCTCGGCCGTGTCCACGCTCACCGTCCTCATCCTCGCCGGCGCCCTGGTCTTCAACCTGCGCCGGATGTTCCGCCAGGAAGGAGAGGCGCTGTGAACGCCCTGGCCGCCCGCCGCACCCTGCGCCGGATCCCGCTCAACGCCGCCGCCCTGGCCGTCCTCGCCGTCTCGGCGTTCCCGGTCTACTGGATGGCGATCACCGCCCTCAAGCCCACCGCCGACATCCAGGCCGACACCCCCTCCTTCCTCCCGCTGCACCCCCACCCTCGACCACTTCCGCACCGCGGTGGACGCGGACGGCTTCGGCACCTTCTGGCGCAACAGCCTGATGGTCACCGGCGGGGCCGTGCTGCTCTCCCTGGTGGTGGCGCTGCTCGCGGCCTTCGCGGTCGGCCGGATGCGCTGGCGCGGCCGGCGGGCGTTCATCCTGACGGTGTTCATCGCCCAGATGGCGCCCTGGGAGGCGCTGCTGATCCCGATGTACGTGATCGCCCGGGACACCGACCTGCTCGACAGCCTGTCGATGCTGACGCTGGTCTACTTCATGACCACCCTGCCGTTCACCATCGTCACGCTGCGCGGGTTCCTCGCCGCCATCCCGGTCGAACTGGAGGAGTCCGCCCAGGTGGACGGCTGCAGCCGGGCCGGGGCGTTCCGCCGGGTGACGCTGCCGCTGCTCGCCCCCGGCCTGCTCTCCACCTCGCTGTTCGGCTTCATCACGGCCTGGAACGAGTTCGCGTTCGCCAACACCCTGATCATCAAGAACCAGGACGCCCGCACCCTGCCGGTCTGGCTCTCCTCCTTCGCCAACGTGTTCGGCACCGACTGGGGCGCCACGATGGCCGCCTCCTCGCTCTTCATGCTCCCCGTCCTGCTGGTCTTCCTCGTCCTGCAGAACAAGGTCACCTCCGGCATGACCGCCGGCGCCGTCAAGGGCTGAGCCCGGCCCCCTGACGCTCCGTCAAGCCCTGCCGCCCACCCGCCACCTACCCCGGAAGAAGAAGATCCTCCCCGTGATCCTCCCGACCCCGGTCGACCTCGTCCGCACCGCCGGACGGTTCACCTTCACCGAGCGGACCACCGTCCGTGCGGACGGCGACGCCGCTCAAGTCGCCGACCTGCTGCGCACGTTGCTCGGCCCCGCCACCGGGCTGCCGCTCGCCCCCGGTGCGGCCGGAACGGTCGTGCTGACCCTCGACCCCGCCGAGCGGGAGCTCGGGGACGAGGGGTACCGGCTGACCGTCGACCCGTTCCAGGTGACCCTGCACGCCGCCCGGCCCGCCGGCCTGCGACACGCCGTCCAGACCCTGCGACTGCTGCTGCCCCCCGAGGCACTGTCACCGCGGCCCGTGCCCGGCGTCGTGTGGAGCCTGCCCGCCGTCCGGATCACCGACCGGCCCCGGCACCCCTGGCGCGGGTTCATGGTCGACACCGCCCGGCACTTCCAGCCGCTGGAGCGCCTGCTCGCCACCGTCGACCGGATCGCGCTGCACAAGCTCAACGTGCTGCACCTGCACCTCACCGACGACCAGGGCTGGCGGCTGCCGGTGGACGCCTACCCCCGCCTCACCGAGATCGGCTCCCGCCGCGCCCGCAGCATGGTCGGCCACGCGGGCTCCGCCCGCTACGACGACCTGCCCCACCAGGGCGCCTACACCAAGGCCGAACTGCGCCACCTGGTCGCGTACGCCGCCGAACGGGGCGTCACCGTCGTCCCCGAGATCGACATGCCCGGCCACACCCGGGCCGCGCTGGCCGCCTACCCGCACCTGGGCAACCACCCCGAGCGGCAGCTCGACGTGTGGACCGAGTGGGGGGTGTGCGAGACGGTGCTCGGCGTGCACGAGGAGGTGTTC
>NZ_BAAAYB010000071.1:0-47008 GCF_039535905.1 Kitasatospora albolonga | reverse complement strand
AACGAGAGCCCTGATAGTCTCGTTGTACCTGTCCTCCGCCGGGCGGAGGGAGGAGGGACGAGGGGGGGAGGTGGTAGGAAGTGAGAGAGATAGTCATGAAGATAAGTCATAGAAGGGAAAAAAAGGAACCCCGAACTGCGCATCCAATCCCTGATGCGTCGGCCACCGGCCCCTCCGGTCCCTGTCAACACTCCCCCCCCATTCCTCTCCCACGGTTCATTCCTCTCTCCCTCTGATCCCCGTCATCACCCAAGGTAATCAACACCAGTACTCGGTACATGCAAAACACCGTTGATCAATATGTTATTCCTCACAACCTATCAGAAACAGAGACTTTCTCCCGGTATTGTTCCGTCCTCCTTAATGTGTTCTCCCGCTTTCACCTTGGTCCGCAATCCACACCAAACTTTCCCAGAATCTATGTGAAACCGTATTATACGTCGCGTTGTCAGTTATCGTCCCTAGTTTAGCCTCTTTCACACCTGTCCAATCTCTGTCTACCACACATGTATAGCAAAGCCAAGCCTGGAGGTCAACGCGACAAGCCTTTCCCTACGTAAGTTCCCCGTCTATGGTACAGATACAAGGTCTACGTTTTGCATGTTACCCGCCGTAGTCTACCTGCCTTTCCCCGTACCACCTAAATGGATTCATGATCACTATAACATATACCCACCACACCCATGCTCAGCCGCCTTTTTAACTCCTCTCCGTGTTCCAAAGTACACCGGAATTAACCCTGTTTCCAAATGCTACATCGCCCTTCCAAGCACCTAGGTACAAGTATGCCTCACACAATGTAGCTGCTCTAAGTCAATATCCCCCACACCCGATTGTCGAAATGAGAATGAAACAGACCCACGCTTGACACCCGTCACTCCCCCCAGCAGATGTATTTAGTTCTCGAGACAGTCAATGAGTGGCTACCAAACTAATCGCCACACACGCTCGACGCGTTACAGTCTTCACAACAAGACACACGATACGTGCGGTTCTCCTTTCAGATTTTTTCCCCTTTTCCACCAGCCGCTTCGTCGTCAGCACAAACCGGTACGGCGACCACACTGAGGCCCTCGGGGGGCGCACAGCTCGTTTACGCCACAGTCACCCCGGCTGCAGGTTACGGGCTCCCTCGCGCGGCACCGAGACGCCGGTCCTGGGGGGCAAACATACGGACCACTACAACGCCAGGTTACCGTCCTCTGGATCGCGTTGTACGGTTTAACAGCCTTACACGGGCTGTGCACCAGAGCCGCGCAAGCGTTACCCTCGCCCTGAAGGTAACCAACGTTACACGTGCGATAGGGGCCCTACACACCTCCGGACATTATACGAACGCCCGTACGTTCACACGCGGCACCTGCGAGGTGAAGTACGGCACGACCAGCAGTACGTGTACCCCAGGCACAGGAGCACGGATACCGCAGCCTCGGTCCGGACCGGTACGAACTGAGGGTCCCCACACTCGATCCATGTGGTGGGTACCGGCAGCCGCTGTCACCGGTGCGCAGCACTCAAAATCCAGACGACCACACCCCTGTCTCATCCTTCCGGTCAAGTTACTACGATGCTACATGTGTGTCAGATGTTACATCAGAGCAACGCTCCGTAGTCCACACCTTTGTTACCCATTGGCGCAAAGACTCGCGTCTTTATTTCCTTATCGTGGTTCACACATGGTCCGCCCCCGTGGCCGCAAGTGACTATTCCCGGGGCCGTGACCTGCTTTCCGTACTCCCGCGCCGGGCGTTCCTTCCAGCCGCCTGGGGGTCCTTGCTCCCACTGGAAGTAGTGGAATAATACAACGATCCAAGCGTGTCAAGTCCGAGCTACTAGTAACCGAAGCCGAGCCGAATCGCCACCGAGACGGATCTCGGTGTATCTGTATACACGTTTTGATGAATACAAGCAATTCAACGTTACACGGTACCCTGCCACTGGTCCCCAGGTTCCGACACACCAATGGCGAGCTCTGACAGGATTCACCACACTAAACCCCCGAAGTCCGTACGTTTACCCACTCTGAAGTGCTCACCGCACCTCACCCCGTACTTCCACGCGGGTGTTGCACGGCCATTTATGTCAGAAGACAAAACTGATAGAAAAAAAAAAAAAAGAGGTAGAATCAGCAGTGTAGGGTAAATCAGATGGTGCGAGTGCGGCGGGGAGAAGGAAACACAGAGGCGAGAGGGGGAGGATATATGACGGACTGGTGTCCCAAGGGCGCCCTTCCACTCTCTTCGTTATCTCATTCGCGATACATTATCACACTTACATCGCTAAGCAATCCACTCATTCTCTTTTATCCTTCGGTTGCCTATTTCCTCGGTGCCTCCTCTCTGTGTCTGGTCCTTGCGCGCTTTATTTATTACTTGGCCTCAGTAGCACATCAGGCTCTCAAGAAGAAAAGCCAAATCATGAGCAGGCGACCCGCCTGCCTGGCGCGCGCACCGTTACTTGGTGTCGTTGCCTTAAGAACCTTCGTTTGTCCATTCCGGTGGTTTTCGATTTTAACAGCAGTCAACGGCCAAGCGTATAGATCTAAGTACAAACGAGCAGAGGGGATCTGTGTGTAGTATTCCTTCATATTGTTTGCTTCCGTTCTCTACCACTCCCCTACCACTTTTTTTTTCTTCTCTAATACTCCTGCCGGCACAGACCGTTTCAGGAGTTCGGCTGACCGGAGCGCCGACGACGGGCCTACAGCGGCGGGCATCCAGGTCGTTCCAGCTGTCCATGGCCCCGCTAAGTCACGCCCACTGCCCTGCGGGTGTGCCAGGCCGCCGTCGTCCACGACATGCACCGAGTCTCCCACGGCCGGTCACTCACGGATCCCAGCCGCTCTGCGGGCTCTCCGTCCTTCGTGGAGGGCGGCGAGCAAGGGGCGAGGCCCTCCCAGCGCCGACGGCACCGGCTCAAGAAAGACGAGCTCACACGAATCAGGACCAAGGCCCCTCGTCGCGGCACGACCAAGGCCGACCGCCCACTGAAGACGGACGTCCGGAAGTCCGGCGTCCGCCGTGCAGACGCCGTCGTACAAGCGGGTCTGACGTGTGCCCGGCCCAACCTCGCAATCCCGCCCATCAGTCCACGGGTGGCGTAGGTAATAATGGTCGCGGATGTCTGGCCCGCGACCCTAGGGGCACAAAGACCCGCGCTCACCGAGACCAGACCGTCCGCGACCAAACGCGGACCCGGGCGAGCCTCGCCAGACCGGCCGACGCCCGGCAGAACTGGGAGTGCTCTCGGAGTGGACCCACGACCCGCCCCGCAGAACACCCCTGGCCCGGCAGACAATGTCTCCATGGGGGGCCCCCGCGCCGATGCCAAAAACAAAACACACCGTTGTCGCAGGGCTCGGGTGCCATGGCTCCCGCCCCCCGCCTTTCGACTGTGCTGTGTCGTCATAGCATCGTATTCGCCCTCCCGAGGCCCCCGCCCTCCCTAAGGGCCCCCCCCGCCCCCGGCCGCGCACCACCTCAATCGCCAGCCCTCTCGCCTCAACCGGTTGCGGGGGGCAGACCGGCACCGCTCCCGTACGTCACTCCGCCGGTTCTAGTTTCCGCTCCGACACCGCCTTGCCGCTCACCGTTACTCGGCTCTGGCCTAAGCCGCCCTCTGGCCGCTGCCAGCCCTACGCTGTTGCGTTGCCCACGTCATTGCGGGCCATGCGGCCATCACTCACACAGCCGGGAGGGAGGGAGATAGCGAGAGACCGTCGAATGATGTACTTTACACCAGGTGGACGCAGAGCGTCCGCGCGGCCTTCTGCAGCGCGGGCCCCCGCGCCGCGGCCAACCTCAGGCGGCCAGCGCGAACAGCCGCCCCCTCGTGCCCGAGCGGCGAGGGGCCAACACCAGCGCCGCAGAACCAGCAACACAGAGACACGGTCCGACGCTTTGCGCGCCCAAACGGCACCGCGGACCTGAATGGGCCGAGATACATCGCCCAGGCCTGCCCTGCTGATCCCGTCTGCGATCCCTATCAGCACGCTGGCGAAGCACCGCGAATAGCCCATCGGCCGAACGCCCGCGGACCCTGCGTCGTACGCCAATCGCCCGTCCCTCACCCGGACCAAGGGAGCTGCCAATCGGCCCTGTGCCCTCCCGCAATACGCGAGCTCATATGACGGCACGCACCGCGAAGACCGCCATTTCCCGCCACGTGCATGCACAGCGCCCACCTCCTCGCTCGACCACGCACAGTGAGCAATACCGCGGGGCCAGAACACCAGCCTCACTGGCCCCCGCACGCCCGGCCCGTCCGGCAAAAACTCCCATGGTGGCCACGCTCCCCGCCCTACCCGTTTCAGGTGCCTCCCATGGCTACCGGGCGCCTCCAACGGCCCTGCCATCCGCTCTCTACGACTGGCCCCGCGACTCCGAGAAAGACTCCGTCCGCTCAAGCCCCTCCCCCATCCTGTTCCCTCCAACATCACACTCACTGTGCTTCCCCCGCCCAAGAAACCAGTTTACCCTCTCAAATTTGTACCGCCAATACCGGCCCGCATTCCAGAGCCGAGTCCCAGCCCCGCATTTTATTATACCCCCCGCACCGCCTGCAAATCCTGATATTAAGCACGGTAGATCCGACCGCTCTGCAATCCGCCGACACATCACTTACCGCGTCCATGCCACTGCAGGGGGGAAGCGAGATCCGATCGCGAGACGGCGACCGCCGCGCAAGCAAAGAAAAAAGGGAGGGCAAACATAACCACACCACCACGCGAGAAATACGCAAACACACCGAAAACCTAGGCAAAAAACAACATCTCTTACAAGCTACTACGGAGGAAACAAGGGAGAAAACAACACAAGAGAACGACACGAAAAAAACAGCGCCAAAACGCACGCGGGGCCGAGGTATCCAAGAACGTCAAGAGCACGGGCCAATGGTCCTGTGCAGGAGCCGTGTGCGGGCCCGCAGCGGAGAGTGCGGATAATGCCTGGAAGAACGGCATTGCAGGACACGACCCACGCAAGCAATTAGGGACAGCGGCCTCAGCCCATGTGTTGTCACTTCTTTTTACGCAAGCCCTTCGGCCCTCCTGGCCCCTATATCGTCGTGTGCTCGTCGCTGGGTTCTTATTATTCTTTCCTTTCTTGGCGCTCGACTCTCTAGTGATGCGGGCATCGTGTGTCCGTACCGTTGCATGCCCGCGGGCACATTCCGTGAAGTTATCTGCCCTGTGAGTTGTTGTGCTGTCATGCGCGTGTTATCGTCTTACACAGTGCTCTGATTCTCTCTCTCGTTCCGTCCGTCTCCTGGCGCTTTTTCATCTACAGTGGGCGCTGCTTGTATAAACGTTGCATGTTTCGCGCCTCTTTTTCGATCCACTTGCTCTGCGAAGAAAGTAGTAGGTCCTGTGCGATCGCCATAGGAAACAGCTCATGGTATCGTTTACTCCTTGAACGGTTGCCCGGGCTGGGTGACCACGGAGCTGTTCCTGTGTTGGCGAGGCTCCCGTTCGCATGCTTCTCTGTCTACTCTTTCCACGTGTCGCCGACACTCCTTCAGGGCGACTCTGGCGGCGGTGTAAGTTCGCGATAGGAAATGAGCCCCCCAGTGGTATGTCGTTGTCGAGCAGGGCCATCGACGCGCGGTCGCCGACCAGGGTGACCGACAGGAAGTCCTGGTTCGACGGGTCGTTGTAGTGGTCGCGCACGGCCGTGTAGCCGGTGCCGGGCGGCAGCGGCGCGCTGCTGCCGCTCCATCCGCGGCTCTCCAGGGCCGCCTTCCACTGCCCCGCCACCTCGGCCGGGGCGCCCTCGACGGCCACGTAACGGGCCTGCATCCGCTGGCAGTTGATCTCGCCGGCCTTCGCGCCCTCGAAGGACCCGGACCACAGGCAGCGGTCCAGCGTCGCGTCGCCGAGCAGCTCCGGGTGGCCCAGCAGGGTGGCGAGCGTCTCGGCCAGGCGCCGGTCCAGTTCCGTCCGCGCGATGCCGCTCGCCTTCGACACCTTGTCGGAGTTGGCCGGCCCGGTCCGCCCCGGCAGGACCCAGGCGTAGCAGTACCAGCCGCCGACGGCGAGGGCCCCCACCAGCACCGCCGGCAGCAGCGACCGGAGCACCCGGGGAGATTTGATCTTGGTCATCCGGCAGATGCTGCCACCTCGGTGTCACGGCTCCGGCACGGCCCCGTCCGCGATCCGACACACCGTCAGAGGGCCTCGGCCGAGGTCGCGTCCCGCCGTGGGAGCCCCGTGAGGCCGTCTCCTCCGGGATTCAAATCGAGTGCGGGACTGCCGGGCCGGGTGATACAAGGTCTGCGTGACTGAGCACCTTCACTTCCCCACCCTGCTGCGGATGATCGACGAGCGTTCCGCCGCGTTCCGCGCCGCCGTCGCCGAGGCCCCCAGCCTCGACGCCGACGTCCCGTCCTGCCCGGGCTGGACGTTGTACGACCTGGCGAACCACCTCAGCGAGGGGGACCGGTTCTGGGCCCACATCGTGCGGACCACCGCGCCGGGCGACGAGCGGCCGAGCAAGGACGGACTGGCGGCGCCCAGGGAGCGCGAGGCCCTCGCGGCCTGGCTCGCGGACTCGACGGAGCAGCTGACCACGGCGCTGCGCGAGGCCGGCCCGGACCATGGCTGCTGGGCCTGGTGGGAGCCGCTGGCCTCGCCGCACACGGTGGCCGCCGTGGCCCGCCGCCGCGTCCCGGAGTCGCTGATCCACACCTACGACGCCCAACTGGCCTCCGGCGCCCCGCAGGAGCTTCCCGCGATCGAGGCGGCCGACGCCATCGAGGAGTTCCTCGCCACCGTCTGCACCGTCACGGTCCCGTGGCCGGGCGACCCCGCGACCATGGACTACCACGCCGCCGGGGCCGGCTCCTGGCGCCAGACGGTGGACGCCGCCGGCTCCCGCTTCACCCGCCTCACCGCGGCGGAGACCGCAGAGAGCAAGCCCACCGCCGCCATCCACGGCACGGCGAGCGAGATCGCCCTGCTGATGTACATGCGCATCCCGGCCGACTCGGTGCGGATCGAGGGCGATGCCGGCCTGCTCCAGCAGCTGCAGGACTGGGGCTGACAGGACCGGACGCGGCGCGGGCCGTCCCGGATCCCGCGCCGCATCTCCCCTTCAGGCGCCCCAGGGGAGGCCGGTCGAAGGGTCGAGCCCCTGGTCCATGAGGTGCTCGTACTCGCGCCAGTGAACGAACCGCGTCGCCTCCTGGGCGAGGCCGGAGGCCGGGGTGCACCAGCGCCGCACGTAGGCGGCGAACCCGTCCTGGTGGACGGTGAGAGGGCCGCCGTCCTCGTAGAGCTCGGCGATGGGCCAGGCGTCACTGTCGTCGCCCGTCATCAGCCAGAACAGGTGGGTGCCGTCCTCGATGAAGCCCCACCGGAGCAGCATGCCGGCACTCACCTCGGCGGGCAGCAGGTGGGAGAAGGACTCGGGGGCCTGTTCCCAGAAGAGTTCGGCCGAGCCGACCACGGTGTCACCCCCGGGGGCGTGGTGGGGCGGTGGGACCCACAGCGGGTCCCCGCCGATCCCGCCGGCTCCGTAGGTCTCCAGGAACGCGACGTAGTCCGAGGGGAGCCGCAGCCCGAGCCGCCGTTCGGCATCCGCCACTTGGGCCACGTCGTGAGGGGCCTCCTCGCCGCTCCGCCTGCAGGGCGCCAGCAGGCCCCGGAGCGCGCGTATGTCGGGATGGCTGGACACGGGAACCTCCGGTCGATCGGTGCGTCGGCCAGCCTACGAACCCTCTCGGACAGTCAGGTCCCGGACCTCGCTGCGGAGCTGGGTGCGGGTGCGCATCAGGATCCGGCCGAGCATGTTCCTTCCGGTCCCGGTGCGGCCGCGGCCCCAGTAGTGGTCGGTGCCGGTGTCCTCGACGATCTCCTCGTCGGCAGTGGAGAGCAGCACGGCCCGGATGTCCGCGTGCGTGCGGAACTTGGCCGCCACGGCGCGGCGCATGACGTCGTCCTTGACGCGCTCCCAGTCACGCCGGAGCGGCTTGGACGGGTCGCGGCCCAACTCGGCCGCGCGCAGCGGTGTCCGGGCCCTGCGGACGAGGTCGGCGTGCCGGGTGCCGGCGAACTTCTGGGCCTGGAAGTAGTGCTCCGAGGTCGGCCAGAGGTGCCCGTCGAGTTCCAGCTCGTGCGCGGAGAAGTTGGAGAAGCAGCCGTACGGGACTTCGTCCGCACCGTAGAAGTAGATCGTCATCCGAGCCTCGTCGCAGTCGCGGGGAGCTCGCAGGCTCTCAAGCGACGGGCCCGACCGGCAACCGGTTTCGCACCGGGCGTGCCGCAGGGATTCTCCCCGGGCCCGGTCTCTGGTACTACTGGCGCACCCTCCTGCGGCCGGGGCAGGGAGCACTCCCGGCGCCGATCGGTGTGACTCGGGCGGTCCGGAGGGGGTGGCGGCGACTGTGACGGACGACACGGCGGGTCCCCGTGCGCCCTCCGCCCGGCCCGGCGGGCCCTCAACTGCCGCTCTCCTCCGTATACCTGGCGATGCCCCCACCAGCCGGTGGCCGGGAGCGGGGCGGGGACGGGTGAGGGGGTACCGTCCGGGGAGCCGGTACCTTGAGCCCGTGCGCAGACCGGTCGGCTTGGGGGAGCGGGCCGGCTGGAGCCTGCTCGGTGCCCTCGCCTGCCTGCTTCCGGCTGCCGCGGCCCACGCCGCCGCCGGGGGTGCACTGCCTCGCGCGGGCGTCCTGCTGGTGATGCTCCTCGTCCTGGCGGTGCCCGGAGCCCTGCTCGCGGGCAGCGGCCTGCGCCGCCGCTTCGAGACCGCCGTCGTGGTGCTCGGCAGCCTCCAACTCGCGCTCCACGAATGCTTCCACCGGCTCGCCCCCATGCCCTCCGGCGGTCCGGGCGGATCCGGCCACGACCTCGGCATGGCGGGTATGGCGGGTATGGTCGGCATGGGTGACATGGCCGGCATGCCCGGGATGGAGATGTCCGGCCACGGCGGCGGCATGACCGCCGTCCACGCGATGCACGGCTCGATGGCCGCCTGGCATGCGGTGGCCACCGTCACCAGCGCCGTGGCGCTGCTCCACGGCAGCCGGCTGCTGCGCCGCCTCGCGGCCCTCCTGCCGAAGCCCCGCCTCCCGTTCCTGGCGGCGCTGTTCGCCGCCCCCGCGCTCCCCTCCCCGCCCCGGCCGGTCTTCCCCGAACCGGTGCACCACGCGATCGGTGTGCTGATCGCCCGTTCCCTGCCGCGCAGGGGGCCGCCGCCCGCCCGGGCCTGACGTCCCCTCGGGCGTCGGGCCCGGCCGCCCGTGTGCGGGCGGCCCGAGCGACCACACCCGACGCCTGCCCCGCACCCGTATGACCGGGCGCGCGACCCCAGGGGACACATCACCATGTCTTCGACAACCGAAAACCGGCCGTCCGACGCCTCCGCCCCGGAGGCGGACGGCACCGTGCCCGCCCGCCGCTCCTGGCGGGAGGTCAGGCCGCTGCTGGCCCGGCTGCACTTCTACGCCGGCATCCTGATCGCGCCGTTCCTGCTCGTCGCGGCCGTGACCGGACTGCTCTACACCTTCACCCCGCAGCTCGACCGGCTGATCTACCAGAGCTGGCTGACGGTCGATCAGCCGGGCGACGCCGTCCGGCCGCTCACCGAGCAGATAGCCGCCGCCCGCCAGGCGTACCCCGAGGGCGAACTCGCCTCGGTGATCACCCCGGCGGGCCCGGAGGACACCACCCAGGTGGTGCTCTCCCTCCCCGAGCTCGGGGAGAAGCAGCTCACCGTCTACGTCGACCCGTACACCTCCCAGGTGAAGGGCGACCTGGTCACCTGGTTCGGGTCCACCCCGCTCAGCACCTGGCTGGACGACCTGCACCGCAACCTGCACCTCGGCGACTTCGGCCGCCTCTACTCGGAGACCGCCGCCACCTGGCTCTGGGTCGTGGTCCTCGGCGGCCTCGCGCTCTGGCTGGGCCGGGCCCGGGGGCAGCGCGCGGCGAACGTGCGCGGCGTCCTGGTGCCGGACCGCGCCGCGAAGGGCGTGCGCCGCACCCGCAGCTGGCACGCCGTCACCGGCGTCTGGCTGGCGCTCGGGCTGGTCTTCCTCTCCGCCACCGGCATGACCTGGTCGCAGTACGCGGGTGACCGCTTCGGCCAGCTGCTGGACGCGGCCAAGGCCCGCACCCCCAAGCTCAACACCACGCTGCCCGGCGCCCAGCCGGCCACCACGGGCACCTCCGGCGGCGAGCACGCCGAGCACGGCGCGGGCGCGGGCACGGCGGCCGGGCCCGCCGAGCCCGACCCGGCGTCGTTCGACGCCGCCCTCGAGACGGCCCGGGCCGCCGGGCTCGGCGGCACCGTGACGGTCACGCCGCCCGCCAAGGCGGGCAAGGCCTGGACGGTGGCGCAGGCCGACAACACCTGGCCGGTCCACTACGACCGGGTCGCGGTCGACGTCAAGAACGGCACCGGCACCGTCACCGCCCGGACCAACTGGTCCGAGTACCCGGTGCTCTCCAAGCTCACCAAGCTCGGCGTCCAGGGCCACATGGGCCGGCTCTTCGGCCTCGCCAACCAGCTGGTGCTGGCCGCCCTCGCCATCGGACTGAGCGTCATCACCGTCCTCGGCTACCGGATGTGGTGGCAGCGCCGCCCCACCCGCGCCGACCGCTCGGCCCGCTTCGGCAAGGCCCCGGCCCGCGGCGTCTGGCGGCGCCTGCCGGTGACCGCGCTGGTGCTGGGCATCCCGCTGACGGTGGCACTCGGCTGGGCCCTGCCCGTGCTTGGCGTGACGCTGGCGGCGTTCGTCGTGGTGGACGTCGCGGTCGGCCTGGTCCGCGGCCGCAAGGCCTCGGCGAGCTGACCGGTCCGGGCGGGGACGGGCCGTTGGTCCCTTCCCCGCCCGGGGCCCACGGGTCGTGGGCGAAGCGGCGGAGTCGATACGATCGTCGCCGCCGCTTCCCCTGCGACCCGCCGGGCCGGAGCCCGTCCGAAAGGTGCAACCATGACCTCCTCCAGCACCGCCACCGACCGCCGGGTCCGGCTCTTCGGGGAGCCCGTCGACAGTTACCCCGAGCGCGCGCCCGAGGCGGCCCGGGGCGGCGTCCTGCGGATCACCGAGGTGGGCGAGGAGGTGCTGCACCGGCCCTGCCGCGCGGTCGAGGAGTTCGGGACGCCCGAACTCGCCCGCCTGGTGGACGACATGTTCGCCACCATGTACGCCGCCGCCGGTGTCGGCCTGGCGGCCAATCAGGTCGACGTCGACCTGCGCGTGTTCGTCTACGACTGCCGCGACGAGGACGGCGTCCGCCACGTCGGCCACCTGGTCAACCCGGTGCTCGACCAGCCCGCCGAGGAGGAGCGCCGCCTGGCCGACGCCACCGAGGGCTGCCTCTCGGTGCCCGGCCCGCGCCGCGAACTCGGCCGCCCCGACCGGACGGTGGCGCGCGGCACCGACATCGACGGCAGGCCGCTGGTGCTGGAGGGCACCGGCTACTTCGCCCGCTGCCTCCAGCACGAGACCGACCACCTCAACGGGATGCTCTACATCGACCGCCTCGGCAAGCGCGAGCGCCGCGCGGTGCTGGCCGAGATGGCCGAGCAGCGGGAGCAGGTGCTGGCAGCCCGCCTCGACCGGGCCGAGCTGCTCGGCCTGCCACAGCGCTGAGCTCAGCGGGCGAGGAGGGCATGGACGGCCGCCCGGATCTCGTCGGGTGCTTCCTCGGCCATGAAGTGGCGGAGGCGCAGGCGTGCGCCGGATCCGAGCCGGGGCCGAGGGCCCACCGCGCCCCGAACGGGGCGGAACGTGACGGGACCCGGGAACGTATCCAGCTCCCGGGCCCCTGAGATGCCACCCAATTGCGCACACCGGCACGTTGAAGGGGGCGGATCATTCTGAGATCGACGTGTTCTGCCGTTGAACTACCGCGCCACGGTGAGAGGCGCAGGCGGGACTTGAACCCGCATCCGTCGAAGATCGTCCGCTCCCGGTCGATCCGGTGATCGGCGGCGAATACTGAGACTGGAGCGAGAATCTGAGATTCATGGGATGTGCCTCTACCGAATTGGGCCACCCCGGCCCGTGTGGTGCCGGGGGAGGGATTCGAACCCCCACTGTCATCCCGTGGTCAGCTTCAACATCAGTTTCAGCTTGCGCTCTTCAGCGCACCCCCCGCTCGAACGGGGGGCGATCGTGGGGCTACCCGAACAGGTAGCCGAACACCGCGTCGCCGACCCGCTGGTCGGAGACCTCGGCGTTGTTGGCCTCCTCGCGGGCGAACTTCACGGCCTGCTGGAGCTTCTCCAGACGCTCCGTCAGTTCGTTGACCCGGCGGGCCGGCAGGGCGCCGGAGAACTTCACGGTCGTCCAGTAGCCGACCGGGATGTCCTCGTAGTACACCTCGACCTGGGCCGGGTGCTTCTCGGTGGCCTCGGCCTTCACGTGGTTGCGCGGCACCTTCTTGGTGCGGATGGTGCGCACCGCGTCGGTCTTCCAGGAGTCCGTCGACGGATCGAGGTTCCACGACTCGGCGGCGTCCAGCACCGGCAGCTTGCGGACGAAGGTGTAGAGGTCTGTGAGCTGCTTCTCCAGGAAGAGCAGGTACGGCACGGGGACGGCGGCCAGCAGGACGGTGCCGTCCACCACCACGTCGGCGGCGGCCGTCCGGTTCGCCCAGTCCTTGGTGGCGGTCACGTCGAACAGCCGGGTCAGCGTCGCGGCGGTGCTGCGCAGGACGTCCTCGGCCTTCACCTGGACCCGGGTCGACTCGGGCGGCAACTGCTCGCCCTCCTCGTCCTTCGGCTGGTAGGTCCGGGCGATGCCGGCCAGCAGGGCGGGCTTCTGCAGGTCGTGGTGCGCCTGCGTGAGCTCCTGGAAGGACTTGGACTTGACGCCCTTTTCGACGGCGATGATCTGATTCAGCTTCGGCACGTCACGGAAGCTACCAGCAATCGCCGGGATGCTCCGGTCATTTATTCGAAGGGCTTCGATCGACTGCGCGCGAAGCGAACTGACGCTCCGTCACTCCCGGTCGGCGGGGCACCGGACGCTCCGGTCTCTGGTGGGTTGCTCCGGGGCAACGGATCGGTGTCCGCCCGGTGGGTGCCGCTCGGTTCGGGTACGGTGCGGGGCGGACGTGGCCGAAGGCGCAGGGGGGCGGGCCCGATGTCCGAACGGGGGAGTGGGTCGCGCGGGTGCGGCACCGTCGCACTGGTGGTGCTGCCGGCGGTCGCCGGGGTGGCCGTCTGGGGGTACCTGAGCCTGCGGCCCGAGCCGCAGCCCGGCGTGGAGAAGGTGGCGCGGTCGGCGGCGGCCCGGGCTGCGGGAGGCGTGGTGAGCGCCCGACTGGACGGCCAGCTCGGTCAGTTGGGCGCCGCCCTGCCGTGGGCCACCCGCCTGGGCGCCACCGTGGCGGACGTCTGCGAGACCGACACCGTCGACCACGGCTTCGCGATCACCCGGGACACCTGGCTCCCGGTGACCTGCACCAGGACCGTCACGGTGTACTCGGCCTTCGACGGTGACTTCAAGGAGCGGCTGCGGCAGGTCGACACCGCGCTGTCCGCCGCCGGTTGGCGGGCCGGGGAGGTCCCGAACCGGGCGGGGACGGAGGGCGGGCTGGTCGAGGCGCTGGCCTACGCGCACAGCCCGGGCGGCGGCGCGAGCGCGGAGGAGACCGCGGTGGCGGCCGCGCGGCCGAACGTCGCCTGGATGCAGTACACCCTGCCGCTGAAGGACGACTTCGTCGTCCCCGCCGAGGCCAGGGGCAACGGCGGCCGGCCGACGGCGACCGTGCAGATGGCCCAGGCACCCCACCTGCCGTACCTCGACGACGGGACCGCTCTGCACGACGTGGCGCTCAAGTACCCGACGGTGCGGACGAGGTACTACGTCGACTGGCAGCAGTACGGCCGCGACCGGCTGGCCGCCGACGCCTACCCCGCGCACGGCGCCGTCCTGGTGGTCTCCGTCCGCGCGGGCTACAACGCCGAGCCTGCCGGGCCCTGATCTCCGGGCGCCGGTCGGTCCGTGAAGCGTGCGGGGCCGGTCGCGGCGGCCGTCAGGACCGGCAGCAGCTCGGGCAGGGCGGCGACGAAGGCGGGGAGCTCGGCCGGGGCGGCCTCCCGTGGTCAGGTGCCGTCCGGCTCGGGCGGGGTGAAGCGGACGGGGGCCTCGAAGGCGGCGCGGCGGGCGGCGCGGCGGAAGACGGTGAGCAGTGCCGGGCCGGTCAGCAGGATGCACACGCCGGTGGTGACGGCGCGTCCGGTGTCCCAGCCGAGCGAGGTGGTGAGGTCGAAGAGCAGGTAGCGGTGCCACTGCTCGGTGAAGGGCAGGCCCGGCAGGTAGGCGATGGAGCTGGTCGGGTCGAGGTTGAAGGGCCAGAAGGAGAGGTTCAGCAGGAAGCCGAAGAGGTAGCCGGAGAAGGCGCCGTAGACCGCGAGCATCGCGGCCTCGGCCCTGCCGCGCAGCGGGGGCAGCAGTCCGGCCAGCAGGCCGACGAAGGCACAGCCGAACATCTGGTACGGCATCCAGGGGCCGACGCCGCCGGTGAGCAGCGCGGAGGCGAACAGCGAGGTGCAGCCGAGCACGAAACCGAAGCCGGGGCCGAAGACCCGGCCCGCGACCACCAGGACGAAGAAGACCGTCTCGACCCCGGCGGTGCCGGCGCCGAGCGGGCGGAGTCCGGCGTTCACGGCGGAGAGCACGCCGAGCATGGCGAGCGCCTTGGCGTCGATGCCACCGGCGGAGATCTCGGCGATCACCACGGCCAGCACCAGGGCCAGCAGCGCGCCGAAGACCAACGGGGGAGCGTAGGCCGAGCCGAACTTCCCCGGGGCGACGACGAAGGGCCAGAGGAAGGCGACCAGGCCGATGGCGGCGGCCAGCGTCACCGCGATCCTGGCCCGGCCGGGGATCCGGACGGCGGCGGGCAGGGCGGGGGCCGCGGGGAGGGTCATCGGGCGGCCTCCGCGGGGGCGAGCGCCCGGGCCACCTGACCGGTGGTCAGGTGGCGGAGCGGGGCGAGGACCTTGGCGGTCTGCGGGGCGAAGGTCGGTGAGGCGACGATGACCTCGTCGGTCGGGCCGTCGGCGACGATCTCGCCCTCGGCCATCACCAGCACCCGGTCGGCGGAGGCGGCGACGAACTCCACGTCGTGCGTGCAGACCACCACCGCCCGTCCCTCGGAGGCCAGTTGGCCGACGATGGTGGTGAGTGCGGCCTTGGCCCGGTAGTCCAGGCCACGGGTGGGCTCGTCCAGCAGCACGACCGGCGGTGCGGCGACCAGCTGGATCGCCAGCACCAGGGCCAGCTTCTGCCCTTCGGAGAGGTCGCGCGGGTGGCTGCGGTCCGGGATGCCCGGGGTGAGCCGGTCCAGGACCTGCCGGGCTGTGGGGCCCTCGTGGTCACGGGCCGCGTCGCGGTCGGCCTGGTCGAGCTCCTGGGCCACGGTCTCCAGGTAGAGCAGGTCGGTGGGTGTCTGCGGGACCAGGCCGACCAGGCGGCGGGCCTCGGCGGCCGCGACCTTCTTGGGGTCGGCAGGGCCCGCGCCGTCCCGGGTGACCCGGACGGTGCCGCCCTGGCGCGGGCCGGAGCCCTGGAGGGCCCACAGCAGGGAGGACTTGCCGGAGCCGTTGCGGCCCATCAGGGCCGTCACCTCGCCGGAGCGCAGCTCCAGCGAGGCCTCACGGACGGCGACCACCCGGCCGTGCGTGACCACGACCTGATCGGCGGTCAGCACCGGCTCCCCACCCCCGGGTCGCTCGCGTACCGGTGGAACGGGGAGCCCGGTCAGCCGTTCGCGCAGCGGGGCGGCGGCCCGGCGGGCGTCGCGGACCGAGAGCGGCAGCGGCCGCCAGCCCGCCAGGCGGCCGAGCTCGACCACCGGCGGGGCGATCTCGGTCTCCTCGAAGACCTCGGCCGGCGCCCCGTACCGGACGGTGCCGTCGCCGGGCAGGTGGAGGACCCGGTCGGCGTACTGGACCACCCGCTCCAGCCGGTGCTCGGCCAGCAGCACGGTGACGCCCAGGTCGTGCACCAGCCGGGTGATCGCGGCCAGCACCTCCTCGGCGGCGGTCGGGTCGAGTGCGGAGGTCGGCTCGTCCAGGACCAGCACCCGGGGGTGGGCGGTGAGCACCGAGCCGATGGCGACCCGCTGCTGCTGGCCGCCGGAGAGCTCGCTGAGGCCCCGGTGGCGCAGGTCGGCGAGGCCGAGCAGGTCCAGGGTCTCCTCCACCCGCTTGCGCATCACGGCCGGCTCGACGGCCAACTGCTCCATCGCGTAGGCGAGTTCCTCCTCAACGGTGTCGGTGACGAAGCCGGCCAGCGGATCCTGGCCCACCACGCCCACCACGTCGGCGAGTTCGCGTGGCGGGTGGTGGGCGGTGTCCCGGCCGTCGACGGTGACCCGGCCGCTGAGGGTGCCACCGGTGAAGTGCGGGACCAGGCCGTTCACGGTGCCGAGCAGGGTGGACTTGCCGCTTCCGGTGCGGCCCACCACCAGGCAGAGCTCGCCCTCGGGGACGGTCAGGTCGACGCCGTGCAGGACGGGGCGGTCGGCGTCGTGGTAGCGGACGCCGACCTGGTCGAAGCGGATCATCGGGTCACCTCGGAGGGCGTGCGGCCGCCGACGGTGGAGGGTCGGCCGGCGGGAGCGGTGGTGGCGGTCGCGAGTGGGCGGCCCGGTGGCGGGGAGAGCACTCCGGCCAGTGCCGCGAGCAGCAGGGCGACCACCGGGACGGCCGGCAGGGTCGGCCAACTCAGGGGGTGGAGCGAGGGGTTGAGCTCGGTGGCGTCGTAGCCGACGCTGACGCGGAGCAGGACCGCGGCGGCCACCCCGCAGAGGCTGACGGCCCATTCGGCCGCCCGCCAGGGATCCGGCCGGTAGCTGGTGCGCCGGATCCGGCGTCCACCCAGCAGCAGGCCGCCGACGCAGAGCGCCGAACCTGCGGCGAGGGCGGGCAGGCCGAGCAGGGCCGGGGCCGTGCCGTCGAGCAGCCCGTACATCCCGGCACACAGGCCGCACATGCCCAGCAGCATCAGGGCCCCGGTCATCCGCCGGGAGGCCCGGGTGGCGGTGCCGGCCCGGCCGTAACCCCGGGAGTCCATCGCGGCGGCGAGGTGCATCGAGCGCTCCAGCGCGTCCTCCAGCACCGGTACGGCGATCCCCCGCAGGGCCCGCAGGCCCTTGCTCCGCCCGGCCCGCAGCCGCCGTGCCCGGAAGACCCGTTGGACGCTCTGCACCAGCTGTGGCGCGACGCTGAGCGCGACGGTGACGGCGACCCCGAGCTCGTACAGCGCGCCCGGCAGTACGCGCAGCGCGCGCTTGGGGTTGGCGAGGGTGTTGGCGGCGCCGATGCAGCAGAGCAGACAGGCCAGCCGAAGCCCGTCGGTGGCGGCGGACAGGACGGCCTCCAGGGAGACCGGTCCGCCGATCTGGACGCCCGCGTACCAGTCCGGGGTGGGGACGCGCGGGAGGGAGAACAGCAGGTGGTCGCGCGGGGTGATGCCGGTGGCGAAGACGCAGCGGAAGGTGACCCGGACGGCGACCACGGTCAGCGCCAGCCAGAGGTAGTACTTGAAGCCGCGGGCCCACGGCGTTTCGGTGCGGCGGGAGGTGACCACGAAGCCGAGCACGCCGAGCACAAGGAACAGCAGCAAGGGGTTGGTGGTGCGGCTGGCGGCGGTGGCGAGCGCGAGGGCCCAGATCCACCAGGCGACGGGGTGCAGGTCCCGGGGGACCCGCCCGGCGACCGGGGCGAACCCCTCGGTGGACTTGACGGGTCGATCCACCGCGCTCACTCCGCCCGGCGCCGTCGGCGCAGTGCGGTGACGGCGGTGGCGGTGCCGAGCACGAGCACGAGGGCCGCACCGACGACGGCCGGGACCATCGAGTCCGTCGGGCGCGGGGCGTCGGCGGCCGGGGCGGCGTCGACGGGGGTGGGGCTGGAGGCGGAGGGCGCCGGGACGTCGGTGGGAGTGGGCGTCGGTGAGGTTGGGTCGGAGGGAGGGGAGGGCGGCGGTTCGACGGAGGTCCCGGGGACGGGGGTGGCGCCGTCGGGAGTGGCGGAGGGGGCGGGAACTCCCGTGGTGGGTGGTGCGGTTGGCGAGGTCGTGGGCTTGGTGGCGCCAGGTGCGGGCTGGGTGGCGGTGGGGCCCGTGGTGGTGCCGCCGGAGGCCGGTGGCGGTGGCGTCGTGGTGGTCGCCGGGGCGCCACCGGGGGTGGTGTTGTGGGCACGGACGCTGTCCGGGGAGATGGCGGGCCTGCCCTGGGTGCCCGCGAGGTCGGTCTTGCCGTGGACCCACAGCTCGACGCTGCCGGGCAGCGGCCTGTGGCTGACCGCGCCCAGCTGACTGTAGGTCCAGGTGTTCTCGCCGGGATCGGCGTACCAGTAGGACCAGTACGCGGTGGTGGGCGAGGTCTGGACGCACCTGTCCTGCTCGGGCGTCGGGTAGCCCCGGCCCCCGTCGTGGCCGCTGTAGCCGATCCGGCAGATGAAGGCCGGCCCGTCGTGGCTGGTGCCGGTGGACTTCCAACCGCCTTGGTTCAGCAGGGTGTAGCCCGTGGTGGGGGGTGGTGCCGCAGGAGCGCAGCAGCGGGCCGCCCCAGGGCCCGAAGTCGACCGCGAGCACCACGCCGCTGGTGGTCGTGCACTGGTCCAGCGGCAGGGGCGTGGCGGCGGCCGGGGTCGTGCTCGCGCCGAAGGTCAGGGCGAGGAGCGCCCCGGCGGCGGTGCCGGGCAGGCCGGGGCGGCGTGGGCGTGCGGGGCGGATCACCGGTGCTTCCCGGAGGGCGAGGCGGTCCTGCGGCGGAGGGCGACCAGGATCGCGGCACCACCTACCGTCAACAGGATTGCGGGGGCGAGGAGTTCGAGTGCTCGGGTGCCGGTCCGGGCCAGGTTCGTGGTCGGCGGTCCACTCTGGTCCGGGGCCACGCCCGCCGGGCTCGTCGCGGTGGGGAGCGGCGTGCTGGTGCTGGGGGCGGGGGTGGGCGAGGCGGGGTCGCTCGGGGAGGGGGAGGGCGACGAGGAGACCGATGCCGATGCCGAAGCCGAGGCAGAGGGGGAGGCGGACGGGGACGGCGATTCGGAAGCTGAGGGCGAGGGCGAGGGCGACGGCGAGGGCGACGGCGAGGGCGAGGGTGAGGCGGACGGCGACGGTGAGGTGCCCGGGTCCGTGGGGGTGGTGCCGGGGACTCGCCGGAGGGTGCCGAAGGACCTCCCGGTGACCCCGCCGAGGGCCTGGGCGGAGGCCCGGACGTCCGAGCCCGGCTGTCCGGCGGAGGCGACGTCGAAGCCGCCGTCGGGGTTCTGCCGGTCGGCCAGGAACTCGACGGCCTTGCCGACCCGTGCCGCGTAGAGGTCCTGGCGCAGGCTCAGGCCCTGGACCGCCAGGGCGGCGGAGTTGGTGGAGTTCCCGGCGGCGCCGGGGAAGCCGCCGTCGGGCGCCTGGGTGGCGGCCAGCCAGCTCAGGCCCTGCTCGACGGCCTTGGTCGCCTCGTCACCGGGGACGAGGGAGAGGGCCATCAGCGCCATCGCGGTGCTGTCCACGTCGGCGGCGGCGGTGGCCGGGATCAGGCTCGGCCAGGAGCCGGCCGGCTGCTGCAGGCTGCGCAGGTAGGCGATGGGTGCGCCCGCGCCCTGGATGTCTCCGGCCCTCAACTGCGCCATGACGCCCAGGGATTGGGCGAAGACCGAGCCGGTCCAGGTGTAGTTGCCCGGTGCCGCGCAGCCGAGTGCCTCGTCGGCACGGGCGCAGACCGCCCCGTCCAGGGCGGCGATCAGGTCGTGGCCGCCGAAGTCGCGCGGGTCACGCCCGACGGTCTCGGCGAGCAGGGCCACCTTGCCGAGGGAGCCTCCGGCGGCGCCCTCGGTACCGATGCCGGTCCAGTCGTCGACCGTGAAACCGGTGCCGTCCCGGCCCCCCTGGTCGAGGAAGTCGGCGATCCGGAGCAGCGCGGCGTCGTCGGCGCCGGTCGCCGCCAGCGCGAAGGCGGTGTCCAGGGTGAGTCCGAAGTCGGCGGACCCGGAGTCGGGGAAGGCCTCGTGGTAGTGGCCGTCGAGCAGCCGGGCCGGGTCGGTGAGGTAGCGGGCGCCCTTCGCGAGGTCGGGCGTGCGGGCGGGTGGATCGGCGAAGGCGCTGCCGGGGTGGCCGAACAGCACGGTGGCGGCGGCCGTCACGGCGAGGAGGCTGGCGAGCAGGGCCGAGGCCGGACTCCGGGCCCCGTACCCGCCACCGCCCGTGCCGTCGCCCGCGCGACCGGCCCTGCCGCTGCTCCTGCTGCTGACCCTCACGGTGACTCCCTGGTCGGTCGACGAGGGGTGCCGGCGCAGCCGACGGGCCTGCCCGGGGAGCGGGCGATCCCGTCTGGACCGCGTCGTAGTCCGCGACGACGCACGTATAGCTGACGAACGTCCCGGCGCAGGCATTCCGGCTCACCCGCCCGGTGGGCGGGTCCACGGTTGCGGGTCAGCGCCGGAGTCGGACCGGCTTCCCCTGACGCCAAGGGTGGAAAGGCGGTCCATCAGACCACGGTGCGGTCAAGAGCGTCAACGATGTGTCAGATCGCTTGGGGCGCACCGTGATCGGGGTCACGGCGGTCCCTCCGGGGCGGGTGCGAGCGGTACACGGCGCCGCCCGCACCCGCCCCGGAAGGGCGGTCAGGCCGTCAGCTCCGCCCGTACCGTCCGGGCGGCCTCGACCAGGTTCTCGAGGGAGGCCCGGGTCTCGGGCCAGGCGCGGGTCTTGAGGCCGCAGTCGGGGTTGACCCAGAGCCGATCGGCCGGGATCGCGGCCAGGCCGGCGCGGAGCAGGGCGGCGGCCTCCTCGGCGGAGGGCACCCGGGGGGAGTGGATGTCGTACACGCCGGGCCCGACCTCGCGGGGGTAGCCGGCTCCGGAGAGCTCGTGGGCGACCTCCATGTGCGAGCGGGCCGCCTCCAGGGAGATCACGTCGGCGTCCAAGTCCTCGATGGCACCGAGGATTTCGCCGAACTCGGCGTAGCACATGTGGGTGTGCACCTGGGTGTCGGCGCGGACGCCCGAGGTGGTGAGGCGGAACGCCTCGGTGGCCCAGGCGAGGTAGGCGGCACGCTCGGCCTCGCGCAGCGGCAGGGTCTCGCGCAGGGCGGGCTCGTCGACCTGGATGACGGCGGCTCCGGCGGCCTCCAGGTCGGTGACCTCGTCGCGCAGGGCGAGGGCGACCTGGCGGGCGGTGTCGCCGAGCGGCTGGTCGTCGCGGACGAAGGACCAGGCGAGCATGGTGACCGGCCCGGTGAGCATGCCCTTGACCGGACGGTCCGTCAGGGACTGGGCGTAGCGCTGCCATTCGACGGTCATCGGGGTCGGGCGGGAGATGTCGCCGGCCAGCACCGGCGGGCGGACGTAGCGGGTGCCGTAGGACTGCACCCAGCCGTGCTGGGTGGCGAGGTAGCCGGTGAGCTGCTCGGCGAAGTACTGGACCATGTCGTTGCGCTCGGGCTCGCCGTGGACCAGGACGTCGAGGCCGGCCTTCTCCTGGTACTCGATCACCTCGCGGACCTCGTCCCGCATCCGCTCCTGGTAGGCGGCCGCGTCGATCCGCCCGGCCCGCAGGTCGGCCCGGGCGATGCGGAGTTCGGCGGTCTGCGGGAAGGAGCCGATGGTGGTGGTGGGCAGCAGCGGCAGGGCGAGCCTGGCCCGTTGGGCCGCGGCCCGCTCCGGGTAGGCCTGCCCGCGGTGGGCGTCCGCCTCGGTGGTGGCCGCGACCCGGGCCCGGACGGCCGGGTCGTGGGTGATCGGGGAGCCGGCCCGGGAGGCCAGGTCGGCGCGGTTGGCGGCGAGTTGGGGCGCGATGGTGTCGGCGCCCTCGCGCAGGCCGCGGGCGAGCAGGCTGACCTCGGTGGTCTTCTGGCGGGCGAAGGAGAGCCAGCGGGCGATCTGCGGGTCGATGTAGGGCTCGGCGGCGGCGTCCAGCGGGACGTGCAGCAGCGAGCAGGACGGGGCGACGTCCACCCGGTCGGCCAGGCCGAGCAGGGTGGCCAGGGTCGCGAGCGACTTCTCCAGGTTGTTGATCCAGATGTTGCGGCCGTCCACCACTCCGGCGACCAGGCGCTTGCCGGGCAGGCCGCCGACGGCGGCGAGGTCGGCCAGGTTGGCGGCGGCCGGGCCGGTGAAGTCGAGGCCGACGCCCTCGACCGGGGCCTTGGCGAGGACCTTCAGAGCGTCGCCGACCCGGTCGAAGTAGGTGGTGACCAGGATCTTCGGACGCTCGGTCAGCGCGCCGAGGTCGCGGAACACCCGGGTGGCGGCGTTGAGTTCGGCCGGGGTGCGGTCCTGGACCAGGGCGGGCTCGTCGAGTTGGACCCACTCGGCGCCGGCGGCCTTGAGCTCGGCCAGCAGCTGGGCGTAGACCGGCAGCAGGCGGTCGAGCAGGGTGATCGGCTGGAAGTCGGAGGCCACGCCGGGTGCGGGCTTGGCGAGCAGCAGGTAGGTCAGCGGGCCGAGCAGGACCGGGCGGCCCTTGTGGCCGAGCGCGATCGCCTCGCGGAGCTCGCCGACCGCCTTGGCGGAGTTCGCCGCGAAGACCGTGTCCGGACCCAACTCCGGCACCAGGTAGTGGTAGTTGGTGTCGAACCACTTGGTCATCTCCAGCGGAGCGACGTCCTGGTTGCCACGGGCCATGGCGAAGTAGCCGTCCAGCGGGTCGGCCTGCACGGCGGCACGGTGACGGGCCGGGATCGCGCCGACGGCCACGGTGGTGTCCAGCACGTGGTCGTAGAACGAGAAGTCCCCGGTGGGGACTTCGGTGATGCCCACCCCGGCGAGACTGCGCCAGTTGGCGCACCGGAGTTCGGCGGCGGTGGAGTGGAGGGCGTCGGCGGTGACGGTGCCCTTCCAGTAGCCCTCGATCGCCTTCTTCAGCTCACGGTTCGGCCCCTGCCGGGGGTAGCCGTGGACGGTGGCCTGCGAGGCGGTGGTGCTGGTGGTCACGGAGACTCTCCTTCGCGAGTCGCGCTGCGATCCCGGGAGGGCGCGCGGGCGAGGAGGTGTGACAGTGCGGACGCGGCACCAGGATGTGCCCGTCCGTTCCGTCGACCCGCCCACGAGGTCACCGAGATCACCGCGTGCGGGGTGCACGCGGGCAGTGGCAGGTCTTCGGACTCGCGGGCACGTCCGTCCTGGACAGGGCGGACTCCTAGGTCGTTTCTTTCGGATCATCGCGCTGACCAGATGAAGATGGCGGCGAGGTGGAGTCCGGCGAGGTAGATGGTGGCGGTCTTGTCGTAGCGGGTGGCCAGGCCGCGCCACTGCTTGAGCTTGTTGATGCACCGCTCGACGGTGTTGCGGCGCTTGTAGGTGTCGTAATCGCATGCGGGTGGTCTGCCTCCGCGTCGGCCGAGGCGTTTGCGGTTGGCGACCTGGTCGGCGGGTTGCGGGATGACGGCCCGGATGCCGCGCCTTCTCAGGTGGGCGCGGATCGCGCGGGAGGAGTAGGCCTTGTCCGCCAGGACCGCCTCCGGCGTGGTTCTCGGTCTGCCGACGGGTCGGGGGACGCGGATGCGGGCCATGACGTGTTCGAACTCCGGTGCGTCGCCGGCCTGTCCGGGGGTGAGGACGAAGGCGAGCGGCCGGCAGTTGCCGTCAGCGGCGAGGTGGATCTTCGTGGTCAGCCCGCCGCGGGAGCGTCCGAGGGCATGGTGGTGGGGCTCGTCGGCCGGAGCCCCTTTTGACGGGCTCCGGCCGCGTGCTGGTGAGCGCGCACGACGGTGGAGTCGACCGCGACGACCCAGTCCAGGTCGCCGTCGGCGTCCGCCTGGGCGAGCAGAGCGGTGAAGACCTTCTCCCAGGTGCCGTCGAGCGCCCACATCCGCAGGCGGTTGTGGGCGCCCTTCCAGGACCCGAACCGCTCGGGCAGGTCCGCCCAAGGCGTCCCGGTGCGGTACTTGAACGCGATCGCGTCGATCACCTGCCGGTGATCACGCCACCTCCCACCCCGCTTCGGTGCCCGGTCCGGCAGCAACGGCTCGATCCGCGCCCACTGGGCATCAGTCAACGACACATCAGATCCAACGATCCGATGATCTGAAAGAAACGGCCTAGTGGCCGTCGCTTCCCGGGCCCGTCACGGGCCCAGTGCGTGTGACGGCGGTCGTTCCCACTCACCGCTGCGGGGCAGTCCCGGAATGGCCAGATGAAAGGCGTCACCGGGTTCCCTCTTGCGACGCACCTGACCGGCTGTCAGGGCGAACCGACTGCGGTCCCCACCCTAGGCCCCCGCGCCGGTCCTGTCCCGCACGTCCGCATGTCGGAAGCGGCTTCGAGACGGGCCCAGGACCACGGTCCCGGGGGCGGGCCCGCCCCCGGAGCACGTTCCCGGAGATCATCTCGTCCCGGGCGACGACGGATTGACGGTCCGTCGGATGGTCCTCTGGAAGGGCGCCGGGACGAGGTCCGGCGCCCGAACCGGAGGGGCCCGACGATGAACGAGCACGCACCGCAGCAGCACCGCCCGACCCGCGGCACCACCCGCCGCACCACCCGCCGAGGGGTGGCCGCCGCCGTCACCGCCGCGACCGCCGCCGCCGTGCTGGCCGGGGCCCTGGCACCGGCCGAGGCCTTCGCCGGCCCACGGCCGGACGCCGTGCAGCAGCGCCTGGACGCCCTGGTCAAGAACGACGGCGTGCCCGCCGCCCTGGTGACCGTCAAGGGCCGCGACGGCCGCAGCCGCACCTACACCGCCGGTGTCGGCGACGCGGTCACCAAGGCCAAGGTGCCGGTGGACGGGCAGGTGAGGATCGGCAGCAACACCAAGGCGTTCACCGCCGTGGTGATCCTCCAACTGGTCGCCGAGGGCAAGGTCGGCCTGGACGCGTCCGTCGACACCTACCTCCCGGGCCTGGTGCGCGGGGACGGCATCGACGGCCGGAAGATCACGGTCCGTCAGCTGCTCCAGCACACCAGCGGCCTGCCCGAGTACGTGAACCAGGGCGCGGTCCTGAGCGACCCCGGGCGCTACTACGAGCCGCGCGAACTCCTCGACGCCGCGCTGGCCCAGAAGGCCCACTCCGCCCCCGGCACCCAGTGGGAGTACAACAACACCAACTACCTGCTGGCGGGCCTGATCATCCAGAAGGTCACCGGGCGTCCGCTCGGCGAGGAGATCACCAAGCGGGTCATCGACCGGATCGGCCTGCGGCACACCTACTTCCCCGCTCCCGGGGACCGGACGATCCACGAGGCCCACCCCAAGGGGTACCAGCGCACCGCCGACGGCTCGCTGCGCGACTACAGCGAGCTGGACCCGTCCTGGGGCTGGGCGGCCGGCGCCGTCGTGTCGACCAACAGCGACGTCAACCGGTTCTACGGCGCGCTGCTGGCCGGCCGCCTGCTGCCCGCGGCCCAGCTGGCCGAGATGCGCACCACCGTCCCCGCCGAGGCGATCGGCCCCGGTGCCCGCTACGGGCTCGGGCTGGTCAGCCGACCGCTCTCCTGCGGCGGCCTCGCCTGGGGCCACGGCGGGGCGATCCCGGGCTTCGAGACCGTCGGCGGCGCCACCGAGGACGGACGGGCCGTCAACGTCGCGGTGACCACCATCCCGAACCCCGAGACCGCGAAGCGCGTGGAGCAGGTGGTGGACGCGGCGCTCTGCCGCTGACCCCCGCCCCCCGCACAGTTCCCCCGCACCAGTGGAGTCCTGATGAACCAACACGCCCTGCAGCGGCTGCGGTACGCCGTGACGGCGACCGCCGCCGCCGGGCTCGCCCTGACCGCCTTCGCCCCGGCCCCGGCCGAGGCCTCCGCCGGGCCGCGCCCGGACGTCGTGCAGCAGCGCCTCGACGCGCTGGTGAAGGACGACGGGATGCCCGCCGCCCTGGCCACCGTCAAGGGCCGCGACGGCCGCAGCCGCACCTACACCGCCGGTGTCGGCGACCTGGCCACCGGCGCCCGGGTCCCGGTGGACGGGCAGATCCGGGCCGGCAGCAACACCAAGGCGTTCACCGCCGTGGTGGTGCTCCAGCTGGTCGCCGAGGGCAAGGTCGCCCTGGACGCGTCCGTCGACACCTACCTGCCCGGCCTGCTGCGCGGGGACGGCATCGACGGACGGAGGACCACGGTCCGTCAGCTGCTCCAGCACACCAGCGGCCTGCCCGACTACATGGACGCCCCCGCGCTGGCCGACTTCACCACCATCCAGTACCGCTACTTCGAGCCGCGTGAACTCCTCGACGGGGCACTGGCGCAGCGGGCCCGGTTCGCGGCCGGGACCTCCTGGGAGTACAGCAACACCAACTACCTGGTGGCCGGCCTGCTGATCCAGAAGGTCACCGGCCGCCCCTACGGGGAGGAGGTCACCAAGCGGGTCATCGACCGGATCGGCCTGCGCCGCACCTACGTCCCGGCGGTCGGCGAGACCGCCATCCGGGAGGCCCATCCGCACGGCTACCTGCGCACCGCACCGGGCGCGCCGCTGGTCGACTACACCGCGATGGACGCCTCGATGGCCTGGGCGGCGGGGGCGGTGGTGTCCACCAACTCCGACCTGAACGCCTTCTACGGCGCACTCCTGACGGGCCGTCTGCTGCCCGCCGCCCAGCTCGCCGAGATGCGCACCACCGTCCCGGCCGAGCTGTTCGGCCCCGGGGTCCGCTACGGCCTGGGCATCCAGAGCCGGCCGCTCAGCTGTGGCGGGCTGGTCTGGGGCCACGGCGGCACCTCCCCGGGCCACCGCACCCGGGGCGGCGCCACCGAGGACGGCCGGGCCGCGACCGTCACCGTCACCACCGTCCCGGACGCGGCCGCCGGGCAGCGGGTGGTGGACGCGGTCGACGCGGCCCTCTGCCGCTGATCGCGCCGGTCGCGAGCCACCCCCGCCCGGTCTGCGGAGCCCCGTGCTCCGCAGGTCGGGCGGGGGCCGACCTTCTTCCGGAACTTGCCTTATCCACAGTGGCGTTGTGCCAAAAATGTGCCCACTGATCGCCGCCCGGTCGGCCGGGGCACCGGCGGATGACGTGGCGTCAGGGGGCGGTGATGCCCGGCTGGGTGCCGGCGCCGAAGGCCCAGCCCTCGACGTCGCCGGGGGCGGGGTTGTAGCTGCCCGCGCCCAGGGTGCTGTAGACCCAGGGGGTGCCGTGCTGGGCGTGCCAGTAGGACCAGTAGGCCGAGCCGCTGGGAGCGGTGCAGGTGGTGGGCAGGGCGTTGATCTTGCAGACGTAGCCGGGGAAGCGCGAGTGGAAGGAGTAGGAGAAGCCCGCTCCGGTGAGCGCCGCCAGGCCGCTGGCCGGGTCGCCCGGAGCACAGCCGGTCTGGATGCCTCCGCCGACGGCGGTGAAGTCCACCACCACGGTGACGCCGGAGGTGCCGGAGCAGGCGGCGGCCTGGGCGGGGGTGGCGGTCACCACGGCGGAGGCGGCGAGCAGCCCGGTGGCGAGGGCGGTCGCGCCGAAGGTTCTTCTGGTGGTCATGGTCCTCGGGCTCCTTCGGGTCAGCGGCAGGCGAGGGCGGGGGCGTCCGGGCGGGCGCCGTGCGCGGAGAGGGTGGCCAGCGAGGCGCCGGAGAGGCCGAGCACGGCCTGGGCGGTGGCCCGGTTGGCGGTGGCGGCGTTGAAGCCGGTGGCGTCGTAGGCCACCGCGCCGCGGTTGGCGGCGGTGGCGGAGCAGCCCTGCTGGAGCTTGACCAGGCTGGACCAGCCCTTGAGGCCGGCGGCGTAGCGGCCGCCCGAGAGCAGGGCGGCGGTGGCCAGGCCGGTGCTGTTGGCGTTGGAGGCGGTGGCCCCTGCGGCGGCGAAGCCACCGTCCGCGTTCTGGTGCGCCGTCAGCCAGCCGAGGCCCGAACCCGCCTTCGCGGTCCGGCCGGTGGCAGCCAGTGCCTGGACCGCGAGGGCGGTGGCGTCCGGGTCGGCGGTGCAGGTGCTCTGGCCGAGGGCGACCGGGAAGCCGCCGTCCGCGCACTGGGTGCCGGCCAGGAAGTCCACGGCGGCGGCCGGGGCACCGGCCGGGGTGCGGTGCAGCGCGAGGACGGCCAGGGACTGGCCGAAGGTGTTGCTGTAGTCGCCCCACTGGGAGCGGTCCGCGAACCGGCCGGACGGCGTCTGCAGCCCGCGCAGCCGGGCCGGGAGGTCGACCCCGCCGAACGAGGCCTGGTCCGCGCCGCGGACCTGGGCGGCCAGCAGCAGCTTGGCGGTGGCACCGGCGTAGGCCTCGGTGGTGCCGTCGCCGAGGTAGCCGGCGGTGGTGGCGGGCTGGGCGAGCCAGGCGGTGGCCCTGGCGGCGGCCTGGTCGGAGCTCCGGGAGGCGGCGAAGGCGAGCACCGCGTCGACGGTCAGGCCCTGGTCGGGGTAGGCGACGCCGTCGAAGACCGATTCGAAGTGGTCGCCGTTCACCAACTGGCGGGCCAGCCATCCGGCCGCGGCGGCGTCCGGCCGCAGGGTGGCGCCGCTTCCGGCGGTCGCCGAGGCGGTGGTGGCGGGCAGAGCGGCGGTGAGGGCGAGCGCGGATATCGCGAGCAGACCCAGGGAGCGGCGGAGCGCGAGCATGAACTGCCTTTCCGGGCCTGGACGCAGGGGCCCGGCGGCGCCGCCCCTGATGCCGGGCAGCCCGCGAGGCTCCGGCCCGCAGACCACGACGGGAGGAGTGGGCACACACCTCCGCCGCCGGGTGTCCGGGCTCGCCACCGACCGGGGCCGGCGGCCTACCGTTGCGGGTCAGCGCCGGCTTCGGACCGGCTTCCCCCAACGGCGGAGTCAAAGATCTGACGGCCCATCATCCCGGCGCCCCGGAGCCGGGGTCAAGGACGGGTCACCGGCTGCTGCGTCCCGGCGGAGACGGGGAGGGCCCCGTGCTGCTCCTCCTCGGGCCGGGCCGCGGCGGGGAGCAGGAAGGTGATCGCGAAGAAGGCCGCGAGCAGGCAGGCCTGGACCAGCAGGGCGTGCTGGAAGCCGGTGGAGAAGTCTCCGGTCCCGGCGCGGGCGAAGAACACCGAGCCGAAGACGGCGACGCCGATCGAGCCGCCGACCGCCTGGACCGCGGAGAGGACACCGGAGGCGGAGCCGATCTCCTGGTCGTCGACGGCGGCGAGCACGAAGCCGAACAGGGCGGCGATCACCATCCCGGAGCCGATGCCCGCGATCGTCACACCGGGGAGGACGTCCACGATCGAGAACGGGGCCGCGTCGAGGCCGTCGAGTTCGTACCAGAGCAGCCCGGCGCCGAGCAGCTGCACCGCGGGCCCGATCTGCAGCACCCGGCGGCCGATCCGGTCGGCGAGGAACGCGCCGCTGACGGCGCCGCCGATCGCGGTGCCGACGGCCAGCGGCAGGTTGCCGAGCCCGGCTTCGCCGGCGGTGTAGTGGTGGCCGATCTGGAGGTAGAGGGTCAGGACCAGCTGGGTGCCGACCAGTCCGCAGAAGAACAGGGCGATGCCGCCGAGCCCGACGGTGAAGGCCGGCTTGCGCAGCAGGCCAGGGGTCACCAGCGGTTCGCGGCCCGCCGCCGCCGTCCGGCGCTGCTGGGCGGCGAACAGGGCGAAGCCCGTCGCGGCGGCCGCCATCGACAGCCAGGTCCACAGCGGCCAGCCGTCCTCCTGACCCTGGTTCAGCGGTAGCACGAGCAGGGCGCAGGACGCCGCCACCAGGGCCGCGCCGGTGGTGTCGACGCGCACGCCGCGGTCGCCCGGCCGCCCCGGGACGGACTTCGCGGCGACCAGCAGGGCCGCGAGGCCGATGGGCAGGTTGACCAGGAACACCGACCGCCAGCCGAGACCGAAGAAGTCGCCCTCGATCAGGAAGCCGCCGAGGACGGGGCCGATGATGCCGCCCATTCCGAGGACGGGGCCGAACACCGCGAAGACCTTGGTGAGTTCGGGGGCCGGAGAAGTTCTCCCGCAGCAGGCCCAGGCCCTGGGGCAGCAGCATCGCCCCGGCGGTGCCCTGGAGCAGGCGGAAGGCGATCAGTGACCCGGTGTCGGGCGCGAGGGCGCAGAGCAGCGAGCAGACGGTGAACGCGGTCAGGCCGATCAGGAACATCCGGCGCCGGCCGTAGCGGTCGCCGAGCCGGCCACCGAGCACCAGCCCGGCGCCAAGGGTCAGGGTGTAGCCGCCGATCACCCACTGCAGGCCGGTCGGACCGGCCCCCAGCGAGGCCTCCAGGTCGGGCCCGGCGACGTTGACGATCGAGGCGTCGAGCAGGTCCATGACCTCGGCGACGAGCATCGCGACCAGGACCAGCCAGCGCCGACGGTGGGGCCCGGCGGATTCGCCGTGGGTGGCGGACGGGTTGTCCACGCGAGATACCTCCATGGTGAAGTAGTTTCATGGTGAAGGTAAAGCGGGGACGGTAGGTTGTCAAAGCGCGGCCACCCGGACCGCGGGGAAGAGAACGGCGGAGGGCCGCCGGCATGGAGGAAGCCGTGGACGACGGTGTCGCGCAGCAGCGGGAGCGGTTGACCGAATCGCTGCGGGTCTACGGGGGCCACTACGCCGAGCTCGGACGGCGCTTCGCCGCCTGGCTCGGCCTGCACTCCACGGACGCGACCGCGCTGCTGGAGATCGCCGCCGCCGAGGAGCGTGGCACCCCGCTGTCGCCGGCCCGCCTGAGCGAGCGGATCGCCCTGTCCACGGGCGCCACCACCGCGCTGCTCAACCGCCTCGAAGCGGCGGGACACATCACCCGGGCCCGCGAGCACACCGACCGACGCATCGTCACCCTGCGCAGCGGCGAGCACATCCACGAGCGCGCCGACGAGTTCTTCGGCCCGCTCGGCCGCCGCCTGGACGCCACGATGGCGCACTACCCGCCCCGGCTGCTGGAGCAGTTCGAGGCGTTCATGGCCGACCTGAACGCGACCGTGGACGGCCACCTCAGGGACGGGGACGCGGGGGCCCCGCCGTCCCCCTGACCGGTGGCCCGCACGGGCGCCCGGGTACGGCTCCGGGCCGGGACGCGTGGGTGCGCCCCGGCCCGGGAGGGAGTGACGGCGGGTCAGCCGCGGAAGTTCTCCGGACGCTCCGGGGAGGCCTCGGCGAGCGCCTTGGTGACGGCCTCGACGCCGGCCCGCAGGCCGTAGACGGGGGGTGTCGGGCTGCTGGCGCCAGGACTCGTCGATGGTGCCGGAGTCGACGCTGTCGAAGCCGAGGGTGTCGATCAGCTCGCGGACCAGCTGCTTGGCGGCCGCGTCGTCGCCGGCCACCGGGAGGGCGAGCCGGTCCGGGTCGCCGGCGGGAAGGGGACGGTCGAGGATGTCCTGGGCGTAGGTGCCGTTGAAGGCCTTGACCACCGGGTGGCCGAGCTGGCGCTCCACCCAGCGGCTCTCGGTGACGCCCTCGTCCTCGATGCCCGCGATCCGGCCGTCGCGGTTGCGCGGGTAGTAGTTGTTGGTGTCGATGACCACGAAGCCCTCGGCCGCGCCGGCGAACAGGTCGTCCGGCAGGTCGGGGATGTTCTTCAGCGGGATGGTCACCACGACCAGCTCCGCACCGGCCGCGGCCTCGGTGGCGAGGACGGGGGTGGCGCCGGTCTCGGCCGCCAGGTCGGAAAGCGTCTCCGGGCCACGGGAGTTGGCCACCGAGACCTCGTGGCCGAGGGCGCTGAGGCGGCGGGTGAGGTTGCCGCCGATGTGGCCCGCGCCGATGATGCCGATCTTCATGGGGTGTGCTCCGTTCGCGTACGTCGGGGGGAGGAGGGTCAGGCGAGGGCGCTGAGCTCGGCGAAGTCCGCGTCGTCCAGGGTGACCAGGGCGCCGCCGAGGTTCTCCTCCAGGTGGGCCACCCGGGAGGTGCCGGGGATCGGCAGCACGACCGGCGAGCGGCGCAGCAGCCAGGCCAGCGCGAGCTGGGCCGGGGTGGCGTCGAGGCGGGCCGCGATCGAGTCCAACTTGCTTCCCGGGCGCGCGAGTTCGCCGGTGGCGATCGGGAACCACGGGATGAAGGCGATGCCCTCGGCCGTGACGTGGTCGAGCACCCGCTCGGAGCTGCGGTCGACCAGGTTGTAGCGGTTCTGCACGGAGACGATGGTGGCGTGCTTGCGGGCCTCCTCCAGCTCCTCCACGGTGACCTCGGAGAGGCCGAGGTGGCGGATCTTGCCCTCCTGCTGGAGCTGCGCCAGCTCGCCGAGCTGGTCGGCGAGCGGCACCTGCGGGTCGATCCGGTGCAGCTGGTACAGGTCGATCCGCTCCAGCCCGAGGTGGCGCAGGCTCAACTCGACCTGCTGGCGCAGGTACTCGGGCCGGCCCACCGGGTGCCAGCCGTTCGGGCCGGTCCGGGTCAGGCCGCCCTTGGTGGCGATCACCAGGTCGTCGGCGTACGGGCGCAGCGCCTGGCGGATCAGGTTCTCGCTGATGAACGGGCCGTAGGAGTCGGCGGTGTCGATGAAGGTCACACCCAGCTCGACCGCGCGGCGCAGCACCCGCACCGCCTCCGCCGGGTCCTCCGGATCGCCCCAGACCCCGGGCCCGGTGAGGCGCATCGCGCCGAAGCCGAGCCGGTTGACGGGAAGGTCGCCGCCCAGGGCGAAGGTGCCCGAGGCGTCGGCGGGACGAGAGGTGGACGAGGTGCTCATGGAGCACTCCAATCGGTCGGTCTCACGGTGCGTCAGCGGTCCGACGGGCGCCGTGCTGCCCGTCACGTGGATGCCGAACCGAGACCTTCCGGGGAATGTTCCCGTGTTGCGGCAGCATTGCGGTGCTCCGTTCAGTCGCCCGGACGGAGCCGCAGCCGTCAGGACTTGGTCTTGGAGAGCCGGTCGATGCTGATGGTCAGCGCGCTGTACGCGCTCTGCGCCTCGGCGGCCTCCGAGAGCTTCGGGCCGCCGGTCAGGCCGGTCGCCTTGTTCTGCACGCAGTTGGTGGCGGTGCGCTCGGTCTCGTCCAGCGCCTTGGACCAGTACTTCTGGGCGGTCTCGTCGGGAATCTCGCGGTACGCCTTTGCCGCTGCGACGTGGTCGAGCACCTCCTTGCAGCCCGCGATGACGGTGCTGCCACCGCCCTGGCCGCTGAGCTGTATCAGCTTGCGGATGTCGGTGCCCAGGGTGACGGTGTGCTCCTTGCCGCCCTTGTCCACCCAGCTCTTGAAGGAGTCGTCGTCGGAGGAGGAACAGCCGGCCAGGCCGGCCGAGAGCAGGGCTGCGATGGCCAGCGCGAGCGCCCCGCGCAGGACCGGGCGGGGGTGGATCTCGACGGTCATGAGTGGGCACGTCCTTCGTCTCGGAGCCTGGGCGGCATCGGAGCTGACAGCCTGTCAGGTCCGGGTGACATGTCGCAGCTCCTTCCCGGCTCCGGCTGCCGGTGCCGGCCGCTCAGCCGGTGATCCGCCAAGCGGTCCGGTCGAGGTGGAGGACCCGGTCGGCGCGGGCGGCCTGGGACGGGTGGTGGGTGATGGTGACGATCGCACCCGGGCGTCGGCGCAGCGCGTTCTCGACGTGGAGGGCGGCCGCGGCGTCGAGGTGGCTGGTGGCTTCGTCGAGGACGAGCAGGCGTGCCGGACTGAGGAAGGCACGGGTCAGAGCGAGGAGTTGGCGCTCGCCGGGAGAGAAGGCGGCGGCCGGGAGCACGGTGTCGAGGCCGCCGTGCCGGTCGGCCAGGTGCGCCGCGCCGAGGGTGCTCAGGGCCTCGGTGAGTTCGGGGGTGGAGCGGGGCGGGCCGGGCCAGCTGAGGTTGGCGCGCAGGGTTCCGGTGAAGACGTAGGGGTCCTGGGGCAGCAGGGTGCGAAGGGCGGCCTGCTCCTCCGGGAGCAGCGCTTCGGCGGGCAGACCGGAGAGCAGGACCTCGCCCCGGTCGGGCGGGAGGATGCCGGCCGCGACGGCGGCCAGGGTGGACTTGCCGATGCCGGAGGGGCCGACCACGGCGAGGGACCCGCCGTCCTCGATCGTCAGGTCGAGGTCGGTGAAGACCGGTTCGGCGTGGGCCCCGTAGGAGAAGGCGGCGCCGCGCAGTTCGAGGGCGGGCGCGCCGGTGACCGGTACGGCGTGGGCGTGCGGGGCCGGGGGTACGACGGCGGACGTGGTGGCGGCGAGGCGGCCGGCGGCGACGGTCATCCGCAGCCAGGACGGGCCGAGGCCCTGCATCAGCAGGCGCACGGCGGGCTCCAGGGTGCCGAGCAGGTAGGCCAGCGCTCCCAGCAGGCCGCCGGGAGTCAGGCCGTGGCGCAGCAGCACGGGTGCGGCCAGGACCAGGACGGCGAGCGGGCCGTGCACGCCGAGGGCGACCAGCAGGTGGCGGACGGCGGCCAGGCGGGCCAGTCCGCGTCCGGCGGCCTCGTTGGCGGTGATGTCGGCCAGGATCCGGTCGAGGGCCCGCTGTTCGGCGCCGCAGGCGACCAGGTCGCGCAGGGCCGTCGTGGCGTCGAGCGTTGAGGAGGCCAACTCCTCCTCAGTGACGAAGAGTTCGCGCTGCCGTCGGGCCATCCGGGGGGTGAGGGCGGCGAAGGTCAGCAGCGCCAGCAGCAGGGGCGCGGCGACCGGCGGCACGGCGGCCGGGGCGAGGGCGGCCGTGCCCACCAGGACGGCCGCGACGGTCAGCAGGAGGTGCGAGACCAGCAGGAGTTGACCGGCCAGGCCGTCCCGGACCGCCTCCACCTGGCGGGTCACCTGGGCCACCGCCAGGGCCGCCGCGCCGTCGCTGTGGCCGCGTGCGCCGGTGGCACGGCGCAGCAGTCCGGCCGAGGCGGTGGTCAACAGCCGGTCCCTGGCCGGTTCGACGGTCCGGGCGAGCGGGCCGTAGGCGCGGCGGGTGGACCAGGCGGAGAGCAGTGCGGCGGCGGCGAAGAGGCCCAGCCAGGCAGCCGCTCGGCCGGGGCGGTGGGCGAGGAAGCCCTGGTCGACGGCGAGGGAGAGGGCTTTGCCGGAGAGCGCGGCGGGGGCGGCGGAGAGCACGGTCCAGCCGGCCAGGGCCGCCAGCTCCCGGGTGCTGCCGGTGAGGGCGGAGCGGAGCAGGGTGAGCGCGGGGCGGGGTGAGGCGGTCATCGGCGGCTCCCCGGCGCGACCGACGGCTGGACGGCGGATTCGGCCGACGGTGCGGCGGCGGGCTGCTCGGCGGGCGGAAGGGGCGCAGCTGTCGGTGGCGTAGGTCCGTCGGGGGTCTCGACGGTGAACAGCGCGCGGTACTCGCGCCGTGCCCACAGCACCCGGTGCGGGGCGACCGCCCGTATCCGTCCACCCTCCAACCACGCCACCAGGTCGGCCCGTTCGGCGATCGCGGCGCTGCGGGTGGTGGTGAGCCTGGTCCGCCCGGCGGCGTGCACCGCGAGGGCGTCCAGGACGGCGTCCTCGGTGGCCCGGTCCAGGCTCGCGGTGGCGTCGTCCAGGACGAGGAGGCGGGCGGGGCGGCAGAGCGCCCGGGCCAGGCCGATCCGCTGGCGCTCGCCGCCGGAGAGCGGGGCGTCTGCCATCGGGGTGCGGTAGCCGAGGGGGAGGCGGCGCAGGAAGGCGTCGGCCCCGGCGGCCCGGGCGGCCCGCTCCAACTCGCCTTCGCCGGGCGCAGGTCGGCCGAGGGCCAGGGCCTCCGCGACGGTGTCGCCGTAGAGGACGGGGTCGGCGAAGGCCACCGCGACGGCGCCGCGCAGCCGGTCCGGCCGGATGGCGCCCAGGTCGGCCCCGTCCAGCCGTACCCGGCCGGTGTCGGGGGCCGTGAGCCCGGCGGCGAGGGCGGCCAGTGCGGAGGTCGCGCTGTCGTCCGATCCCACCACGGCGACCCAACTCCTGCCCGGCAGCGTGAGGTTGAGGCCCACCAGCAGCGGCGCCAGCGCCACCTCGTGGAGCTCCAGGCGGCCCGCCCCGGCCGGCAGTGGCCGGACTCCGGCCAACGGCGCCGGTGCGGCGGTGAGTTCGGCGATCCGGACCGCGCCCGATCGGGCCCGGGCCAGGTCCAACAGGCTCTGGGCGGCGCCGAACCCGCCCAGCCCGACGGTCGCGTAGGCCAGCGCGGCGGCCAGTCCGCCGGGGCTCAGCCGCCCGGCCGCCAGCTCGGCCCCGGCGGCGGCCAGGACGGCCACGTGGGTGGCGGGCGCGAGCAGCCCGACCTTCCAGGCGGTCTCGCGCTGGCTGGACCAGAGGCCGTGGCCGTGTCGCGACATCTCCGGCAACGGGCCGAGCACACGGGCGAGTTCGGTCTCCTCGGAGCCGGCGGCGCGGATGCTCCGCGCGCCCCGGAGGGCCTCGACCAGGCGGTTGGCGATCTCGCCCTGCGCCACCTGGTACGCCTCGCCGTGGCGGGCGGTGCGGCCGACCTGACGGCGCACCAGCCACCACCCCAGCGGGGCGGCCACCAGGAAGGCGAGGGCGGGCCACGGGGCGAGCAGGAACAGCCCCGCCACGGCGCCGAGGCCGGTCACCAGCTGGGCGGCGGTGTACACCACGGCGGCGCCGGCCAGCCCGGCCAGCGGGGCGCTGCCGGTCAGCCGGGCCGCGAGGTCTCCGGCCGCCGGGCGCTCGCCGGTACGGGGGCCCACCGGGCCGGGCCCGGCGGCGGCCAGGTGGCGTACCGTCGCCCCCCGCAGCGCGGCCGTGACGGCGGCCGCCCCGCGCGGCGCCGCGAACTGGGCGGCCGACTCGGCGAGCGCGAACACCACGACCAGGAGGACCAGTTGGGCCCCGGCGGACATCCCCGCCCGGTGGTCGTCACCGGCCAGGGTGCGGTCGACCGCGCGGGCCAGGGTGCGCGGCAGCAGCAGGGTGCAGGTGGTGCTGGCGGCCACGGCGAGGGCCAGCAGCGCGGTCCAGCGGCGGCCCAGTCGGAGGACCGGACGGAGGGGCGAGGGACGGGAGGTGCGCGGCAGCGGCACGGGCGCTCCTGGGTGGCGGCGACGGGGAGCGGGAACGCCGGAGCTGGCCGTGCGGCGGACCGCACGGCCGGCGGGGTGGATCAGACGCAGAGCACCGTGCTGACGGTGCTGTTGGTGCAGTTCACCACGGACAGGGAGCTGATGACCGAGCGGTACTCGGTGGTCTCCTCGGGGGTCTCCAGGGCCTGCAGGTCGAGGATCGCCATGGCTGTCTCCTTCGGTACTGGGTGGAGCGTGGGCTTCCCGGCGGTCGCCGGAAACTGGTGGGGCGGCATGACCCGGCCGCGACGGGGCCGCGGGCCCGGAGGCCCGTCGGAGCGAGGGGCGCGAGCGGCGCGAGGGCAGCAGGGGCCCTCGGGTGCCTCAGGGCCAGAAGGGCATCGGTGCGGTGCCGTCGTACACCGAGGCCAGGGCGGTGAGCACGCCGGCGGTCCCGGTCGCCAGGTCCATCGACAGGCGCAGCAGCTGCTCACCGGGGAAGGCCGGGTGGCCGCGGTGCGGCAGCACGTGCCAGGCCAGGCGGCGGACGTGACGGGCGATCAGCTCCTCGGTGCGGTCGTCCGTCCGGCCGTCGGTGGAACGTTCCTGCGCGAGCAGGGCGATCAGCCCGGCGCGGCCGTTGAAGAGGTTCGGCTGGACGATGAACTCCGGTTCCGCCGCCGCCCGGATCAGGCCGACCCGTTCGGCCAGTTGCTCGTCCGGGCGCAGCCCCAGCAGCGCCCGGGCCACCGCGGCGATGCCCGCGCTGCCGGCCTCCAGGTAGGGCAACACCCGGCTGCCGTCGTCGACCTGGAGCGTGCCGTCCTCGGCGAGGACGCACCGCTCCAGGTCCCGGTCGAGCGCGGCGCGGGCCAGGTCGAGCAGCTGCGGCCGGCCGGTCTCCTCGTGCAGCGCCAGGAGCAGCAGCGCGGTGCCGCTCGCCCCGTGCAGCAGCCCGGCGCGGGCGCCCTTCGGGGCGGGCCCGCCCAGCCGCAGGGCCAGGACGGCCTGGTCGGCGCTCCGGGCGGCGGCCGTGAACAGCTCGCGGTCGCCGGTCAGCCGGGCGAAGTGCAGCTGGGCCAGGCCGATGCCGGCCGCGCCGGAGGAGAGGTCGGCGCCGCGGCCCTCGGGGTCGTCCTTCTCCAGGCGGTGGAGCAGGTCGAGCGCGGCGTCCCGGTGGCCGAGCCGCTCCAGCGCCCAGGCGGTGCCGTGCGCGCCGACGAACAGGCCGGGCCGGCAGGGTTCCCGCCGCACCGCGTCGAGCAGCCAGGCCAGGTGCTCCGGGGCGGGTTCGGCCCCGACGGCGTGCAGCGCCCACAGGACCCCGGCCGCACCGTAGGACAGGCCGAGCCCGTCGTGGGTGAACTGGGCCGGGTCGCCCGGGAAGAGCCGGTCCTCCCGTTCGGGGGTGGCGCTCGCGGTGATCGCGGCCACCAGCTCCTCGCGCAGCCGGGGCCAGCTCGCCGTCTCACCGTCGAACAGCGCCTCCACAGCGGCGAGTTCGAGCTCCTGGGCCGGATCGGAGCAGGCAGGGAAGGAGAGGTAGCCGGCGGGCAGGTCGAACCGCGCCTCGGCCTCCCGGACCAGGGCGGTGCCCTTGGCCGGGTGCAGCACGCTGAGCGGCAGCAGCGGCAGGAAGGCCCAGAGCCGCAGCGCGGCCAGCGCGTGCTCGTCGATGGCGAAGCCGGTCAGGCCGGCCGGCGGGGCGAACCCGGCCGCGCCGAGCGCGGGGCGGACGAACGCCTCGGCGGGGGAGGCGAGTTCGAAGTCGACGAAGACCACCGAGCCGTCGTCGCGGACGATCAGGTTGCGCGGGTGCAGGTCGCCGAAGACGATGCCCCGGCCGTGGATGGCGCGCATCCCGCGCTCCACCTCGCCGAGCACCGCGAGCACCTCGTCCCGGTAGGCCGTGACGGTGGCCGCGTCGGCGCCGGGGTGCACCAGCGGGTAACGCTGCCCGAACCACTTGTGCAGGCCCTCGCCCTCGACGTACTCCTGCACCAGGAAGCGGTGCTCCCAGGCCGTCAGGTCGCCGAGCACGGCGGGCACCGAGTCGAGCCCGGCCAGCGTCTCCAGCACCCGTTGCTCGCGGGTGAGCCGGGTGACGGCGTCCTCGCCGCGCTGGTCCAGCCCCGCGTACGGGCGGCCCTCCTTGAGCACCACCGGGCCGCCGCCCGCCGCCGGCCGCGCCAGGTAGATGCCGCCGCCGTTGGAGAAGTGCAGCGCCCGCTCCACCGTGAACGGGAACTCGTCGTCGTGGCTGGCGCGGCCGGCCCCGGCGACGGTCTCGCGCAGGACCTCCGGCACCGGTGCCCAGTCGGGCAGGTCGAAGGCGGCCCTTCGCACGTCCGGCCGCAGCCGGCCGGAGGGTTCGCGCAGTGCGAGCACCAGCTCGCCCTCCTCGTTGCGGCAGAACTGCTCGGTGAACGCGCCGTAGCGCAGGTAGAGCGGCCCCCTGCGCCAGCGGAGGTCACTGAGCACGTACGGGCCGGGGGCACCGTCCAGCGCCTCGTCCAGCTCGGTCAGACATCGGCCCAACTGGCCGTCGTCCACCGGGTAGAGCGTCATGAACTTGCCGCTGGAGCCGCGGGCGGCGTACTTGGCGTTCTGGGTCTGCACCAGGACCGGGCTCCGGAGGAACTTGAAGGCCAGCCCGTTCGCGTGGCAGTACGGGCGCACCACGTCCAGGATGCGCTGGGCGTTCTCCGGGCGGGCGGAGACGTGCACCTTCCACCCCTGCTCGGGGATCGGCAGGTCCGCGGGCCGGTGGCCCACCCACACCTCGCGCAGGTTGCGCACCCAACCGGGCGGTGCGGGCTCGGCGGTCGCGGGGAACTCCTCGCGGGCGGCCCACTGGACCGGTGAGTCGTAGAAGACCGGATCGGCGTAGGAGTACGCCTCGTAGCGCATGTCCATCGGATCGCTCCAGGGCGCGTGGCTGACGGAGGACGGCACCGGACCGGGCGCGGGGGAGGGGCGCTGGGCCGGGAAGAACGGCACGGGGTCCGGGTGCCGGCGAGAGAGCGCGGGGCGAAGGTCCAGCGGGGCCGGGACGCGGGCCGAGGGAGTGCCTCGGGAATCCGGTCCGGGCCGGGGGTGAACCGCCCACCGAGAGTCTGGGGGGGCCGGTGCGCAACTCGCCAGTGGTCCTGACGGGGTTGGCCGGATTCGGCGGGCGCATGCCAGGAGCACGGGACGGACGGGAGTGCTCGGGAGCATCGTGTGCGACTGATCGTCGGATCCGCTGCTGGTGGGTCCGGCGGCGGTGGGTTCGTGGCATTTGCCGACGGCAACGGTGTCGTGGGGGAGCGTTCTCCCGGCCGGGCGGCCGCCCGTCGGGACCGGCCGGCGGGCGGGCGCACATCGCCGGTTCGGCGGAGCGCACGGCTCCGGACCGGAGCACCCGCCCGGCCGCCGGTGTCCGAGATCCGACCGGCGCACCGGCGGCGCGGGAGGCGTGCGTGCGAGCCCCGGCGCTGCCCGCCGTGGTGACGGGCCCCGCGAACGCACCCGGCCCACCCTGATCATCCGATGGGATGGTGAGCAGCCTGCTGGTAGGGATGGTGACCGGCCGTCAGGCCGCAGTGCGCCACGGACCCGGAGGTGGACGGATGGACCGGCCCGACCAGCAGGACAGGACCCGATGTCGGCGGCGGGAGCGACGGTGGCGGGCGGGCGGCCGGCCGGTTGCGGGGTGTCCGGCGACCGCGTGGTCGGTGACCGGGCGGCGGGAGGTGCGCCTTGGCGGGATGTGACGAGCGGGTGCTGCGCGCGCTGGTCGAGCTGGCCGACACCTTCGGTGAGGACTTCGACGTGGTCGGACACCTCGGCCGGCTCGCCGAGTGCGCCGCCGGCCTCCTCTCGATGGCCTCGGTCGCCTCCGTCGCCTCGGTGGCGGTGGTGCTGACCGGCACCGGCGGAAGCCTGCACTGCGCCGCCGCGACGGACGGACGGGCCCGGCTGCTCGGCGGAGTGGAGGCCGAGAGCGGCCAGGGGGCGGCGGTGGCCTGCCTGCGCAGCGGCCGCGAGGCCCGCTTCCTGGCCAGCCAGGACCCGGTGGACTGGCCGCTGTTCGCCGCCGCCGCCGGACGCTCCGGGGCCCGGGCAGCAGTCGGCCTGCCGCTGCGGCACCGCGAGCGGGTGCTCGGCGGGCTCGGCCTCTACGCCGACTCCGAGGCGGCGCTGGCCCCGGACCCGCTGCGGGTGCTGCGGGCCTTCGCCGAGGTGACCGCGATCGGCGTGCTGCGCGAGCAGACCGCCCGCCACCAGGCGCGTACCGCCGAGCAGTTGAGGACCGCCCTGGCCAACCGGGTGGTCATCGAACAGGCCAAGGGCTTCCTGGCCCACCGCCTCTCGACCACCCCGGACGCGGCCTTCGAACTCCTCCGCAGCTCCGCCCGCTCCCGCGGCCAGCGCCTCACCGACCTCGCCACCGCCGTCCTGCGCACCCCGCCGGACGCGCCGCTGCCGCTGCTCCCGCCGGCCTGAGGTGACGTCAGGCCCCTCGGTGTCAGGCCGTCGGTTTGATGACCCCGGCGTCAGGTCGGCCGGAACGGGCCGTGCAGGGCTGCCCACTGGAGCAGCATCACGGTCTTGCCGTCGGAGATCCGGCCGTCGAGGGTCATCGCGAGGGCTTCGGTGAAGGGGACTTCGAGGACCTCGATGTCCTCGCCGTCCTCCTCCAGGCCGCCGCCGGTGCCGGTGCGGTCGGCCGCGGTGTAGGGGGCGGCGAAGAAGTGCAGGCGTTCGGTGACCGAGCCCGGACTCATGTAGGAGTCGAACAGGTGGGTGAGCGGCCCGAGTTCGACGCCGAGCTCCTCGGCGCTCTCCCGGCGGACCGCGGTCTCCGGGTCGTCCGCGTCCAGCAGGCCCGCCGCCGCCTCGATCAGCATCCCGTCCGGGTGGCCGTTGACGTAGGCGGGGTAGCGGAACTGCCGGGTGAGCAGCACGAGGCCGCGCTCCGCGTCGTACGGCAGGACCACCGCGCCGTTGCCCCGGTCGTAGGTCTCGCGCTGCTGGCTCTCCCAACGCCCGTCCCGGCGCCGGTAGTCGAAGGTGGTGCGGCGCAGGACGTGCCAGCCGCGGGAGGTGAGCTCGACCTCGCGGACCCGGACGCCGGCGTTGCGGTCGAGGTCACGGCCGGCCAGGTGGAGACCGGTGCGGCCGCGGTGGTCGGGGGTGTCGGTGCCGGGCAGCGGAGGGCCGGGTGTCGGCTGTTCGGTCATGGCGGTTACGATACATGCAGAATCGTGCAAGAACAGGAAGGAACGAGGATGCTGGCTGCCGAACGGCGCGACCACCTGCTGGAACTGCTCGCCCGCACCGGCAAGGTGGTGGCCAAGGAGGTCGCCGTCGACCTGGGCATCTCGGAGGACAGCGTCCGCCGCGACCTGCGCGACCTCGCGGCCGAGGGGCTGTGCCAGCGGGTCTACGGCGGCGCGCTGCCGGTCTCCCCGGCCGTGGCCGACTACGGGGCGCGGCAGGCCGTCGCCCCCGACGGCAAGCGGAGGGTGGCGGCCGCGGCCGCCGCGCTGGTCCGGCCGGGCGGCTCGGTCATCCTGGACGGCGGCACCACCGCCCTCGCGGTGGCCCGGGCCCTCCCCAAGGACCTCGGCTGCACCGTCATCACCCACAGTCCGACCGTCGCCACCGCCCTGATCGACCATCAGGGTGCGGAGATCTACCTGCTCGGAGGCCGGGTCTTCAAGCACTCCGCCGTCACCTGCGGCGCCGCCGCGGTGGAGGCCGCCCAGAACGTCTCCGCCGAGCTCTGCCTGCTCGGCGTCACCGGCGTCCACCCCGAGGCCGGGCTGACCACCGCCGACGCCGACGAGGCCGCGATGAAGCGCGCCCTCGCCGGGCGGGCCGCCGACACCTACGTCCTGGCCTCCTCGGAGAAGCTCGGCACCGCCTCCCCGTACCGGGTCCTCCCCTGGGAGAAGGTCACCGCCGTGCTCACCGACGCCGCCCCCCTGCACCCGGTGGTCGCCGGGCTCACCGCCCTCGGCGTGGACGTCCGGTCCGCCCCCTGACGGCAGGTCACGGAAATCACTCCCGCTCCGGAGCGCCCACCGCGTACCGTCTGCGGATGACCATTTCCCCCTCCGACCGCGTGCACGGCTCCCTGCTCGGCGGCGCCCTCGGCGACGCGCTGGGCTGGCCGGTGGAGTTCCGCCGCCTGGACCGCATCCGCGACGACTACGGCCCCCTGGGCGTGACCGGCCTGCGGGCCGCCGACCGCCCGGGCGACCGGGCCGGGGACATCACCGACGACACCCAGATGACCCTGTTCACGGTCGAGGGCCTGCTGGCCGGCGGCACCCCGGCCGACCTGCACCGCTCCTACCGGCACTGGCTGCTGACCCAGCGTCGGGAGGGCCCGGGCCCGCAGCCCGCATCGCCCCTGCTGGCGCACGCCTTCCTCTACGCCCGCCGGGCCCCCGGCAACGCCTGCCTGAGCGGACTGGAGGAGCACCCGGAGTTCGTCCCGCCGGTCGCGACCGGGCAGGTCGGGCCGGTGAACGGGCACTCCAAGGGCTGCGGCACCGTGATGCGCTCCGCCCCCTTCGGCCTGCTCGGCCTCGGCCCCGACGCGTCCTTCGAACTGGCCGCCCAGTGCGCCCAACTGACCCACGGCCACCCCACCGGCCAACTGGCGGCCGGCGCCTTCGCCGCCCTGGTCGACCGGGTGGCGGCCGGTCTGCCGCTGCCCGAGGCGCTCGCCGCGGCCGTCGAGACGCTGGAGCGCCACCCGAACGCGGCGGAGACCGTCGAGGCCCTGGACCGGGCGGTGCGCATCGCCGCCGAGGGCCCGCCGTCGGCGGAGGCCGTCGAACGGGTCGGACTGGGCTGGATCGCCGAGGAGTGCCTGGCCATCGCGGTGTACTGCGCCCTGACCACCACCGACGCCCGCTCGGCCCTGCTGCTCGCCGTCAACCACTCCGGTGACAGCGACTCCACCGGCGCGGTCTGCGGCAACCTGGTCGGTGCCCTGTACGGCGCGGCGGCCCTCCCCGCCGACTGGCTGGCGGTGGTCGAGGGCCGCGCGCTGATCACCGAGATGGCCGACGCCCTTCTGACGCGGGCTCAGCCCGGCGCCTGAGCGGGGGCGGGCGCGGCCCGGGCCGAGACGCACCTCGGCCCGGCGCCTGACCGAGGGGGCTCAGTCCTCGTCGGGAAAGCCGTCGTCGATGCGCTGCTGCTCCTGTGCGGCGAGGGTCCGGTAGTGCTCTTCGCGGGCCGCGTCACCGACGTGGGCGGCGGCCGCGACGGCGGCCCGGAGGGTGACCAGTGCGAGGGGCGGTATCTCGGCGGCCTGCCGGTCGGCCTCGGCGAAGACGGCGGGGGCGAGGGTGGCGTCGGCGCTGCCCGCGAGGAGGAAGAGCTCCTCGACGTACGTCCGGCCGAGGCCGTACTCCCACCACTCGGAGACGTCCGTCAGGGCCCGGCGGCACTCGGTCAGCGCCTCCCAGGCCGCCGGGTGCTGCCCGGCCCGGCGCTCCAGCCCGGCCAGGTCCTGCCAGCCGAAGGCCCGGTCGCGGGCGCCCTCGGCGAACGACAGGGACTCGCGCCGTACCCGAGCCGCCTCCGCATAGTCACCCAACTCGGCCAGGTGGTAGCGGAGTTCGCGAAGGGTGTCCGCGTCCCGCTCCTGCCCGGTGGCCCAGGCGTCCAGCAACTCCCGGGCGCGCTCGGTCTCGCCGCTCATCCGGGCGCGCTCGACCAGGGTGATCGGGTCCTCCTCCGCCGGGTCGACCGGGAAGCGCCTGCGTATGAACGGGAACCAGTCGGTCACCTCCTGCTCGGAGACACACGGCTTCCCGTCCTCGCCGAGCAGCCGCTCCAGCAGGGCCTCCCGCTCCGGGTGTTCGCCCGCGCGGACGTGGGCGAGAGTGGCCTCCACGCCCGCCGCGCAGACCGCCTGGACGTCGTAGCCGCACCAGGTGTCGAAGTTGGCCCGCTTGATCTCCCACTGCTGCCAGACGTCCTCGACCACCCGGTACTCGGCGAGCAGCAGTCCGGCCAGCGTGGTCTCCTCGGTCAGTCCCTGGAACGGTGCCTCCCGTCGGCACTCCGCCTCCTGCCCGGCGAGCCAGCGGACCAACTCCAGGTCTCCCGGCCGCCGGTCGTACTGCAGGGCCCAGAGCACCTGCGCCCGCCGCGCCGCGTTGCGGTCGTACTCGTACCCGTCCGCGCCGACGGCCCGCTCGTACCGCAGCTCCTGCCAGGCGGCGGCCGACTCCCGCATCCGCACCAGTTCGTTCGACATCGGGCCAGCATCGCACCGGCCCCGGACGACACCGACGGCGGGTCGCCGTCACGAGGGGAGCCGGAGGGCGGTGGCGCGCTGGAGGAGGTGGTCGGCGGGGTGGCGGCGGCGGTGGGGGAGCAGGCCGCGGTGCAGGCGGGCGGCGGCGGAGTGGGCGCGGCGGGAGGAGAGGTGGGGGTAGACGTCCAGGAACTGGTGCCAGGTGGAGCAGGCGGCGTCGAGGCGGCCGGCGGTGAGCTGACGCTCCGCCAGCTTGGCGAGGACCAGGGCGTGCGAGCGGGTCTCGGTGCGGGGGCGGCGCGCGGCGGAGGTCTCCAGGGACTTGATGGCTCCGCCGAGATCGCCCGACTCGGCCTGCACCAGGGCGTGGTGGTGGTCCCAGGCCGCGCGGTGGTAGTCGCCGACCGGAGGGGCCGGGCCCTCGATGCGGGGGAGCAGGTCGAAGGCCTCGTGGATGTGCCGGCGGGCGGCGGCGCGGTCGCCGGTGGCGGCCTCGGCGAGGGCGAGCTGGCCGAGGACGGAGGCCCGCACGCGGATCGCGGAGGCGGGGAGGCGGATGCCGGCGGCCGCCCGGGCCAGGTCGAGGCTCTCCCGCGGGTGGTGGAGTTCGTAGGCCTGGGCGGCCATCGCCCGGAGGGTCATGGCCTGGGCCGTCAGGTCGCCGCACTGGCGGGCCAGCTCCAGGCCGAAGCGGTAGAAGTGCAGGGCCAGGCCGTTGAGTTCGTCGTCGAAGTGCATGAACGCGCAGAGGTAGCTCAGCCGCGAGGCGGCCGCCAGCACCTCCGTGTGCCGCACGGGCGAGGACGCGGCGGCGAGCATGTCGGGGACGGCGGAGGAGAGGAAGGCGGCGAGTGCGGTGCGGGCGTGGCCGCCGCCGCGGATCAGGTCGGCGGAGGAGAAGACGGGCAGGAGGAGGGTGAGGACGTGGGGGTCCGGCGGCGGGTGGCCGTCGTCTGGGAACGGGCCAGGTGGAGCGGCGGGGTACGGGAGGGCGGGCGCCCGCTCCGCCGTCCGGGCTTCGGCGGACAGTCGGGCCCCGGCGGCCGGCTGGTAGGCGAGCACGCTGCCGCCCCGGTCGGGGCTGAGGGCGGCGGTGGCCAGGTGGGTGAGCAGGGAACGGGGGTTGGCGGGAGGTGCGCCGTTCGCGCCGCTGTCGGCGCGGCTTCCCTCGAAGCCGGCCTCGGCCGGGCCGACCGGGCGGCCGAGGCGTTCGGTGAGCGCGGCGCAGACCAAGTGGGCGACCGGGCGCCGGGGTTGGGTGCCGGTCAGCCACTGGTGGACCGAGGCGCGCTGGTAGGCGACGCCCCGTAGGCCGGACTCGGCGCCGATCCGGTTGACCGCGCGGGCCAACTGGGCACCGGTCCAGCGGGATTCGAGCAGGAGTTCTCGGAGACGGACGTTCGGGACGCGGTGGACTGCCACCCGCCTGCACCTCCTCGACGGGTCGTCGGAGCTGCCGCGGCCGTCGCTGGGGAGGGCCGCGGTGTGCGCGGGCGCGCGGCAGCGGTCACCGCGGCACGAGGCCTGGGCGCCGCACGACTCCGCACGCCTACGAAGAGGTTAGGGCATCGGGTGGGCAAGGTGGGCAAAACGGGCGGGAATTGACGGGGCGGAACTCTTGACGCCCCAGTGACCGGGGAAGCCGCACGGGGCGCCCGGCAGGTCGCACCATCGAGGTGACCGGGTGTGCCGAGGTGCGCGCCCCGGATGGGAGGGAACTCCGCGATGAGCAAGGCACCACGGCCCGTGGCCGCCCGGGCGGCCACCGTCCACCTCTTCCCCGGCCAGGGCGACTTCGGCCTCGGGCCGCTGCTCCGGACCCTGCCCGCCGCGCCCTCCCTGCGGCGCGCCCTGGCCGAGGTGTTCGAGGAGGCGGACCGGGCCGTCGCCGAACTCGGTGTCGCGCCGGTCGGCCCCAGGCTCGCGGCGGCCACCCCGCCGAGCGCCCGGGAGCTGGCCTCGGAGATGCCCGGCACGCTCCAACTCGCCCAGTTCGGCGTCTGCCTGGCCGTGCACCGGGCCCTGGAGGAGGACGGGCTGATCGCCGGCCGGTTCGTCTCCGTCAGCTTCGGGGAGATCCCCGCGCTG
>NZ_BAAAYB010000070.1:0-15906 GCF_039535905.1 Kitasatospora albolonga | reverse complement strand
GACGGCTTCCGCGCCCTCCACCAGGGCTGACCGCCCGTCAGGGGGCGTCCGGCCCCGCGCCGCGCCCGGCTGCCCACGCCCGCAGCCGGGCGGCGGCCTCCTCCGTCGTCAGCGGTCCGAACTCGACGTGCAGCTCCTTGAGGTGCCGGGTCGCCGCACCGACCAGCGGCCCGGGACCCAACCCGAGCACCTCCATGACCGCCCGGCCGTCCAGCACCACCGGGACGTCCCGCAGCCGCCGCTCCAGGTCCGCCTCCGCCGCGGCCCGTTCCGTCCGCTCGTGCTCCGCGTACCACTCGTCGTGGTCCGCCGCCCACCCGGCGGCCCGACCGGCTGTCAACCACCCGTCCAGGTCCCGCTCCCAGCCGAGCCCCACCTGGTGGAACAGGTCGTACCGCACCGCCTCCCCGGCCCCGGCCGGGACGACGCCGAGCCGCGCGAGCGCCGCATTGACCGGCCACTCCTGCCTCGGTCCGCCGAAGTCCCGGTCGCTGACCGGCCCCCACACCCGCCTGCCCGCCCGCCACACGGCCGCGGTCTGTTCGCCCTCGCCGCCGAAGAACTCCGCCTCCACACGGGCGAGCGGCCCCCGGTGCGACCACGCGCACAGCGTCTCCTCGGGTGCGAGGCCGCCCGGCGGCCCGACTACGGGCAGGAGCCCCAGGCCGTGCCGGAGCGGGGCGACCACCGCTCCGTCCGTCCCGGCGGTCAGGCTCCGGAGCAGGTCGAACCCTCCGATGACGGCGTTCGGTTCGTACGACATCCCCGCAGGCTAGCCGCACGGGAACGGACTCGACCCGAGCCGACCATGATCGCTATGCTCCGGCGAGCTTTCGAACACCCCAGGGGGCGGACAGACATGACCAACGAGACCGGCCGGCCGACGGACCAGCAGCACGCCCCTTCACCGGACCTCCGGCCGGTGGCCGACCCGCGGCGGCTCGCGCTCTGGGCACAGGGCCTGATCGCCGCAGCCTGCCTGGTCGAGCTCCTGCTGGCGGTGGCCGGCGGCACGGGCACGTGGCTGTTCCGGGCGGCCTCCCTGCCGTACGGCGCCGTCACGCTGGCGGCGGCCGTGCTGTTCCTGCGCTGGCTGTCCCGGGTCCGTCACAACGCGGAGCACCTCGCCCCCGACGCCCACCGGTACGCGCCCGCCTGGGCGGTGGGCGCCTGGTTCGTGCCGTTCATGATGTGGTGGGCGCCCCGCCGCATCGTGCTCGACGTCGACCGGGCGAGCGGCGGGGCCGGCACCGTGCTGGTGAACCTCTGGTGGGTCGCCTGGCTCGGCAAGACGGTGGGCATGCTGATCGCCCGTCAGCTGGCACCGGACCTGCCCGTGTACACCCCGGCGGGCGAGGCCGTGAACCTGCTGGCCGGCGCCCTGGCCGTCCTGCTGATCCGCCGGATCACCGCGGCCCAGTGCGCCCGCTTCACCTCGTCCACCGCCGCGGTGGAGGGCAGCGGTGAACGGGTGGCCACGTGAGGGCCGCCGCCACGCGGACCGGTCAGCCGGCCGCCGGCACCAGTGGCGCGGTCAGCCGTTCCAGGTGGCAGGGGTTCGGGTAGCCCTCCTCGAACTCCCGGAACTCCCCGTTCCAGTACCCGCTGATCTCCAGCGTGCGCGGATCGTAGGTACGCGGGCAGCCGGCGACCGGCCCGTTCCGCAGCGGGGTGAAGTCCCCCGCCAGCTCGACCAGTCGGCCGCACGCCGCCTCCTGCTCGGGATGGTTGCCACCGGTCGGGCCGGTGGGGCCGCAGCGCAGCGTCCAGTGCCGGACGGTGCCGTCGATGCCGTCCCGGACGGTGATGCCGAGACCGGCGGACGGGCCCGCCTCCCGCGGCTGGGCGGCGGCGGGCAGCACGGGGACGAGCGCGGCCAGGACGGCGGCGAGGACGGCCGAGCGACGGGCGAGACGCGAAGGGCGGACGGAAGGGCGCACGGCAGGGCTCCGTTCGATCACTGACGGATGATCAGACCCTGCCGAGTATCAGGGCCTGACGGTCCGTAGCGCGGGACGACTCGCCACGGCGGACGGGCCAGGCCCGGCGATATCGGGTTGCGGAGCCCCGGAGCACCGGTGTCAGATCCCGGACATGACGATTGTGCTGGGGACACCGACCGTCCACGCGGTCCGCGAGGCCATGGCCGCCCTGCGGGAGTGGCAGGACGACGGGGCACCGATGCAGCTCCATCCGGGGGACGTCGGCTGGAACCACCGCTTCGGGGCGGCCGAGACGGCCGCCGTGGTGCGGACCTGGAGCCGGGGCGGACGGATCCTCGCCGTCGGGATGCAGGACACCCCGACGCTGCTGCGGATGACGATCGCCCCCGAGGCCTTCCAGGACGAGGAGTTGGCGCGGCGGCTGGTCGAGGACTGCTCGCTGCCCGGGCGCGGCGTGCTGCCGGAGGGCGCGGTGGCCGTCGAAGCCCCGCAGGGCCTGCTCCTCCACGAGCTGCTCACCGCCGAGGGTTGGGGCGTCGACGAGCCGTGGACACCGCTCTTCCGCGACCTCACCGAAGCGGTGGAGGATCCCGGCGTGCGGATCGAGCCGATCGGCCCCGAGCGGGCGCAGGACTTCGCCGACGTCCTGCGGTCGGCCTTCGACACCCAGCGGCCCACGCCCGCGTACTGGCACGCGCTCGCGAAGGCGCCGTTCCACACCGACGCCCGTTACCTGGCCGCCTACGACGACCGGGGCACCCCGGCAGCGGTGGTGACGGTCTGGTCCGCCGGCCCGGGAAGGCCGGGACTGATCGAGCCGATGGGCGTCCACGCGGACCACCGCGGCCGCGGCTACGGACGGGCCATCACCCTCGCGGGGGCGGCCGCCCTGCGGGAGTTGGGCTCCTCCAGCATCCGCGTGTGCACACCGAGCTCCAACACCGGCGCCGTCGCCACCTACCAGTCGGCCGGCCTCGTGCCGCAGCCCGAGATCGGCGACCGGATCCGCCACCCCTGACACTACGTCAGCCCGCACCGCTGCCCCCGCAACCGCTCGCGGCCGGCCCGGCGTCAGCCACCACGCGAAGGAAACTGCAGGGCCCGTCATACCGCACCAGCTGGGCAGCGCTCCACGGCCACCGGGCGGTGACCCGCTCGACCTGCTCGGGGACAATCTCGGCATCACGGCCGACGGGCCGTCAGCTACGCATTGCGCGCGCACCGTATGTCATGTCAGCATCAAGAACACCAGCAGCACCACCGCTCCCGGAAGGAACTGCCATGCTCCGCCGCGCCGTTGCCGCCCTCGCCTCATCCGCCGCCCTCGCGACCGTCCTGGTTGCCGCACCCACGGCCTCCGCCGAGCCCAACCCGGCCGACTGCCCCAAGGGCTACTTCTGTGCCTGGGAGGGGCCGGACCAGACGGGCCGCCAGGTCGTCCGCACCGCAGGCAACTGGACCGGCTGGGCCTGGTACCAGTCCTACTTCAACAACGGGTACGTCTCCCCCGGCGCCGACCACGTCGACCTGCACTACAACTGGCAGGGCCTGGACGGCAGCTTCTGCGTCCACTACAACCCGGGCCCGGGCAACTACAAGGGCAGCGTGTCCCCCGGAGTGGTCATCACCGGGGTGGTGTGGCGCGGGGAGTGCTGACACCCGCCCGACTACCAGGGCCGTTCCCCAACTGACGTCGGAGGAACGGCCCTTGGCGTTCGCGGGCCGTCCGGCAACCGTGTGCGGCCCAAGGACCCGTGGAGCCACCACCAACCCCCACCGCACCCTGCCGGCCGTTGAGCCGCTGGTCGATCCGCAGCCTCGCCGCCCACCTGCGGCGAGTCCTCCCACGGATGCGGTCCTCCACGTCGACAGGTTCTCCCGCGTTCACCTCTGCCGCCGCTTCAGCAAGCCGATCTGACCGGTGATCCCCGCCGTTCCCGTGGCCGCCCCGGGGCCGGTCACGGGAACGGCATCCGGGGACTCCTTGTCGCACAACCACGCTGCAGCCCTGCAGACCGGCCGCAACCGAGTAGGTGACGGCCGGAGGCCTACCGCGACGGGGCAGGGGCCGGCAGGCGCAGGCCCTCCGGGTAGGTGCGCCACTTCCAGACGCCGTCCACGTCGCGCACCGCGAGCCCCGCTCCGGGGTAGTGCACGATGACGGTGCTGCCGCGCGGACCGGCGACCGTCGCGAGTTCCATGACGGTGCCCGGGAGTTCGCGGTACCCGGCCGCCGACCGCCAGACCGGGGACCAGTCCTGTTGCCCGTGGACGCTCTCCTCGACCACCCACCGGTCGACGGTCTCCTGCCCCGGTCCGAGCGTGGGCCCCTCGGTGGCCCAGCTGCCGGGGGCGCTCCGCGCGGGACGCGGGGACGTCTCACCGGGGGCCATGACGCCCGGAGCCGGCGAGCCCGGCGGTTCACCGCGGGTCAGCCGGTAGCAGCGCTCCGGCGCCTTCGGGAGGCAGACGGTCCGCCCGGGCGTTCCCTCGACCGAGGTGAACGGTGCCGCGTCCTCCGAACCCGCTTCCAGCCGCTTCCAGTTCAGGCCCCCGTCCGGGGAGGTCCAGTACCCGCCGGACGTCTCCAGGAACGCGCCGTCGGCGTCGACGCCCAGGTGGAGGGAGGTCGTCGGGGCCGGTGGTACGTAGCCGTCTCCCTCCTGCCGCCGCTCTCCGGTGGCCACCATCGCCGCGACCGCCACCGGGACGACCACCAGGCCGACGTACGGCGCCCGCCGCAGCTCCCGGCCCCGCCGCCACAGCCACCAGCTCGCCACCAGCGCGGGCAGCGCCATCAGGTCGGTCGGATCGCCGACGATCCGGCTCGGCACACCGCCCGACGACCAGACGCCGGAGGCGAGTTCGCCCCCGGCCGGGCCGGACTTGGCGACCGCGAACGAGACCGCCGTCACGGCCAGCCCCAGAACCGCCGGCCAGTGCCCGCGCAGCCGCAGCACGGGCGTGAGCAGCAGCGCCACCACCGGCGGCGCCACCAGCATCCACGCCACGTCGCTGACCTTGCCCGTCACCGGTCCCGGCCAACTCCGCTTCCACAGATGGTCGTTGAGCAGCAGCACCAGGACCGCGAGCACCGTCCCCGGATGCCCCGCCCACCGCACCACCCTCCGCACCGACCCGCCGGCGACACCCCGATCCCCCTGCTCCCCCTGCTGCGGCATGGCGACCAGTCTGGCGGACGGCCGCCTCGGCGGGACCGCCGCCGGGGTCGGTCAAGCACGGAACCGGCCATCGCACGCACACCGGCACCGTCCGGGGTCGAACCTTCCGCCAGCATCGCGTCTACACGAAGGGAGCATGCGTAACACGGTGCTCCACATGGCCAACTCCCCCTTGGACAGCGCTTTCTCCGCGTACGAGAGTTCCGGGCCTTTGTCCGGTTCGAGCGGTCTGCCGGGCGGTCTCCCCGGACTAGATTCCTCGCCGGTGAACGCCCCACCACGGGGGTGCATGGGCGGTGGCGGGGGATGCCCGGCCGGCGATTTGCGGCCGGAGCTACCCCGTTCTCACCTTTGACGAAGGGACATGGCTATGGCCACGACCTCGATGCGGCGCCTGGCCGCATTCGGTGCAGCGGCGGCGATGAGCTCCGCGCTGCTGATAGCCCTGCCGACCACGGCCCACGCGGCCGGGTACTGCAACGGGGACGTCCTCATCACGAAGAACGCCAACGGCATGAGCTCCCGCCTGATCCGCTCCTACGACGGCGCCAGCCTCTGCGTGAACACCTGGAACCAGACCGGCGGTTACGCCTGGACCCGGGCCGTCATCACGAAGCAGGTCGGCGGCCCCGACGCGGCGAAGGACTACGGCTGGTACTCCCAGTACGCCTCGACCGGCTGGGTCGGCAAGGGCAACGGCTGCTGGTGGTGGGGTGGTACCCCCACCTCCCCGGGGTCGAGCACTTTCAGCCTCTGGTACGACTGCGTGTGAGTTCCGAGCGGCCGGTCACGGACGGATCCGCACGACCAGGGCAGCGACCGTGACCGTGCGGAGGAAAGCCGAGGCGCGCGCCACAGCATCTCGCGACAGCACGGAAGGCCGTTCACCGTGTTGATCTCCCGCTCGATGGCTTGACGCTTCCCGGCTGGTCGACCACCGCACCCGCCTCGTGCGGTGGTCGGCCACCCGGCCCTCCACACCGACCCGCCCCCGCGCTACGGCACCAGCAGCCGCTCCCGCAGCGCCATCACGTACGACCCACCGAGGCCCAGCTCACCCTCGACGTACCCCGCCACCGATCCGTGACGCTCCGTCAACTCCCTTAGGAAGGAGCGGATCAGCGCCTCGGGGGCCTGCCCGTAGCCCGGCCAGAGCTTGCCGGGGCCGTACTTGGCCTGCCAGTCGGCCACCAGCGAGGCGGTGGCGAGGTTGGTCAGCGCGAAGTCCTCGGCCACGGTGGCCTCGGGGACGCCGAGCAGGGTGAGCACCAGGGCGCCCACGATGCCCGTCCGGTCCTTGCCCGAGGCGCAGTGGAAGACGGTGCGGCCGGCCGACGGGTCGGCGATCACCTCCATCACCCGGCGCAGCTCGGCGGTGCCGTCCTGGGCGACCTCCAGGAACTTGTCGACCAGGTAGACCGCCGGGTCCACGTCCTCGCCCAACGCGGCCTGGTCGTACGGGCGGTGCTCGATGCTCAGGTTGTGGAAGGCGAGCCCGGGCAGCTCGGGGACGCGTCCGCCGCGCTCGATCTCCCAGGGGTAGCGCAGGTCGATCACGGTGCTGACGCCCAGGTCGGCGAAGCGGGCCAGGTCGGCCTCGGTGCGCAGCTTGCCGAGCGAGTCGGAGCGGTAGAGGGTGCCCGTCCTGACGTCGCGGCCGTCCTCGGTGCGGTAGCCGCCGAGGTCACGGAAGTTGTGCAGCCGGTCGAACTCCAGGTGTCTGGTCATGGCCGCCACTCTAGGGGGGTCTCCTTGATGGGGCCGGACCACCGGCGCCCGGCGTCCGGTCCTGGTGGCCTCGAACTGGGGGCTTGCCAGGTGCACGGCAACCCCTAGACTCTGCCGAGCGATCATGGTTCGATCTTCACAGGGGGAGCACGAAATGGTGACCAGGCGTGGATTTCTGGGCGGCGCCGCCGCGTTGACGGGCACGACCGCGCTGCTGGGCGGCGGCGTGGCCGCGAGCACCGGCGTGGCCCGGGCCGCCGAGGCGCGGAACGTCCCGTTCGCACCCGTACCTCCGCCGCACCTGGTGCAGGCCGAGCAGATGGTGCAGTACCAGCGGATGCTGGCGGAGGGTCAGCTGACCACCGGTCTGGCCGGGCACTGGCCGCTCACCGCGACCACCGAGGACCGCAGCGGCAACGGCCGCGCGCTCACCAGGGGTTCGGCCACCGCCACCGGCTGGAGCGACCTGCGGGTCGGCCAGGAGCTGACCCTCAACGGCGCCGCGGACGCCGCCTACGCGGCGACCTCCTCGGTGCTGGACACCACCAGGCCGTTCACCGTCTCGGCCTGGGTCCGCCCGGCGGCGCTCACCGGGATCATGACGGCGGTGAGCCAGGACGGCGCGCAGACCAGCCGCTTCCTGCTGATGCAGGACCGCGACCCCGACACCGGCCAGACGACCTGGTCGTTCCGGGTGCGCACGGCCGACCAGGCCCAGGCCTCCAAGGTCGCCGCGGTGGCCACCACCAAGCCGGTGGCGGGGACCTGGGTGCACCTGACCGGCGTCTGGACCGGCACCGAGGTCCGGATCTACGTGAACGGGGCCAAGGAGGGCACGGCCGCCGACGCCACCACCCCGTGGGCCTCCGGCCAGGGCTTCAACGTCGGCCGGGCGAAGTGGAACGGCAATGCCGTCAACGAGTGGAACGGCCAGCTCAGCGACGTCCGTGCCTACGACCGCGCGCTGTCCGACCAGGAGATCGACCTGATCAGCGGTCAGGCCGCCGTCCGCAGCAACGTCTACCTGGTGGGCGAGGAGGCCCAGGTCGTCTTCGGGCAGCCCGCCGACCCGGCCACCTGGGTCAACCGCTCGCGCTGCAACTCCTTCGTCACGGCGGTGCTGCGGCACACCTACCCCTGGGCGGCGGACAACAGCTACTTCGCCACCTGGTTCGGCGCCACCGACCCACGCTTCAGCCCCACGGCGGCCCGCTACCAGTCACGGTTCAGCGGGGAGAACGGCGGCGCGGGGCCGCGCTTCAAGGCGATCACCCGGGTCACCGACCTCCGGCCCGGTGACCTGGTCTCGGTCAACTACAACGGCACGGTCGCGAACAACACCGGACACATCGTCATGGTCCGCACCCTCAAGGGCGTCCGCACGGGCTTCATGGACCAGCCGGGCCTCACCCAGTACGTGGTGGAGGTGGTGGACTGCACGGCCTCGCCGCACGGGGTGTTCGGCCTCTCCACCTACTGGGACTGCCCGGACACCCGGATGGTGGACAACCTCGACAAGGCGGTCTCCCAGAACCGCCAGGGCGCGGGCATCGGCCACATGGTGTTCTACGCCAAGGCGGACGGCAGCTTCGCCGGCCACCGGTGGAGCGTGAACTCCGCCGACTTCCGCGCGGTCGCCGAGACCACCGGGACCGGCCCGGACGCGACCACCTCCTCCGGCGACAGCATCACCGCCGCCCGGGTCGTCTGAGACCCGGGACCCGGGTCCCGGATCCCGGGTCCCGCCGCCCGGATCCCGGGCCGCCGGAAATCCGGGCGACGGCACCGCGGCCGCGGTGTTAGCGTCCGAAGCATGGAGCCACTCACCGAGCCGCAGATCCGCGCCTCCTTCGTCAACTGCACCAAGGGGGAGGCCGGGCGGCTGAGCCTGCCGCGCGGTCTGGCCGAACTGCCGTGGGAGCACCTGGACTTCCTCGGCTGGCGGGACCAGGGGGCGCCCGACCGGGCGTACCTGGTCGCGCCGGCCGAGGACGGTCCGGTGGGGGTGACGCTGCGGGTGCCGACGGTGCGCCGCAGTTCGCTGAAGAGCAACCTCTGCTCGTTCTGCCTGACCTCGCACACCGGCACCGGGGTGGCCCTGCTGGCCGCGCGCCGGGCCGGGGCCGCCGGGCGGGAGGGCAGCACCGTGGGCACCTACGTCTGCGCGGACCTGGCCTGCTCGCTCTACGTCCGGGGCCGCAAGCGCACCGCCTCCGCGGAGCGGGTGGCGGAGTCGCTGACCGTGGAGGAACAGATCGCCCGCACCGTGGCCAACCTCGACGCCTTCCTGGCCCAGGTCCTCCGGGGCTGAGACCGGGCCCCGGCGCACCGGGCGGGGACGAACCCTCGCCCGACTCCCGGCCCGCTCCTGACCTGGGGCGTCGTGACCCGGGGGTCCGGCATCCGAGCGTCGGCCGGGCCGATAGGGTACGGGCACCACGACCCATTCAGGAGGGGCAGACATGGCTGACATCGAGAACGCCAAGAAGGTCTTCGCGCGCTTCGACGCCGACGGCGACGGCTTCATCACCGCCGCCGAGTACAGCAAGGCGATGGCCGAGCTCGGTGACCCGTACGTCACCGAGACGGTCGCCCAGGCGGTCATCAACAAGGCCGACACCAGCAAGGACGGCCAGCTGAACTTCGAGGAGTTCTGGGCCGCCCAGCAGGGCTGACGCCGAACGGCCCGGCCGTGAGGCCGAGGCCGAACGGAGCACGCCCTCGCGGCCGGCGGTCAGCCGGCCGCACCACCGTCCCGGCCGCTTCCCTCGGCCGGGACGGCCCCGTGCACCACGTAGTGCTGCGGGGCCATCGCCGTCTCCCGGCCGGGAAGGGCCGCGACCACCGCGCGGTGCGCCTTCGCCGGGGTGAGCGGCCGCTCGCCCGGGTCGATCCAGGCGGTCAGCCTGCCCTCCCGGACGGCCACCGTGGCGGTGACGCCGGGGCCGAGCGCCTCGGCCAGCAGGGTGCGCACGGCCGCCAGGTCGATCCAGCTGCCGTCCACCTCCTCCCACTCCCCCACCCGCTTGCGCGGTGCCAGCCCGGTCAGCTCGGTGAGCCGCGACAGCTCGACGGGGCCCTCGGCCACGGCGGCGACCAGCTTCAGCAGACCCCGGGCGAAGAGCTCGCTCTCCTGACGGTCCAGCACCTGCGGACAGGTGTGCAGGGAGATCTCCACCACCTCGCGGACCCGCCAGATGTTCATCATCAGCCGCACCGGCACCGGCTCGTCCGGGTACCAGCTCAGCTCCGGCTCGGCGCTGGGCACCGGCCGCGAGCGGGCGGCCGCCTCGGGGATGGTCAGGCTGAGGTCGTTGACCACCACCTGGCGGTTCCAGCGCGCCCCGCGCTGGTGCGCGGCGTCCTCGACCAGCTCCCAGATCCGCGGCGCGTCCAGGGTGCTGTGCCAGTAGCCGGCGAAGGCCGCGGCCTTGGTCCGGCCGATCACCTCGTCCAGCCCGTCCGCCCGGGCGTCCACCGCGATCAGCGCGTCCTGCGCCAAGGTGCCGATGTGGGTGGCGAGTTGGGCCCGGTGCCGGTTGGCCGAGAGCGCGGCCAGTGCCAGCCTGGGCTGGTCGGCGAGGTGGGCGACCAGCGCGGCGAAGACGCCGAGCAGCACGCTCGACGGACTGGCACCGGTGCGGTGACAGGCGGCGTCCAGGCTCTCGGCGGCGGCCCGGGAGCGGATCGCCAGGGTGGCGAGCTGCTCGGCCGGCCCGGTCAGCCCGGAGTCGGCGAAGACCGCCGCCGGGCTGGTGAGCAGGATCTTCTCCCAGTGCTTGAGGGAGGCGGTGGTGCGGCGCCGCCCGGCCGCCGAGTGCTCGGCGGCCGCGATCTCCAGCGGGGTGGGGGCGCTGACCGGCGGGAGCTCGGCCCCCGAGAGCAGGGTGAACCACTCCTCGAACAGGACGGAGGTGGCCGCGCCGTCCGCCCCGGTGTGGCAGACCACCACGGCCAGCCGGGCGGGCTTCCCGTCCCGGGTGAGCAGGGTGAAGCGCAGCGGGAAGTCCGCTGCCAGGTCGAACGGGCGCGGCCGGTCCAGCCGTGCCAACTCATCGGCCCTGACGTCGAGTTGGTCCTCCGGCGCGGCCTCCGCCAGGGTCACCTCGAAGGAGCCGGCGGCGTGCACCGCCTGCCGTCCGTCGACCGCGAAGGTGGTGCGCAGCGACTCGTGGCGTTCGGCCAGCCGCCGCAGCGTGGTGAGCACCTCGGGCACGGTGGCCCCGGGCGGGACGGGCCAGACCGCGTGCTTGTTGATCTGGTCGGGGTCGTCCCGGCGGATGCACAGGATCATGTTGGCCTGACCGAGCGTCACCGGCCCCTCGCCGGTGCTGCCGCCGTCGTACCGGACGGTGACCACGCTCATCGGAGGGCCCCTGCCGCGACGGCGCCGGTGAGCACCTCGCGCACCGGCTGCGGCCAGTCCGCCGGGTACGGGCCGTGCGCGTGGATCAGGGCGAGCGCGATCCGCTCCAGGCCGAAGGCGGCGCAGGCGGTGTGGCCGGGTTCGCCGTCGGCGGTGAACTCGAAGACGGTGCCGAAGGTGTCCTTGTGGCAGTTGGCCGAGGCGATCGCCTGGACCAGGCCGTCGGCCACCTCCACCCGCAGCTCGTACTTCAACTCCTGGGCGCGCTGGGCGGCTTGGAAGACCTTGCGGGCCCGGCCGAAGAACGGGTCGTCGGCGACCTCGACCGAGACCTTGAGGTCCATCGCCCCCAGCCACTCGGCGACCCGGGCCAGCCAGGCGGCCCGCCAGTCCTCGCAGTGCGCCTGCGTCCCCGCGGTGACGTACTCCGACATCCGGAAACTGCGCAGCCGGCCGGGCTCGGCGCTGCCCTCCTGGCGGAAGCAGTGCGCGGAGACCGCGAAGCGGGCGGGGCCGGTCAACTCCCGTCCCTCCAGGGTGGCGTAGACCGGGTAGCAGGCGGCGGGGAGCAGCACCAGGTCACCGATCCGCTGCTCGCGGTGCCAGTCCGGAGTGCCGGAGAGCTCGCGCCACTCGGCGGGGGTGCCGGTGAAGCTGTGCACGGTGCCGAGCAGGTGCGGGAAGGCCTTGGCGTACCCGGCCCGCTCCACCAGGGCGCGGGAGATCACCGGCGGGATGGCCAGCCGCTCGAAGGGCTCGTCGGCGCCGAGCGCCTCGATGCCGAGGCGCAGGTCGGCGATCAGCCGCTCGAAGCCGCCCGAGTAGAGCACCACACCGGGGGTGTCCGTGGGCAGCAGGGTCGCGGCTTCCGCCGTCCGGAGGTCAGTCATCCGCTGTACCTGTGTTCCTGGTTGGAGTCTGGTCGGGGAAGGGTGGTGCTGGTACTGACGCCGGTGCCGGTGAGGGCGCCGGTGCCGGTGAGGGAGCCGGTCACGGCTGGCGCAGCTCGGCGGAGCGGCCGGTGCGGCGGTCGGTGCCGCGGACGAGCAGCGGGCCGCCGCTCCAGGCGGAGAGCGCGGCCGTCCAGGCGCCGGTGAGCGGCTGGCCGCCGGCCGCAGGGGCGGCCTCGTCGGCTCCGGACACCGGGTCCGGGAAGGGCCAGGACGGACGCCACGGCTCCTCGCCGCCGGTGGTGACCGCGCGCCGCGCGGCCGTAGCGGTCCGGCGGACCGTCAGGGTCTGCTCCTCCGGCGCCTGTTCGCAGAGCAGCAGGACGCCTTCGGCGTGTGCGGGCAGCTCGACCGGCCCGGGCGGCACGTGGTGCAGCGCGGGCTGCTCCAGCAGCAGCACCAGGGCGCGCTCGCAGGCGCCCGTCCGCGCGTAGCGGTCGGCGATCCGCAGGGCGGTGAACGGGCTGAGCGGCCCCTGGTCGCCGACGGCGAAGGCCATCGGCTCCCCGGGGCAGCTCCGGGCGAGCCGCAGGGTGTTGGCCAGTCCGGGCTGGACGTCGGGGACGTCGAAGGCGAGCAGCAGTAGGTCGGCCGGCCGGTCCTCGGGGAGGTCCAGCTCGGCGAGCAGTGCCTCGCCCATCTCGCCGTAGCCGTGCCCGGCTCCCTCGGTCAGCAGGTCCTCGCGCAGGGCCAGCCCGTACGGGCGGGTCTGGTCGGCGACGAAGACCCGCAGGTCCGGGTCGAGCGCGGCGGCCGAGCGGCCGGAGAAGCGGCGGTGCACCGACCTGGTGATCCGCAGTCCGCCCCGGCCGGTGGGGCGCGGCTGCACCGCTCAGGCCTCGGTGATGGTGTGGCCGGCCACGAAGTCGGCGAGGCTGGCGACCGAGCGCAGGTCGTCCTCGCCGATCTCCTCGACGTCCACCTGGATGTCGAGCGCCTCCTCGAGTTCGAGGATCAGCTCCAGGGTGCCGGCCGAGGTGAGGCCGAGGTCGTCGAACAGGCAGGCGTTCTCCGGGATCTCGGTGAGCTCGCGGCGGAGCACCCGGGGCAGCAGGGTGCCGATGCTCTCCAGCACCTGGCCGCGCAGGGCCGGATCGGGGGCAAGGGTGGTGTCGTCCATCGTGGAACATCCCATCGGGGGCAGCGCGGTGTGGTCAGCGCGGGCGGACGGTGGAGGCGCCCCTGGGGAACGGGGGCTGTCTCCCGGGGGCACGGCCGGTCAGTGCCGGACGGTCATCGCCGAGAAGGTGGCGCCGAGGCCGGAGGCCGCGATCATGTACCGGTCACCGGGACGGAGCAGGCCCCTGGTGACGGCGGTGTGAAGGTTGATGAACCCGTCTGCGGCGAAACTGTGCCCGACGGCGGGCACGTTGTCCAGCAGTACGCGCTCGATCGGGAGCTCCAACTCCCGCGAGAGGCGCCGCCAGGAGACCTGGTTGACGTTGTGCGGCAGGATCAGCGCGAGCTCGTCGAGGCCGGTCCCGGCGCGCTCCGCGGCGGTGCGGATCACCTCGGCCATGGTCTCGGGGTAGGCCCGCTGGTAGCGGGTGAGCAGCTCCGGATCCTCGGCGAAGCGGCCGTCGAACTCACCGAGTTGGCGCACGGCGTAGGACAGCACCTCGCCGGGGCCGCCACCGGCGCGCACCAGGCAGGCGGCCGCGCCCTCGGCGAACAGCGCCGTCTCCGGGACGAGTTGGGCGTCCCGGGTGAAGGTCTTCTCGCCGGTCAGCACCAGGGCGAGCGCGTCCGGGTCCGGATCGGCGGCGAGCAGGCGCCCGGCCAGGTCGATCGCCAGCAGGCTGCCGGCGCAGGCGTGGTGGGAGAGCGAGAAGTGCTCGGCGTGGCCGAGCCCGAAGCGGTCCAGCAGGTCGGGCAGGGGGTCCAGCGGGTACGGGAGGGCCACCGGCATGCTGCGGGCGTACAGCACGTGGCGGACCAGGTGTTCCCGGCCGCGGAGTTCGGTCAGGGCGCCGAGGGCGCCGGCCAGCAGGTCGTGCAGCGTTCCGTCCGGGTCCAGGCACACCTGGTCCAGGCCGTGGAAGCGGCGGAAGAGGGAGATTTGGCGCGGGGTCAGTCCGATCCGCTGCCCGACGGCCTCGATGGGAACGGCCGAGTCGGGGAGGTGGACGGCCACTGCCTCCAGTGCGGTCACCCGGGCTAGTATTCCCACGCCCCGCGAGCCGCACAAGATGTGTCCTGACTCTTCGGCCGGAGCCCACGACCCCCCGGAGTGCTTCCTGATGGATCGTCATACCCCTGTGAGCAGCAGCTTCCTGTTCGTCGTTCCGCCGCTCGCCGGCCACGTCCTGCCCACGATCGGTCTGGGCCGCGAGCTGGAGGGCCGCGGCCACCGGGTGGCCTGGGCCGGTTCGGAGCTGGTGCTGCGGCCGCTGCTCGGGCCGGACGCCCGGGTGCTCCGCACCGGCTCGCGGCTGTTCCGTCCGCAGGGCGGATCGGGCGAGGCGGCGCTGCGCTCGCTCTGGGACGGCTTCGTGGTCCCGTACGCCCGTTTCACCGCGAAGGCGCTGGACGCGGCGGTGCGCACCGAGCGCCCGGACGTCCTGGTGGTGGACCAGCACACCCCGGCGGGCGCCCTGACCGCGCACCGGCACCGGATCCCCTGGGCCTCGCTGGCCCCGGGGCTGATGGAGCTCGGGCGGCCGTTCCCGGAGGCGGAGCCGTGGATCGAGGAGCGGCTGCGCGAGCTGTGGCGGCGGGCCGACCTGCCCGAGGAGGAGTACGTCGACCCGCGCTTCTCGCCCGAGCTGGTCCTGGCCCTGACCAGCCAAACCCTGAGCGGGGAGGCCCTCGCCGGCCGGGCGACCGCCCTGGTCGGCCCCGTGCTCGCCGAGCGGCCGCCGGAGTCCGGCTTCCCGTGGGAGCGGCTCGACCCGACCCGCCGTCACCTGCTGGTCTCCATGGGCACGCTGGCCGACGACGTCTCGGTGGACTTCCTGCGCCGGGTGGGCGCGGCGCTGCACCTGCTGGGCCCCGAGGTGCCGGCCGTGGTGGTCGCCCCGCCGGAGCTGTGGGAGGCCTTCCCGGAGTGGGCGGTCGCGGTGGAGCGCGCCCCGGTGCTCGAACTGCTGGCGCGGGGGCGGGTTTCGGCCCTGCTCGGCCACGGCGGGCTGAACACCACCGGCGAGGCGCTGGCGCACGGCGTGCCAGTGGTGCTCGCCCCGATCCGGCACGACCAGCCACTGGTGGCCGGGCGGGTGGCGGCGGCCGGAGCCGGGCTGTGCGTCGACTTCGCGGGGGCCACCGCGCAGCACCTGGCGCAGGCGGTCCTGACGGTGCGCCAGGAGCCGTCCTACCGCGAGGCGGCGGGGCGGCTCGGCCACGAACTTCTCGCGAAGGGCGGCGCCCGCACCGCAGTTGACCACCTGGAGCGCACGGCGTCCACCAGGCGAGATCCCGCGAACGACCTGGTCCAGACCATTGTGGCGAGCCCTGCCGACCCCCTAGGGTGACGCCCGGGGAGCCACTCCCCCGGCTGCCGCACGGGTGCTTCCGTCACCCCGGCCGCCGGTGCCCGTGGCCTGCCCCGGCACCGTACGGCTCCGACCGGACGGCCCCTCACCCCCTGTCTGCTCACCCCTGTACGGGAGTTCTGGCTTTGATCGAGACCACGGGGCTGCGCAAGTCCTACCAGTCCCGCAAGGCCGCCGCCGTCGACGCCGTACGCGGCCTCGACCTCTCCGTGGCGGCCGGCGAGATCTACGGCTTCCTCGGGCCCA
>NZ_BAAAYB010000069.1:0-37207 GCF_039535905.1 Kitasatospora albolonga | reverse complement strand
GGCTGCCGGGTGTGCCGGGCCCTTGACCACCACCACCGCTTGCCTCGCGGCGAGGGGCCGGGCGGATCCGGGTGAACTTCCGGGGTTGCGAAGGACTTCCGGTCAGTAGGCAGCACCACCTTGCGGTCGCCCCGGGATCGTCATCCAGTGGACTGCAGCCAGTCGTTGCCGGGAGACGTCGGCGCGGTTGCCGAGAGGCGAAGGAGGAGATCCCCAGGCCCCGGCGGTGCGCGGTCTCCAGCGCGCCACCCCGATCGTCCCCGGACTGGCAGAACAGGCCGAACGGGCCCGCGCCGGGCAGCGCCGGGGAGAGCGATGGCGTTCAAGCGGCCGCTCGGGATCGGTGTTCACCAGGCCGAAGGCGTTCGGCCCGATCACCCGCATGGCCGTCCGCCCGGGCCTGGCGCACCAGGGCCCGCTGGCGGCTCCGCCACATCCGGAACGGTCTCCGCGGAGCCAGGCGTGACCCACCACCCGCCCTGCACGCCGTGCGCCCCGCACTCGCGCGACGGCCTGCGGGCAAGCGGCGGGGGCCGGGAGGCGATCACCGGGCCAGGTCTACGTGCCAGGGATCTCCAGCACCGAGGCGGTGGCTGGGCACGCCGTCGATCGGGGTGCCCGGCTCCGCGTTCCCGGTTTTCGACGCGAACAGCTCGGCACGCGAAGCCGCCGCCGCGCAGGTTGCGCAGCAGCGATCGCCGACGACTGCGGCTGGCGGGAGGACCCCGATCACCGCGACCGAAACGGGGCGTCAGCAGCCGCTGCACCGAACGCGCCTCGGCCGCGTGCTCGCGGGCCCGATCACCGCAGCGCGGAGGTCGGTGGGCTCCATGTCGAACTCCGAGGTTCACCAAAGGGGGGGCCGTCGGTCGAATGACCGTCGCTGGAGTAGCCCGCTGTCTTGTGAGGACCTTCACCATCTTCCTGTTCTCCGCAGCACCTCGGCTTGGAATCGGCGGATGCCGCGCTCCTGGGGCCTGACGGGCCGCGATGTGCTCCAGGCAGCGCCGGGCCACGCCGCGGCTCTGTTGGGTGTCCTTCACCAGGAAGGCCTAACTCTGCTTCCGTCCCGGTGACGAGGGGCGGCCGTGCGGGTCGATCCGGTCGTAGCGGACGTTGGCCGTGAAGCGTCCCTCTACCCGACGGCAGGCCGACCCGGTTGACGTAGTCGTGGTGGTGAAGCCGGCGGACGTCCTTGTCGGAGAGCCGGGGTACGGCGCGAAGAACCGGAAGTACTTTCGACTGGTCGAGACCTGTTCGTAGAACTCCACCAGCCGGTCGGCGTCGGCCTCGGTGATCGGCGGATCCGGGGCCGTGCCGCCGTCGCGCAGCAGGACGTCGGCCTCCCAGTGCTTGGGGTAGCTGTGCTCGTCGCCGTGCGGCGCACCGGTCTTCCACAGCGTCAGTTAGACGCTCCCGGCCTCCACCGATGCAGGCCTCTCACCCCGGCGGCGCCCGGCGGGCCCCGCCTGCGCTTCCGCTCGGCCCGGGCCCTCCCCCGCCCTCCCCCCGGCTCCGCGCAGCGGCCCCCTCACGCCTTCGCCCCGGCGAGCCTGCCGGCACGCGGGTGGTCCCGGCGGGTGGGACTTTGGCCACCAAAGAGTCCGCATGCGGCGCGGGACCTCGCCCAGTTTGCATGTCGACAGGGGGGGCTGGTCTAGACAGACCCAGCTCACCAGCACCACCTGAAAGGCACGTCACATGGCTGAGCGGGCGCAGCGTCCACCATCGGTTTGGCGAGGGCCTGCACGCCGTCCCGCCTCCCGTCTTCTGTCGCGGGCGCGACCGCGTTGCTTGCCCCGTACACCATCGCCCAGGATTGTCTGGCACCCGGTCACGCTCTGTCCTCCATTCGGTGCACTTATCTGTGCCTTCGGGCGCCCAGGTCTGTGCTGACCCGTTCGTCCCTTGGGGCGACGTGACACGACGGCAAAGGGATTGCTCTGCGATGCGCTGGACCTCCTGGGCGAAGTGCTGGTCCAGTCGGGCCTGGGACGAGCTCCCCTCCGCCTGACGCCTCATCCGACGTGGCTCGCGCACCGTTCATCCGTCGTGCTCGCTCCCTTTCCTTTGCGCCCTTACCTCAGAACACCGCCACCCCTTGGCCGTGTTTCCATCGCGTCCAATCGTCCGCCACCTCATGCAAAACCTATTTTCCCCGCCTTGTCCATCCCCGGTCTCCACACTCATGACCCCCGGCGTCGCCCCGGCATCCCCTGTCCAGGATCCCGCCGGCCGACCCCGCTCTTGCCTGGGATCCCTACCCGGAAGGCGAACTCCCCACGGGCGCTTCGTCGGCCGCAGTTCGGTCAGCACCTGCTTGTCACGAACCGCTTCGCCTCGCTCCTGTCCTCAGAGCCGTGACGCCTTCCGCCTCACCGCGCTTTCCGGGCCTGAACCTCCCCCCCGCTGCCAGTTCCCGGCAGCGTCTGCGGATCACTCACGTTCTGCGTTTAGTATTCTCCCTCACGCTCCTCCACCCGTTTTGCGCAGGTTCCCGTAGCTGGCGTAAGTGGCTCCTATCGCCGCGTTATCCGTTCCCTTGCCTGTCTCTGCCGCGTCTTCACCAGGGAGTGTCGTCGTCCACCTCGATCGCCTCGTGCCCGACTCCGCCCGCAGGAAGTCCCGCACCGCGCCGACCGCGTCCCCGGTCAGCTCCAGCAGACGGTCCGTCACACCAGGGCGCCGGCGTTTATGAACGGTTGCGCGGGATGCCCTGCTCCGTCTCCAGCTGCACCAGCGAGTTGAACGGATTGCCGGACGGCTCCCGGCCGACCCGCCGCCACAGCGCGTCGCCGTCCTCCCCGCCCTCGGCGAGGGCCAGCGCCAGGGTGAACAGCTTGAGGACGCTCTGCACCGAGACGGCGTCTCCCAGTCCCCCGCGCCGTACACCTCACCGTCCACCGTCGCGATGGCCATGCCGAACGCCCGTCGGTCGACCGCCGCCAGGGCCGGGATGTAGTCGGCCGGCCGGCCGCGCTCGGGCGCGCTCAGCGCGGTCGCCATCGCCTGGTGCAAGAGCTGCTGGTAGTCCACCCGGCCATTGTGCGAGCACGCGTCCCACCAGTCGAAATGCCGTTCGCATTCGGACGGCCGCACCGCCTACGGTGCCGGGATGACCGCCACCGCCCCGCCACCCGCACCACTGCCCGCACCGCCGCTCGTCCCGCCCCGCGCCGCCCTCCGGGACACCCTCGGCGTGGGCATCGGGATCTTCCCGCTCGGGCTGGCCTTCGGCGTGCTGCTCACCCAGAGCGGCTACGCTGGTGGTGGGCCCCGCTCTTCTCGGTGCTGATCTACGCCGCTCGGTGGAGTTCCTGGCCATCGGCCTGCTGCTCGCCGTCACCCCGCTCGCCTCGCTCGCCATGACGACCTTCCTGGTCAACTTCCGGCACGTCTTCTACGGGCTCTCCTTCCCGCTGCACCGCGTCCGGGGCCGGCTCGGCAAGGCCTACAGCGTCTACTCGCTGACCGACGAGGCCTACGCCCTCACCGCCACCAAGCCGGCCGAGACGCTCTCCTCGGGCTACGTGCTCGGCATCCAGGCCCTGTGCCAGGCCTACTGGGTGACGGGCGGTCTGCTCGGCGCCCTGCTCGGCTCCGCCCTCCCGGCCGGCCTGGAAGGACTGGAGTTCACCCTCACCGCCCTGATCGCGGTCCCTCGCCGTCGAGGGCTACCGCGCCACCCGCGACATCCCCGGCCCGGTCCTCGGGCTGCTCTCCGCGCTGACCGCCCTGCTGATCGCCCCCGGCCAACTGCTGGCCGTCGCCCTCGGCCTCTACGTCGCCGCCCTCGCCGTCCGCCACACCCTCAGGAGCCGCCGCCGTGCCCAGTGACCGCTAACCTCCTGACCGGCCTCCTGGTGATGCTCGCCGTCACCCTCGCCCTCCGCGCCGCCCCCTTCCTCCTGCTCGGCCGCCTCCGCGACTCCCCCTTCCTCACCTACCTCTCCACCGCCATGCCCGCCGGCGTGATGGTCATCCTCGCCGTCTACACCCTCCACGGCACCACCGCCGCCACCGCCCTCCCCGCCACCGCCGGCCTGACCACCACGGTCGGACTCCAACTCTGGCGGCGCAGCGCCCTGCTGAGCGTCCTGGCGGGCACGGCGGTCTACATGACGGCGCTCCAGCTCGGCTAAGCGGACAAATCGCCTTTAGCCAATCCATCCGATCGCGTGGCCCGAGTCGCTTCCGGGAACGAGGCTCCTCCCCGACGCCCACCCTGGGCACCATGAACGACTTCGACCTCGAACGCCCCGAGCACGCCTACATGTTCGGCTTCCTCCAGGCCGACGGCCACCTCCACCAGGGCCCCGGCAACAAGGGCCGGCTGTCGGTGGAGCTGTCCGCCCGCGACGCCCCGCTCCTGGAGGAGTTCCAGCGCCTCTGCCCCTACAACAGCTCGATCAGGTACCGCACCCGCAGCACCAACTTCGCCGCCGAACACACGTCGGTCGTCTGGACGGTCTGCGCCCGCGAATTCCGCGAAACGCTCCAGAGCCTTGGCCTACCGCCCGGCCGGAAGTCGGACACCATAGCCCCACCCACGGCCCCGCACTCCGAACGCGACTACCTGCGCGGCCTGGTGGACGCCGACGGTTCCCTGGGCCGGACCGGCCGAGACCTGCCGTTCATCAGCCTCACCACCAAGAGCGACGCCGTCGTCGCGTACTTCTTGGCCTACGCCGAGCGCCTTACCGGCCAGCGCCGCATCCTCAACCGCAACGCACGCGACGACATCTACAACATCTGCATCACCCGGGAGGACGCCGTCACCATCACGAGCGACCTCTACCACCCCGGCTGCCTGGCCCTGCCGCGGAAGCTCGCGGCGGCACAGGCGGTCACGACGTGGGTCCGACCTGCTGGCGTGCGGAGGAACAATCGCCGCTCCTGGACCGACGAGGAGACCGAACTCCTCCTCGCCACAGCGGACCCGGCGGAGGCCGCCGTCCTGCTGAACCGCACGGTCCAGAGCTGCCAGATGCGCCGCTGGCGCGTCCAAGGACCGAAAAAGGCCAGGGTGCGCTTCCCGCGCCCCCTGGCCTGATCCGTCAACCCTTCACGCAGATGAGCTGCTTGAGCTGAGCCACCACCTCGACGAGGTCGCGCTGCTGGTCCATCACCTTCTCGATGGACTTGTAGGCGCCCGGGATCTCGTCCACCACGCCGCTGTCCTTGCGGCACTCGACGCCCTTGGTCTGGTCTGCCAGGTCCTGCGCGGTGAACTTCTTCTTCGCCGCCGTCCGGCTCATCTTCCGACCGGCGCCGTGCGAGGCCGAGTTGAACGCCGCCGCGTTGCCGAGGCCGCGGACGATGTACGAACTGGTGCCCATCGAGCCCGGGATGATCCCGTACTCTCCGCCGCCGGCCCGGATCGCGCCCTTGCGGGTGACCAGCAGGTCGACGCCGTCGTACTGCTCCTCCGCCACGTAGTTGTGGTGGCAGCTGATCTCCGGCTCGAACGCGACCTTGGCCTTCGGGAGCTCCCGCCGGACGACGTCCTTGAACAGGGCCATCATCAGCGCACGGTTGTACTTGGCGTACTCCTGCGCCCAGAACAGGTCCGAACGGTAGGCCGCCATCTGCGGGGTGTCCGAGATGAAGACCGCCAGGTCACGGTCGACCAGTCCCTGGTTGTGCGGAAGTCCACGGGCGACGCCCATGTGATGCTCCGCCAGCTCCTTGCCGATGTTCCGCGACCCGGAGTGCAGCGTCAGCCAGATCGACCCCTCAGTATCGAACAGCAGTTCGAGGTAGTGATTTCCGCTGCCGAGCGTCCCCATCTGCTGCATGGCCCGCTCGCGCCGCCACTTCACCTCCGGAGCGACCCCGTCGAAGCGCTGCCAGAAGTCGTCCCAGCCCGCCGTGGCGAAGCCGTGGAGCTTGCCCGGATCGATCGGATCCGAGTGCAGCCCACGCCCCACCGGGATGGCCTGCTCGATCTTCGAGCGCAGCCGCGACAGGTCGTCGGGCAGGTCCTTCTTCGTGAGCGAGGTCTTCACCGCGCTCATCCCGCACCCGATGTCGACGCCGACCGCCGCCGGGCAGACCGCGCCCTTCATGGCGATGACCGACCCGACCGTGGCGCCCTTCCCGAGGTGCACGTCCGGCATCACGGCGAGGCCGTGCAGCCACGGGAGGGAGCTGATGTTGCGGAGCTGCTGCATCGCGGCGCCCTCGACCGTCGAGGGGTTGGTCCACATCCGGATCGGGACGCGGATGCCGGGGACTTCGGTGTACGACATGGTGAACGACCTCCACGGGTCGGCTGGTTCAAGCGTAAGGAGAACGAACTGCCACGCGAAGCTTCCGGCGTGGCTCGGGGAAGACCGAGAGGGCTCAGAGAGCCGCACAGGGGAAGTACGGCCTCGGGGAGCCAGTTCGTCGCTCGACCCGCATGGTGACCGCCTCCTCTCCCGTGCTCGATGGCCGCCCGTGTGGCGACGGGAGCAATCTAGCCACAGCCACCGACAGCGGCACAACGAAATAAAAGACGGCCCGGCGGAGCCGAAAGGGCTCCACCGGGCCGCGTGCCGACAGTGCGTCAGCTCACCACGGTGACCTCGCCGATCCCCAACTCCCGTACCGCGTCCGCGAACGCGGAGGCGTCGCCGACCAGCACGGTGACCAGCCGGTCCGGCGGGAAGGCGGCGACGACGGCCGAGGTGGCGGCGTCGGTGCCGAGGGCGGCGAGCTGCCGGTAGACCTCGGCCTGGTAGTCGTCGGGCAGGTACTGCTCGACCTGGTCGGCCAGGGTGGCGGCCACCGATCCGGCCGTCTCGAACTTGAGCGGGGCGACCCCGACCAGGAACTGCACGGCCTCGTCGCGCTCGGCGTCGGTGAGGCCCTCGGCGGCGAGGGTGCGCAGGATGGTCCAGGTGTCGGCCAGGGCGGGGGCGGTGGAGGCGGTGTCCACCGAGCCGCTGATGGCGAGCAGGGAGCGGCCGGTGCCGGCCGCGTTGGAGCGCAGCGGCTGGGCGAAGGCCCGCACGCCGTAGGTGTAGCCCTTCTCCTCGCGCAGGACGCGGTCCAGGCGGGAGGTGAGGGTGCCGCCGAGGCAGTAGGTGCCGAGGATCTGGGCGGCCCAGTCGGCGGAGTGGCGGTCGGGGCCGATCCGGCCGATGAGCAGCTGGGTCTGGACCGATCCGGGCCGGTCGACGATGACGACCCGTCCGGTGTCGTCGGCGGTGACGGCGGCGTGCGCGCTGGGCTCGACGGCGGTGCCGGTCCACTGGCCGAGGGTGGCCTCCAGCAGGGCGGGGAGGTCGATGCCGGTGAGGTCGCCGACCACGACCGCGGTGGCGGTGGAGGGGCGGACGTGCGCGGCGTAGAAGGCGTGGACGGCGGCCCGGGTGATGTTCTTGACCGTGTCGGCGGTGCCGCTGCGCGGGCGGGAGAGGCGGTCGGCCTCCTCGAAGAGCTCGGCGTAGAGGGCCTTGGCGGCGCGGCGGGCCGGGTTGGCCTGCTCGTGCTGGATCTCGTCGAGGCGGTTGGCGACCAGGCGCTCGATCTCGTCCTCGGGGAGGGCGGGGGCGCGCAGGGCGTCGGCGACCAGGCTGAGGCCGCGCTCCAGGCGGGAGGCGGGGACTTCGAGGGAGACCCGGATGCCGGGGTGGTCGGCGTGGGCGTCCAGGGTGGCGCCGGCCCGCTCGAGCTCGCCGGCGAACTGCTCGGCGGTGAGGGTGTCGGTGCCCTCGCTGAGGGCGCGGGCGAGGATGTTGGCGATGCCGTCGAGGCCGTCGGGTTCGGCGGCCAGCGGGGCGTCCAACTGGATCTCCACGGCGACCAGTTGCTGGCCGGGGCGGTGGCAGTCCAGCACCGTGAGGCCGTTGCCGAGGACGGACCGCTCGGGGGCCGGGAAGGCCCACGGGCTCGGGTCGCCGGCGGTCGGCTTGGGGTGGAAGGTCATGGTGGGGGTGGGGTCGGTCATGCCGCCGCCTCCTCGTCCTGGGTGTCGTCAGCGGCAGCGTCGTCGGAGTCGCCCGCGGTGGGTTCGTAGACCAGCACGGCGCGGTTGTCGGGCCGCAGGCGGGCGGCGGCCACGGCCTTGACCTCCTCGGCGGTGACGTCGAGGACCTTGCCGAGCGCCTCGTTGAGCAGCTTGGGGTCGCCGAACAGGACGGCGTAGCGGCAGAGTTCGTCGGCGCGGCCGGCCACGGTGGTGAGGCGGTCGAGCCATTCGCGCTCGATCTGGGCCTGGGCCCGCTCGAGCTCCTCGGCGGTGGGGCCCTCGGCGGCGAAGCGGGCGAGCTCCTCGTCGACGGCGGTCTCGATCTGGGCGATGGTGGCGTCGCCGGAGGTCTTGACGTCGAGCCAGCCGAGCGAGGGGGCGCCGGCCAGGCGGAGCAGGCCGAAGCCGGCCGAGACGGCGGTGCGGTCGCGGCGGACCAGCCGGTTGTAGAGCCGGCTGGACTCGCCGGAGCCGAGGATGGTGAGCGCCAGGTCGGCGGCGTCGGCCTCGCGGGTGCCGTCGTGCGGCAGGCGGTAGGCGGCCATCAGGGCGCGGGAGGGGACGTCCTCGCGGACCAGCTCGCGGACCTCGGCGCCGATCACCCCGGGCAGGGTGCCGTCGCGCGGGGGCTGCTTGCCGTCGTGGGCGGGGATGGTGCCGAAGTACTTCTCGACCCAGGCGATGGTCTGCTCGGGGTCGAGGTCGCCGACGATGGAGAGCACCGCGTTGTTGGGCGCGTAGTAGGTGCGGAAGAACGCGCGGGCGTCCTCCAGCGTGGCGGCGTCCAGGTCGGCCATGGAGCCGATCGGGGTGTGGTGGTACGGGTGGCCGTCCGGGAAGGAGAGCGCGGTGAGCTTCTCGAAGGCGGTGCCGTAGGGCACGTTGTCGTAGCGCTGGCGGCGCTCGTTCTTGACGACGTCGCGCTGGTTCTCCATCGAGGTGTCGTCGAGGGCGGCCAGCAGGGAGCCCATCCGGTCGGCCTCCAGCCAGAGCGCGAGCTCCAGTTGGTGGGCGGGCATGGTCTCGAAGTAGTTGGTGCGCTCGAAGCTGGTGGTGCCGTTGAGCGAGCCGCCGGCGCCCTGGACCAGTTCGAAGTGGCCGTTGTTGGAGACGTTGGCGGAGCCCTGGAACATCAGGTGCTCGAAGAGGTGGGCCAGGCCGGTGCGCCCCTTCACCTCGTGGCGGGAGCCGACGTCGTACCAGAGGCAGACGGCGGTCACCGGGGTGAGGTGGTCCTCGGAGAGCACCACGCGCAGGCCGTTGGCCAGGCGGTGCTCGGTGATGGCGAGTCCTCGGGTGGAGGCGGGGGCCGGGTTGGCCATGCTGGGTCCTTCCCGTCTTCGGTCGGTCGCGGCCGGACGGCTGGTCCGGGTGGCAGGGATGCCGTTCCTCATTCTGGTGCAACGCACGGCGCGTCCGGTTGTGCCCGCGCCAACGGTGCGTTCGCCACGGGCGGACGCGGCGTCAGGGGGGAGGGGGTTGACTGGGGCTGTCAGCCTTAGGGTTCACAATGGGGGGCGCCGTACCCCGGCGCCGAGCCCGGACGTTTACCGAAGTACCGTCAGAGACGCAAGGGAGCCAAGCCGCGATGGCCCGCCGCAGTTCGCCCACCCCGCCGCCCGGAGACTACGAGGAGCGCATCCTCGACGTGGACGTGGTGGACGAGATGCAGGGCTCCTTCCTGGAGTACGCCTACTCGGTCATCTACTCCCGCGCCCTGCCCGACGCGCGCGACGGCCTGAAGCCGGTGCACCGCCGGATCCTGTACCAGGCCAACGAGATGGGCCTGCGCCCGGACCGCGCGCACGTCAAGTGCGCCCGTGTGGTGGGCGAGGTGATGGGCCGTCTGCACCCGCACGGCGACGCCTCGATCTACGACTCCGTGGTCCGGATGGCGCAGCCGTTCTCGATGCGGCTGCCGCTGATCGACGGACACGGGAACTTCGGTTCGCTGGGGAACGACGACCCGCCGGCCGCGATGCGGTACACCGAGTCGCGGCTGACGGCCGCCTCGATGGCGATGGTGGAGTCGATCCACGAGGACACCGTCGAGTTCGGGCCGAACTACGACGGCAGCGAGCAGGAGCCGACGGTCCTGCCGTCCGCGTTCCCGAACCTGCTGGTCAACGGCGCCACCGGCATCGCGGTCGGCATGGCGACCAACATGCCGCCGCACAACCTGGCGGAGGTGGTGGCCGCCGCCCGGCACCTGATCAAGCACCCGCAGGCGGACCTCGAGACGCTGATGCGCTTCGTGCCGGGCCCGGACCTGCCGACCGGCGGGCGGATCGTCGGCCTGTCGGGCATCCGGGACGCGTACGAGTCGGGCCGCGGCACCTTCAAGATCCGGGCGACGGTCTCGATCGAGGCGGTGACGGCCCGTCGCAAGGGCATCGTGGTCACCGAGCTGCCGTTCAGCGTCGGCCCGGAGAAGGTGATCGGCAAGATCAAGGACCTGGTCGGCGCCAAGAAGCTCCAGGGCATCGCCGACGTCAAGGACCTGACGGACCGTGAGCACGGTCTGCGCCTGGTCATCGAGGTGAAGAACGGTTTCGTTCCCGAGGCGCTGCTGGAGCAGCTCTACAAGCTGACGCCGATGGAGGAGACCTTCGGCATCAACAACGTGGCGCTGGTGGACGGCCAGCCGCTGACGCTGGGCCTGAAGGAGCTGCTGGAGGTCTACGTCGACCACCGGTTCACGGTGGTCCGGCGGCGCAGCGACTTCCGCCGCCGCAAGCGGCAGGAGCGGCTGCACCTGGTCGAGGGCCTGCTGGTCGCGCTGGTGGACATCGACGAGGTCATCGCGATCATCCGCTCCAGCGACAACGCGACGCAGGCGAAGGAGCGGCTGATCGAGCGCTTCTCGCTGTCGGAGACGCAGACCGCGTACATCCTGGACACCCCGCTGCGCCGCCTCACCCGCTTCGACCGGGTGGAGCTGGAGGACGAGCAGGCCAAGCTGCTGACGGAGATCGCGGAGCTGACCGAGATCCTGGACTCGGACAGCAAGCTGCGCAGTGTGGTCTCGGGCGAACTCGCGGCGGTGGCGAAGCAGTTCGGCACCGAGCGGCGCACCGTGCTGCTGGAGGCCGGGGCGGCCCCGGCCGCCTCGCTGGCGGTGCCGCTGGAGGTCGCGGACGATCCGTGCCGGGTGCTGCTGTCGGCGACGGGCCTGCTGGCCCGGACGGCGGACGGCGAGCCGGTGGAGTTCTCCGGGACGCGCTCCAAGCAGGACGTGGTGGTGTCGGCGGTGCCGGCCACCGCGCGGGCCGACGTCGGGGCGGTGACGACGGCCGGGCGGGTGCTGCGGCTGCCGGTGATCGACCTGCCGGCGCTGCCGCCCTCGCCGTCGTTCTCGCTGGCCGGGGGTGCGGCGGTGGGCGAGTTCCTCCGCCTGGACGACGGTGAGCGGGTGATCGCGCTGACCACGCTGGACGAGTCCTCGCCGGGTCTGGCGCTGGGCACGGTGCAGGGCGTGGTGAAGCGGGTGGTGCCCGAGTGGCCCGCCAACAAGGACGAGTTCGAGGTCATCGCGCTCAAGGACGGCGACGAGGTGGTCGGTGCGGTGGAGCTGCGCACCGGCGAGGAGGACCTGGTGTTCATGACCTCGGACGCCCAGCTGCTGCGCTACCCGGCCGGCCAGGTCCGCCCGCAGGGCCGCCCGGCGGGCGGCATGGCGGGCGTCAAGCTCGCCGACGGCGCCCGGGTGCTCTCCTTCACCGCGGTGGACCCGGCCGCGGACGCGGTGGTGGTCTCGGTGGCCGCCGCCTCGGGCACGCTCTCCGGTTCTGAGCACAGCAGTTGGAAGGTCACGCCCTTCGAGCTCTACCCGCGCAAGGGGCGCGCCACCGGCGGCGTCCGGGTGCAGCGCTTCCTCCGCGGCGAGGACGGCCTGGCCTTCGCCTGGGCCGGCCCGGCCCCGGCCCGTGCCTGCACCGCCAACGGCGCTCCGGTCGACCTCCCGGAGCGCGATCCGCGCCGCGACGGCTCGGGCACCCCGGTCACCGGCACCGTCGCCGCGGTGAGCGGGCCGACGGCCTGAGGGCCTGAGGGCCTGAGGGCTTGAGGGGCCGATTGGCCGAGCGGGCCGACGGCCTGACGCGAACGGGAGGGCGGTACCGGATCACCGGTGCCGCCCTCCCGTCGTCGCCGCCGGGATCCGACGGAACAAGTTCGTACTCACTGCGGCCGGGAGGCGGGGAAGGGTAGCCTTACCGGCGTGAGCACTTGTGCGACGCTGTCCCGCGAACTGACCGAGCCGCTGTCCGCGACGGCGGCCACCGCGACGACCTGGCTGTTGGTGGAACAGGCCGGCCCCTGGGGCGCGAAGGCCCTGACGGAGAGTCACCTGGACCCGGCGGTAGGCCGGGCGCTGGACGCGGCGGCCGCGGGCACCGGGGTCCGGGTGGCACTGATCCGGCGGCCCGGCCGGCACGCGGACCGCCTGGGGACCGCCCGGCACGAGGTGGTCCTCGCGCACACCGCTCCGGGCCGCTCCTGGGTGCGCCGCACCGGCGTGGCCGATCCGGCGGAGCTGCTCGCCCTGGACTTCGCCGCCCTGGGGGCGGGCGAGCACGGCAACTTCGGCGCCGAGCACCGCGGCGACCCGCTGGCCCTGGTGTGCACCAACGGCCGCCGGGACCGGTGCTGCGCGCTGCTCGGCCGCCCGCTGGCGGCCGAGCTGGCCGCGGCCGGGCACGCGGAGGTGTGGGAGGTGACCCACCTGGGCGGGCACCGCTTCTCCCCCACCATGCTGGTGCTCCCGTTCGGCTACGCGTACGGGCGGCTGAGCCCCACGGCCGCCAAGGAGGTGCTGGCGGCCACCGCCGTCGGCCACGTGGTGCCGGAGTTCTCGCGCGGCCGCTCGTACTGGGACCGGCCGGGCCAGGCCGCCGAGCAGGCGGTGCGGCTGCTGACCGGCGAGAGCGCCGCCGACGCCCTGACGGTGGACCAGGAGCGGGACGGCGAGGGCTGGTGGGTGACGGTCCGTCACCAGGACGGCCGGACCTGGCGGGCCGAGGTGACGGCGGGGGTGAGCGAGCCGCCCCGGGCGGAGAGCTGCGGCAAGGCCGCGGCCACGCCGTCCCGGATGGACGTCACCTCGCTGACCGCCCTGGCCGACCTCGGCTGACACCCGTCTGCCCCCGTCCGACCCTCAGCCGGCCTTGGAGACGAACTCCGTGGTGTAGGTACGGGCCAGGTCGATCGACGCCTCCTTGCCCTGGACGTCCGGGTGGAAGGCGCCGAGCACCGCGAGCACCGTCTTCGGCCCCTCCGGCGGCATCACCCCGTCGGTGGTGAACATCGGCAGGGTGGCCTTGATCGCCGCCGCGTACTGCTCGGCGCCGCCCTGGGCGTAGTCGGCGGGCATCTTGGCGGCGATCTCCTCGGGGGTGTGGGTGTTCATCCACCTGAGGGTCTTCACGAAGGCGTTCGCCAGCTTCTGCACGGTCTCCTTGTTCTGCTGGACCCAGGCGGTGTTCATGTAGAGCGAGGAGGAGGGGTAGAGGCCGCCGAGGGCGGCGCGCGAGCCCTCGGGGGTGCGCATGTCGTAGAGCACGGTGCCGATCTGCTTGGCCAGGACGTTGGCCACGGTCGGGTCGGTGGTCATCCCGGCGTCGATCGAGCCCTGCTGCATGGCGGCGATGAAGGTCTGCCCGGCGCCGACCGCGATCGGGCTGAACTCGCTGACCGCGACGCCGTTCTTGACGGCCAGGTACTTGGTGAGGAAGTCGGTGGAGGAGCCGATGCTGGTGACGCCGAGCTTCTTGCCCTTGAAGTCGGCGCCGCTGCGGATCGCCCCGGCCTGCTTGGCCGAGACCACCTCGACCTCGCCGGGTGCCTGGGAGAACTGGACCACCGACTGCACCTCCTTGCCCTTGGCCTGGAGGTCGATGGTGTGGTCGTAGAAGCCGACGGCGCCCTGCACGTCCCCGGCGAGCAGGGCGGTGGTGGCGTTCACCCCGGCGGGCTCGGTGAGGAGTTCGACGTTGACCCCGGCCTCGGCGAAGTGGCCGAGCCGCTGGGTGAGCATGGCGGGCAGGTAGATCACCTTGTCCAGCCCGCCGACCATGATCTTGACCTTGGGGCCCTCGACCACCGGACCGGAGCCGGCGCTGTGCGAGGAGGAGGCCTCGTTGGCGCAGGCGGTGAGGGTGAGCAGCAGGGCGGCGGCGAGGAGAGCGGTTCTGCGCACGGGTGGGTGCCTTTCGACGAGGAGGTGAGGGGGCGTCAGCGGCCGTCGCCGGAGTCGGCCGGCTTCCAGCGGAAGAGCCGCTTCTCGGCGAAGGTGAGCAGCCCCTCGGTGAGCAGGGCGACCACGGCGAGGATGGTCATCGCCGCGTACACCCCGGCCGCGTTGAAGGTGCCCTGGGCGGCCGCGACCAGCAGGCCGAGGCCCTTGGTGGCGCCGATGTACTCGCCGACGATGGCGCCGATCAGGGCGAAGCCGAAGGAGACGTGCAGGCTGGTGAAGATCCAGCTGGTGGCGGCCGGGATGACCACCCGGAAGGTGACCTGGCGGTTGGAGGCGCCCAGGATGCGGGCGTTGGCGATCAGGTTGCGGTCCACCTCGCGGGCGCCCTGGAAGGCGTTGAAGAAGACCGGGAAGAAGACCAGCACCACGGCGGAGGCCACCTTGGAGGCCGGGCCGAGGCCGAACCAGATCAGGAAGATCGGGGCCAGCACGATCCTGGGGATCGCGTTGAGCACCTTGATGTAGGGGCCGAACACGTCCGCCAGGAAGCGGACCCGGCCGAGCGCGATGCCCAGCAGCACGCCGCCGACCACGCCTACCACCCAGCCGGTGAGGGCCTCGTAGAGGGTGTAGCCGATCTGCTCGCCGAGCGAGCCCTGTGCGGTGCCGTGGGTGGTCCACTGCCAGATCTGGGCCCAGATCCGGGACGGCTGGGAGAAGTTGAACGGGTCGACGACCCCGGTGCGGGCGGCCAGCTCCCAGAGGCCGAGGAAGCCCGCCAGCACGGCGGCGCGGGCCCCGGCGACGCCCAGGCGGCGCTGCCGGGCGGCCCGTTCGCGGGCCTCGGTGCGGGAGCCGGCGGCGGCCGGAGCGGCGGCGGGCGGGGTGAGGGTGTCAGGCTGCACGGTCGGCTCCTCGTTCGGCACCTCGTTCACGGGTGATCCGGACCTCCTCGCCGAGGGAGGCCCAGATCTCCCGGTACAGCTCGACGAAGCGGGGTTGCAGGCGGACGGCCTCGACGGTGCGCGGCCGGGGCAGGTCCACGGTGAAGACCTCCTTGACGGTGGCGGGGCCCGCCGTCATCACCACCACCCGGTCGGCGAGCGCGATCGCCTCGTCCAGGTCGTGGGTGACGAAGACCACCGAGGAGCCGGTGCCGGCCCACAGCTCCAGCAGCTGATCGGACATCAGCGCCCTGGTCTGCACGTCCAGGGCCGAGAACGGTTCGTCCATCAGCAGCACCCGCGGGTCGTTGACCAGGGTCTGGGCCAGCGCGACGCGCTTGCGCATGCCGCCGGAGAGCTGGTGCGGGTAGCGGTCCTCGAAGGCGGCCAGGCCGACCCGGGCCAGCCAGTCCCTGGCCCGCTCCTTCGCCTCGGCGGCGGGCACGCCCCGGAACCGGGGGCCGGCCGCGACGTTGGAGAGCACCGTCCGCCAGGGGAAGACGGCGTCCTGCTGGAAGACGAACCCGACCTCGGGGTCGATCCCGGTGACCGGGCGGCCGTGCACCAGCACCTCGCCCTCGGTGGGCTCCTCGAGCCCGCTGACCAGGGTCAGCGTGGTGGACTTGCCGCAGCCGGTCGGGCCGACCACGGCGACGAACTCGCCCGGGGCGACCGCCAGGTCGAGGCTGTGGACGGCGGTGTGCAGGGAGCCGGACGGGGTCCGGAAGCGTTTGGTGGCGCCGATCAGCTCGATCGCCGGCGGGGTACTGCTCATGGGTCTCTGGCCTCCACGGGTGGGTGGTGGTGCGGTGCTCCGGGAGGCTAGGAGCGGGCGGGCCGGGGCCGGGAGGCTTGCGGGCGTTGCGCGGGTTCTGCGCACAGGGGGCTGTTCTGCTCGTTCTGCTTCCGGATACTCGGCGGACGGGGGCTGACAGGACGCGAGGACGAACGTAGGGTGCCCGTCACCTGCGCCGTCCCGGAGAGAGGAGAGGAGCCCCGGATGAGACGTCCGCACTGGCCGCGCCGGGTCTTCGCCCAACTGCTGCTCGGCCAGACCGTGGTCACCCTCGGCGTGACGGCGCTGACCGCCGGGCTGCTGCTCGCCCCGGTCAGCCACGAGCTGGACCGGGACGCGATGGCCCGGGCGCTGTCCATCGCCCAGGCCACCGCCGCCGACGAGACCATCGCCCTGGCCGCCGCCGAGCGGGACTCCGCGACCGTCCAGCGCAACGCCGAGCAGATCCGCCTGGCCACCGACGCCAGCTTCGTGGTGGTCACCGACGCGGCCGGGCTGCGGCTCTCCCACACCGATCCGGCCCGGATCGGCCAGCGGGTCTCCACCGACCCGGAGCCCGCGCTGAACGGACGGAGCGTCACCGCCATCCAGCACGGCACCCTCGGGCGCACCGCCTGGGGCAAGGTGCCGCTGCGGCTGGCCGACGGCCGGATCGTCGGCGAGGTCTCGGTCGGGATCAGCGACCGGTCGATCCGCCGTCAACTGCTCGGCATGACCGACGGGATCGCCCTCTGCGCCGGCACCGGCCTGGTGGCCGGGACGGTCGCCACCCTGCTGCTGGCCCGGCGGCTCAAGCGGCGCACCCACAACATCGCGGTGGCCGACATCTCCGCCCTGCTGATCGAGCGGGAGGCGATGCTGCACGGCATCCGCGAGGGCGTGGTGGCGCTGGACGCCCGCGGCCGGATCCGGCTGGCCAACGACGAGGCCCGCCGCCTGCTGGCCCTCCCCGAGGACTGCACCGGGCGCCCGGTGGACGAGGTGCTGCCGCCCGGCCGCCCCGCCGACGTGCTGGCCGGCCGGGTCACCGGGGCGGACCTGCCCGCCGTCCGGGGTCAGCAGGTGCTGCTGATGAACCGGATGGCCACCGCCGACGGCGGTGCCGTCACCACCCTCCGCGACCGCACCGAACTGGAGTCGCTGGTCCGCGAGTTGGACCACACCCGGAGCCTCACCGAGGCCCTCCGGGCCCAGGACCACGAGCACGCCAACCGGCTGCACACCCTGCTCGGCCTGCTGGAGCTCGGCCTGCACGACCAGGCCGCCCAGTACCTCTGCGAGGAGTCCGGCACCCAGGCGGCGGTGGCCGCCCGGATCGCCGGACAGGTCCAGGACCCGCACGTGGCCGCGCTGCTCGCGGGCAAGACCGCGGTCGCCGCCGAACGGGGCACCCGGCTGACGGTCACCCCGGACAGCCACCTGCCGGACGCGGCGGCCGACGCCCGGATGCTCGCCGCCGTTCTCGGCAACCTGCTCGACAACGCGCTGGAGTCCGCGGCCCGTTCGGTGGAGGTCTCCCTCCTCGCCGACGGGCCGCGCCTGCGCCTGACCGTCTCCGACGACGGCCCGGGCGTACCGCCCGACCTGCGCGAGCGGGTCTTCGAGGAGGGCTGGACCAGCAAACGGGCCCCCGCCCACCGCCCGCGCGGCCTCGGCCTCCCCCTGGTCCGCCGTCAGGTCGAGCGCGCGGGCGGCTCGGTGACCGTCGGACGGTCCGCCTCCGGCGGAGCGGAGTTCGCCGTCGACCTACCCGAGGCCCTGCTGACCGCCCCGCCCGCGGAGCACCCGAACCCGCTCCCCTCCCCCCTCCCCCACCCCGCAGGAGCCCCCCGGTGATCGACGTGCTCGTGGTGGACGACGACTTCCGGGTGGCCCAGGTGCACGCCGCGTACGTCGCCAAGGTCCCCGGGTTCCGGGTCTCCGGGCAGGCCCACAGCGCCGCCGAGGCCGCCGCCGCGCTCCGCCGCACCCCGGCCGACCTGATCCTGCTGGACCATCACCTCCCGGACCGCACCGGCCTGGAGCTGATCCGCGACCTCCAGTCCGCCGGGATCGGCTGCGACGTGATGATGGTGACCGCCGCCCGCGACGTCTCCACGGTCCAGGCCGCGATGCGGCACGGCGCACTGCAGTACCTGGTCAAGCCGTTCACCTTCGCCGGACTGCGGGAGAAGCTCACCGCCTACGCCGAGCTGCGCCAGGCCCTCACCGGCCCGGCCGCCCGGGAGACCTGCCAGGCCGAGGTGGACCGGCTGTTCGCCACCCTCCGCACCGCCGACCCCGCCGCGACCCGCCCTCCCCAAGGGCCACTCCGCCCCCACCACCGACCTGGTGCTGGCCGCCCTGCGCCGCACCCCGGGCCCGCTCTCCGCCCAGGACGTCGCCGACCGCACCGGTCTCAGCCGCTCCACCGCCCAGCGCTACCTCAAGCAGCTCGAACGCGACGGCCGCCTGCGCCTCTCCCTGCGCTACGGCGACACCGGCCGCCCCGAACACCGCTACCTGCTGGCGGCCCCGCCCGCCCGCTGAGCCCGCCCGCGGTCCGCGAACCAGCAGGTCAGCGCGGTCGTGCCGAGCAGCACCGCCATCGCCCGCAGCAGCGCCGACTCGTAGGTGGCGTCGGTGACCGCCCGCACCGCCAGGTACGCGGCCACCAGCCCGGCCGCCCCGCCGACGAGCAGCCACGGCAGCGCGGCACCGGCCCGGCCGCCCAGCCCCTGACGGAGCGCCAGCACCCCGACCAGCCCCCCGGCCAGCGCGCCGAGCAGCGGGGTGCCGAAGGCCACGCTGTAGCGGACGGCCAGCGCGGGCACCAGGAAGTAGGCCAGCGACCAGCGCAGCACCCCCTCCAGTGCCGCGGCCGTCTCCCCGCCGTCCGCTCCCGGCCACCGGTCGACCGCCCGGGTGGCCCCGAACACCCCCACCAGAGCGAGCAGCAGCGAGGGCCACCGTGCCCCCAGGTGCCCAAGGTTGTAGAGCAGCGCGGTGTCGTAGACCACCAGCACCAGCTGCCCCAGTGCCCACAGCCCGAGCGTGAATCCCAGCAGTCCGACCGCCCCGAGCCGCCGCTCCCCACCGGTCTCCCGCCGGGCCAGCGCGGTGACCATCAGCGGGGTGACCAGGCAGGAGGCCGCCCGCACCACCAGGTCCTGCCCGGTCCACGGGTTGTGCAGGTCCCGCTCGACCACGCAGAAGACCGCCGTGTAGGAGAGTGCGGCGGCCCACACCAGCGGCCGCGAGCCGAGCAGCCGGCGGTAGAGCCCCGGGCTGAGCAGCCGCAGCACCGTGCCGTAGGCGAACAGCACGAGGGGCAGCTCCAGGAAGGCCTGCACCCGGAGCACGGTGACCGCGAACAGCCCGGGCACCGGCAGCCGTTCGGCCAGCCACTCCACCACCGGGTTCCCCACCGGCTGGGCGAACCACCCCTCGGGCAGGTACCGGGTGACGTACGAGGGGTCGCCGTCGTGCACCCGCAGCAGGTAGGCGGCGCAGAGCAGTTGGTTGAGGAGGACCAGCGCGACCACCACGGTGAGGGCCGCCGCCGGGCCCGCGGTCCGGCCGGCGCGGGCCCGCTCCCGGCCGCGTACGACGCGGGGGACGGCGCGGACCGCGAAGCCGGTGGCGAAGGCGACCGCGCCGTCGACGAGCAGGGCGGTGGGCGTCATCCGGCCGACGGTACCGGCAGGAGGTGAGGGCCCCTCAGGCGGCCCCGGCGCCGGTCAGGCGGCCCCGGCGCCGGTCAGGGCGCGGACCTCCAACTCGGCGTAGCCGTCCGGGTCGGCGGGCTCGCGGGAGGTGACGGTGCCGAGCCAGCCGGCCAGGAATCCGACCGGGATGGCGACCAGGCCCGGGTTCTCCAGCGGGAACCAGTGGAAGTCCAGGCCCGGCAGGACGGACGTCCGGGAGCCGGAGACCACCGGGGAGAAGACCACCAGCAGCACCGCCGTGGTCAGCCCCGCGGCCACCGACCAGACCGCACCGCGGGTGGTGAAGCGCCGCCAGAAGAGGCTGTAGAGCAGCGTCGGGAGGTTGGCCGAGGCGGCCACCGCGAAGGCCAGGCCGACCAGGAAGGCCACGTTCAGCCGCTGGGCGAAGAGGCTGAGCACGATCGCCAGCGCCCCGATCAGCACCGCCGCGCCCCGGGCCACCAGCACCTCCTGACGCGCCGTCACCTCGGCTCCGCCCCGGGCCCGGCGCCAGACCCCGAGGTAGAGGTCGTGCGCGAAGGCCGCGGAGGAGGCCAGCGTCAGCCCGGCCACCACGGCCAGGATGGTGGCGAAGGCGATGGCCGAGATCAGCGCGAAGAGCAGCAGCCCACCGGTGGAGGAGGCCCCTCCGCCGAGCACCTGGGCGAGCAGCGGGACGGCCGTGTTCCCCGCCGGGTTGTCGGCGCGGACGGCGGCGCTGCCGACCAGGGCGGCGGCGCCGAGGCCGAGCACGATGGCCATCAGGTAGAAGCCGCCGATCAGGCCGATCGCCCAGACCGTGGAGCGCCGGGCGGCCCGGGCGGTGGGCACGGTGTAGAAGCGCGAGAGGATGTGCGGGAGCCCGGCCGTGCCGAGCACCAGGGCCAGGCCGAGCGAGATCAGGTCGAGCCGGCTGGCCGTGGTGGCCCCGTACTTGAGGCCGGGCCGCAGGTACGCGGAGCCGGCGCCGCTGTGCTCGGCGGCGGAGCGCATCAGCCCGGCCAGGTCTCCCCGGAAGCGGATCAGCACCAGCACGGTGAGCAGCACCGAACCGGCCACCAGCAGCACGGCCTTGACGATCTGGATCCAGGTGGTGGCCTTCATCCCGCCCACCGTGACGTAGACGATCATCAGCCCGCCGACCGCGACGATCGCCCAGGTCTTGGCCGCCCCGCTGCCGGTGCCCAGCAGCAGCGCCACCAGACTGCCAGCCCCGACCATCTGGGCGACCAGGTAGAGCAGGGAGACCACCACGCTGGCGCTGCCCACGGCGGCCCGCACCGGGCGTCGGCGCAGCCGGACCGCCAGCACGTCGGCCAGGGTGTACCTCCCGGCGTTGCGCACCAGTTCGGCGACCAGCATCAGCACGGCCAGCCAGGCCACCAGGAAGCCGACGCTGTACAGCACCCCGTCGTAGCCGTAGAGCGCGATCAGGCCGGTGACGCCGAGGAAGGAGGCGGCGGAGAGGTAGTCCCCGGAGAGCGCGAAGCCGTTCTGCAGCGGGCTGAACTCGCGGCCGCCGGTGTAGAACTCCTCGGCGGCCTGGCCGCGGCGTCCGGCCCAGAGGGTGATGGCGAGGGTGACCAGCACGATCACCGCGAACAGGCCGACCGCCAGGTGGTGCCGGGTGCCGGTCATCGGAGCTGGTCCTGGGTGTCCCAGCGCAGCTCCAGGGCGGCGGCGTCCCGGCGGGTGCGGGCGTGCCGCACGTAGAGCCAGGTGAGCAGGAAGGTGGAGCCGAACTGGAGCAGGCCGAGCAGCCAGGCCACGTTCACCGGCCCGGCCAGCTGACGCGCCATCAGGCCCGGTGCCGCGACCTGGGCCACCAGGTAGAGCAGGTACCAGCCGAGGAAGGCGCCGGTGGCCGGGAAGACGAAGCCGCGGTAGCCGCGGCGGATCTGCTGGAAGGCCTCGCTCTCCTGGACCGCGAGGTACACCTCGGCCTGCGGTCGTGCCGCCCGTTCTCGTACCTGCTGCTGTGCCACGGGCTGCTCCACGATCGGCGTCGGCGCGCGGAGGCCGAACCCGGAGGCCGGTCCTCCGGTACGCCCGGATCGTTCAAGGATGGGATGGTCCGTCCCGTCTGCGCCGGGGCTTTGCAGATACGTTCACCCAAACAGGTGAGCCCCCGTCGGCTGACGGGGGCTCACTTCGGGTGCGGGGGCTCAGGCGTCGATGCGCGAGCGGTCCAGGGTGGCCGCCGAGTCGACGATGAACTCCTTGCGCGGGGCGACGTCGTTGCCCATCAGCAGGTCGAAGATCCTCTCGGCCTGCTCCAGGTCTCCCAGGTTGATCCGGCGCAGGGTGCGGTGGCGCGGGTCCATGGTGGTCTCCGCCAGCTGGTCCGCGTCCATCTCGCCGAGGCCCTTGTACCGCTGCACCGGCTCCTTCCAGCGCTGCCCCTTGCGCTGGAACTCCAGCAGGGTGGAGCGCAGTTCGGCGTCCGAGTAGGTGTAGTGGTACTTGTCCTGGCCGCGCTTGGGGCTGGTCAGCTCGATCCGGTGCAGCGGGGGCACGGCGGCGAACACCCGGCCCTGCTCGACCATCGGCCGCATGTAGCGCTGGAACAGCGTCAGCAGCAGGCAGCGGATGTGCGAACCGTCGACGTCGGCGTCGGCCATGAAGATGACCCGGCCGTAGCGGGCCTGGTCGATGTCGAAGGTGCGGCCCGAACCGGCCCCTATCACCTGGATGATCGAGGCGCACTCGGCGTTCTTCAGCATGTCCGAGACTGAGGCCTTCTGGACGTTGAGGATCTTGCCGCGGATCGGCAGCAGCGCCTGGAACTCGGAGTTGCGGGCCAGCTTGGCGGTGCCGAGCGCGGAGTCGCCCTCGACGATGAAGAGCTCGCTGCGCTCCACGTCGTCGCTGCGGCAGTCGGCCAGCTTGGCGGGCAGCGAGGAGGTCTCCAGCGCGGTCTTCCGGCGCTGCGCCTCCTTGTGCTGACGGGCCGCCACCCGGGTGCGGGCGGCGGCCGCGACCTTCTCCAGCACGGCGCGGGCCTGGAGCTTCTCGTCCTTCTTGGTGGAGGCCAGGAAGTTCTTCAACTCCTTGGCCACCACGGCCGCGACGATCCGGTTGGCCGCCGAGGTGCCGAGCACCTCCTTGGTCTGGCCCTCGAACTGCGGCTCGGCGAGGCGGACGGTGACCACCGCGGTCAGGCCCTCGGTGGCGTCGTCCTTGGTGACGTCGTCCTCGGCGACCCGGAGCACCTTGGCCGCGCGCAGCGCCTCGTTCACCGTCTTGGCCAGCGAACGCTCGAAGCCGGTGACGTGGGTGCCGCCCTTGGGGGTGGCGATGATGTTGACGAAGGAGCGCAGGGTGGTGTCGTAGCCGGCGCCCCAGCGCAGCGCGATGTCCACCCCGAGCTGGCGGGTGACCTCGGTCGGGGTCATGTGGCCGAGCTCGTCCAGCACCGGGACGGTCTCCTTGAAGGAACCCTCGCCCTGCAGGCGCAGCACGTCGCAGACCGGCTTGTCCGGGGCGAGGTACTCGCAGAACTCACCGATGCCGCCGTCGTAGCGGAAGGTGTCCTGCTGGACCTTCTCGCTCTCCGTCAGACGCTCGTCACGGACCAGGATGGTCAGGCCGGGCACCAGGAACGCGGTCTGCCGGGCCCGGGCGTGCAGGGTCTCCAGCGAGAGCTTCGCGTCCTTGAGGAAGATCTGCCGGTCGGCCCAGTAGCGGATCCGGGTGCCGGTGCGGCCGCGCGGGGCCTTCCCCTTCTTGGTCATCCCGCTGCCGGCCTCGAACGGCGCGTCCGGGCTGAGCTCGGTGAAGATGCCGGGGGTGCCGCGCCGGAAGCTGATCGCGTGCACGTGCCCGCCGCGGTCCACCTCGACGTCGAGCCGGGCCGACAGCGCGTTGACCACCGAGGCGCCGACGCCGTGCAGACCGCCGGAGGCCGCGTAGGAGCCGCCGCCGAACTTGCCGCCGGCGTGCAGCTTGGTCATCACGACCTCGACGCCGGAGAGCCCGGTCTTGGGCTCCACGTCGACCGGGATGCCGCGGCCGTTGTCCTTCACCTCGACCGAGCCGTCCTCGTGCAGGACCACCTCGATCCTGTCGCAGTGCCCGCCCAGGGCCTCGTCCACCGCGTTGTCGATGATCTCCCAGAGGCAGTGCATCAGACCGCGGCTGTCGGTGGAGCCGATGTACATGCCGGGGCGCTTGCGGACCGCCTCCAGCCCCTCCAGGACGAGCAGGTGCCGAGCGGTGTAGTTGGAACCGTCGTCTCCGGCCAGCAGGGCGGACGACGCGGTCGGTTCGGCGCTCACGCGGTGTGCACTCCTCAATGACGTTCTGACTCGTCTTACTTCGGCCCGCCGTCAGGCGGCCGACCCCCACAGTGTTCCCAATGCCTGAGACACATCGGGCCCGGCCTCCGCAGCTTGTACGCGCTGCGCGAACAAGAGCCGGCCCGTTTCCGGCGGCACCGGAACGCCATCTCCACCTGCCACCACGGCTCCTGTCGGACCGTCGGCCCCGGGGCAGGCGGCGGAGCAGCCGTTATGCAGGCTACCGGTGTCGTGGACGGGGCTTATGCTCCAACCCAGCAGAGGATTATGCTACGCGGACCTCGACCCCCGACCCGTTCGGGAGTTCGAGCCGAATGGCGAGTCCTGGAAGTCGACAGGCATGAACCGCCGACGGCCTGGGCACGTCCTCATCAACAACACAGCAGAATCCTCAGAGAAGAAAAGCCACGAGCGGGAACGTTTTCGGCCTGGTTGGATGTTGACCCTGGTACGACAGCTCGTCGAGCTAGAGAAGAGGCGACGTGACTACTGTTCTGACCCCTGCGAGCCCGCTCACCGCGGCTGACCGCTGCGACCGCTGCGGCGCCCAGGCCTACCTGCGCGTCGTACTCGCGAGCGGCGGAGAGCTGCTCTTCTGCGCCCACCACGGGCGGAAGTTCGAGCCGGAGCTGAAGAAGATCGCCGTCGAGATACACGACGAGACCGGTCGCCTCACCGAGACCAGCACCAGCGCCTCCGAAGACGAGCGCTGAGCCCAGGGGCCCGCACAGGCGGGCCCGGCTGGCTCACCGGCGGAGCCGGACGGCACCCCTCCTCCCGGAGGGTGGCCGTCCGGCTCTGCTGCGTTTCCCGGGCCGGCATCGAGTGATGTCCGACACTCCGTCAGCTCCCCGACCCCCAGCGGCGTGGGCAGCGCCGGAGCGTGCCCGGGCAAGCACGGAGCGCGGCGGCGACGGGAGCACGTGGCGGCCCTGATCCGTCCCGGGTCCGACTCAGATCCTGGAGTGCACCGCGTCCGAGACGGCCGCGACCCGGGTGTAGACCCCGGGGTAGCGCGCATCCGCGCAGCCGGTGCCCCAGGAGACCAGCCCGACCAGTCGGCCCTGCACCACCAACGGCCCGCCGCTGTCGCCCTGGCAGGCGTCCTTGCCGCCCTTCTGCTCGCCGGCGCAGACCATCACCCGGGGGTCGTAGGAGCCGTCCCTGCCCTGCCGGTAGGCGTCCCCGCAGACCTGGTCGGAGACGATCGGCACGTCCACCGAGCGCAGGGTCCGGGAGTAGCTGCCGTTGCCCTGGGTGTCGCCCCAGCCGAAGACGGTGGCCCGGGTGCCCGGAGCGTACGGGTCGGCCTCGCCCTGTCCCACCAGCTCGATCACCGGGCGGTCGCCCTGGTCCTCGGCCAGCGTGAGCACCGCCACGTCGTTGAGGTTGCGGGCGAAGTCGTACGAGGTGTGCACCCAGATCTCGCGCACCTCCACCTCGCGGCCGACGCCGGTGCGGCCCAGGTCGTCCCGACCGACGATCACCCGCAGGCCCGGGCGGTTCACCCGCTGGCCGTTGGACTCGTCGTAGAAGCAGTGCGCGGCGGTGGCCACCTTGGTCGGCGAGATCAGCGCGCCGCCGCAGAACTGACCCGATCGCGCGCTCCCGAACTGCTGACGGCTCGCCAGGGCGACCATCCAGGGCACCTGTTGGGTGCTCACGTTCTGACCGCCGACGATGCGGCGCTGCGCGTTCGCCGGGCCGGCCGCACCCAGGGCGATCAGCGGGGCCGGCAGGGAGGCGAGCAGCGCCAGGGCGACGGCCCGGCGGTGACGGCGGCGGGTCGGCGGGGTCGGGCGGGCGTCCGTGATGGGCGGCACCGAGGTCTCCAAGATCGGTCGGCGGACAGCAACCGGCACAGCGTAGTGGAGCCGTCACCCACCGTGCTGGCGCCCGCGCCGGGTGTACCCGGACGGGCGACCTGACGCTCCCTCGGCTGACGCAGCGTCGTCCTGCGGACGCCAGGACACCGGAACCGCGCAGCGCCGGGACGGCGGAACGCCGGAAGGCCCGGAGCGGTGGTGAACCGCTCCGGGCCTTCCGGTGTGTGTCCGTCCCGGGATCAGTCCAGGTAGTCGCGCAGGACCTGCGAGCGCGACGGGTGGCGCAGCTTGGACATGGTCTTGGACTCGATCTGGCGGATGCGCTCGCGCGTCACGCCGTAGACCTTGCCGATCTCGTCCAGGGTCTTCGGCTGGCCGTCGGTGAGGCCGAAGCGCATCGAGACGACGCCCGCCTCACGCTCGCTGAGCGTGTCCAGGACGGAGTGCAGCTGCTCCTGGAGGAGGGTGAAGGAGACCGCGTCGGCCGGGACGACCGCCTCGGAGTCCTCGATCAGGTCACCGAACTCGCTGTCGCCGTCCTCGCCGAGCGGGGTGTGCAGGGAGATCGGCTCGCGGCCGTACTTCTGGACCTCGATGACCTTCTCGGGGGTCATGTCGAGTTCCTTGGCCAGCTCCTCCGGGGTGGGCTCGCGGCCCAGGTCCTGGAGCATCTGGCGCTGGACGCGGGCCAGCTTGTTGATGACCTCGACCATGTGCACCGGGATGCGGATGGTGCGGGCCTGGTCGGCCATCGCGCGGGTGATGGCCTGACGGATCCACCAGGTCGCGTAGGTCGAGAACTTGTAGCCCTTGGTGTAGTCGAACTTCTCGACCGCACGGATCAGACCGAGGTTGCCCTCCTGGATCAGGTCCAGGAAGAGCATGCCGCGGCCGGTGTAGCGCTTGGCCAGCGAGACCACCAGGCGGAGGTTGGCCTCCAGCAGGTGGTTCTTGGCCCGGCGGCCGTCCTCGGCGATGATCTCCAGCTCGCGCTTGAGCTTCGGGGCGAGCTTGTCGGCGGCCGAGAGCTTGTCCTCGGCGAACAGGCCGGCCTCGATGCGCTTGGCGAGCTCGACCTCCTGCTCGGCGTTGAGCAGCGGGACCTTGCCGATCTGCTTCAGGTAGTCCTTCACCGGGTCCGCGGTGGCACCGGCGACGGCGACCTGCTGGGCCGGGGCGTCGTCCTCGTCGTCGTCGGAGAGCACGAAGCCCTGGTCCGACTCCTCCTCGGGGGTCTCCGGGCCGGCTTCCTTGTCACCGGGCAGGGCGACGTCCTCGAGCAGCTCCTCCTCGCCGAGCAGCTCCTCCTCGCCGTCCTTGGAGGTGGACTTGGTGGCGGCAGTCTTCTTGGCCGCCGTCTTCTTGGCGGGGGCGGCGGCCTTCTTGGCCACCGCCTTCTTGGCGGGGGCGGCAACCTTCTTGGCCACGGCCGCACGCACCTCGGTGCCCTCGCCGAAGCCCTCGACGGACTCGACCACGCGGACCTCGGGCACCACCGGGGCCGGCGCGGCCGGGGTGGCGGACGGCGCGATCCGCACCGGCGGCTTGGTCGGCGCCGACGGGGTGCGGGTGGTGACCGTCTTGGCGGCGGTGCGCTTGGCGGCGCTCTTGGTCGCGGTCGCCTTGCGCTTCGCGGCGGACGGCTCCGCCGCGCTGACCATGAGGTCCACACCCTCCTCAATCAGGACCTGATTGAGGCTGCGCATGACGTTCTTCCACTTGGTGACCGGGATCTGGTCCGCCTCGAAAGCCTGACGCACGTCGTCACCGGCGATCTGCCCCTGGGCCTTGCCCCGCTCGATGAGCGCCAGCAGAGCCGCGGACTCGGCGATCTCGGGGGGGAGCGAACGGGATGTGCTGGCCGACACGAACAACCTCTCGGACGATGAGTGAACTCGACACCAGTACCGGCCGCCGAGCCGACGGGAGCGGCCACGCGGAAGGCGCGCGGACCCGGTTCCGACCGGCTCGGGCTTGGGGACTGGGGTGTGCAGGACGGCAGCGGCGCCGCAGACCAACACAGCATTCTGACACGGTGGTGGTATTCCGGAGCCGCTTCCGCTCCGTACACATCGCCGCCGCTCCTCAAGTGTTACGCATGCCCTTGGTGGCGCCCGTCACACCGGGGCCCCGGGAGGGGCCGGTGCGGGGGTGCCGGGAGGTCCCGGGACGGCCATGGCCCCCCAGTCGCAGGGGAGAGCGACTGAAGGGCCATTGGGTACCGACGGATTTCCGTGCTCGGATCGTTGTCTTCCGGATGTCCTACGCATGTCTTCCGCGTGCGGATCCGTCTTCCGTGCGGATCGCTGCCGTCCGCGCGGGCCGGTGCTCGCGCCGGGTCAGTGCTCGCGCGGGGTCAGTGCTCGCGCGGGGCCGGGACGGAGTGCTCCACCTCGGGGTGGACGGTGAGCAGGGCGCGGACGGCGGCCTCGGCGGCGGTGCCGTCGCCGGTGCCGAGGGCGTCGACCAGGCGGGCGTGCAGGCTGACCGCCGAGTCGGACGGCCGCTCGCAGGAGGTGGCCGGGCCGCCGGAGACCTGGAGGGCGCAGCCGACGATGCCGGAGAGGTGCTCCAGCATGCGGTTCCCCGCCATCTGCAGGACCAGCGCGTGCAGCTCGATGTCGGCACGGCCGTAGCTGACCATGTCGCCCTGGGCTGCGGCGTGGCCCATCACCTCGGCCAGCTCGGTGAGGCGCTGCTGGACGTCCTCGCGACCGTGGCCGGCCGCGAGCCGGGCCGCCAGCGGCTCGATCGCCCAGCGCAGCTCGAAGAGCTCGCGGCGCTGCTCGTCGCGCTGCGGGCCGAAGGCGCGCCACTCGATGATGTCCGGGTCCAGCAGGTTCCAGTCGCCGACCGGGCGGACCCGGGTGCCGACGTTCGGCCGGGCGCTGACCAGGCCCTTGGCCTCCAGCACCCGCAGGGACTCGCGGACGACGGTGCGGGAGACCTCGAACCGCTGGCCGATCTCCTCCGGCACCAGCGGGCGGTCGGCGCCCAGGTCACCGGAGACGATCATCTGACCGAGCTGCTGGACCAGCTGGCCGTGCAGGCCGCGGCCCCGGCTGCTGGTGGTCTTGCGGCCGACCCGCAGGTCGACCTCGGAGCCCTCCCAGCGGGGGGCGGGCGGGGTGGGCCGTTCGGCGTAGGAGAAGCGGTCCAGCTCTCCGGGGACGACTGCGTCGGAGGGACGAGCTGCGTTCATGGTGGGGTGCGCAAGGGTACTCACAGCTCCTTTGTCGGCGATCGGCGGGCCCGCCTTGAGAATTCTCGTGAAAAGCACACGAAAGGGTGATCGCCCGTGACCGGACAATTGACTTCTTATCAGCCGTAATCCCCCAGATCGACGCGGTTGTACGGATCTTGGTGACGGGGTGTCACCGACCCTCTGAAGGGCGGTCGTTCACGCTTCGGCACGGGCGCGGCGGAGTGATCGACTCGGCGCGCTCCGGCTCGGAGCACTCCGAGTCAGAGCGCGACGAGTCAGAGCGCTCGACGGCGGAGTTGGGCGAGGACCGCCGCGACCAGGAGCAGGGCGAGCGGCGCCAGCACGGCCGCGACGAAGGCACCGTCCAGGGCCGGTGCCGCCCCCAACCGCTGCTGTGTCGACACACCCGGACCAGGTCCAGGCCGTACTGGACACGGGAGGAGCTCGCGGGCCTGGCCGGCCAGCCCCGGCCCGCTGCGGCGCAGCAGCAGGGCGAGCGCCGGTTCGAGCAGAGCGGGCACCGCGCCACAGCACCAGCAGGCCCGCCGCCGCCGCTCTCCGGATGCAGCGAGGTCAGCAGCAGGCCGGCCCAGCCGGCCAGCACCGTCAGGTCCGGCGAAGAGCGCGAGCGGACCGGAGCAGGTCGCCGAAGGCCGCTGCGGAGCGGTCGGTGAGCGTGCCTCGCACTTGGACGCCCGGGCGGGCGACGGCGAGCACCAGCGCGCGTTTGCACGGCGACGGTGACGGCGGCGAGCAGCAGATCACATCCGGCCCGGTGACGGCCAGCTTCGCGGTGACAGCCCCGAGCCGCGGACGAGGCGACACGGGCCGGCCACCAGGCCGGTGTGGCGCACCTGCAGTGCCCGTAGGAGAGGGCGCCGCACCCGAGGGCGCCCGCGCCAGAGGGCGGCGATCGGGAGCGTGCAGCAGCAGCGGGACCACGGCTCCCGTCAGGCAGCGGAGGCCGCCGGCCGCACCGAGCGGCCGGCGGGCAGTTGGCGCGCGCAGCACGGCGGCCACGGCGCGGCGTCGACCAGCAGGGCACGGACCCGAGCCAGGATCAGCCAGGTGGAGCGGAGTGCCGCGCAGGGCGGCGCAGCTCGTAGGCCAGTACGCCACGCACGGTCACTCGCTCCGGGGCTCGGGGGCGTTCGGTGGGGGCGGGGAGTTGCGTATTTGCGGGTCTCGGGGCTTTAGGGGGTCTGGGATCGGACGGGTTTTCCCCGTGGGGCGGAGGGAGGGGTGCGGGAGCGGCCGGGGGCGGGCGCTGTGACGAAGCCGGGGGCGGAACCTGGGAGTTCGTATCGCGGAAGAAGCTGAGGCCGCTCAGGTGATGGCTGCGAGGGCGTACCCGCCTCGGCCGGGCCCGGCTGGCCGGGTTTCTGTCGCCGGGGGGCCGTGGGTACGGCTCGGCCTGGTGTTGGGTGCCGGACGGGTTGCACCCCGGGAGCGATGGGGCGGCCCGAGCAGGACGGCGGTCTGTTCATGGGCTACGTGGTGAGTTTTGATGAGACCAGTGAGCAGAAGCGAAAAAAGACGAAAACAGGAAGAAAATTCTTTTCTTTTTTTTTGAGCAACAAAGGACGGACAAGCGTTGAAGAACGAGCAGGAAAGAGGGAAAAGGCGGGATCACAGGAAATAACTTGGTAGCTAAGAAGTCCGGCCGTGGTGACGGACGGAGGAGGTGACAGGGACGGACAGAGTGCACGCTGCGGAAGGGGCAAGTCGACTCTAACCTGGTCCCGTGGCCAGGCCGATGGGCCGAACGGACAAGGGTGGGGAACGTAAAGGAAGGCCAGGAGGAGGCTGGGAGCAAAGGGTGAGGGGACGGGCTGATAGAAACATAGGTACGGAGAGCATAGTGGAGCAGGATGAGGTGGAGGTAGGAGGTTAGCCGACATACGGTACGGTAAGAACGATCAAACACGGACGAGGCAGGGCAGACGTAGGCACGGTGCGACATGCGTAGGCCTGAGAGTAAGCAGGGAGGAACAGCATGGGACACAATAATGGAGGAGGACAGGAAAGAGAACCATTACGGGGAAGAAGAGGGGCGGAACAGGGTGAAAGAATGCGTCGGCCAAACAGGCACCTGAGGAGCGTCAAATAAAGGATTAAGGAAAGGTAGGAGAGACGCCTGAGGGGTGCGGGGTGGTGAAAGGAACAGAGTGATAAGGAGGCACGCAGAACGCCCCGCCGGAGCCGAAAGGAAGGAGTGGAAACACATCGATGTAGAGACGGGGAAGATGGAAAACTAGGTAGAGCCGTACAGAAGCAAGGGTGCACAGGGAGAAAAAGAGACAGCAGTCCGGCCGAAGAGAGGAGGCGGTCCCTGCCGCGGCGAGAACAGGACCCCCGCCCGAAGCCGGTTCTTTTTTTTTTTTTTTTTTTTTTTTTGCCGGACCGACACTCGGCACCAGCTGTGTAGTCTGCCTCAAGGGGGCGGAGGAAAGATGTGTAACGCCGGGACGAGCCGAATGACAGGGCCCTTCCCGGCACGGCCAGAATGTAGCGCAGGGACGTGGGGCCAGATGCAAGGGGTTTTTTCTGTTTTTTTTTTTTGCAACCCCTGCTCTCCCTTTTTTTTGTTTCTTTTCTTTTCTTTTGCAAGGACCTAGGGACAAGCAGGGACGCCGACCCCCCCGACCCCGCCCGCCCCCCTGGGGTGGCACGAGCTGATTCCTAGTCGCCGCGCGTTTTTTTTTTTTTTTTGAAATTTGTTCTTGTTTTTACGCCCCATTTTTTTTTTTTGCGCCGCCTCTCCCTTTGTCCTTTCCTGTGTTACCATCAGGCCGGAAGGCGCCCCCCCCCTTCGTCGCGCTCGCCCCGGCCCCCTCGCGCACGAGCACGGCGCTGGACAAGCCCCGGCGGGCCCGTCGACAGGTGAGCGACTCGGAGAAGTGGCCGGGGCGATCTCGGCGGTGGGACCTTGGTCAGTCCGGTGATCTGGATCATCGCACTGCTGCTCCGTCTACGGCCGACCGGGCAGCAGGAGCTGCTTGTCGTTCCCCTCCTCCGCTGGGAGCACGTAGGGCGAGCAGCAGTGGAAATGGGCATTACGGAGCGGAGCGGACGGCGTGGCCGCACCTCACTCGATCAGGGGACCAGTGCCCCTGGACGGAGTCGCGGTGGAGGCGGCTCAGGGACTCCGGGCGAAGCAGCGGCGGGTTGAGGCACCGTGGCCTACCGCCGGGCCCTTGAAGAGCTGCGCGGGACGGCCGCCCGACGGTCGTCGCTTGCAACCGCGTGGGCCAGAGGAAGCCCGGGGTCGCCGGTGACTTCCGGGAGACAGGTGTGCCACGGGCGGATCAGAGGACTCACCCCCCCAGAACCGCCTCGCTAGACCTCCCGGCGGAGCTCGCCGACGGTTGAACTCCGGCGGCAGAGGGCAGGCCTGGCACCAGGAGTCGAGGAGTCTCGATCTGTAGTTTCTTTTTATTTTTTTTTTTTTCAAGGGGCCCGCTGTCCACGCGCGTCCGGCGAGGATCTTCCCGTGGTCGAAGGCGAGCGGACCCCCTCCGCCGTGGCGTGGGGCCGATGAGAGTCGCCGACCGGCGCCCAAACGGGCCAGCGCTGGCTCGCCGCCGGGGCGGGGCGTGGGCAGGTCGGGGGCCAGGCGAGGTGGGCCGAGGCTGACCACCCGACATGCGGGGGTCGCACGATGCGGGTGCCCGTAGGTCGCGGAGCTGTCTCCAGGCAGGGCCCAGATGTGCGGGACCCTGGCCGGGGCGGAGGATAGGCGCGCAGGCCCGGTCCTCTCTGGCCAGCTCAGCCCGGACGGCCGACTCGAAACAGGCCCTCCGCCAGGCGGAAAAGGCACACGGGCAGTGCCACGTAAGACCTGGAACGGCGCCGACCCCGGCGGACGAGCCAAGGTAACAGTAGCCGACGTGACTGCACTGCCTGCACCACCAGGTCACAATCACAGTCGACAGCGCAACCGAGAACGCGCCGACCGGTGCATAGCCTGAGACTATGCGAGATCATAGTACGGTGCTCTCTGACGATAAGAACAGGGCCCGGACGGGCGGCTCCATCAGATCCTGGCTCCGTCCACGGAGCGCCAGGGAGGAGAGCCGCGGAGGGACGACTGTGCCCGGCGCCCCGGGGGGAGGGTCCCCTGGACGAGGTCGGGGCGAGCGTCGGCGAGGCGCCGCCCGGGCAGTACAGACGGGTGACGAGCTGGATGCGTCGTTGCTTCTTCGGAGGCCTTCCTCCACGACCGCGGACGCCGATCCAGGCTGATCCGCCGGAGAAGGGCTACCCCGGCCACCCGCAGGCCGCCGAGCTCCTAGGCCTCTACTCCCAGCGGGCGGGTGCTGGGCCCGGGCGGATCGGTGACCCGGCCGGACGGGACGGTGGGTCGGACCCGGCCCAGGCCCGCGACAGGTGCACGGCACGCAGCGGAGGAGAGCGCCGCGGGCGGCAGGCGGAGGGGATGCGGCACGGCGGCGCACACGGCGACCCGCTGCTCCCCCGCGTACTATCCTCGGCACCGGCCTTCGAACTGTGGCTGTTAGGCGTCGATTCAGGCCTCCAGCAGTATCCCGCGCCTCCCGCCGAAACTCCTGCCGCACTGACGGTGATAGGCCGACCACGCCTATTTACGCCGTTGCGTGGCACCCCGGACCCGCGACCGCTGCGGTGCCCCGAGCGGGTTGAACCGGCGGATCCGCCGGTAAAAACGAGGATACCGTCCAGGCCCCCTAGCCGCAGTCGAAATACGGCGGTGACAGGCCGGTGGGACAGCACCATGTTTTTTTTTTTTTTAGTTTTCTGCTCCCGTCGAGCAGGCCTCGTGCCGGTCGCCACTCCGGCGGCAGACGAGGTCCAGAGGTGGACGAAGGAGGAGGCCTTTTGTACGGTTCTTTTTGGGCAGCTTTTTCTGGCCGGTAGGGGCGAGCAGGGCCCGCCCTTCTTTTTTTTGGCAGCAACACGCCTTTTCGTCGATACACAGAAACTGCTCGCGGGAACTCCTCGCTAGACCGCAGCCCGGCCGCCAGGACCGCCACTCGGCGGCGCACGCGGACGCCCCCGCCCTCCCCCCCCCCACCCCCCCCCCACCTCCCACCCCGGTGCCTCCAGCAGTTCGGGCCGTCGCAGCAGCACGTATCAGCCTGTGGCTGTCCTGCTCCCGCAACTCCGAAGTTTTTTTTGTCTTTTTTTTGCAAATATTGCTTGTTTTTGCAACCCATGATGTGTGTTAATGTGGAGTGAAAAAGATTTCTTTTTTTGAGTAAAAATGAAGAATTTTTTTTTCTAAGAGGAAATTTTTTCGAAGACACTCGAGATCTTAAGGGCGCCCCTTCCAGGGAAGAAGGATGAAGAAGGGAAATGGAAGGAAGCAACGCTTCTTGGTGGTGTTTTTTTTTTTTTTTTTTGGGAGAAAAGGGTTGACACAGGGCTGAAGGAGTCAACAAGGGAAAAAAGGAGAAACGCAAGGAAAGGTGAAAGAACCAAGAAGTAGGGAGACCGGGCACAGACGGAGAAAGGAGCTGCGAAAAGAGGAAGGAAGGTAAACTGAGAGCAGTGGGGACCTTTGGTTGAGGTCCTTTCTGTCAGACGGACTGGATCGTGTGCGACGTTAAGTTCGCCGCTTGTGTCCACCGCCGTTTCCCCAGCTTCCGCCGACGACTCCGGCCAGGGCCTCAGCGCCACCTGCCTGGCGCCCGCAGGCGCCACGCCCCGCCGTCCGCCAGCCGCGCTGACGATAGAGCAGGGTGGCCGTGACCATGCCAGTCGCGACCGTGCAGGGGGGGGAAGCAGCCTCGGGCTCGCCGTGCCGGAGCGGGCCGGGGACACCCGGCCTGCGTACCTGGTATGGTCGCCTGTACGGGGTGCCAGACGAGCGGACGTTCAGTTCGCCCGCGACCCGCCGGGTCTGTCCGCGGCAGGTGAAGCCGCAGGCCGCCATGATGGCGTCGCGTGGTAGCAGCACCGACAACCGACCAGGCAGCAGCCCCGCGAGCACGGCGCTACAGGTCGTGGGGGAGGTGCAGTACACGATAAGCAGCCACGCGAGCGTCAAGGGAGCGGACAACATACGAGGGAAGGAGCTGGGTCGGTCGCCAAGCGAGGCACCTACGGGCCGCACGCAACAGGAGCACAGCGGACCACACCGGACGAGGCTCACAGCGTCCCGGTGGGCGGGTCGAGGGCCCGAGTTTTTTTTTCTGGCAGAGAAAGAGGGTATGCATGGATGGTGCTGAGACTTCGCACAGACCAACGGGCCGAGCCCGGCTGCAACTAAAGTAAAGCGGAGACACACCGCTCGGGCCAGGACGGCGTGCGGGAGGGGAAGAGGCCGCACACCACGGAGGCGCTGTGCTGCGGACCGGACCAGCGCAGGGCCGGCCGATGACCCGACCCGAGCAGCTGTCCCTCGCCCATGCAGCTGGCCCGCGGAGATCTCGGCGAGCTGGCGAGGGTCGTGTCCGAGGTGAAATCTCTAGCGGATTATCCGGGCCGGCCTGCCTGCTCCCCCGTGTTCCCCCCCGCAAACCCCGTCCACGGTCACCTCTTGACGCCGTGGTGGGTGGCAGGAGCCCCTTTCGACCGTCAGGCCTTTTTTTTTTTTGTCCTTTCTCTTTTTTGATCCGGGTTCACCGCGGCACCCGGACGCTGTCCAAGAGCGCGTCCTCGCGGCCCCCTCCCCCCCCTGGTCAGCGTGCCCTGGAGCGGGCAGCTGCCCATCCCGCCCCCCCTGAGGCCGCCATGCTCCATCGAGACCCCCACCCCTCTTCTCCCCCTCCCCTCCCCCCCACTCGTCGAGCGTTGCGGAACGCCCCTCCGAACGTTGGTAGAAGCCGTGCAGCGCCTGCCGCGGAGATGACGCAGACCAGCCGGAGAGACCCCCCATCCGCCGGTGGAGCTGACCGCAGAGGACCCGGACCCCAGGTGGCCACCCGAACCTGGTGAACAAGCCACACCATTATGCGCGTGGTTGACGCTTCTAGACCCCCTCCGGGACTAGGCGTGCCCTCGCCACCGCTGCCTGCTACCGTCGGCGGTCTGGTTCGCCACCACGCGCTTTCCTCCCCTTTTTTTTTTTCTTTTCTTTTTTTTGTTTTTTTTTTTGCCGCAGAGTTCCGAAAAGCCCGCCGGACTACGCGCCTGTCGCCGACCTTTATACTAGCACCGTGAGTCGCCAGTTCACGGTACAGGCGGGGTGAGCGGACAAACGCCCCGCCGAGATGCTCAAGGTCGAGTGGATCATCAAGCACACCTACAAGGGCGAACCTCAAAAAAAAACCCAACAAAAAAAAAAAAAAAAAAAAAAAAACTCAAAATGTGTGGAGTGCTGGCACCCGCACGGACTCGGCTACCTATCAAGAACTTCTAGCGACGGCGCCAGCGCGACATACGTGATCTGGCACCTTCACGTCAAACGCCTCCTCGAGGGGCCAACGGACGCTCTGTAGGAAGCGCGCGGTCGACGACAACGCCGCCGTTCAGTCGCAAGATCGACCGCTTCTGGTTTTTTTTTTAGTTGCGCTTTTTTTTGTTTCATTTGACTTCCCCCCCGCGAGTCGTGAAAAACGCGCGGCGTGGGCCGCACCCGAGCCCCCGGCGTGCGGCCCCGCCGTGCGTACCGGCGCTATCGCGCTCGGCGAGCAGGGCGGTCCGACGGTCGGAAGCCGTAACCGGCTAGTGTAGATCCGGGCCACGTTCTCGTCCCCGGCCGAAAGAGCAAGACCTGGGCTCCACACCCGGGCCCGTGAGCGCGTCTGGCCACCAAGGGCGGCAGTCGGCCCCCCTCGCCAACCCGGCGTACACCAGGCCCTAGCCCTGCGAGCGAGCGCTCGGTAAGGGGGGCCGATGCCGACCACCAATCTCGAGTGACCCCGACCCGACGGTGTGGCTGCTGGCCGCCGCAGAGGTTCGGTGCCGTCGGGGGCCGAATGCTGCGCGGCGGTGACGACTCACGAGTGAGCCGTACGCCGCCGGAGTATCCCGATTGGAGCCCCGAAGTCCGGCCGCGGCCGTCCTTCGTCTAGGCGCTCAACATAGGTGCCAGTCCATCGCGGCCTGTTCTGGTCCGAGAGCGGCGGTGCCCGATGGCGGAACTGAGCCGCCATCGCCGCAGGAGGGACTATGGCACACGCGAGGGACTGCGCCAGGCGCCGGCTTCCCTTCCGCGCAGAAACCACCCGGACAGTCCGCACAGCAGGCGGCGTGCCCCTTCGGCCTTCCCGCTCGATGTTGTCCTGCCCTCCGCAACGAGCACGGGGCCGGGACGACGAGCAACCATCAGCTGGGTGCGTGCGCGAGCCCGGTCGCCTCCACCCGCCGCGCCCGC
>NZ_BAAAYB010000068.1:0-11308 GCF_039535905.1 Kitasatospora albolonga | reverse complement strand
AGCTCGCTCTCCGCCTCGCTCCGCCAGACCAGGGCGAAGTCGAGGGTGGGCAGGTCGGGGGCGGCGATCCAGCGGATGTTCGGCATGCCCCAGTACCGGGTGACGTGGCTGGGGAAGCCGTGGATGATCTCGCCCATGCCGACCCGGTTGATCAGGTCCTCGGCGTTGGTCACCGTCCCCCTGCGCTCGATCGTCCGGCCGCGGGCCGTCTCGAAGGGCAGGTACCGCTCCTGGTAGTAGCCCGGCATCCCGGGCGGCATGGCGTGCTGGAAGTCCGCGAACACCTCCAGCCCCACCGAGCCCCGCGTGGCGAGCTCGTGGTCGTGGGCCACGGCGAGCACCCGGGGGTCCGTGCACAGCACCGGCCGCGACGGTGAGGTCCGGCTCCTCCACCGGCAGCCAGGTGACCAGGACGTCCATCTCGCCGTTGCGCAGCCGGCCGAAGATGTCGTCGTAGGTCAGCTGGCGGATCTCCAGCTCCCACTGCGGGTACCGCGAGCGGAAGGCCCGCCAGTAGACGTGCAGGTCCACGACGTTGAACGGCATCATCCCGATCCGCAGCCTCCCGGTGACCCCGCGGGCGGCCGAGCGGGCCCGCTCCAGCGAGGCCTGCAGCCCCGCGTAGACCGGCTGGAGGTCGTCCCGCAGCTGGCGGCCCACCTCGGTGAGCCGCACCGTGCGGCTGGTGCGCTCGAACAGGTCGGCCCCGATGCGGCGTTCCTGCTTGCGGATCGCCTGGCTGACCCGGGCCTGGGAGACCAGCAGCCCGCTGCGCGGTGCGGCCGAAGTGCAACTCCTCGGCCAGCACCAGGAATATCTCGATGTCCCGCAGCTCCATGCCGCCCGCCCCGCCCCCCGTGTCGTTCCCCCTGGCGACCCGCGGGGCCGCCGAACCGCACCAGCATACGGCGGCGCCCGCGACCGCCCCGGCCTGCGGGCCTGTCACAACGGTGGTCCAGGATGGCGGTCATGACGCTCTTTCCGATCACCGTGCCCGCCTCCCTGGCCGAGTCCCTCGGCCTCGACCCCGCGACCGACGACTGGGGCCACGAGATCCGGCACGCGGTCGGCACCGGGGCGGGGGACACCTACGTGCTGAGCGGCCTGTGGCGGCGCGACGGGCAGCGCACGGAGGACGGCGGGCGGGGCTTCGTCCTCCAGCTGATCACCCGTCACGCCCCGGACGGCGCGGCCACCGCCACCGCCGTCATCCCCTACGAGGTCCCCGGCGGCACCCGCTCGACCATCAGCTGGGGCAACGAGTCCAATCTCGCGCTCCTGCCGGACGGCACGCTGGTGCTCAGCTCCCGCCCGGGCAACACCCACCTGCTCGCCCCGGGCCTGGACCGGGAGCTCGCCGGTTGGCGGATGTCGACGTACTCCTGGACCAAGGAGGAGAACGGCCCGGACGACCCCTTCGCCGCCTCGGTCGCCGTCACCCCGGGCGGCCGGCTGCTCTGCCTGGTCTCCGAGACCAGCCTGGAGAACTGGGGGGTCCCGATCCCCAACCTGGTCGCCGTCAGCGACCCCGGCGAGGTGCTCGCCCCGGGCCACAAGCCCGTGCTGCACGCCTTCGCCACCCTGTCGACCTCCGCCGCCCGCCAGACCGAGCAGGACGCCCACCCGCACGTCCGCCACGTGGGAGCGCCGGTGCTCGGTGACAACCGCCCCTCACCCGCCCTCGGCACACTGGTGTCCGGGCTGGTCGGCGGCAGCGCCTACGACTGGGACCGGGCCTTCCTGCACCGCCCCGCCCCGCTCTCCGACGAGCTCTACGTCGTCCCGGTGTACGGCCGCACCTACCGCTCCGGGAGCCGGGGCCAGCGGTTCGCCTTCGCCCTGCTGGACGCCGAGGGCACCGTGCACGGCCACCTCGGCGGCCTGGACCGCCACGCGGACAGCCCCTACACCGGCCACCTGTTCGACGTGACCACCGATCCGCACCGCGGCCTCGCCTTCCACCTCAACCGCTACGGCCTCTACGCCTGGACCGCCGACGGCACGCTGCGCGCCGCCCTCCGCACCACCGAGGCCCTGTTCAAGGCCCTCGCCCACTTCGCCCTGCTCACCGCCACCCCCACCGGCGAGCTGCTGCTCGCCCACCGCAAGCAGCACTTCGTGCTGCGCGTCCCCGTTCCCGGCGACCTCACCGCCCTCGGCGAGAGCGTCACCGAGGCCCTGGCCGGTCTCGCCAAGGCCCGCAACGCGGCGAAGAAGCAGCACGCCCCCGTCAACTGGCTCTGGACGACCCCCACCGGTGCGGTCCACCACCTCTGAGCCCCGGTCAGACAGCCGGGCGGGCCGGAGCGGTGTCCGCTCCGGCCCGCCCGCGGCGTCCGGTAGTGCTACCAGCGGTACCAACGGCCGCGGCTGCCGGAGGCACCGGTGCTCCGGGCGAGGAAGCCGACCAGCCAGAACACCAGGACGATCACCGCCACCCACCACAGGGCCTTGAGGGCGAAGCCGGCGCCGAACAGGAGCAGAGCGAGCAGCAGGACGAGCAGAAGCGGAACCATGAGGACCTCCCAGGTCGGTGTCGGGGGCCCGCCTGCCCGCTCCGGTCGAACCCATGCACGGAGGTTCCGGAGCGAGCGGGGCCGTCGGAGTGAATGCGGCGACCGAAGCGGAGTGGAATCCCGCCGGCGGGGCAGCCGGTCCGCACGACGTCGGGAAGCGGTCCCGGCGCACCGCCTGACCACTCGTCACGAGGGGGAGTGTTGGACACTGCCAGGACCGTCGCCCACCGCCTGGGCATCCGGATGCCGGACAGCGCGCACCCGGACCTGCTGCTGCCGGGCCGTCTGGTCTACGACTCGGCCGACCCGTACGCGGTCGAGCTGGTGGTGGCCGACTCGGGGCCGTACCGGATCGACGGACCGCCGGTGCGCTGGAGCTTCGCCCGCGAGCTGCTGGACCAGGGCCGCCGGACGCCGGCCGGCCTGGGCGACGTCCTGGTCGCGTCCGGCCCCGGCGGCTCGGTGCTGATCGAGCTGCGCGGCGGGGAGGGCGTCGCTGTGCTGAGCGTGCCGGGCGAGCAGGTCAAGCACTTCCTGGAGGACTCGTACGAGCTCGTCCCGCCGGGCGAGGAGGCGCTCCACCTGGACGTGGACGGCTGCCTGGCCAGGTTGCTGTGGTGATCCCGGCGCCACGGGGTAGGCGGTGACCGTCGAGGACCAGGACGGAGGCCGGGTGTGATGGGTGATCAGGCGATGCGGGCGACGGGCTGGGCCCGGTCCTTCCCGGTCAGCGGCGGGGTGCGGGCGGGGCGGCGGTGGACCCGGCACCACCTCGACACGCTCGGCTGGAGCGCGCACGAGCCCGAGACGGCGGACGCCGTCCTGCTGGCCGTCTCCGAGCTGCTCACCAACGCGCACCGCCACGCGGGCAGCGACGCCTCCCTGGTGCTGACCTGGGACGGCCGCCGCCTGGAGGTGAGCGTCCACGACGCCTCCCCGGTCCCGCCGGTGCCCCGCAGCCCCGACGCCACCGCCACCGGCGGCCGCGGCATCGGGATCGTGGCGGCCCTCGCGGACGCCTGGCACACCCGCCTCCAGACCGACGGCAAGACCGTCACCGCCGACTTCAGCCCTCCGGACCGGTAGGGTCCGCCCGACGGTCCGCAACCTGCGAGGATGCGTCAGGTACCGGTGCACGGCCGGTCGGTGGCGGTGAGGTGCGTGCACGGTGGAGATCGACGGTTGGCTGTCGGAGCGCGAGGTCGCGGCGGAGCAGGCGGTCGGAGGCGACTTCGACCTGTCCGCCTGCGTCCGTGAGGAGATCCACCTGCTGGGCGGCGTGCAGTCCCACGGGACGCTGCTCGCGGTCGACACCACCACCGGCCTGGTGGACACCGCCGCCGTCAACGCGGGCGAGCTGCTCGGAGCGCCCGGCCGGTCCCCGGTCGGCCTCCCGGCGGAGGAGCTGCTCGGTGCCCGGCAGTACGCCGAGGCCGTGGAGGCCGCCGAGGAGGAGGGCGGCGCGGCGGCCCTGCTGCCGATGGTGCTGGAGGGAGCGGGGGAGGGCGGGCGGCGGACGGTGGACGTGACGGTCCACCGCGACGGCCCGCTGCTGGTGCTGGAGTTCGAGCCGAGGACCGAGCCGCAGTTCCGCTTCGACGGTTTCTACCGGGGCGTGCGACAGGCCCTCAAGCGCCTGCAGAAGTCCCGCACCGTCCTGGAGTGCTGCGAGGCCGCGGTGCGCGAGGTGCGTGCGCTGACCGGCTTCGACCGGGTGGTCGCCTACCGCTTCGACGGCGAGGACGGCCCGGGCGAGGTGCTGGCGGAGGACGCCGCGGCGGGCCGCGACCCGTGGCTCGGCCTGTGGTTCCCCGCCACCGACATCCCGCCGCAGGCCCGCCGCCTCTACCGGGAGAACTGGATCCGGGTGATCGCCGACGTCGAGGACCCGACGGTCGGGCTGGAGCCACCGCTGCGCCCGTCCACCGGACGGCCGTTGGACCTGTCCGGGTCGGTCCTGCGCACCGTCTCCGGCTTCCACCTGGAGTACCTGCGCAACATCGGGGTGCGCTCCTCGATGTCGGTGTCGATCCTCTTCGAGGGCCGGCTCTGGGGCCTGATCGCCTGTCACGGCGACCGGCCGAACCGGCTGTCGCCCGAACTCCGCGCCGCCTGCGAGTTCTTCGGCATCGCCTTCTCGCTGCAACTCGCGGCGATCGCCGAGCGCGAGCAGTCCGAGGCCGCCGAGGCGGCCCGCGCCGCGGTGGACCGCGCCTGCGAGCGGCTCTCGCCGGACCTGGCCGTCTTCGTCCTGGCCGAACGCGGGGCGCTGTGCGAACTCGTCGGCGCCCAGGGCGTGGTGCTCCACCGGGAGGGAGTGGCGGTCGGCGACGCCGACGGACTCCCCGGCCCGCTGCTGACCGACCTCGCCGACCGCGCGGAACGGGCCGGCGGCCAGGGGCGTTCCGGGGTCTGGGCCACCGACCGGCTGTGGGAGGAGCTGTACGGCGAGGACGGCCGCCCCGACCCCGACCGGCCGCTCCCGCCCAGCGGGGCGCTGCTCACCCCGCTCTCCGAGGAGGGCGACTTCCTGCTCTGGCACCGGGGCGAACGGACCGTCACCCGGCGCTGGGCCGCCGACCCCCGGCACCCGGTGCGGGTCGGCAGCCGGGGCGAACGGCTCACCCCGCGCGGCTCCTCCGCCGTCTTCGAGGCCACCGTGCGCGGCCGCAGCGAGCCCTGGGGAACCGCCGACCTGCTGGCGGCCCGCGAGCTCGGCCGCACGGTCACCGCCCGGATGCTCCGGCACACCACCGAGCTCGCCCGGCTGAACGCCGAACTCGCCCGCTACAACGAGGACCTGGACTCCTTCGCGCACGCCGCCGCGCACGACCTGAAGGAGCCGCTGCGCGGCATCGCCAACGCGGCGGCCTTCATGGCCGAGGACGCCGGCGACGGCCTGGACGGCACCTCGCGCCGCCGGCTGCGCACCGTCCAGCGACTGGCCACCAGGATGGACGACCTGCTGAACTCGCTGCTGCACTTCGCCCGGCTCGGCCGGGCGGGCCTGCGGCTCGCCCCGGTGTCGCTGGACACCGCCCTGGACGAGGCGCTGGAGGTGGCCGGGCCGAGGCTCGCCGAGCAGCTGGTCACCGTGGAGCGCCCGGCGGCCCTGCCCGAGGTGGTGGCCGACCGCGACCGGCTGCACGAGGTGCTGGTCAACCTGCTGGTCAACGCGGCCAAGTACGCGGCCGACCCGGGCGAGGTGGAGCGCCGCACGGTCGAGGTCGGGGTCGGCGAGCGGGTGCCGCCGGGAGGTGGCGGGCCGGTGCGGGCGGTGGTGGTCCGGGACAACGGGATCGGGATCCCGGCCGACCAGCAGCAGGAGGTGTTCGAGCTGTTCCGCCGGCTGCACCACCGGGACGAGCGCGGCGGCGGATCGGGCGTCGGCCTGGCGGTGGTCAAGCGCATCGTCGAGCGGCACGGCGGCCTGCTCTGGCTGGACAGCGCCCCGGGCCGGGGCACCGAGGTCTGGTTCACCCTGGCCGGCCGGACCGACGACCCGTCAGCCGGTCAGCCCGCCCCCTCGCCCAGCCAGTAGTCGACCGCTCCCCGCAGCACGGTCTGGAACAGCTCGAAGTTGACCGGCTTGTAGACGTAGCTGTCGGCCCCGGCCGCGTAGCAGGCGTCCACCTCCGCCGGTGCCGTGGAGGAGGTGAACACCACCACCTTCACCTCCCGCAGCTCGGGCCGGGCCCGGATGTCCGCCAGGACGCCGTGCCCGCCGCGCCCCGGCATGTTGAGGTCCAGCAGCACCAGGTCGGGCGCCGGGCGGCCGGGATCGAGCAGCCGGGGGAGGGCGGCCTCGCTGCGGGCCAGGAACTCCAGCCGCAGCAGCGGGTGCGAGCGGCCGAGGGCGCGCATGATCGCCTCGGTGTCCTCCTCGGAGTCCTCGACCACCAGGACGAGTGCCGGGTCCTTCATCGTGCTCCTCCGGATGCCGGGTCGTTCCTGGTGTTCCTCCGGCCGCCGCGACGCGGGCCGGCGGCCGGCAGGCCGGCCACCAGCACCGCCGTGTCGTCCGTCCCCGCAGCGGTGAACTCGGTCGCCTCCCGGGTGAGCCGTTCGGCCAGTTCGGCCACCGACCGGTCGCGCAGCTCGGTCAGCCGGCCGCGCAGGTGCGCCTCGAAGAAGACGCCGTCCGCGTCCCGGGCCTCGGTCAGGCCGTCGGTGAACATCACCAGCCGGTCGCCCCCGCCGAGCCGGACGGTGCACTCCTCGTACGTGACGTCCTCCACCACCCCGAGCAGCAGGCCGCGGGCCGGCACCTCCTCGACCCTGCCGTCGGCCCGCAGCACCAGCGGCGGCGGGTGCCCGGCGTTGGCGGCGCGCACCACCAGCCCGTCCCCGTGCCACCGCAGCACGCAGGCCAGCGCGGTGACGAACCGTGAGGTGGCGGCCGAGTGCAGGGCGCGGTTGAGCCGGCTCAGGGCCGGGCCCGCACCGGTGCCGTCCTCCAGCACCGTGCGCAGGGTGTGCCGGGCCAGGCCGGTCAGCGCGGCGGCCGGCGCCCCGCGGCCGCAGACGTCGCCGACCAGCAGCGACACCTGCCCGTCCGGGCCGGTCACCACGTCGTAGAAGTCGCCGCCGACCTCCAGCATCGCGTCGCCGACCCGGTGGGCCGCGGCGAACTCCAGGCCCGGCACCTCCGGCAGCCGGGCGGGCAGCAGGTGGCGTTGGAGCGAGAGCACGTCCTGCCGGCGCTGCTCGTAGCGGGCGGCGTTGTCGATCGCCAGCGCGGCCCGGGTGGCCAGGTCGGCGCGGAACTCCTCCTGGGGGACCCGGTCCCGGCTGTAGAGGAAGGTGACGGTGCCCAGGGTCCGGCCATGGGCCCGGAGCGGATCGACCGTCACCGCCCGCACAGCGCCCGCGGCGGCGGCCGGGCCGAACGGGCCGCCCGCCAGGTCGGCCGGGCCGAGCCGCAGGCCGCGCGGGGCGCGGCCTGCCCGGGTGAGCACGCCGGTCATCCACGGGTCGGCCGGATCGACCGCCGTCAGCTCCGCCTGCCGGCGGGCGCTGACGTGCACCTGGGCGACGGGCGTCGGCTCCCCGTCCCGGAGCAGGTGGACCAGGCAGCCGTCGGCCACCGCCGGCACCGCGATCCGGGCCACCCGCTGGAGGGTCTCGCCGATCTCCAGCGAGGACCCCATCTGCAGCGAGGCCTCGGCCAGGATGGCGTCCCGGGCCAGCCGCTCCTCGCGGCCGCGCTGCTCGGCGATCCGCTGCTCGCAGCAGGCCGCCACGTCCCTGGCCTGGGCCAGGCAGGCGGCCCCCCGCGCGGCGGCGTCCTCGTCCGTGACCCCCAGCACCACCGTGCCCCAGCCGCCCTCGTTCAACGGGAAGAGCGCCTCCACCGCCAGCGGTGCCCCGCTCGCCCGCAGCGCCGCCGCCTCGGGCCGGTGCGACCCGGCCGGGTCCGCCGGGTCCAGCCGGCGCACCTGCCAGCCGTCGGCGGGGCGGCGGCCGTCCGACGGGTGGAGCGCGGGGTCCGGGTACTCCCAGCGCGGCTCGGCCTCACCGGGCAGCAGCAGCCGCAGGTAGCGCACCCGCTGGTCCGCGCCCCACCGGGCCCCGGCCACCACCAGGACGCCGGGCTCGGCGGCCAGCGCGCGGAACAGCTCCGCGGTCAGCGCGGTGACGTCCGTCGCCGAGGTGGCCAGGCTCCACAGCCGGTGCAGGTGCCCGCTCCACGCCATGCCCACGCCCTCGCGTCCTGTCGGTGCCCGGAGATCCGGTGCCATCGGGTCCTGACCGTCCGTCAGTCGCGGGGCGGGCGGGTGGCGGTGTCGAGGTAGAAGGCGTCGATGCTCTGCACCGCCCGCTCGAACTCGTCCAGGTTCACCGGCTTGGTGACGTACGCGTTGGCGTGGCTGCTGTAGGCGTCCGCGACGTCGTCCGGCGCGGAGGAGGTGGTGAGCACCACCACCGGGATGGTCCGCAGCTCCTCGTCGGTCTTCAGCACCCGCAGCAGGTCCCGGCCGTTCATCCGCGGCATGTTGAGGTCCAGCACGATCAGGTCGGGGCGGACCGCCCCCGGCGCGCGCAGGTGCTCCAGCGCGGCGATCCCGTCGGTGACCTGGACCAGGTTGCGGGCACCGCGCTCGGCCAGCGCCTCCTCGATGAGCAGGGCGTCGGCCGCGTCGTCCTCGACCAGCAGGACGTCGAAGGCGCGGGCGGGACTGGTCATCATCAAGGTCTCCGTGGGTGCTTCGGCGGATCGGTCGTGGATGCCCGGCCAGCGCCGCCGGGCGCCCTGGCGGGTGAGGCCGCAGGCCGAGCCGAGCTGCGGGTAGCCGGCCCCAGCCCGGACGGCGGTGGCGGCGGCCCCGCCCTGCAGCCGTTCGGCGGCCCGTTGGACCTGCTCCAGGACGTGCAGCAGGCCCAGCGCGGGCGCCGCGGTCCCGGCCGCCGGGGAGTCCGCCAGCAGTTGGAGCGCGAGGCGGCGCGCCAGCCGGTCCACCGCGGCCTCCGCGATCGCCGCGGTCTCCTCCGTGGTGGCCCGGAGCAGGAAGTTCTTGCCAGGCATGGCGCCACTCTAGGCCGCCTCCCCGACCCGCGACAACAAGCGTTGTCATGATGGCCCTACAGTATGCGCGGGCCACCTCCCCCGGATGGCCGCTACTGGAGGTGCTCAAACCATGTCCGAGGACCGAAGGCCCCCGTCCTCCCGGCCGTCGGCCGCCTGGACCACCCGGCGGTGGCTGCGGAGCGGCGCCGCGCTCGCCCTGGCGGTGCTGGCGGTGCTGGGCGTCTCCGGGTCCTGGGTGCTTGACCGGACCCAGGTGCTCAGCACCGAGCTGGTGGACGTGCGGTCCCCGGCGATGTCGACCTCGTTCCGCCTGGAGTCCGCCCTGCTCAACCAGGAGACCGGCATCCGCGGCTACGGCCTCACCGGGAACCCCGTGTTCCTGACGCCCTACCAGCAGGGCCTGGCGGACCAGCGGACCCACACCGCGCGGCTGGCCGAGCTGCTGCGCGGCAACGCCACCGGGCTCGCCGACCTGACGGCCCTTCAGGACGCGGTCGCCCGGTGGCAGCAGGAGACGGCCGACCCGGTCGCCGCGCTCCCGCCCGGCGCGCCGACCCCCCGGGCAGCCGAGTCGGCCGCCGCCGGCAAGGCCGCCTTCGACGCCGTCCGGGACGGACTGCGCCGCCAGCAGGAGCACCTGAGTGCCGACCGGGCGCGGGCGCGCGCGGACCTGCTGTCCACCATGCGGGTGCGCAACTGGCTGTTCGCGGCGATCGGCGCGGTCGTGCTGGTGCTCACCGTGCTGGCCTTCGAGGGGTTGCGCCGGGGCGTCACCCGCCCTCTGGAGCGGCTCGGCGCGGACGCCCGGCGGGTCGCCGGCGGCGACTTCGGGCACGCCATCACCGCCACCGGCCCGGCCGACCTGCGGCGGCTCGGCGCGGAGATCGACTCGATGCGCCTGCGCCTGGTGCGGGAGCTGGACTTCGCGGAGGAGGCCCGGCAGCGCCTGGACGAGCAGGCGGCCGACCTGCAGCGCTCCAACGCCGAGCTGGAGCAGTTCGCCTACGTCGCCTCGCACGACCTCCAGGAGCCGCTGCGCAAGGTCTCCAGCTTCACCCAGCTGCTCCAGCGCCGGTACGGCGGCCAACTCGACGCCAAGGCCGACCAGTACATCGGCTTCGCGGTCGACGGGGCCAACCGGATGCAGGCGCTGATCAACGACCTGCTGGAGTTCTCCCGGGTCGGCCGGGTGCACCAGAGCCACCAGGAGGTCGACCTGGAGCAGACCCTGGAGCGGACCCTGGACGCCCTGAGCATCTCCGTCGAGGAGGCCGGCGCCCGGATCACCCACGACCCGCTGCCCACCGTGGTGGCCGACCCCACCCAGATGGGGATGCTCTGGCAGAACCTGATCGCCAACGCGGTGAAGTTCCGCCGCCCCGGCGGGCGTCCGACGGTCCACGTCTCGGCCCGGCCCGGGGAGGACGGGCTCTGGCAGTTCGCCGTCACCGACGACGGCATCGGCATCGCCCCCCGAGTTCGCCGAGCAGGTGTTCGTGATCTTCCAGCGGCTGCACACCAAGGACGCCTACGGCGGCAGCGGCATCGGCCTGGCGATGTGCCGCAAGATCGTCGAGTTCCACGGCGGCACCATCGCCGTCGACCCGGAGCACCGCGACGGCACCCGGATCGCCTTCACCCTGGCCGCCGGTCAGGAGGCCCGGTGACCTCCGCCGCCACCGCCCGCCCCGCAGCGGCCGAGGAGCAGCCGGTCTACCGGGTCCTGCTGATCGAGGACGACGAGGCCGACGCGCTCCTGGTCGAGGAGCTGCTGCTGGACACCGGCCTGCCCCACGAACTCACCGTCAGCACCACGCTGGCCGACGCCAAGCAGGTCCTGACGGTCCGTCGGATCGACTGCGTCCTGCTGGACCTGCACCTGCCCGACGCGGCCGGCACCACCGCCGTGCGCGAGCTCGCCCCCGAGCACGCGGTGATCGTGCTCACCGGCCTGGCCGAGGCCAGGGCCGGCACCGAGGCGATGGCCGCCGGCGCCCAGGACTACCTGGTCAAGGGCAAGGTCGACCCCGAACTGCTGCGCCGCACCCTGCGCTACGCGGTCTACCGCAGCCGGACCGAACGGGCCGCGATGGAGGCCCGGACCGTCCGGCTGCGGGCGGAGGAGAACGCCCGGCTGGAGCGCGGCCTGCTGCCGCCGCCGATCCTCGGCACCTCCACCGTGCGGGTGACCAGCCGCTACCTGCCGGGCACCGCCATGGCGCTGCTCGGCGGTGACTTCCTGGACGTGGTCGTGGGCGACGAC
>NZ_BAAAYB010000067.1:0-21778 GCF_039535905.1 Kitasatospora albolonga | reverse complement strand
TCCGTACCTCCGCACACCCTAGCCCTCCCGGGCGCCTGAGGCGGTGTCTCCAGGCCGATCCAGCCGAGACGATACCACGACCGGGCCTCGGACGATCGCCGCCTTGATCCGCCTCGCTGTCCCGACGGTGCGCAGGTAGTTGCACCTGCCCCGCCCTCGGCGCGGGCAACGCGGTCAGCCGTCGCGGCGAGGAGCCGGTGGTGTAGCAGCAGCCGGGTGTACGGACAGCCGCCGTCGTTCCAGGCTGACGGTTCGCGGTTGGCCCCGGTCTGATCGCTGGTCGCGGTCACCCCGAGCCGCAGGTCCACCCCATGGACTCGGGCGTACACACTCCGCCTCCCGGATGGACGTAGATTTCTCCCGGGCACGGTCTGCCCATCATGGTAGCCCTTTGGAGAGCGGCGGCTCACGCCTAGTACGGGTCGATCATTCCTTCGCTGCGATCAACGTCACCTGGGCCGTCCGAATTAGCTCTCGCAGCAGGGGTCTCGAGACCGCCTTCGCCTCCGGCCAGAACCGCCCCACACCACGACGAGCCACATCTCCGCAACGCCCGCTCATTCTGCCTCGGCTGCCCACATATCCCGCCATACACCCGGTAGGACCTGCCCGCGTCACTCGCGTTCGAACAACAAGTACCCGTCCGGTCGCTGTGTCGCCCCCTCCCCCTAGGCTGTGGAGGCGCCACGACGGTAAAAGGAAGGGCTCCGCATGAGCTGACGCAGTCACCACTCACCGTTGCGCGTGCGTCCCGGCCGCCCCCTGCTTGTGTGTGTCAGACTCTGATGGCGCTTAAGTGACCTGACGGTGGCCCAGGAGTTTACGGGCGCTGCTTCGGCTGGTCCTTCAGAGGACGGCGGCACGGCTTCGCGCCGTACGTCCGGGCGTGGTGGACGGTGTGTGTGGTGGCCGGGAGCATCTCTGGCACCACCGAGGTGGGTAGTGGACGCCGCCCTCGCCTGACCACCTACTTCTGGCCATCACACGAGAGCGCGGGACGAGACCGCCCTATTTCGGGCCGGATCGCGAGCGCGGCGGGCTACCGTCGTCGGTCGGCCGTCCCCTTGCGGACGCAGGGCGGATGGCCCTATCGCCTCCGACCGACCGTGCCGCCTTCGGCTTCTCTGGGAGGGCGACCTCGGCTGCCACCACCTGGGTCCGCTCGCCCGAGCACGCGGTCTGGACCGAACTGCGCACCGGCGACCCGTTCCAAGGCCGCCATGTTCTACGGCGAAGGTCTTCCGCTGGGACGAGCGCGACCCGCACGCGCCTGCGAGGTTTCCGCTCGAGCACCGATGCGCCGTCGTGCTGCGTGCGACGGGCCGCAGCGTCAGCTACCGCCCTGCGCCGCGGCGAACTGACACGGTCGCACTGGAGGTCTACTTCTCCGTCGCCGATCAACCGACGCCGCCACCATCCCGCGCCTCCGCCCCTCTCCGACTCTTTCCGTCCGCTCTACCTTTCGGCGGTCACAGCGGGTTCACGACGCACAAGGCCAGACAGCCCCTACGTGCCCGCACACCGTCCACGCTGCCCTGGCGTACAGCTCGAGGGCGGCCTGTTCTCCTACATCACCCCGGCTCCGGCCTGAGGAAATCTAGAGCTTGAGCTCGTGGGCGCGCGGTCCGGGCGATGGCTGGGCCGCTGTGATTCCTCTGCAATACTCTCCTCCGTACTCGGCTGACCTTGGGACGATGGTTCGATCCATCGTGCTCCGCCGGCTTTTTTTTCGACCCACGCACGCTGACCGAGTCGCCGATGGTGTGTGCGCGGGATCGTGCTCCGGTTCCGTGACAGGATGTTCCGTCGGATTGCCGGACTCGCCTCCCGTCGGGTTGGCCCGAGCACCGTGGCATGGTTTCCGGCGTAGCGTCTTGGGCGGACTCTTCGGGCGGTGATCGCTCCCCCGATCTGTAACACATGCGCTCGCCCTCTGAAATATACGGCGACTGGGTCGCTGATGCTGCGGCCTGGGCCACGGTGCCGAGGGGGACGTCGACGCGGACGAGTCCCGGTGTAGCTGGTGCTGTCCCGCCGCAACACTCGATCGGCACCCCGGAGTCAGACCTCGCGATAGGTTCACGGATGGCCATTGTGCGAGCTGGCGAGGACTGGCTGGAGGAGCTGTGCGGGTTCGCACTGCGTGACGGTACCCACTGGAGCTTCGCCGAGGTTGGAGGAACGGGCTGGCTCGACCTCTGGTCGAGGGACGCTCTCCCGGCGGTTTCTGATTCGTCGCTGTCGTCGCCATGGGATCCGCTACCGTGTCGCACGGGGCAGCGTCCGTGGTGTCAGGCCTACTGTATTCTGGTTGCACTCGGGCTTGGTTCTCATCGCAATGTTGGGGCGTCTGGCCTCCCTGTCCGGAACCGGGCGGTGCGACTGGCCTGAACACTGTATGGCTCTGTCGGCGGCCCCTCTGACTTGTTCCACCAGCTGGACCGTTCTCTTTCACGCTTGAGCCTCCCGAGGATGGCGTGGCCTCGAGGTTCGCGGAGCGGTCTCGCGGTGTGCGCGCATCACGCCGTTTCCCCGGTCTCATGCCCGGCGGACACCCACCGAGCCCTGGGCTGGGACCACCTCCGGGACTGGCGACGGTCACGTGAGGAGGTGCTCACTAGGCTACGTAGGTTGGTCGACGACCTCGGGGCCCTCGGCCCCGTTGTTGCTCTCTCGTCGCGGGACGGTGCGGCGTGAGGGTACGATCCGCTGCCCCTTTCGACCTGGTCGATCCGCTTCGACTCTGGGCAGCGCGCGGGAGGGGATTCGGTCTGGCCCGCCCTAGGTTCAGCAGTGCCGGGACACGATCCTCGCCGTCGCGGGGGGGTCCCTCCCACCTCACGGGGGCTGGGCGTGTGCTCGACTTTTCGAGCTGCTGCAGTCACGGTTGCAGCGGCACGTGCTTGGGGTCGTCGAGCTCGGCCACGCCGCGTTCGCACTCTTGCGCCTTAGCCTATAGGACGGCCGCGAGCCGGTTTTTACGGCATCGTTTTGGTCCGGCACACCCGCGCGCATGGTATTCTGGACGCCTTGCCGGACCGCGTTGCAGCGCGCTGTCCGGGCGGGTTTGCCGTTTGTGCCACCAGGGCTCGACGCGGGCCTATCTGCGACTTGTGGCAGCTTACCTTCACCACCCGTTGCGCGACGGCAACGCCCGGCGGGCCTCCTTCTTGGCCTTATGCTTCTTCGTTCTCCAGACGCCAGTCGGAGGCGTACCCCGACCACATCCTTCGTAACGCACTCCGTTCCCCGTAGCCGACTATGCCTCCTCCGTTCGGGTTCTCCTATACACGGCGGACACTGTTCGCCGCAGGACGCTCTGTGGAGTGCGCCCGGAGCGTGGCGAACGCCCTCTACTGGACCGGAGCCGCGGCCGGCAGGCTGACCGGCGGCTACCGACCCCCGCGTCAATCCCGTTCAGGGCTTCGGAGACGGCGAGGGCGAAGCCCTCGGGGTTGTCGAAATGATGGTGTTGGGGTGTGGGGCCGCAGTCCGGACGGCCCGGACGGTGGTGCCGGTGGCGGTCAGCTCCGCCGCTGCCGGCCGGGCGCCGTTCGGCCTCGGGGTGGATGCGTCAGCGTGCGGCGGGGACGGTCGGGCGGCCAGTGTTCGCGCAGGGGTCGGGGGGGTGCCACAAGGCGCTGCGTGGACGGCACGGTGCGGTTGCAGGCGATCACGTGGTCCTCGGACAGGCGCATTGCAGGGCCTCAACAGGTGGGGCCGACCCTTGTTTCGGCTTTGGTCCGGTGTACACCCTTCGGCGAGAAATCCTCCCCCTGCTTGGGTTACTTCACGGTGACGCCGGTGGACACCCCATACGAGACAGCAGGGGCACGGTCGGTGGCCCCAACGGCGGTCCAGGACCGGTCGACCCAGCCACCAGCTATCAGGACAGTGCGGCCGGCGTACTTGACGGGCCGGCACAAGCCAGGACGGCACGAACGCACCGCCCAGGCCTGTGCGCCGATCACCCTCGGCAACCGAGACCCGGCCGGCGCGCTGGGGGCGTGGCCACCGCGTCGGACTGTGCGACTCCAGGGTGCTACGGAAGTGGCCACGGCCGCCGGCGCTGATGCCACCGCAAGCCCGAGCAGCCGTCCAGCAGCCACGCGGACAACCAGAAGGGCACGTCAAGCCAGCGGCCGTCGCCGCGGACCGGACCGCGGCGGACCGTCTAGACGGGCCGAGCCTGGCAGCCCAGGCCGCCTGCAGCCTTGGAGACGGGGCCGGCTACCGGCGCCGGGCAGATCGATCCGCGGATCAGTCGCGTCCCGGCGGTACGGGGGCTTGGCGCATGGCGGGCGGCTCCTGACGCGGGTGCGGTTGACGGACAGCCCCAGACCCATACATCGGTGCCCCGAGTGACTCCACACGGAAGCGATATTATCCGGGCGCCGCGGCCCCATCGGCCCAGCAATGGGCGCATGCTGAAATCTTCGCATCACTCGGGTTTCCTGTGCCGGACACGGCCGCTGCTACAGGCTTACGAGCTGCGCCGCCACCTGGCCCGCGCGCACCGGGGGCACAGTCCACGGCCGACTCACAGCGACCCGGCCACACACATCTATCCCGGGCGCCACTGTCACAGCGACCTGAGCACGGCGACGGCCTGCCCTGCCCGCCGCCCGACGACCGAACCCGCGGTCGGCACCCCCACCCCCCCCCCCGCCGGCGCGCCCACAGACACACCACCTCAACCTACACGCTCGGCGGGCAGCGCGCACTCGCACGCGAAATGCTCCGAGCGACATATCAAGCCGGAGCGAGTTCACCCCCGCCAGACACTCCAGCGACTACGAACGCCTGGCCTTCCACCCGATCGCTCGCGCCTATTCACTGCGCCCACCTGTGGACGAGACCCGGACCGAGCCAGGCGGCGCGCTTGCCCGCCCCGCCCGGCTATCGACCTTCCCTCCGGCCGACCGCCGGCCCACGCTTCTTCTACGAGGAGGGCCCTGCACCCCTCGGGCGGGGACAGTTTACCGACCCGTCTCCGGCGCCGGCCTGCGCGGATCGCCATCGCCGCCCAACCGACCGAGGCCGACACATGTCTGGTTGGAGCGACCGTTATGCTGAAGGACCCTGTGACGCACAGTGGACACGCCGGTCCGTGCCTAGAGTACACACGCGCCGGTGCCGTAGAGGCGGTCATCCGTTAGGCAGGCATGACCAGGCTGGCGCATCGGCGACCCGTCTTCGTGACACAGGACGAAGGGCTATTCCTGTTCTCTCCGGGCCGGGGCGTGCGGCTCCCCCGCCCGTGTGATCATTGGCGAGCAGCGCGCGTGTCTTTCCACACCGTCGTTCGCCCTGGCATCGGTTCGAGACCTCGGTAGATCATCGGTCTCGCCCTTCGGCTATACCTGCGATAGGACCCAGACGCGTCCGCCGTCACGCTGCCGAGCCTTCTGCCAGGGGTCCGAGCGCAGGTGGGCGACCTTGACCGTTTTCGGCGGGGTGTTGAGTAAGCGGATGATCCGGGCCTCGATGCGCAGTGTGGTCCCAGCTTGTATGACTATGGTGGTCAGGTTTTGCGGCGGTGGCCAGCTGCGTTCACGGTGGAGAGTGGTGCCGAACTGCTGCTCGGGATGAGAGCCTCGGATAGATTGGGCGTTCCGTCGTGACAGGGTTGCTGGTGGCTTTCGGTCTTCTCGGTTCATGTCCCGTGGCCAACCGAGCTGACGCGTCCGACAATTTCCTCTGGGGGAAGAAAGATCGTCAGGCGCGTCCGCGCTCGGTTGGGTGGAGCACGGCCGGGCGGAGAGGGCGTGCATGGCCTCGGGGAGCTGGTCACGGCGGCGCGTGACCGGCATTGGTTGTGGAACTCGTAAGCGGCCGTCGTAGGATGCGGGCATCCGTCGATCATCCGTGTACCCGGTAGTGCGAAGCGTTCCCAGGGCGACGGGCGGACGTCGTAGGCACACGACCGGTGTGCCCGGTCTCCCTATGCCGGCCGGGCGTGCGGTGTCTGTGGTGGTCGAGGGCAGCGCCGCCTGAGCCCGGGCGATGGGGTCGGGACGTGGCGGCATGGCCAGTGTGGCATGTGAGATGTGCGGCCTCGTCGTGCGGCGAGCGGTGTCACGATGCTCGGCCTCGCGCCGAGCCCGTCGAGCGCGGACGCAGCACTCCGATCCCAAGAGGTCCTGTCGACCGTGGAGGTGGTCGGGGGCGAGCCGTGAGCAGGGCGTTTACCGGACTCCGGTGGTGGCGCGCCGGGAAGAGGCCGTCGATGCACCTCTGGGCGCTCGGCGGCTCTGGTGAAGCAACGTCCAGATGCCCTGTGCGCTCTGGTTGGATATGCGCCAGTCGGACGCGGGATGCATGTGCTCTTTGGCATTCGCGATAGGTTTGCCACGCTCCACCGCCGCGACCACGGCCCGTGGAGTTCGTCGAGCCCGGTGCGATACGAGTGCACACCGATCCTGGCATGAGGAGGGGATGTCCTGTTTCGCACCAGGAGGGCGAGCGAGCCGTCACGCCATGCACCGCGCAGAGGGCGGGGGCGGGATGCCGGGGCGCCTGGGCCAGGTCCTATGCGGGCCATCGTCGACGATCACGGATCGGAGTGCGAACTCCTAGGCAGGGGGGTGCGGGCCGCGTGCGGGCCGGGGTGGGCGCTGGTGGCCAGGGGCTCGAGCTGGGCAGGGCAGGGGCTGGCGGGGCATCCGTCTCCTGGGTAGGTAGGCGAGCCTAACCTAAGTCGAGGAGGGTGGAAGGAGCGGCTCCGGCGGGACGTCAGCGCGGCCCGAGATCCGCAGCTACAGCACCCGTTACCGCCGGCCAGCACTCACCGGCGGTCTCGCTTGCTCCGCTTCGGTGTTACCAGCGCGAGCACCGTCACCGTATCGCCGTAGCTGAGGTCACCGCGCGGGTACCGCGTCGCTACGTCCGGCACCTGAAGTGAACCTTCCGCCATCCCCGGCCTCGTATGATCCGCTCCGCAACACCACGTCTCCTCGATCATGCAGCGCCCCGTCCAGCACGCGCACACGATCCACCCACGAATAACTCCTCCTCCGCAGCACGGTGCTAGCTCGTGGTGGGGACGATTCCTACGTCCGACCGTGTGGCTCCCGGGTCGTGCCTATGCGTATGTGTATAGTCCACGACCAGCTCTATGCCGCATCTGCCCTTTCCCCACCGTGGCCGCTGTACAGCGGCGGCCGGGCCCACTGACGCCAGGTCCAGGGTGGTGACTATGGTGGCCGGTGCGGCTGATCTCGGAGAGCAGTGCCGACTTGGAGGGGTAGTGGATGCTAGAGGGCCGCCGGTGCCTCATCCAGGCGGCGGTGGCGATCGTCCCGGGTAGTGGTGGTGTGCGTGGTGAGTCCCGGCCGGTGCGAAGAGGACCTCGACCGCTCGCGAGCAGCACAAGCCCACGGCTATGGGCGGCCTCGGTCCAGCTCGCCCGTACTGCCGGTGGGCAGAGTCTGTGCACCTACGGTCGCGTGTGTACGTTCATGGTGGCCATCCTCGCAGACGGGTGCGGTCCGCCCCGGGGTCGGAGTGGTTGACAGTGTGACCCGTCGCCAACATGCTAAGCAAGCGCTTAGTCACTCCTGCGCGTCGCACCAGTGGAGAGGAATCGGCCATGGCGCCGTCGTTCAAGGACCGGGTGGCCGTGGTCACCGGAGCCAGCCGGGGCATCGGCCTCGGCATCGCCCGCGAGCTGGTCGAGCGCGGGGCCCGGGTCTGCATCACCGCCCGCAACCCCGAGCCGCTGGCCGAGGCGGTCCGTGAGCTGGGCGGCCCCGACCACGCGATCGCCGTGGCCGGCAAGTCCGACGACCCGGCCCACCAGGCCGAGGTGGTGGCCCGCACGACGGAGCAGTTCGGCCGCCTCGACCACCTGGTCAACAACACCGGCATCAACCCGGTGTTCGGCTCCCTGCTGGACGTCGACCAGGCCGCCGCCGCCAAGATCCTCGGCGTCAACGTGCTCGCCCCGCTGGCCTGGATCCGCCTCGCCCGCGACGCCTGGATGGGCGAGCACGGCGGCTCGGTGGTCAACGTGGCCTCCATCGCCGGCATCCGCGCCTCGCTCGGCATCGGCATGTACGGGGTCTCGAAGGCCGCCCTGATGCGCGTCACCACCGAGCTCGGCGCCGAACTCGGCCCGTCGATCCGGGTCAACGCCGTCGCGCCCGCCGTGGTCAAGACCCGCTTCGCCGAGGCCCTGTACGAGGGCCGCGAGGAGCAGGTGGCCGCGGCTACCCGATGAAGCGGCTCGGCGTCCCGCAGGACGTGGCCGGCGCGGTCGCCTTCCTGCTCTCCGAGGACGCCGCCTGGATCACCGGCCAGACCCTGGTGGTGGACGGCGGCATCACCCTGGGCGGCGGCCTGTGACCCGCAGGCTGGGCGTGGTGGTCACCGGCGCCGGGCACGGCATCGGGGCCGCCATGGCCGAGGCCTTCGCGGCGGCGGGCGGGGCCCGCGTGGTGGTCAACGACCTCGACGCGGAGGCCGCTTCGGCCGTCGCCGAGCGGATCGGGGGCGTCGCGGTGCCGGGCGACGCGTCCCGCCCCGAGGAGCTGATCGCGGCCGCCCGCAAGGAGCTCGGCCACATCGACGTGTACTGCGCCAACGCGGGCGTCGCCCCGGTGGGCGGCGCCGACGCCGGGCCCGCCGCCTGGGAGAGCGCCTGGCAGGTCAACGTGCTGGCGCACGTCCGGGCCGCCGAACTCCTGCTCCCCGACTGGCTGGAGCGCGGCGCGGGCCGTTTCGTCGCCACCGTCTCCGCGGCCGGGCTGCTCACCAGCCTCGGTTCCGCCCCGTACTCCGTCAGCAAGCACGGCGCGCTGGCCTTCGCCGAGTGGCTCTCCGCCACCTACCGCCACCGGGGCGTGCGGGTGCACGCGGTCTGCCCGCAGGGCGTGCGGACCAGGATGCTGGAGGAGACCGGACGGGCCGGTCAACTGCTGCTGGCGGACGAGGCGTTGGAGCCCTCCGTGGTCGCCGAGGAGGTGATGCGGGGGATCGCCGAGGAGCGGTTCCTGATCCTTCCGCACCCCGAGGTGGCCCGGTACTACCTGGCCAGGGCCGGGGACACCGACCGCTGGCTGGGCACGATGAACCGGATGCAGCAACGGCTGGAGGACGAGGCGTGAGCACGATGCGGGCGTGGCAGGTCGGGGAGCTGGGCGAGCCGGGGGCGGTGATGCGGCCGGCCGAGGTACCTCGACCCGAGGCGGGGGACGGGCAGTTGCTGGTCCGGGTGCGGGCCGCCGCGGTCAACTTCCCGGACGCGCTGATGGTCCGGGGCCACTACCAGGTGCGGCCGCCGCTGCCGTTCACCCCGGGGGTGGAGCTGTGCGGCGAGGTGGTCGGAGGCGCGCGGGCCGGGGAGCGGGTGATCGGCACCCCGCTGCTGCCCGCCGGGGCCTTCGCCGAGTACGCCCTGATGGACGCCTGGGGCGCCTTCGCGGCCCCGCCGGCGCTGGACGACGCGGAGGCCGCCGCGCTCCACATCGCCTACCAGACCGCCTGGTTCGCGCTGCACCGGCGGGCCGGGCTGCGGGCCGGCGAGACGCTGCTGGTGCACGCCGCGGCCGGAGGCGTCGGCAGCGCCGCCGTCCAGCTCGGCAAGGCGGCGGGCGCCACCGTGATCGCGGTCGTCGGCGGCCCCGAGAAGGCAGCCGTGGCACGGGAGTTGGGCGCCGACCTGGTGATCGACCGGCGCGCCGAGGACTTCACCGCCGCGGTCAAGCAGGCCACCGCCGGCCGGGGCGCGGACGTGGTCTTCGACCCGGTCGGCGGCGACGCCTACACCGGCTCCACCCGCTGCATCGCCTTCGAGGGCCGCATCGTCGTCATCGGCTTCGCCAGCGGCACCATCCCCACCGCCGCCCTCAACCACGCCCTGGTCAAGAACTACTCGGTGCTCGGCCTCCACTGGGGCCTCTACGCCACCCACGACCCCGCCGCCGTCCACGCGGCCCACACCGAACTCACCGCCCTCGCCGCCAAGTCCGTCATCCGCCCCCTGGTCAGCGAACGCCTGCCGCTCGACGCGGCGGCCGACGCCGTCCAACGCGTCGCCGACGGCACCACCACCGGCCGGATCGCGATCCTGCCGTAGGGGTGCACGAGAGCTTCACCGGGACGTCGGCCGCCGCTCGCCCGCCGGCCGCCCGGGGGCGCCAGGGTGGCGGCCCATGACCACTCGTCAGGCCGTGCGGGCCGCCTCCCTCGTGCTCGGTACCCTCCTCGCCCTCTCCGTCCCGTTCCCCGCCGGGGCCGCCTCGCGGCTGCCGGAGGTGCATCCGAGGGCGGAGACGGCTCCGTTGTTCGACGACAAGGCGGGCGGGAAGGCCAACGCCGACGACCCGGCGATCTGGCGCAACGACGCCGATCCGGGGCGGAGCCTGGTGATCGCCACGGCGAAGCAGGGCGGGCTGCGGGTCTACGACCTGGAGGCGCGGCAGGTGCAGGCGCTGGCGGCGCCGGCCGGGCCGGGGGAGGAGGACGCGCCGGGGCGGTTCAACAACGTGGACCTGCTGAAGGGCGTCCGGATCGGCGGCGCCAAGGCCGACCTGGCCGTGGTGACGGACCGGGGCAACGACCGGTTGCGGGTCTACCGGATCGACCCGGACCGGCCCGGCGGCCCGCTCACCGACGTGACCGACCCCGGGGTGAGCCCGGTGTTCTCGGCGGACCAGGCGGAGATCAACGAGCAGGCCACCGCCTACGGCCTGGCCACCTGGACGGACCGCCGCACCGGGCGCAGCTACGCGATCGCCAGCCAGCGGCACCGCACCCGCCTCGCCCTGCTGGAGCTCACCGCCACCCCGGCCGGCACGGTGACCTACCGTCAGGTCCGCACCGTCGACCTCCCCGCCTCCTTCCGCCTCCCCGACGGCGGCACCTGGGCCCCGTGCGCCGAGCCCGGCGAACTCCCGCAGGTGGAGGGCATGGTGGTCGATCCGGAGGGCGGCACCCTGTACGCGGGGCAGGAGGACGTCGGGATCTGGCGCATCCCCGCCGACCTCTCCGGGCGGCCGGAACTGATGGACCGGGTCCGCGAGTACGGCGTGCCCGCCACCTACGACCCGGAGACCGAGGAGTGCGTCCCGGGTGCCGACCCGGGCTACGGCGGCAAGCACCTGACCGCCGACGTGGAGGGCCTGACCATCCTCGACCGGGGCCACGGCGGGGGCTACCTCCTCGCCTCCAGCCAGGGCGACGACACCTTCGTCGCCTACGACCGCGAGCGCGAGGAGCACAACGAGTTCGAGGGGGCCTTCCGGATCACCGCCGCGTCCGCCACCCTCGACGGCTCCGAGGTCTGCGACGGCGCGGCCGTGCTCAACGCCCCGCTCGGCCGCCGCTACCCGCACGGCCTGATGGTCGTCCAGGACGGCCAGGAGACCCCGGGCGACGGCGACCGCGAGGCCACCGGCTTCAAGTACGTCGACCTGCGCGACGTGCTGCGCGCGATCGACTGACGCACGGCTACGGTGCGGTGAGGCCGACCAGGTCCGCCAAGGTGCCCCGGTGGAACCCCGGGGTGCCGAGGGCGAGTTGGTCGGCCTTGGCACGCTTGAGGTAGAGGTGGGCCGGGTGCTCCCAGGTCATCCCGATGCCGCCGTGCAGCTGCACGCACTCCTCGGCGGCCCGGACGGCCAGCGCCCCGCAGTGCGACTGGGCGAGGGCCACCGCCACCGCCGTGTCCGGGCTGCCGGTGGCCAGGGCGTCCGCCGCGTACCGGGCGGCGGCCCGGCCCTGGACGATCTCCAGCCAGAGGTCGGCGAGGCGGTGCTTGAGCGCCTGGAAGGAGCCGACCGGCCGGCCGAACTGGTGACGCTCCTTCAGGTAGGCCACGGTGGTGGCCAGGCACCACTCGGCGATGCCGAGCTGCTCGGACGCCAGCAGGCCGGCCCCGGTCAGCAGGGCTGCGGCGGCCGGCTCCTGGCCGTCCGCCACCTTCCGGGCCGCCGCTCCGCTCAGCTCCACGTCGGCCAGTGGCCGGGTGAGGTCGAGCGAGGTCCGGGGGAGCACGGTGGCCTCGGCGCGGTCCACGGCCCAGAGCGCGCCGCCGGCCGGCACCAGCAGGACGTCGGCGGTCAGGGCGTCCGCCACCGAGGTGATCCGGCCCGAGAGCCGCTCCCCGGCGGCGAGTTGCGGCAGCGGGGCCCCGGGTGGGGTGGAGAACGGCACCGCGAGGGCGGCGGTCCGCTCCCCGGCGGCCAGCTGCGGCAGCAGCTCCCGGTCGGCGGCCGCCAGCAGAGCCGTCACCGCCAGCACCGAGCTGCCGAAGTACGGCACCGGTGCCACCGATCGGCCCAACTCCTCCAGCACCACCGCCACTTCGCGCACCGAGGCGCCGGCGCCGCCGAGCGCCTCGGGTGCCTGGAGCCCGGCCACCCCGAGGCCGTCGGCCAGGCCGCGCCAGAGCCGCGGATCGTAGGGCTCGGTGGTCTCGACGCGGCCGAGCACAGCGGCGGGCGGGCAGTGGTCGGTCAGGAAGTCCCGGACGGCGGAGCGGAGTTCCTCCTCCACCTCGGAGTAGAGCAGATCGCTCATCGGCGCAGGTCCTTCCACGGCAGGTCCTTGTCGGTACGCGGCTCCGAGGGCAGGCCGAGCACCCGCTCGGCGATCACGTTGCGCAGGATCTCGGAGGAGCCGCCCTCGATCGAGTTCCCCTTGGCCCGCAGATAGCGGTACCCGGCGTCACGGCCGGTGAAGTCGACCACCTCCGGGCGGGTCATCGCCCAGTCCTGGTAGACGAGCCCGTCCTCGCCGAGCAACTCCAGCTCCAGGCCGCTGAGTTCCTGGGCCAGCCGGGCGAAGGCCAGCTTCATCGCCGCGCCCTCCGGGCCGGGCTGCCCGGCCGCCAGCTGCTGGCGCAGCCGCTCACCGGTCAGCCGCAGCAGCTCCGCGTCCGCCCAGCCCTTGAGCAGCCGCTGGTGCAGTTCGTGGGTGCGCAGCCCGGGCCGCTCGCGCCAGGCCCCGGCCACGACGCCGATCATCCCGCCCTCGCGCGGGGTGGCCTGGCCGCCGATCGCCACCCGCTCGTTGTTGAGGGTGGTCTGGGCGATCCGCCAGCCCTCGCCCACCGCGCCGATCCGGTGTGCGTCGGGGATCCGCACCCCGGTCAGGAACACCTCGTTGAACTCGGCTTCCCCGGTGATCTGGCGCAGCGGCCGGACCTCCACCCCGGGGTCGGTCATGTCGCAGACGAAATAGGTGATCCCCTGGTGCTTGGGCAGGTCCGGGTCTGTGCGGGCGAGCAGGATGGCCCAGCGCGCGGCGTGCGCGATCGAGGTCCACACCTTCTGGCCGTCCACCACCCAGTGGTCGCCCTCGCGCACCGCCCGGGTGGCGAGCGAGGCGAGGTCGGAGCCGGCGCCGGGCTCGCTGAACAGCTGGCACCAGACCTCCTCGCCGGTCCAGAGCGGGCGCAGGAAGCGCCGCTTCTGCTCCTCGGTGCCGTGCCGCAGGACGGTCGGGGCGGCCATCCCGAGGCCGATGCCGATCCGGCGCGGATCGTTGTCCGGGGCTCCGGCGGCGGCCAACTCCTCGTCCACCGCCGCCTGTCCGGAGCGCGGCGCGCCGAGGCCGCCGAGCCCGGGCGGGAAGTGCACCCAGGCGAGGCCGGCGTCGAAGCGGGCCCGCAGGAAGGCGGTCCGTCCGGTTCCGGCGGGGTCGTGGGCGGCGAGGAACTCCCTCGTCCGTGCGCGCAGGTCCATGGTCAGCCCTCCTGGTGGCGCCGCAGCTCCCGGCGGGCCAGTGACCGCCGGTGCACCTCGTCCGGACCGTCGGCCAGCCGCAAGGTGCGGTTCCCCGCCCAGAGCTGGGCCAGCGGGGTGTCCTGGCTCACCCCGGCCGCGCCGTGCGCCTGGACGGCCTTGTCGAGCACCCACTCCGTCATGGCCGGGACGGCGATCTTGATGGCCTGGATCTCGGTGTGCGCGCCCCGGTTCCCGACGGTGTCCATCAGCCAGGCCGTCTTGAGCACCAGCAGGCGGGCCTGCTCGATCCGTACCCGGGACTCGGCGATCCACTCCTGGACCACCCCCTGGGCGGCCAGCGGCTTGCCGAAGGCGACGCGTTCGCTCACCCGTCGGCACATCAACTCCAGGGCCCGCTCGGCGATCCCGATCGCCCGCATGCAGTGGTGGATCCGTCCGGGGCCGAGCCGGGCCTGGGCGATGGCGAAGCCGGCGCCCTCCTCGCCGATCAGGTTGGCGGCCGGGACGCGGACGTCCTCGAACAGGATCTCGGCGTGCCCGCCGTGGTCCTCGTCCCGGTAGCCGAAGACCGTCATGCCCCGGCGGACCGTCACCCCGGGGGTGTCGCGCGGCACCAGGAGCATGCTCTGCTGGCGGTGCGGGTCGGCCGTCGGATCGGTCTTGCCCATCACGATGAGGACCTTGCAGTCCGGGTTCATCGCCCCGGTGATGTACCACTTGCGGCCGTTGACCACGTACTCGTCGCCGCGGCGCTCGATGCTGGTGGTGATGTTGGTGGCGTCCGAGGAGGCCACCTCCGGCTCGGTCATCGCGAAGGCCGAGCGGATCTCGGCGTTCAGCAGCGGCTCCAGCCACTGCTTGCGCTGGGCCTCGTCGCCGAACTGGGCGAGCAGCTCCATGTTACCGGTGTCCGGCGCGGCGCAGTTGAGCGCGGCGGGGGCCAGCAGGATCGAACGGCCCGTCAGCTCGGCCAGCGGGGCGTACTGGAGGTTGGTCAGCCCGGCGCCGTGCTCGCCCGGCAGGAAGAGGTTCCACAGACCGCGCGCCCGGGCCTCCTGCCGGAGCTCACGGATCACCGCCGGGACGGTCCACTCCGTCCGTTCCGGGTCGGCGAGTTGGGCGGCCAGCACCGGCTCCGCCGGGTACACCGCCTCGTCCAGGAAGGCGGTGAGCTGCCCGCGCAGCTGCTCGGTCCGGTCGTCGTAGGCGAAGTCCACGGTCAGTTCTCCTTGAGTGCGGTCAGGCCGAACTGCACGAACAGCGGCACCAGTTCGCCCACCCGGTCGAAGCCGGAGCCGACCGTGCGGCCCTGGGCGTGCCGGAAGTGGATGCCCTCCAGGACGACGGCGAGCTTGAACGAGGCGAAGCCGACGTACCAGCCGAGCGTCGAGACGTCCCGCCCCGATCCCTCGGCGTAGCGGCCGACGAGCTCCGCGGCGGCGGGGAAGCCGGGGGCCAGTGCGGCGCCGGGCAGGATGCCGTCGTACCGGCGGGCCAGCTCGGTGTACATCACCAGCAGGCCGAGGTCGGTGAGCGGGTCGCCGAGGGTGGACATCTCCCAGTCCAGCACGGCGGTGATCCGGTCGTCCGGGCCGACCAACACGTTGTCGAGGCGGTAGTCGCCGTGGACCAGCGCCGGGGCGGGGGAGCCGGGGAGGGTGTCGGTCAGACCGGCCCGCAGCTCGGCGATGCCCGGCACGTCGCGGCTCCGCGAGCTCTCCAACTGCCGTTCCCAGCGCCGCAGCTGACGTTCCAGGAAGCCCTCCGGCCGCCCGAAGTCCGCCAGGCCGACGGCCGCCGGGTCGACGGCGTGCAGGGCGACCAGGGTGTCGGCCAGGTGCAGCCCGAGCGCGTGCACCCGCTGCTCGCCGAGCGCCGCCAGCGCGTCGGCGTCCCGGTGCGGCGTCCCGGCCACGTGCTCCATCAGGTACCAGGGCGCCCCCAGCACCTCCGGGTCCTCCACCAGCAGCAGCGTCTCCGGCACCGGCACGGCGGTCGGCGCCAGCGCCGTCATCACCCGGTACTCCCGGCCCATGTCGTGGGCCGTCGCCAGCACGTGCCCGAGCGGCGGCCGCCGCAGCACCCAGGTCGAACTGCCGTCCCCCACGCGGTAGGTGAGGTTCGACCGACCGCCCTCGATCAGCTCCGCCCACAGCGGCCCGGCCACCAGCCCGGGCCGTTCGGCATCGAGGTGGGTCCGCAGCCGGGCGAGGTCCAGGCCGGGCGGATCGGGGAAGTCATCGCTCATGGGGCAGTCCTCACGGGTGGGTGACTAAGCGCTTGCTTAGCATTGCCGTGAGGTCTGCCCCTGTCAACGCCCCGCACGGGGCCCGGGCTCAGCCGGTGAAGGCCGCCGGGCCGAAGCGGCCCCAGGCCACGAAGGCGGCCAGCGCCAGGTAGGCCAGGTCCACGCCCACCAGCTTGATCTCCCCGCGCCGGTACCGGACCACCGCCGCGCCGGCCATCAGTAGCACCAGCCCGAGCGCGGCCAGCGGCGCCAGGACGGGTGCGACGCCCACCGCGGCGGGCAGCACCAGCCCGATCCCGGCCAGCGCCTCCAGGGCGCCGATCGCCTTCACCCCGCCCGCGCTGAAGTCCCCGACCCACTGCGAGCTGGGCCCGAACGCGGCGATCCGCGCCTTCGGCAGGACCAGCTTGAGGCCCCCGCCCGCGAGGTAGGCGACCGCGAGGAAGCCGGCGACGATCCACAGGGCGATGTTCATGGGGTGCTCCTCCGGGGCAGTGGCGGCGCTGTTCGCCGTTCCACCCCTGGGACGAGAGGGCCGGCCTCCCTGTGACACCACCCGACGTGACCCCGGTCACACCGGCCGCACGACGGCCGCCCCGGGAGGGCTCCCGGGGCGGCCGTGGGGCGGAGGGCGGGCGCTATCCGCCGTTGACCTTGGTGGCGATGCGGTCGCCGAGGTCCTTGTCGACGTTGCGCCAGTAGTCGAGGGCGCGGGCCAGGACCGGGGCGGAGACGCCGTTCAGGAGGTGACCGCTGACGTTGGAGACCAGGCGGTCGCGGGCGGCGTCGTCGAGGACGGTGCGGACCAGGGTGCCGGCCTGGCCCCAGTCGTCGTCCTCGCGGTGCAGGGGGTAGGCCTCGCGGACCATCCGGCCGGCCACGTCCCAGCCGAGCGGGGAGCCCCAGAGTTCGGGCTGGGCCGCCGGGCCGCCGTAGGAGTTGGGGGCGTAGGGGACCTCGGCCCGGGAGGCCTCGAAGCGCATCGGGCCGTCCTTGGCGTAGGAGTGCACCGGCACGTGCGGCCGGTTGGGCGGCAGCTGCGCGTAGTTGGGGCCGATCCGGTACCGGTGGGTGTCCGGGTAGGAGAAGATCCGGCCGAGCAGCATCTTGTCCGGCGAGACGCCGATGCCGGGCACCAGGTTCGAGGGCTCGAAGGCGGCCTGCTCGATGTGCACGTGGTAGTTGTCGGGGTTGCGGTTGAGCGTCATCCGGCCGACCTCGATCAGCGGGTAGTCGCCGTGCGGCCAGACCTTGGTGAGGTCGAAGGGGTTGAACCGGTAGTCCCAGGCGTCCTCGAAGGGCATCACCTGGACGTGCAGCGTCCAGCTCGGGTGGTTGCCGTTCTTGACCGCGTCGTAGAGGTCGCGGATGTGGGCGTCCGGGTCCTGCCCGGCCAGCGCGTCCGCGTCCGACTGGGTGAGGAAGTCGATGCCCTGGTCGGTCTTGAAGTGGTACTTGACCCAGAAGCGCTCGCCGCCCGCGTTGACCCACTGGTAGGTGTGCGAGCCGTAGCCGTTCATCTGGCGCCAGGTCTTCGGGATGCCGCGGTCGCCCATCAGCCAGGTGACCTGGTGGGCGGTCTCGGGGTTGAGGGTCCAGAAGTCCCACTGCATGTCGTTGTCGCGCAGGTGGGTGTCGGGGCGGCGCTTCTGCGAGCGGATGAAGTCCTGGAACTTGATCGGGTCCCGGACGAAGAAGACCGGGGTGTTGTTGCCGACCAGGTCGTAGTTGCCCTGCTCGGTGTAGAACTTCACCGCGAAGCCGCGCGGGTCGCGCCAGCTGTCGGGGGTGCCGAGCTCGCCGGCCACCGTGGAGAAGCGGATCAGCAGCTCGGTCTTCTTGCCGGGCTGGAAGAGGTCCGCCTTGGTGAACTGGCTGACATCGTTGGTGACTTGGAAGAAGCCGTAGGCCCCGCCGCCCTTGGCGTGCACCACCCGCTCGGGCACCCGTTCCCGGTTGAACTGGGCCATCTTCTCGATCAGGTAGTGGTCGTGCAGCAGGATCGGGCCCACCGGCCCGGCGGTCAGCGAATCCGAGTCGCTCTCGACCGGGACACCGGCGTTGTTGGTGGTGTACGGGACGTGTGCTTCGGACATGGGGTAGGGCCTCCTAGCGGTACGCGCGTACCTCTCGGCCGGCGGTCGGCCCGCGACGGCCGATACCCACTCGAACACCGACCGCGCCGTCCCACAACCGCAGCGCTACTCCTCGGGGGCCCACACCGCGCGTCCGCCGCCGAGCCACTCGACCAGCTCGGGGTCGTCCAGGTCCGGGTCGTCCACCCCGGCCCGGCGGATGAACTCCGCCACGTCGGCCTCGCCGGTGGCCTTGCCCACCAGGCGCCCGTAGATCTCCACCCGCCGGTAGGGGCGGGCTCCCTTGGTGGGGGCCCGCACCACCACCGGGGGGTGGAAGATGTCACGGCTCATGGTTCCAGTGTCGCGCGGTCAGTCGCGGACCAGCAGGACGACGCCGGCCGTGATCACGGCCAGGGCCAGTGCGGCGAGGCCGTACACCAGGCGGTGGCGGTTCAGGACGGGCACGAAGGAGTCGGCCGAGTAGCGGCCGGGGCCGGTCAGGGTGAGCGCGGTGAAGGCGGCGAGCAGCATGATCACGTACTCGGGGCCGTCGGGTGAGAAGAAGGAGCCCGTCCAGGTGACGGCGAGGGCGTTGAGCATGGTGCCGACCACGGCGGCGCCGGCCAGCGGGGTGAGCAGGCCGAGGGCCACGCCGAGGCCGCCGAGGGTCTCGGTCAGGGCGGCGACCACGGCCATCGCGTCGGGGGCGGGGTAGCCGACGGAGGCGAAGAACTGGGAGGTGGCGTCGAGGCCGCTGCCGCCGAACCAGCCGAACAGCTTCTGCAGGCCGTGGCCGGCCATGGTCAGGCCGAGGCCGAGGCGCAGCACGAGCAGGCCGAGGTCGTAGGCGGGCAGGGTGGTGGCGTCGCCGGGGGCGTCGGCGGTGACGGGGGGCGTGGGGGAGGTGGTCGTCATGACGGCAGGTCTCCGGTCTCGGGCGGCCTGGGCAAGGGGAAGTGCGGTTCGAATTTGAACCACTTGGGTGACCGTACCTGACATTTCCAATTTGAACAACGAGCGCGGACTTGCCTGATGAACTGTCAAGTCCCTTGGCCCTCGCGGAAGGACTCGCGGACCACCTCGTGCGCCTCCTTGTCCTCCCGCAGTCCGAGGAAGCGCGGGTGGCGCAGCCTTCCCTCCCTGGTCCAGCCGGTGAAGGCGCACTGGGCGACCAGGACCGGCTCCACCCAGTGCGGCCTCCGCTCCGGCACCGGGCCGTCGAACGGCGAGCCGGGCCGGACCAGGTCGTCCAGCCGGGCCCGCAGTCCGTGCAGCACGGCGGTGGAGAAGCCGGTGCCGACCTTGCCCGCGTACCGCAGCGGCCCGCCGCCCTCCGTCAGGTGGGTGCCGAGCAGCAGGGCGCCGAAGCCCGCCCGGGAGCCGGCCGGGTCGGTGAAGCCGCCGATCACCAGCTCCTGGTCGGCGGTGCACTTGAGCTTCAGCCAGTCCGAGGAGCGGCGCTGCTGGTAGGCGCCGTCCGCGCGCTTGGCGATCAGGCCCTCCCAGCCCCGGGCGCAGGCCTCGGCCAGCGGCGCCGGCCCGTCCGCCACCCGGTGCTCGGTGTAGCGCAGCGGGCCCTCGTACCGGAGGGCCCGGGCGAGGACCTGCTTGCGCTCGGAGAGCGGCACGCGGGTGGTGTCGTACTGCTCCAGCTGGAGCAGGTCGAAGAGGTGGTACGTGACCTCCACGCCGGTGGCCAGGGCGCGGCGCGGATCGCGCAGCTGCATGCGCTGCTGGAGCCGTTCGAAGCTGGTCGCGCCGTGCTCGTCGAAGGCGACGATCTCGCCGTCCAGCACGAAGCGCTGCACCGGCTGCGCGGCCAGGGCCTCGGTCAACTCGGGGAATCCGGGCGCCAGTTGCTTGCCCGTGCGGGACTCCAGCCGGACGGTCGGGCCGTCCCGGTAGGCCAGCGCCCGGATGCCGTCGAGCTTGCGCTCCAGCAGCCAGCCCGGGCCGAACTCCCGGCGCTCGCTGGAGCTCGCCAGCATCGGCGAGAAGCGGAGCAGTGTCACCCCTCCAGGGTGGCACCGGGAGGGGGACCGGGCCCGGGGTCCGCGGCGGGGGCTCAGGCCAGGCGGCCGCCGCCGTCGACGTGCAGGACGGTGCCGGTGACGTACGGGTTCCCGATCGCGTACAGCACCGCGCGGACCAGGTCGGCGGGGGCGCCGACCCGGCGGGCCGGGTTCTTCGCGGCCACGCCGGCCAGGAAGGCGTCCTTGCGCTCGGCCAGGCCGTCCCCAGGCGCCGGAGTCGACGATGCCCGGGGAGACGGCGTTGACCCGGACGGGTGCCAGCTCCACCGCGAGGGCCTCGACCAGGAAGGCCAGGGCGCCGTTGGTGGTGGCCATCACCACCCGCTCGGGGGCGGGGCGCCAGGCGGCCACGCCGGAGAAGAAGGTGAACGAGCCGCCGGGCCCGGCCTGCCCGGCCAGGTGCTTGGCGAGCAGCAGCGGACCGAACACCTTGGCGGCGAACGCCCGCTGCACGTCGGCCAGTTCGAGGTCCCGCACCGGCCCGTTGGCCGGCATGGCCGCGGTCGAGACCAGGTGGTCGAAGCGGCCCGTGCGCGCGGCCAGCGCGGCGATCGAGGCCTCGTCGGCCAGGTCGACCGGCTGCACCAGGGCCGGGCCGGGCAGCTCGGCGGCGGTGGCCGCCAGCCGGGCCTCGTCCGGCCCGGCCAGCACCAGCTCGGCCCCGGCCGCCGAGGCCGTCCGGGCCAGCTCGCGGCCGATGCCCGAGCCCGCGCCGATCACGACCAGGCGGCGGCCGTCGAGGGTGTCGTCGCTCATCTGTCTGCTCCTCCAGGGGGAAGTGGATCTCTCTCGACGAGCCTCCGTCGGCCGGGTACCCCCTGTCCAAGACATGCTTCCTCCGCCGGCCATAAACTCCGTGCATGGCTACGCTCCGTCAGTACGAGTACCTGGTCACCGTGGTGGAGACCGGCTCCTTCACCCGGGCGGCCGAGCTGCTGCACGTCTCCCAGCCGGCCCTCTCGCACCAGGTGCGGGCGCTGGAGCGGGAGTGCGGCGGGCCGCTGCTGGAGCGGCTGCCGCGCTCGGTGCGGCTCACCCCGATGGGCCGCGAGGTGGAGCCGCACGCCCGGGCCGCGCTGGCCGGAGCGGAGCGGGCCAGGGCCGCGGCCCGGCGGGCCGCCGGGCTGGACGGCGGGGAGCTCCAGCTGGCCGTGGTGTACTCCGTCGCGCTCGGCGTGCTGCCGCCGGTGCTGCGGGCCCTGGCGGGCCCGCCACCCGCAGGTGCGGGTGCGGCTGCGCGAGTACCCGCACGCCGAGGCGCTGGCCGCCGCGATGAGCGAAGGCCGGGCGGATCTGGCGGTCGGGCCCCGTCCCGCTGAATGGGCGGGGCCCGGTACGGGAGTTGGGGCAGGAGGAGTTCGTCGTGGTGCTGGCCGGGGACGACCCGGCCGAGGCGCCCGGCGGGCGGATCGCGCTGGCCTCGCTGGCGGGGCGGGAGTGGGTGCACTACGCGCCCGGCAACGGCCTCGCCGAGGTGCTCGACGCGGCCTGCGCGGCGGCCGGATTCCGCCCGGAGGCGGGCGTGCGGGACCGAGCAGGACCGCCGCCGCCCCGGCTGCTGGCCGCCGCCGGCTGGGCCCGGGCCCTGGTGCCGGGGATACTGCGTGGCTGGGGGGGAGGCCCGGCTTCGCGCCCGTGCTAAAGCGGCAGCCGCGACCGCGGCCGGTCCGCCGACCCTCCCTGTAAAGAGAAGATCTTACACCCTCAGCCCGCAATTTCCTGGACGCG
>NZ_BAAAYB010000066.1:0-36291 GCF_039535905.1 Kitasatospora albolonga | reverse complement strand
GGCTGATCACCCCAGGCGGACGGTTCGGTCGCCAGGGATGGCCGGGGGTGGCGACCCGAGCGGTTACCGGGTGGGGCACCGGAACGCGGCCAAGCTGCTGCACGAGGCGGCCAGCGAGGCCCGGCGCTGGGACTCCAAGTACACACGGCGGGCTGGAGGCACTGGCGTTCCTCGATGGCTGCCATGGAGTGCCCTGCGGGTGGGAGGGGCAGCCTGCTGCTGCTCGGCCGTCACAGCGACGCGGTGGCCGGGCGCTGTCGGCGCGACGGCCGATATGACCCGGCTGGCCGGGTGGATGCGCCTGTCGACACCGGGACAGCACGAGGCGGCCCAGCTTGGACTACTCCAGGCCCTGGCGGCTGGCCCAGGGACGGCCTCCGACGTGCCGCTGGCGGCTACCGTGCTAGCCTCGATGAGCTTCAGGCCCTCGCTACCGCGCTTCGCGGAGGAGCCGCGGGTCGACTTCGCCCAGGCCGCGCTGGAGCGCAAAATATAGGGGGATGGCACCCGCGCGCACCATGAGCTTCTTCAACCTGGTGGAGGCCTTACCGCGCGCACGCCCGGAACAGGGAACGCCGCGTCTGCGCAGGGGGCGCTTCTCCGCCGCCGATAGAGCGCCTGGAGCGCGCGCGGGCGGGGCGACTCCGATCTGCCTGGATTTTGATTCTACGCCTACGACCGGTGGCCGCCGACGCCGCGCAGTGCTTCAGGGACTGGGCGAGCTGCTCGAAGGGTTCCGTCAGTTCACGCCCGACGACTCGGCTGATCGTGTAATGGGACGTACAGAAACTTTTATCAAAGTCTTGGACGTTCTGTACGCTCGCAAGGATTAAGCTGATATTTTATTAGATAGATAATCCACACGCGTATGGATGAGGACTTCGAGTGAAGGCGATTCTTAATATGTGACGATGTGCGTGTGGATCAGCTCGGACTTCGAAACGTGGCAAGGTGCGACGTGGAGCGCAGGATAGTACTTCCGCAGCGCGTAGAGCATCCGGCACTTAGGTTACGTGTGGTAGTCTGCTACGCTCGCCCGGAGCTGTTACGCAACCAGGTAGGAACCGCCCATTGGGGGTCCGCTCGAACTTCACCGGAACGGCCCGCCTGATGGCTGGTCGCTCCCGTGCTAATTAAATGAGTTTATTCATCCAGTAAAATCCACGTAGCCCCTTATACCGCGCCGTAGGTTTGTCTACGCTCCTAGGTACAGCGTGCTCAAGGTGGGGGCTACTCGGCTCGGTGGGATTCTGACGGTTTCGTAACATCCGCATGCCGCTCCGGCATGCTGTGTAGCCTCGTTCGGGAGAGCAAACACGCAACGCCTTTTTTTCCGCCGCGCTGTCTTCTGGACGCTCTCGCTCACTCGGGGGCCCGCACCCCAAGGGTCTCCCACGAGGTTTCTGAGTGATGTCCAGCATGTCCGGATTCAAATCCGCCGGCGGGCCTTAGTTGCCCGCGCGCTTCCGGGTTTCGGCTCCGGCTTACGGGCGTTCTCCGCCCTTTTTTTAGTGTTGTTGACCGGCCGGGGCGGTGACGACCAATACACAACGGCGTCACCGCGGCTACCTCGTGTCGCCCGCTCCGAGTATTCCTGCTTGAGGCGATCAGGGTTGAGCAAACACTGAGTCGGCAGAACAGTTGCGCTGCGTTCTACGAGCAGGCCGCCGACGGGACGATCCGCTTAAATCCTAGGTTTGGTTACCAGACCTGTGGCGAGGCTGACGCAAGCGATGACGGTAATAGTGGACCTGGCCCGTGCATCCGCTGTGGCTACGCTACGGTGAACGGGGAAGGCTTTGAGTCACCGCCGCCCTGGTCTGGCAGTGCTTGCCGCGACCCCAGCCCCGGAGTTCACTCTCCGGGCTCCGCTTCTCGACGCCGGGGTCTTGCGCCCCAGGCTTCACGGCCGGAGCCTTGACCCTAGACTTCTTAGTGCCTAACTATGCTCTGCGATGCAACACCGTCCCGATGCCAACAACGGGTCAGCAAGCTCCGGGAGCTTTTTTATCGGCGAGACAGGTGGAACTTCGGCGGATGCCGCTCACGACGGACCGTAGCCACAGTAGGAAGGGCCAAGGAGGAGTTGCGCTGGAGTACTGGACATCCCTCGACTACGGCCCGGGGCGTGCTCCTCAAGCCGTGACAGCGCGCGTCAAGGCCGATCGTCCGTCAGCGCGCCTCTACACCGGCCACGTCCTGCTCACAGGTAAAGCGACACCACACGCGGCAAAGGGCTACGCGATCGGCGACTGCTGCGAGTTGGCGCCACCCACGTGCTCCGACCCGCAGCTGGCGGGTCAGCACGAGCTGTTACTCTACGCGCTGGACCCTGCCGGCACGGGCCCGAGTCAGAGATTCCTCAGTAGCGCCGAGCCCGCCCTTGCCGTGGATCGACTGGATTGCTTGTCCGTGTCTGCGACCCAGCGGCATCGGAGTTTACTTGGGATGGCGGCGGGGGCTCGGACCTATCGGAGGGTTTGGCTAAGTGCTCTTGAGGAGCCCGATACACCCACACTGGCTAAGCAGCGGCGATGCTATCGCGCACTTGGTGACCACTGACGACACCCCCGGCGTGGCGGCGGAGAGGCTGAGCCGCGGCCGGTATGACCTTGGAAGGCGCTGGCGGATGGCTGCAGGGCACGCTGGACGCCGGCCGGTACTGGGAGCCGTCATCCCGCCATGGGCCCGATGGCGCTGGTCGCGGACAAACCTCGCGCAACTTCGACGGGCTGGGCATCGGCGAGCAGGCGCGCCGCAGAGGTGGCCCGGCGGATGACCATACCACAGCTCCGACCGGAGGAGAGGTGCGGCGCTCCGGCGGCGAGTTCCGTTCGCGTACTGGCCGCGATACCGCGCACGCCGCGAGTCCCGCTGCGCGGCACCTGCGCTGGAGACCGTCGCGCTCGGCCACTCGCTGCGCCACACGTCCCCGCGACTGTTTTAACCCCGGCCGACGCTGGTCCTGGTGGACCGCTCGGGCTCGATGTCGCACCGTCTCAGCGATGCGCACCGAGCTCAACCAGCACGACTTTCGCGCGCGTCTGAGCTCGGCACACCGCCCCTAGGCAGCGTCGCGCCCGAGCGGGGCCGACACTGAGTCGAGTTACGGCCTCCGTGCCACCAGCGGGTCGAGCATCACCACGGCGAGGGACGTGCCATCCGGATGCATGGCAACGCGTCGGCGGGCTGGGGCACGAATGACCGCGCGAGCCGCTCCGGGACAACTACACGGGGCGCACGACACTGGGTGGTATGATCCTGACGGAACGAGCAGGCCGCCCGCGCGACGTTTCCCGACGTGTCTCGCCCGCCGTGCGCCAGCCGAACAGTCCCGGATCTACACGCGACGCACGGCCGGTACCACACCGGCATACGCCCGTCCGGCGCGGCGCCCGAGCAACGTCTTCGGCGGTCCTCTGCGGACGCACGCACCTTCAGGCCTGCATCCCGCTCTTGGAGCGATGGCGGGACACGCTGGCCTGGGAGTAGTGCCGGCCCCGGCGGGGTGCTGCCGACGGGCACACTCGCGCAGGGGCACGGCACTAGGTGATGCTCGCGTCGGCTGGATGCGGGCGACCGAGGGCGGTTCTATGGGCGAGAAGTACGCCGTCGTAGGTGGTGGGCGATCGTCGCTCTCACCACCGCGTACGCGCGGACCGCGGCGCGCGCCGGGCGTGCGGTTTCGCGCTGCTGGAGAAGGAGCCGGAGTTCGCCGCTCCACCAGACGACGCAACAGACGGGTCATCACACAGCGGCGCTTCTACTACAAGCCCGTGGCTCCTGAATGGCGAGCACGCCACGAGGGCGACGAGCGCGACGGATGTGACGCAGCTCACTGACGCGAAGCAGGGCATCGCGCATCGAGGTCATCCGGCAAAGCTGATCGTTCAGGCACACTCGGGCAGACGACTCACCGCGACTGGCACGTCTCAGGGCGACACGCGGCCGGGCCACCAACGGCATCCCGTCGCCTGAGCTCGGACTCGGGCCGGCATCGCGGAGCACGAGCCCGAGGTCACGGACATGGCACGGCTCTGCACAGCGGCACACCGCGGACATCTGCTTGACTTCCCGACGGTGGCCCGCCGCGCTACGCACGAACTGGCACCGCCGAGGGCGGGTGGGCCGACGCTAGACTCACCTCCACGCACGCTCACTCCGGCGACCGCCGGGCCGACGGCCTCACCCTGCAACGCGGCGGCCGCGATGCTGCCACTGCGAGGTCGCTAGGGTCAACTGCGCCGGCCTGCACAGCGACGGATCGCCCGGCTGGCCGGGGACGAGCCGGGCGGTGCGGATCGTCCCCTTCCGCGGCGAGTACTACGAAACTCACCGAGCAGCGCCGGTCGTTGGTGCGGGGCCTGGTCTAACCCGGGTACCGGACCCGGCCTTCCTTCCTCGGCGTCCACCTCACCCGGGGCCGTCCACGGCGACGTCCACGTCGGCCCGAACGCGGTGCCGGCGCGTGGCCCGCGAGGGCTACGACTGGCGCACCGTCAGCCTCCCCGACCTGGCCGAGACGCCCGCTTCCCCGGCACCTGGAAGATCGCCCGGCGGCACTGGCGCTAACGAGCTCGGCGAACTGCAGCCGCTCGCTCTCCAAGAAGGCCTTCACCACCGCCGTCCAGCGTCTGCTCCCCGCCGTCACCGCCGCCGACTAGTCCCCGCCACCGCCGGCGTCCGCGCCCAGGCCGTCGCCCGGACGGCACCCTCCTCGACGACTTCGCCTTCGCCGGCTCCGGCCGCACCGTCCACGTCCTCAACGCACCCTCGCCCGCGGCGACCGCTTCGCTCCCGATCGGCCGCGAAATCGCCGCACGGCACTCGCCGCCCTGCCGTAGGTGGTTCCACCGGGGGCGCGGGGAACTGCGCGAGTACGGAAGGCGGAACCAGCGTGAGATCAGGGCAGGCGAGCCAGTTGCACGTGCTGCTGTTCCCCCGCGCGCAGTCTCCTCGCGCCCCTGAGGCTCCTCCCGTGTGCCCCGGCTCACCGAGTGGGGTGTCCTAGACTCGGGTGATTGTGACTGCCACCGCCCCCGCACCCCAGAGCTCCCCGTCCGCGCGCCTGTCGGCCGCCCCGGCCGGCTACCCCGCGCCGATGTACCCGCACCGGGCCACCGAGGAGCAGCACCGCGAACACCGCATCCGCAGCTTCCAGCCCCGCCGGGCCGGATGACCCCCGCGCAGGCGGGAGCGCTGGACCGCGGCTGGGAGCGGTACGGGCTGGCGATCGACGGGACTCCGCTGGACCTGCGGGAGCTGTTCGGCGGGCTGCCGGTCACCCTGGAGATCGGCTTCGGGATGGGCGAGACCACGGCCGCGATGGCCGCCGCCGACCCGGGCACGGGGATCCTGGCGGCCGACGTGCACACCCCGGGCCACGGGAACCTGCTGCAGCTGCTGGAGCGCAACGGTTCGCAGAACGTCCGCCTGGCGGCCGGCGCACGCGGTGATCCTGCTGCGCGACATGCTGCCGGACGCCTCGCTGGCCGGTCCTGCGGGTGTACTTCGCCGACCCGTGGCCGAAGCCGAAGCACCACAAAGCGCCGCCTGGTCCAGCAGTCCTTCCTTGAGCTGGTCCTGCCGCGGCTGGCACCGGGTGCGCTGGTGCACTGCGCCACCGACTGGGAGCCGTACGCCGAGCAGATGCTGGCCGTGCTGTCGGCCTCGCCCGAGCTGGAGAACCTGCACCCGGAGGGCGACGGGACCGGCTGGCTGGAGCCGGCGGAGCACCGGCGGGTTCGGTGCCGGCTACGCGCCGCGGCCCGAGTGGCGGCCGGTGACCCAAGTTCGAGCGGGCCGGGATCGCCAAGGGCCACGTGGTGCACGACCTGCTGTTCCGCCGCCGCTGAGCCCCGGGGTGACGGGGGCCTGACGCCGTATCACGGCGCTCCGCCTCGGATGCCCGGTTGCCCGGAGCCCTCCCGAGCGGTGGGTGGTTCCCCTACCCTGTGCCGGGTGAGCAGTCCGCCCAGTGGCGGCCCGCCCCGGCCGCGGCTCCGCGCGGGGGCAGCGCCGCCACCGCCGATCCGCTCCCGTCCACCGCCGGCCCCGCGACCATCCCGGGGCCCCGGGTGCGGCGGGTCGGCCTGCTGTTGCACTGGTACCCCTACGTGCGGGCCGAGCAGCTGCTGCGACGGGCCCGGCGCTGCGCTACCCGGCGCTCTCCTCGGCCCTGGCCGCGTTCGCGCTGGCCGGGTGCGGGGTGCTGATCCTGCGGCTGGTGCACCGGCAGACCGGGACCACCGGGCTGCTGGTCGGGCTGGGGCTGGCGCTGCTGCCGCTGCCCTTCGTGCTGGGGGCACTGGCCTGGCTCAACCAGACCGCGCGGGTGCCGCTGCGGCACACCCTGTTCTGCCTGGCCTGGGGCGCCTGTGCGGCCACCACGGTGGCGCTGCTGGCCAACGGCTGGGCCGGGGACTTCCTGATCGCCCGTCAGGGCAGCGTCCGGGGCGAGACCCTGCTGGCCGACGTGGCCACCCCGTTGATCGAGGAGGCGGCCAAGGGCGCGGCGCTGGCGATGCTGCTGCTGCCGGTGCGCAGGCGGCTGCGCTGCCACGTGGAGCGGACCTGCGCGGTGCTGGCCCGGCGGACCCACCTGCCCGCCCGGCGGGTGGCCCGGGTGGTCCGGGTGCTGCGCCCGTACCGGCGGCCCGAGTTCCGGCCCCGGCTGCGGCCGGCCTACTTCCGCCGTCCGGTGCGGACCCCGGCGCGGCGGCGGGCCCGGTCAAGCCCGCGCACGCTGGCCGCCGGGGTGGTGCTGGGCGGGGTGACGGCCTGCGGCTTCGCCTTCACCGAGAACGCCCTCTACCTGGGCCGGGCCTTCACCGACGACCAGCAGGACCGGCTGGACAGCATCGGCCTGGGCGCCGAACCGAGCCTGCGGGACTACGACTCCACCGTGCACACCTTCGTGCTGCGCGGCCTGCTCTCCCCCTTCGCCCACCCGCTGTTCACCGCGCTGACCGGGCTGGGCATCGCCATCGCCCTGACCACCGGCCGCCGCTGGGCGGCCCGGCTGGCCGCCCCGGTGGGCCTGCTGCTCTCGATGTCGCTGCACGGCGCCTGGAACGCGGCGGCGGGCGAGGGCACCCGGGGCTTCCTGCTGGTGTACGGGCTGCTGATGGTGCCCTGCTTCGCCGCGCTGGTCTGCTTCGCGCTGTGGGCCCGAACCCGGGCCAGGAGCGGCCGGCACCGGGAGCTGCCGGCCGCCGCCGGATAACCGATTTTGCTTCTGCGCAGCTCTCACGTACTGTTGGGTTCACCGACGCGGGGTGGAGCAGCTCGGTAGCTCGCTGGGCTCATAACCCAGAGGTCGCAGGTTCAAATCCTGTCCCCGCTACTCAGTAGCACGGAAGGCCCGGCAGACATCGTCTGCCGGGCCTTCCGCCGTTCCCGGCGGAAAACCCGTTGTGCGCTCCGGACCCTCCTGCCTACAGTGGCCGCACACTGAAAGGAGGTGATCCTGAGTTGAGTTCTTTCAGGATGCGTGAGGTGGCTGCTCGCTAGAGCCGCCCCTGCCTGCGCAGGACCCGAGGGCGTACGACCTCCGGCGGCAGGCGAATTCCCAGCAGTCACCCGGCCCGTGGTGCTCACCGGTACATCCCCGGTGCCTCACCGGTCCGTCCCCCACCGGGGCGGTCGGCGAGGAGCAGCCCACGGGCCGTCTGCGTTCCCGCGGGCGGTCCGGCCCGGCGCGACGCGCGGTCCGACGCGACCTGCCAGAGGTCGTGCACGCCCTGCCCAGGCGGTGGGCGGTCCGCTACAGTCGCAGCGACTTCGGGAGGGGTGGGCGCGGTGGACCTGCACAAGGACGGCGTGGCGAAGGTCGGGATGGGCTCCGTGGTGGGGGCCGGACTGCTCGGGCTGGTGCTCTACGCCTCGACCTCGACGGACTGGGCCGGGGCCCTCGGCGGCGGGCTGGTAGTGGCCGCGGCCTTCGCGGTGGCGGGGGCCGGGGTGGGCTTCCTGTTCGGCATCCCGCGGCTGCTGACCAGCGGGGCGGCGTCCCGGCCGGACGACATGAGCGCCACCTCGACGGGCAGTTACTCGCCCAACACCAATCTGGAGCAGGTCTCCGACTGGCTGACCAAGATCCTGCTGGGCGCCGGGCTGACCCAGATCGGCTCGCTGCCGGGCCTGCTCCGCGAGCTCGGCCACGCGCTGGCCCCGGTGGTCGGGAACGGCCCCGGCGCCCCGGCCTTCGCCGCGGCGCTGACGGTGTACTTCACGGTGATCGGCTTCCTCTCCGGCTGGCTGCTGACCCGCCTGCGGCTGGCCAAGGCGCTCTCCACCGCCGACCGGCAGACCCTGGACGACTCGGTCCGGCAGACCCGCGCCCGGGCCCGGGAGCTGAACTTCACCACGGCCGAGGTGGAGAAGCTCTTCGCCACCCAGACCGAGGGCCTCCAGGTCCAGGCGCTGGCCCTGCTCCAGGGCGACCCGGACCCGGAGAACTACCACCTGATCCTGCGGGCGGTGAGCAGCGAGCTGCCGCCGTTCGTGCTGCTCCAGGCCCTGCTGGCGGCCAAGGCGGCGGTGGAGCACGGCGGGTTGGCGCCGGAGCAGCGGCGGGAGCTGCGGTTCGCGGTGGAGAACAAGATGCGCAACGACCGTGCGGTGCCGCCGGATTCGCGGCGGCGAGTGGTGGCGGGGCAGATCCTGAAGCTGCTCGCGGTGGAGGCGGCGGTGCCCGGAGGGGCGGTGCCGGAGGCGCCGGAGGCCTCGGAGGTGGCGGCTGCGGCGGCTGCGGCGGCTGCGGCGGCGTCGGAGGTGCTCGCGGATCCGGTGCTGCCGGCGGTGCCGTCGCAGGCGAGCGGCGGGGACGCGGTCACGGACGGGGCGGAGCGGCCGAGCGTCGGCGGTGGTCGGCCCGGCGGAGAATGAGCACCCGCCGGGTGCGGCCGTCCTCGGGGCGGGGGAATCGGCGCACCTCGGTGCCGATCCGGTGTTCGCCCAGGCGGGCCCGGAGTGCGGGGAGGTGCGGGCAGGGGCGGGCGGCTCCGTCGTGCAGCGGGAAGACGCGGACCTCGCCCTCCGGGGCGGTGACCCGGACCAGTTCCAGCAGGGCCGCCAACTGCCGCTCGGGCGGGAAGAGTTCGGGGTAGGCGAAGAGCAGGTAGGAGCTCAGGCTGAGCGCGAAGCTGCCGTCGGCGAAGGGGAGCCGGGGCAGCGCGGCGGCCACGTAGCGCTCGGGGTGGGCGGCGCGGTCGGCGGTGAAGAGGGCGTGGGCGCGGTCCCAGCTGCGCAGGTAACGCTCCGTCGGGCGGGCCCGGGGCGAGGGGTAGAGCTCGGGGGCGGTCACCATCCGGTCGGCCATCCGGGTGCGGGCGGCCCGGGCGAGGGCGGCCAGTTGGGGCGGGGTGGCGGTGTAGACCGGGTCGGCCGCGATGACGGTGACGCCGAGGGCGCGGGCCTCGGCCGCGAGGCCGGCCGTGCCGCCGGGGCAGTCCAGGAGCGGGCCCGGGAGGGCGGCGAGGGCGGAGCGGGTGAGGCCGAACAGGGCGCAGTACTCGTCGAGGGGGCGGGAGGTGACGAGGGGGGTGCTCATTCGATCATCGGAGCACGGTGGGGGTGGGCGTGCACGGCAGCACGTGCAACTGAGTCGTCTGCCCCGATCTTGCGGTCGGATGCCTCCGATTCGCGCAGTTCCTCGCGCCCCTGGGCGCGCGTCCTGCGGAGGCGCCTCAGCGGCACAGGGTGCGGATGGCGAGGCGGGAGACGTTGGTGAGGCCGCGGACCAGGGGCGGGGTGAGGAAGACGAAGACGAAGCCGAGGAAGGAGACGCCGAGGATCTGCCAGTTGGAGGTCAGGTAGTACTCGTGGTGGACCCCGGCGTCGGTGGTGAAGTCGTAGAGCTGGTAGCCGGGCCAGTCGGTGTAGCGGGCGAAGACCCACTGGTAGGCGGGGAAGGCGGCGAGGACCCAGCCGACGGTGAGGGTGACCACCGGGAGCACGAAGGCGACGATCGACCAGGGCAGCATCAGGAACTGGTAGAGCGCGGCCCGCCAGCCGAGGCCGTCGGAGAGGCCCGCGGTCACGGCGCCCCAGAAGCCGGGGCGGCTCCGGCGGACCGGCTCCGGGTCGCCGACCTCGGTGTCGAGGAGGGTGCGGGCGCGGTGTCGCTCCAGCGCGGCGAAGCCGCGGCCGCCGGCGGTGAGGGCGGCCAGGACCGGGAGGCCGAGGACGGTGACCAGGAGGCCCAGGCCGGCGGAGAACAGGGCCACGGTGAAGGCGAAGCCGAGGACCGCGAGCGGGAGCGCGGTGAGCAGGAAGCCCAGTTCGCGGTAGGGGGCGGCACTGAACGGCGCCCGCCAGAAGCCGGGGCCGGCCGGGCCGGCCGTCCGGCCGCCGTACCGCGCCGCGTAGGTGTGGGTCTGACTGGTCATCACCGGCTCCTCGTCCGCTTCCTGCCGCTCCTGGCTCACGCTCCTACGGTCGCAGGGCGGTGCGGGGCGGCGGAATGAGGTCCGCCGGTGCGTGGGGGGTGGGGTTCTCCCTACCCCCGGGCGGGGACGGGGCCGGGCCACTCGTCGTCGAGGAGGGAGTACTGGTCGGAGTCGCACCAGCGTCCGCCGACCCTCAGGTCCCGGCGGACGCGGCCCTCCAGTTGGAAGCCGGCCCGCAGGAGGAGCCGGGCGGAGGCGGTGTTGGCGGGGTCGACCCGGGCGGCCAGGCGGGCGAGTCCGAGGGTGCGGAAGGCCAGGGTGCAGAGCAGCTCGGTGACCTCGCCGCCGTGGCCGCGGCCCCAGGTGTCCCGGCGCAGCGCGTAGCCGATCGAGGCGGCGTGGGCGGACTCCACGGTGAGGACGGCACTGCCGATCAGCGGGGCGGTCTCCGGGGGGCCGTCGGCGTGGCGGGTGACGGCCAGTCGGTAGCCGGTGCGGGGGTGTTCCTCGGACAGGTCGAGGGCGAGGGCCAGCTGGTCGGCGCAGGTGTCGAGGTCGGCCGGTTCGAAGGCGAGGTGGCGGACGGTCTCGGGGTCGCCGTAGACGGCGTGCAGCGCGGCCGCCTCCTCGGGCGTGCCGTGCAGTTCGCGCAGGGCGAGCCGAGGGCCGGTGAGCCGGACAGGGGTCATGCCTCACGACCCTACGCGGGGCGGCGGCCCGGCGCCCCGGCGTCCCGACGGTCCGTCACCGGATACCGTACGAGGGTGAACCACGAGGACCTCCTGCTCAGCCCCCGTACCCGCGCCGGCGACCTGCTCGACTGGGCCGCCGAACAGGGCCGGCCGCCGGTGCCGGAGCCCGCGCTGCAGACCGTGCTCACCCTGCTGGAGCTGGGCGACGGCCGGATGCACGACGGCTTCCCGGAGCTGACCTCCGTGGTGCTGGAGCAACTGCTGTACGAGCGGCTCTACCTGTACGTCCAGCCGGAGTCCGAGCCGGAGGCGTACGGCAGGGCGGTCGAGCTGCTGATCGACCATCAGCGGGCCACCAAGCGGCTGAACGCCAAGCGGCAGGAGAAGCTGCACGCGGAGGCCGAGTGGCAGGGCGAGCTGCTCTGCGGCCTGCTGCGCCAGCCGCACCTGGTGACCTGGCCGCGGCTGTACGCGCTGCTGCTGCGGGCGGACGGGGTGGACACGGCGGACGAGGGCGCGGTGCGGGCCTGGCTGGACGGGTTCCGCGAGCTGACGCCGGAGCAGCGGGCCGAGGCGTACGGGGCCCTGGCCGGGCTGGACGAGGTCGGCTCGGACGGCGGGTGGGGGCCGACCCGGGTGATCTCGGTCGGGATGGCGACGGACGGGGCGCGGATGCTGCTGGAGAACCGGCTGATGCAGCGCTCCTACCGGAACCTCGCGGGGCTGAACGCGCTCGGGCTGCCGATGCCCGAGGAGCTCTCGGGGGACTTCGACGCGTTCGAGGCGGCGGTGGCCGAGGAGGCGCTGCGCCTGTGCGGCGAGTGGACGGTGCCGGGGCTGGCCGCCCTGCTGGTGCACGAGTACCCGGACCTGGCTCCGGAGCCGGGGCACGAGGAGATCGAGGCGTACCTGACGGCCCAGGGGTACGAGGAGCAGGAGCAGGACTGACGGACCGGGGCTGACACCGGGGCCGACGGCTCGGGCCCGCGGCCGGGGAGGCGGCGGGCCCGACGGGGTGTCAGGGGTTGAGGCCGTGGGCCTGGAGCCAGGTCAGCGGGTCGACCGGGGTGGCGCCGGCGGGGCGGACCTCGAGGTGGAGGTGGGGGCCGGTGACGTTGCCGGTGGCCCCGACCTTGCCGAGCACGGTGCCGGGGGCGACCTGGCCGGAGGCGACGGTGATCGAGGAGAGGTGGCAGTACCAGAGCTCGGTGCCGTCGGGCAGGGTCTGGATCACCCGGTAGCCGTACGCGCCGGACCAGCCGGCCGAGCTGACGGTGCCTCCGGCGACGGCGACCACGGGGGTGCCGGTGGCGGCGGCGAAGTCCAGGCCGGTGTGCAGGTGGGACCAGTAGGAACCGGACTGCCCGTAGTGCGCGGTGAGCTGGTACCCGCTGGTGGGGAGGGCGAAGTCGGCCGCCCGGGCCGCCTTCGCGGCGGCGGCCTCGGCGGCGGCGAGCTCCTCGGCCTGGGCGGTGCGCTTGGCCTCGGCCTCCTGCGCGGCGGCCAGCCGGGCGGTCTCCTCCGCGGTGGTGCGCTGGCCGTCGGCCTGCTGCTGGATGCGGGCGGCGAGGGCCAGCCCGGGGTCGGCGGAGAGCGGACGCTCCCCGTCGGTGCGGTCCGCGTCGGCCTGGTCGGCGGTGGCGACGGCGGGCGGGGCGGGAGCGGCGGCGGCCGGGGCGGCGGCCGCGAAGCCGGTGGCGCCGAGCGAGGCGGCCATGGCGGTGACGCCGAGCAGCGGGCCGGAGGAGCGGGTCTGACGGGGCATCCGGTGCCGGGCCGCCTCCTGCGGGAGGGGGTGGTCGAGCAGCTGGGTGGTGCCGCTGCCGTCGTGCCGGGGGTGTGCCTGGGTGTGCGTCGACGCCACGGAGGCGCGCTCCTTTCCTTCCTTCGCGCCTACCGGGTTAGCTGACGGGTTCGGAGCAGGAAGGTCTCCTACGGCCGGGTGGTGCCCGGCCGATTCACCCCAAGGAACGTGGTTCCCCGGCTCCCTGACCCTCCCGTGGGAGGGCCGTGGGATTAGGCGACGGCGCACGGTGCCGTTCGGGTACGGCGTTGCCGACCGCGCTGCGTTATCAAACGTTAATCCTAGGAGCCCATGATTCCAAGCGCCTTGAGTGGTGCAGTCCATCTCTTTCCGGCACACCGCGGGCCGGGGCCGCCGGGCCGGGTACTCAGCCCCCCGCACCGGCCGGGATTGAGCACCCGTACTCAGGTGCGGGGCAAGGGAGTTGGCCATCCTGGGAGCATGACCGCAGCCACCCAGCCCCGGACCACCAACGCCTACTACGCCCAGGCCGTGCTCTCCTTCGCGCTGGCCACCGCCGCCCTCGCCCTGGGTGTCCTGTACCTGCCGGTGAACGCCTGGATGCGGGCGTTCCTCGCGGTCGGCCTGCTCTGGGAGATCACCTCGGCATTCACCCTCGCGAAGGTGATCCGGGACCGTCAGGAGGAGGGGGAGATCACCACCCGGGTCGACCAGGCCCGACTGGAGAAGCTCCTCGCCGAGCACGACCCGTTCCGGGTGGACGCGCCCTGACCTCCCCGACCGGCCCCCACCCGGCCCCCCGCCTGACCGGCCGTCAGCCCTTGGCGCGCTTGGCCGCGAAGGTCTCGCCGCCCGAGGACCAGTTCTCGGCCGGGACCTCCTCGATCGCCACCCAGATGTTCTCCGGACTCACGCCGGTGATCCGGGCGTAGGTCGCGGTGAGCTCGCGGGCGATCTCCGCCCGTTGCTCCTCGCTCCGGCCGGACAGCTGCTTGACGTTGATGAACGGCATGACGCCCCTTCCGCATTCGGACTTCTCCGGTCCGCACGCTAGCACCGCCGCATCCGTTGACGGCTAAGGCTATTAGCCTTAGCTTTGAGGCATGACGACGCTTTCGCACCCCGAGACCCGGTACCTCGACCTCCCCGGCGGCCGGCTGGCCTACGACGACACTCCGGGCACCGGCCTGCCGGTGGTCCTGCTCCCCGGCATGCTCGACTCCCGCACGGTCTACCGGTACCTGCGCCCGCTGCTGGCCGCGGCCGGCCACCGGGTGATCACCCTCGACCTGCGCGGCTTCGGCGAGTCCTCGGTCGACTGGGACGACTACTCCCCCGCCGCCCTGGCCGGCGACGTGCTGGCCCTGCTCGACCACCTCGGGGTCGAGCGCGCCGCGCTGGCCGGGAACTCCTACACCGGCGCCACCGTGGTCAGGGCCGCCGCCGACGCCCCGGAGCGGATCGCCGGGATCGCCCTGATCGACGCCTTCGTGGAGAACCTGCCGCCGACGGCCGCCCAGCGCGCCCTGCTCAAGGCCCTGGGCCTGGCCCTGGTGCACGTCCCCGCCTTCTGGGGCCTCTACCTGGACAAGGCCTACCCGGGCGCCAAGCCCGCCGACTTCGCCGCGTACAAGGCGGCCTCGGTCGCCGCCCTGCGCACCCCCGGCCGCAAGAAGGCCACCCGGGGCTACGTCACCGGCGACTCCTCCCCCGTGGGCTGGACGGCGGGGGTCCGCTGCCCCTCACTGGTCCTGATGGGCGGCCAGGACCCGGACTTCCCGGACCCGGAGGCGGTGGCCGACCGCCAGACGGCGGCCCTGACGGCCCGTAAGGTGATGATCGACGGTGCCGGGCACTACCCGATGGCGGAGTACCCGCAGGCCACCGCCGACGCCCTGCTCCCCTTCCTGCACGAGGTTCGCTGATGCCCAGGGTCGGACTCACCCCCGCCGGCGTGGTGGACCACGCCGTGGAGCTGATCGACGCTCAGGGGCCCGACGCCCTCACCCTCGCCTCGGTCGCCGCCCGCGCGGGCGTCGCCACCCCCTCGCTCTACAAGCACGTCCCCGGCGGCCTGGCCGAGCTGCGCCGGCTGGTCGCCGTCCGGGTCACCGAGGAGCTGGCCGAGCGGCTGGCCGCGGCGGTCCGGGGGCTCGGCCGGGACTCGGCCGCCACCGCGCTGCTCGGCGCCTACCTCGACTACGCCGACCGGTACCCGCGCCGCTACGCCGCCCTCCCGCAGGCCCCCCAGGACGACCCCGAACTGACCGCCGCGGCCGCCCGCCTGGTCGGCGTGATCCTCACCGTCCTGGACGGCTACGGGCTGACCGGCGAGGAGGCGGTGCACGCCGCCCGCGCGGTCCGTTCGACGGCGCACGGCTTCGCCTCGCTGGCCGCCGCCGGGGCGTTCCGGCTGAGCGCCGAACTGACGGTGACTCGAGAGCGGCTGATCGGGGTAGTGGTCGAGGGGCTGCGGAACTGGCCGACGGGGGGTTAGATACCAGTTCACGGGAACGGTATCCGTTCGGGTGGTTTTCGATACCGAACCGTCGCCGAGGCCGGGTGACACTGACAGCCTTCCGGTACGTACCCGTACCGACACCAGTCCGAAGGACGTGCGCATGACGCAGACCACGCCCGCCGCCCGGCCCGCCACCGGGCTGGTCCCGGCGCAGCGCACCCCCCTCGCCGGCTCCGGCCGCACCCCGGCCGCCGCGCCCGCCGTCTCCACCGGGCGCCGCCTGCTGGCCATCGCGCTCGGCATCCGCTCGCTGCGCAGCGTCCCGGCCCGCCGGCAGGAGTCCTACGGCGAGTGCGACGGGCAGTAGTCCGGCCGCCGGTAGGCCCGTTGGCCCAGGCCGGCGGGTGCCGCACGGGGTTCCTGCCTAGAGTGGCCTGACGGAAGGTCAGCCACCGGCGGAGGTCAGGTGCCCGCAGTCACCACGATCGGACGCCGGCTCGCGGACCGGCTGCGGCGCGGGCCCGGCGGACGCTGGGCCAGCCAGCTCCTGGACGGGGACCCGTCCGCCGAGAAGGCCGCGCTCGGCCTGCTCTCGGTGCTCGCCCTGCTGCTCGCCCTGCTGGCCGTGGTCTTCCCGACCGGCTGCCCGCCGTCCGCCCTGGTGCTGCCGGTGATCCTCGGCGGCTTCCTGCTCCACACCCGGCGTCAGCTGGCCCTGCTGGTCCCGGTCGCGCTCGGCCTGGGCGCCTGCTTCCTCTGGCGCGAACCGCTCGGCCTCACCCCCGGCTCCACCTGGGTGGTGATCGTCTCCGCGCTGACCGTGCTGCTGACCTCGCGTCACCGCAGCCGGCTCGGGCTCCGCGGCACCCGGGGCGACGCCATGCTGCTCGAACTCTCCGAGCGGACCACCGCGCTCGGGCGCCTCCCCGGCCGGCTGCTCGACTGGCGCTTCCACCAGGCGCTGGCGCCGGTCTCCGGCACCTTCTTCTCCGGGGACTTCCTGCTCGCCTCGCACCGGCCGGAGCAGGACCTGCTGGAGGTGGTGCTGGTGGACGTCTCCGGCAAGGGCAGCCGGGCCGCCGCGCGGTCGATGCACCTCTCCGGGGCCTTCGCGATGCTGCTCGGCTCGGTGCCGCCGGAGGCCTTCCTGCCCACCGCCAACGACTACCTCGCCCGGCTCGACTGGGAGGAGGAGTTCGCCACCGCCGTCCACCTGGCCCTGCACCCCTCGCACGGCGGCTACCGCCTCTTCAACGCCGGCCACCCGCCCGCCGCCCACTACCACCGGGCGAACGGCGGCAGCTGGCTGCTCGCCACCGACGGCGGGCCCGCACTGGGCATCCTGGCCGGGTCGCGGTACCCGCCCGTGCACGGCCAGCTCGACCACGGCGATTCGCTGCTGCTCTACAGCGACGGCCTGGTCGAGGTCCCCGGCGAGGACATCGACGACGGGATCGGGCGGATGCTCGCCACCGCCGCCCCGCTGCTCCGCTCCGCGGTGGGCGACCCCGCCACCGCCCTCCTCGACGCCGTGGCCCCGGACGTCGCCGACGACCGCACCGTGGTCGTCGTCCACCGCCGCCTCGGCTAGCGCCCGCGCAGGAAGCGCTTCGCGGGAAACGCCCCGCAGGTTGCGCCCCGCGGCTAGCGCCCCGCAGGGGCGCGAGGAACTGCGCGCGGGGGAACGGCACCACGTGCAACTGGCTCGCCTGCCCCGATCGAGCGCTGGGCCGCCTTCCGGACTCGCGCAGTTCCTCGCGCCCCTGGTGCAACCACCGTCGACGCGGCGCAGCCGCCGAAACCCGGCGCGCGCAAATAGGATGGGCGCACTACCCCGCGTGCGGAAGGGCCGGAGTCTGCGATGGACCTGACCGAGCCGTGGCTGGCCTCCGAGGAGGGGGCGGCCCGTACCCAGGGGCCGCGGACGGTGATGCGCTGCGTGCGGCTGCTGCTGCGGGCGCACGGGGCGGCCGAGCTGCTCGGGACGATCCTGTCGGAGGGCCCGGGGTGGATCACGGGCGAGGGGTCGGCGCTGTACCTGACGGACGGCGAGGGGATGCTGCGGCTGGCGGCCTCGCACGGCCTGCCGGAGTGGGCGCACGAGCGGTACGGCCTGGTGGACCCGGCCTCGGAGCTGCCCGCCGCGCTGGCGCTGAAGCGCCGGGAGCCGGTGCTGCTGAGCCCGGAGCAGACCGGTGCGGACTATCCGGGCACGCACGCCGGCCGGGGCACCGGCCTGGTGGCGCTGGCGGTGCTGCCGCTGGTGGTGGACGGGGTGGCGATCGGTTCGCTGGCGCTGTCGCTGGCCCACCGGGGCACGGTGCCGCGCCGGGACGTGGACGTGCTGGAGACCCTCGCGGAGGCGGTCGCGCACCGGCTGTCGCACCTGATCGACCACGTGCAGGCGGCCGACCGCATACCGCCGGGGGTGCGGGCCGGGACGGCGGCGGCCGGGCGGCCGCTGCTGGCGCTGGCGGCCCGGGCGGCCGGGGCGGGCGCGTTCGAGCGGGACCTGGTGACGGGCGAGACCAGTTGGGACGCCCGGGCGTACCGGCTGTTCGGGCTGGAACCGCCGCCGGAGGCGGACACCGCGCCGGCGCCGGACATCACCGGGCTGGTGCACCCGGAGGACCTGCCGGACCTGCAGGCGGCGATGGCGGAGGCGCTCTCCTCGGGCGGCCCGTACCGCTTCGCGTACCGGGTGGTGCGGGCGGACGGGGAGCTGACGCACGTCCGGGAGGACGGCGAGGTGATGCTGGACGTGCACGGGCGGCCGGTGCGGGTGGCGGGGCTGTTGACGGACCGTCAGCGGGTGGGGACGGCTCCGCCCGCGCAGCCGTACGGGTCACAGCCGTGCGGGGAGGGGTCGGCCGGGGCGGCGGCGCGTTCGGCGCTGCTGCTGGCGCTGACCAGGACGCTCTCCCGGGCGGTGACGGTGCGGGACGTGACCACGGCGATGACGGACATCGCCCGGCCGGCGCTGGGCGCCTCGGGGCTGGTGCTGGACCTGGTGGACGAGGGCCGCTTACTTCCGATCTCGCACGAGGTCTTCGGCGGGCCGTACCGGAGCGAGCTGAGCCGGCTGCACGACCTCTCGGCGGGGGTGATGCAGTCCTCGCTGACCCGGTCGGTGCCGCTGTTCAGCGAGCCGGGCGGTGCGCGGCCGCAGGGGCCGCTGACTCCGGCGGCCTGGGCGGTGCTGCCGCTGGTGGCCTCCGGGCGGCAGGTCGGCTCCTGCCTGATCACCTTCGCCACCGAGCGGGTGTTCGGCCGGGAGGACCGGACGATGTACTCGGCCTTCGCCGGGATCCTGGCGCAGTCGCTGGAGCGGGCCCGGCTGTACGACACCCACCACCACCGGGCGACCGAGCTGCAGCGGGCGATGCTGCCGCGCAGCCTGCCGCGGGTGCGCGGGGTGGTGGCGGCGGCGCGGTACCTGCCGAGCACCGAGGGGATGCAGATCGGCGGGGACTGGTACGACCTGCTGCCGCTGCCGGACGGCCGGGTGGGCGTGGTGATCGGCGACGTGCAGGGGCACAACGCCGAGGCCACCGCGGTGATGGGGCAGCTGCGCAGCGGGCTGCGGGCGTACGCGACCGACGGGCACGATCCGGCGGCGACGCTGGCCCGGACCAGCCGGCTGCTGGCCGAGCTGGACACCGACCTGTTCGCCACCTGCCTGTACCTGGTGCTGGATCCGGCCACCGGGGAGCTGACCGGTGCGCGGGCCGGGCACACCTCGCCGGTGCGGGTGTCGGGGCACCGGGCCGTGGAGCTGGAGCTGCCGGGCGGGCCGCCGCTGGGCGTGGAGCCCGGCGCCGCCTACCCGTTGACGACGGGTCGGCTCGGGGTGGGCGACACCCTGCTGGTGTACACGGACGGCCTGGTCGAGGACCGGGCGGAGGACTACGACCACTCGGTGCGGCGGATGCTGGGCGGGCTGGAGCTCTGGAGCCGGCGCACCGGCGGGCCGACCAGGGCCACCCCGCAGGCGGGGCTGGAGCGGATGGCGGACCTGCTCACGCTGAACGTGACCGAACGGCGTTCGCGGCCGGACGACGTGGCCCTGCTGCTCCTGCACCGGGTCCCCGTACTCGACTGAAATTACCTGTGGGTACCGAAAATTGACGGTGTACCGCCGCCGACCTGCACGGATGCGTCAGAGCTGGTCGGCGGCGTCCCACCATCCGGTCCGATGAGGTCACTGAACGTCAGATCCGTTCATCCGCCCGTAGGATGACCACCCTAGAATTCGCCGCGTGACGATGACTCAGTGGATCGCGGCGGCCCTCGGAGCCGTCGCCGTCCTCGCCCTCCTGACCGCCGCCCGGTACCGCGCGGTCGGCCGGACGCTGCGCACCGCACTGGACCGGCAGGAGCGCGAGAACGCCGAACTCCACGAGCGGGCACGGGCGGAGGCCGCCCGGCGGACCTCCGAGACGGCCGCCGTCCAGCGCGAGCAGGAGCTCAACGCCAACACCCAGCGCGCCTTCCTGAGCGTCGCCCGCCGCATCCTGGTGATGGCGCACGACCAGCAGGCCGGGCTGGACGAGATGGAACGCAACCACGACGACCCGGAGTTGCTGGAGGGCCTGCTGCGGGCCGACCACGCGGCGGCCCAACAGGCCCGGCTGGCCCAGACCCTGGCGGTGCTCTGCGGCGCCCGGGCCGGGCGGCACTGGCCGGAGCCGGTGGCGCTGGAGGACGTGGTGCGCGGCGCCCAGTCGCGGATCCTGCCGTTCCAGCGGGTGGTGGTGAGCAGCCGGATCGAGACCGCGGTGATCGGCGCGGCCGCCGAGGCGCTGATCCACGCGGTGGCCGAGCTGCTGGACAACGCGACCAGGTACTCGCCGCCCAGCACCCAGGTCTTCGTCACCCTGATGCCGGTGCACAACGGCGCCGTGATCGAGATCGACGACGGCGGCGTCGGGATGGCCGAGCACGCCGTCGAGAAGGCCGCCGCCGCGCTGGCCGGAGGCTCCACCCTGGAGCTCTCCCGGCTGGGCGAGGTACCGCAGTTGGGCCTGGCGGCGGTCGGCCGGCTGGCCGAGCAGTACGGCTTCCGGGTCACCCTCAGCTCGGCGCCCTCCCCGTACGGCGGGGTCCGGGTGGTGGTGCTGCTGCCGACCGCGCTGCTCACCGAACCGCTGCCCACGCCCCTGCCGCACCAGACCAGGGCCGTGCTTCCCGAGCCGGTGGAACCCCCGCCGGTCTCCGGCAGCAGCCTTCCCCGCCGCACCAACCGGCGCGGCGACTCCGCTCCCAGGAGCGGCACCACCGGCGGCACCCCCGTGCCGCCGCGCTCCGCCCGGGAGGCCCGGGCCTTCATGTCGCTCTTCCAGGCGGGCACCGCCAGCGGCCGCTCGGCGGCCGGACGACAGCAGGACGGCTTCTCCCACTCCCCTGAACTTCCCCAGCGCCCCGGAGACTTCCATGACCCCCAATCCTGACCTCGGCTGGCTGCTCGCCGACATCGTCAACGTGCCCGAGGTCCAGCACGCCATCGTGGTGTCCAACGACGGCCTGGAGATCGGCCGCAGCGAGCGGATCCACCGCGACGACGCCGAGCGGCTGGCCGCCGCCTGCTCCGGCCTGCAGTCGCTGGCCCGGGGCGTGGCGCAGGGCTTCGGCGGCCCGCAGAGCTCGACCCGGCAGATCGTGGTCGAGTACGGCGGCGGCTACCTCTTCGTGGTGGCGGCCGGGGCCGGGGCGCACCTCGCGGTGGTGACCGGCGAGGCGGTGGACGCCGGGCTGGTGGCGTACCAGATGCAGGTGCTGGTGGAGCGGATCGGGGCCCACCTGACCAGCCCGCCCCGGGTGGAGCAGGCGGCCGGGAGCACCCGGTGAGTGCCGGCGGCCCGGTCCGGCCGTACGTGATCACCGGCGGTCGGAGCCGGCCGAGCCGGAACACGCTCGCGCTGGAGAGCCTGGTCGCCGCCACCGGCACCGAGCCCGCCCCCGGCCTGAACCGTGAGCAGCTGCGGATCCTGACGCTCTGCCGGGAGCTGCTCTCGGTGGCCGAGATCGCCGCCCACCTGCGGCTGCCGCTGGGCGTGGTCCGGGTGCTGATCGGCGACCTCTGGGACGCCGGAGCCGTCCACGTCCGTCCCCCCGTGCCGCAGGCCGACCTGCTGCCCACCGCCCTCTTGGAGGAGGTGCTCGTTGGCCTCCGCCAACTCCGTTGAGCCACACCCGTCCTACCTGCCGGACACCGTCCAGGGAGCCGTGAAGATCCTGGTCACCGGCCCGTTCGGGGTCGGCAAGACCACGCTGGTCGGCTCGCTCAGCGAGATCGACCCGCTGCGCACCGAGGAGACCATGACCGCCGCCGGGGCGGACGTGGACGACCTGACGGGCCGTCCGGAGAAGACCACCACCACGGTGGCGCTGGACTTCGGCCGGATCACCCTCAACTCCCGGCTGGCGCTCTACCTGTTCGGCACCCCGGGGCAGCAGCGGTTCTGGCCGCTCTGGGAGGACCTCTCGCGCGGGGCGCTGGGCGCCATCGCACTGGTGGACGCGCGCCGGATCGAGGAGAGCTTCGACGTGCTGGGACAGCTGGAACAGCAGCGGATCCCCTTCGCCGTGGCCGTCAACACCTTCCCGGATTCCCCGAGTTACCCCGAGGAGGAGCTCCGGGCGGCGCTCGACCTGCTGCCCGAGGTGCCGATCCTGCACTGCGACGCCCGGGACCGCCGGGCCTCCTACGACGTCCTGATCGACTTCGTGGACCACCTCCACTCGACCGCCGTTCTGGAGCTCCAGCCATGACCACCCCCAAGCCGGACGCGGCGGCCTCGCCGCCGCCCGGCTGCCCCGCGCACCAAGCCCCCTCGGTCACCGGCCTGTACGGCGCCGCCGTGGCCGACGACCCGCACGGCCTGTACGCCCGGCTGCGCGCGCAGTACGGCCCGGTGGCCCCGATCGAGCTGGAGCCGGGGGTGGAGGCCTGGCTGGTGCTCGGCTACCCCGAGCTGCTCGAACTGACCCGCAACGAGCAGCTGTTCTCCAAGGACTCGCGCCGCTGGCGGGTGCCGGCCGAGGGGCGGCTGCGCGCCGACTCCCGGCTGCTGCCGATGACCTCCTGGCGTCCGACGCTGCTCAACCTGGACGGTGCCGAGCACGCCCGGCTGCGCGCGGCGGTGTCGGACACCCTGGCCCAGGTCGACCACCGGCAGCTGCGGCAGGCGACCGAGGCGGCCGCCGACACCCTGATCGACGGCTGGGGCCCGGACGGCACCGCCGACCTGATCGCCCAGTACGCGCGCCGGCTGCCGCTGATGGTCTTCACCCAGCTGATCGGCCTGCCGGCCGAGGCCGGGCCGCACATCGTCGAGCTGATCAGCCACTTCGTGGACAGCAGCGACAAGTCGGTGCGGGCCAACGCCGAGTTCCAGGCGATCCTGCTGGACCTGGTCCGCAGCCGGCGCCAGGCCCCGGCCGCCGACCTGACCTCCTGGCTGCTGGCGCACCCCGCCGGGCTCTCCGACGAGGAGGCGGTGCACCACCTGGTGGTGCTGATGGTGGCGGGCAACGAGACCACCATCAACTGGACCGGCAACACGCTGCGCCTGCTGCTCACCGATCGCCGGTTCCGGGCCACCCTGACCGGTGGCCGCCTCACCGTCTCGGACGCCCTGGAGGAGGTGCTCTGGCGCGACCCTCCGACCCAGAACTTCCCTGGCCGGTGGGCGACTTCGGACACCGTACTGGGCGGCCAGTACATCTCGGCGGGCGACATGCTGGTGCTCGGCCTGGCCGCCGCCAACGCCGACCCGGCGGTGCAGCAGCCCTCCGGCGAGGGGCTCGGCGGCAACCGGGCGCACCTGGCCTGGGGCGCCGGCCGGCACGTCTGCCCGGCCCAGCACCCGGCCCGGATGATCGTGGAGACCGCCGTGGAGACCCTGCTCCACCGGCTGCCCGACCTCCAACTGGCCGTCCCCGCCCACGAGCTGGCCTGGCGGCCGTCCCCCTGGTCGCGCGCCCTGGTCGCCCTGCCGGTGCTCTACAGCGCCTTCACTCCCCCGCGCACTCCCCCCGTCGAAAGGCCCGCATGGACTCCGCCCTCGTCCCCCAGCCCGTCCGCCTCGACCCCTTCGGAGCCGACCAGCACACCGAGAACGCCGGGCTCCGGGCGGCCGGGCCTGCGGTCCTGGTGGAACTCCCTGGCGGGGTGGTGGTCTGGGCGGTAACCCACCACGACACCCTCCAGGCGCTGCTGAACGACCCCCGGGTGGGCAAGAACCCGCAGCTGTGGACCACCTTCCGGGAGGGCCGGCTGCCCGAGGGCTGGCCGCTGATGAACTTCGTCACCGTGCCCGGCATGGTGACCGCCGACGGTGCGGACCACCGGCGGCTGCGCGGACTGGTCACCCAGGCCTTCACCCCGCGCCGGACAGCCGAGCTGGCCCCGGCCATCGAGGCCCGGGCCACCGCCCTGCTGGACGGGGTCGCCCTGCTGGAGGGCGACTTCGACCTGCGCGAGCACTTCGCCTACCCGCTGCCGATGCAGGTGATCGGCGAGCTGCTGGGCCTGCCGCCGAAGCAGCAGGACGAGCTGCACGAGCTCTCCAACACCCTGGTCAGCAGCTCCGCCACGCCGGGGGCCGCGGTGGCCGCGCAGCAGGGCCTGTTCGCCCTGCTCGGCGGGCTGGCGGCGGCCAAGCGGGCGGAGCCGGGCGACGACCTGACCACCGGCGACGCTGGTCCGCCGAGAGCCGCCGTCCGGCGCGGGGTGGGGGAAGCATCTGCGCATCCTATTGACTTCACCGCACTCATGGCTACTTTTGAGTACTACTCAACAAGCTCCGTCCGGCCGACCCGCGAGGCGAGGTACCCGCCATGCCCAGCAGCCCCCTCCGGTCGCCCGGCACGGCCCCGGCCCGCACCCGGGGTCCGGCGCTGCCCTACGAGGAGTCGGACCTCGACCGCTACCGCGACCTGCAGCAACTCGCCTACCGGGTGGCCGAACGGGCTGCGGGGCAACTGCGTTCGGGGATGTGGGAGTCCGAGGCGGCCGAGTGGCTGCGGCAGTCCCTGCGGGCGGCCGGCCTCGGCGGCTTCGTCCGGCGGCCGGCGGCCCGGTTCGGACGGCGGACGGCCGCCGGGCCGACGGGCGTCGGACTGGCGCGCACGGGAGGTCGGTTCCTCTCCCTGCTGCGCGAACCGGAGCGCCTCCGGGACGGCACGCCCTACCTCCTCGACGCGGTCGTCACCGCGCAGGGCTGCACCATCGGCATCGCGCTCGCCGGGCACCTCGGCGGCAACCCCGTCTGGGACGCCCTCCGGGCCGACCTGCCCGCCTACCGCGACCTCGTCCTCCACGAAGTCCGGTGCGGCAGCCCGCTGTTCCGCATCCGCCGGGCCGTCGACGTCCTCGCCGCCCGGCACGGCTACGCCGCCGTCGACCGGGCGCTGCCCGGCGGCGTCGTCGTGCACCCGGCCCGGCCCCTCCCGGACGGCCAGCGGCTGCCGCCCGGCCTGTGGTCGATCGCCCCCCGGGTCGCCTTCCGCGGTGTCGGCGTCGCCTTCGAGGAGCTGCTGCTGGTCACCGAGGACGCCGCCTGCTGGCTCGACGACGAACTCCCACACGCCCGTCCCACGGCCTGACGGGGCACCAACTGCCGTACACGGCGGGCCGTTCACGGGGTTACCCGGACGAAACGGCGCGGGCACCACGGCTTCACACGGCGTCCCTAGCCTCACCGGTCATCTGCCTCCGACTCCCAGGAGTGGCGATGACCGAGATCAGCAGTCCGCCCGCCCAAGCAGCGAGCGAAGCGACGGCAGGCGCCCCGACACCGGGCCCCCGGCGCTCCTACGCCAAGTCGGCCGCGGACGAGAGCCTCGAGGACTACTCGCTCCGGTACGCCCCGCACTCCTTCCGCCGCTGGTCGCCCGCGGCGGTCGCCTCCACCGCCCTGGGCGGGATCGCCTACCTCGCGGACTACGCGATCGGCGCGGGCATCGTCATGTCCTACGGCTTCACCAACGCGCTGGCCTCGATCCTCACCGCCGCGGTGGTGATCTTCCTGACCGGCATCCCGATCGCCCGGGCCTGTGCGGCCAACGGGGTCGACATGGACCTCCTCACCCGGGGTTCCGGCTTCGGCTACTTCGGCTCGACCCTGACCTCACTGGTCTACGCGAGCTTCACCTTCATCTTCTTCGCCCTCGAAGGCTCGATCATGGCGCAGGCCTTCCACGAGGTGCTGGGCCTGCCGCTGCCCCTCGGCTACCTGCTGACCACGGTGATCGTCGTCCCGATCGTCTTCAAGGGAATGGCGTGGATCGCCCGGATGCAGTCCTGGACACAGCCGGTGTGGATCGTCGGCCTGGTCGCCCCCTTCGTCATCCTGGCTGTCGAATCACCCTCCTCCTTCCGGGAGTTCACCTCCTTCGGCGGTACCCACGGGTAGGTTCGGGCTTCACCCTGCTGGGCTTCGGCCTCGGCACCGGCGTCGCCCTGTCGCTGATCGCGCAGATCGGCGAGCAGGCCGACTACCTGCGCTTCATGCCGGCCCGGACGCCCGCCAACGCCCGGCGCTGGGACCTCGCCGTGCTCGCCGCCGGCCCGGGCTGGGTGGTGATCGGCGCCCTGAAGCAACTGGGCGGCGCACTGCTGGCGTTCGCGGCGCTCGGCGCCGTCGGCGAGGCCAAGGCGCTGGAGCCGATCGCCCCGTACGTGGAGTCGTTGCGTCCCTGGCTGGGCGGCGCCGCCCTGCCGCTGGCCGGGCTCTTCGTGGTGGTCTCCCAGATCAAGATCAACTCGACCAACGCCTACTCGGGCTCGCTCTCCTGGTCGAACTTCTTCTCCCGGATCACCCACCGCCACCCCGGCCGGGTCTGGTACATCTTCCTCAACTGCGGTGTCGCACTGCTGCTGATGGAACTCGACATGTTCAGCGCGCTCGGCTCCCTGCTCGGCTTCTACTCCAACGTCGCCATCGCCTGGATCGGCGCCGTCACCGCCGACCTGGTGATCAACAAGCCGCTGGGCCTGAGCCCGAAGCACATCGAGTTCAAGCGCGCCCACCTGCACCCCGTCAACCCGGCCGGGTTCGGCGCCATGTGCGTGGCCGCCGCCGTCTCCATCGCCGCCTTCTTCGGGCTGTTCGGCACCTACGCCGAGGCGTTCAGCCCGTTCATCGCCCTCGCGCTGGCCATGGCGCTCTGCCCGCTGATCGCCTGGGCCACCAAGGGGCGCTACTACCTCGCCCGGCCCAACCCCGAAGCGGGGATGAACGATTCGACCGAGACCCGGCAGTGCGTGGTCTGCGAGGGCCACTACGAGATCCCCGACACCGCCTCGTGCCCCTTCCACAGCGGGACGATCTGCTCCCTCTGCTGCAGCCTCGACGCCGACTGCCACGACGTCTGCACCCGGCCCGCCGCCGGACCGGTCCCCCTGGGCCTGCCGGCCGTGCGGGGTTAGCCGTTCTCCACCTGCCGGGACGACAGCTCCCGCAGCAGGGCGAACGCCGGTCCGTCGACCGAGTTCTGGGTGCTGGTCAGCACCACGACGCCGGTGCCGCGCTCCGGGGCGAGGCCGACGAAGGAGGAGAAGCCGCCCGTGCCGCCGTTGTGCCAGAGCTCGGTGCCGCCGCCCCAGCTTGGCGTGCAGGTCCTGGCCGAACCAGCCGAGATGGGCCCGGGCGAACGGGGTCAGCGGGTGGCGGACGCTCCGGGTGAGGGCGATCGCCTCGGGCAGGGCGCTGCTCTCCGGTGCGAGCTGGGCCCCGAGGAAGGAGGCCAGCTCCCCGGCGGTGGCGCGCAGCGCTCCCGCCCCGGCCAGCGCGGCCAGGTTCCAGGCCGGGACGGGACGGCGGCGGCGGTCGTGGCCCTGGGTCTGAGGCCGTTCGGTGACCACCCGCACCCCGGGCAGGCCCAGCGGCCCGGTCACCAGGCGGGCCAGCATCGACTCGTAGTCGGTACCGGTGTGCCGGGCCAGGGCCAGACCGAGCAGTCCGGCGCCGAGGTTGGAGTAGCGGTGGCGCTTGCCGGGCACCGCGCCCAGCCGGGTCCTGGCCAGGGTGCCGAGGAGCACCGGCTCGGTCAGTCCGGCGTACGGGTCGGGCGTGGAGGGGCGGAGCAGCGCGCGCAGCATCATGCCGTGCGGCAGGCGCGGCAGGCCGGAGGTGTGCTGGGCCAGCTGACCGAGCGTCACCGCGACCCCGTCCCGCTGCAAGTGGCCCGCCTCCGGGAGGAGTTCGGCCAGCGGCTGGTCGAGCCGGAGCTCACCGTCCACCACCAGGGCCGCCAGTGCCAGCGCGGTGAACAGCTTGGTCACCGAGCCGATCTCGAAGACGTCGTCGACCCCCACCGCCCCGGCGGCCCGGACCTCCACCGCCCCGCCGGCCAGCGCGGCCACCACCACTCCGACCCGTTCCCGCGCCAGTCCGTCCGCCGTCTGCTGCGCCGCCGCGCCGAGGTCATCCGCCATGCCGACACCCTAACCACAGCCCGGAACTCCGGCGCAGGCTCCCCCGTTGGGGCGGAAAGGAGGGATGCGTACGATGCGGACGAGGCAGCAGGACCGGGAGGCGCCGGGGCCGGAGCAGCCGTGGAACGAGATCGTTCCCGGGCTCTGGATGGGCGGTCACGTCTGGACCGACCGAACCGGGGAGTTACATCTCGCGGTGGTCGGTGGCGAGTTCGATCTGGTGGCGAGCCTGTACCGCAGCCCGGGGCACGGCCCCGCCCCGGGGGTGGAGCACCTGGTGGCCGAGATGCCGGACGCCCGGCTGACGGGTGCTCAGCTGCGGGCGGCGGAGCGCCTCGCGGCCTCGGTGACGTGCGCCGTCCGGAGCGGCCGCACCGTGCTGGTGCGGTGCCACTCCGGCTACAACCGCTCGGGGCTGGTGACCGCGCAGGCCCTGGTGGGGCTGGGCCACCGGGTGCCCGACGCGATCGACCTGATCCGGCGGCAGCGTTCGCCCTGGGCGCTGAACAACGAGGTGTTCGTGCACTACCTCACCACCGGCCTGGGGGTGTCCGCACTGCTCAGCGAACTCGACGCCATCGCCTGAACTCCCTTCGCCACCTCGGCGGTCAGCGCCGTCCGAGCACCTCGGCGAGCCGGCTGACGCCGTCCGCGCCGTGCCCGAGGGCGATGGTGCGGCGGGTGAGCCCCTCGGCGGCGCGCATCACTCCGGAGTCGATGCCGTGCGCCTCGGCGGTGTGCACCACGTGCGCCATGGTGGAGACGCCGGAGGTGAGCGGGTTGATCGCGCCGGAGTAGCTCCCGCTGTCGAAGTCCTCGGCGAACTCCGCGAACAGCGGCGGCAGGATGGCCCCGATGCCCTGGGCGAACGGCGCCAGCTCCCGTCCGCTGATGCCCTCCGCCTTGGCCAGCGCCAACGCGTGCACGTAGCCGGCCATCGCGGTCCAGAAGATGTCCAGCAGGGCGATGTCGAAGCCCGCCGCCCGACCGATGGACTCGCCGAGGTGGGTGTGGGTGCCACCGAGCACCGCCAGCACCGGCGCGTAGCGCTCGTACAGGGCGGCCGGTCCGCTGTGGATGAAGACCGCCTCCGGGCCGCCGATGCTCGGGGCCGGGGTCATGATGGCGCCGTCCAGGTAGTCGATGCCGTGCCCGGCCGCCCAGGCGCCGGTGTCGCGGGCGCGGTCCGGGGAGTCGGCGGTGAGGTTGACCAGGGTGCGGCCCTTGAGCGCGGCCTCGACCTCGGGGCGGCGCAGCACCGCGTCCGAGGCGTCGTAGTTGACCAGGCAGACGACGGTCAACTCGCTCGCCGCCACCGCCTCTTCGGCCGTCGCCGCACTCGCGGCCCCGGATACGAGCAGCTCGGCGTCGCGGCCGGGGGTGCGGTTCCAGACGGTGGTGCGGACGCCCGCCGCCAGGAAGGCGGCGGCCAGGGCGCGGCCCATCGGGCCGAGGCCGAGCACGGTGACGGACGGGAAGGCGTGGTTGGTGGACATACGGCGTCTCCTGTAGACATGGTGGTGGACAACGAAGAACCTCGGGGGAAGAGATGACGCGCAGTCAGGCCGTGGACCCGAACGTGTGCGGGGTCACCGCCGCGATCGCCGTGATCGACGGCAAGTGGAAGACGTCCCTGCTCTGGCTGCTGGAGGCCGGCCCGCACCGCCCCGCCGAAATCCGCCGACGGCTGCCCGGCCTGAGCGAGAAGGTCCTCACCCAGGCGCTGCGCGAGATGGAGGCCGACGGCCTGGTGCACCGCGAGGTGCACGACGTGCTGCCGCTGAAGACGGTCTACTCCCTCACCGACTTCGGCCGGCGCCTCTCGGTCGCCCTCGGCCCGGTCTCCGACCTGGGCCACGAGCGCCTCGACCTGCTGGCCGCCGAAGCGGCGGCCGAACGTCCGGCCTCCTGACCCGCTGTCATCTCCCCTCTGCCCACAAGTCTGCGCGCCCCGCCCCGCCCTGCCCAGTACGCACAATTAAGTGGGTACTCCCGGCGCCGGCTCGGCCCCCGCCACGGCGGACGGACCGGGCTACGGGCGGCGGGCGACGGTGACGATCTCGCGGCTGTCGGGGGTGATCGGGCCGCGGTGCCAGTCGCCGTAGTGGGCCTCGACCTGGAGGCCGGCGGCGGTCAGGAAGGCCCCGAGGGCGGGGACGTCGAGGAAGCGGAGGCTCGCGCGGTCGGTGCGGACGACCCGTCCGGCCTCGGCGGTGGTCTCGGTGAAGGTGACCACGTCGCCGGTGACGGACTCGACGTGGTGCTCGACCCGGAGGCTGCGGCCGGTGGCGGTGGTGAGCTCGGAGGCGTTGGCGGGGTTCCAGGCCTCCCAGGCGCGGGCCCGGGGGTGGCGGGTCTCGAAGACGAAGCGGCCGCCCGGGCGCAGGGCGGTCCGGACGGCGGCCAGCGAGGCGGTCACCTCCTGGTCGGTGACCAGGCACTGGAAGGCGTGGCCGGTCATGGTGGCGAGGTCGAACTCGGCGTCCCAGGCCGACTGCTCCGCCGTCCCCTCGACCCATTCCACGTCGGTGCGGCGGCGGGCCCGCGCCAGTGAGGCCCGGTCCGGGTCGATCCCGGCGAGCCGACCGGTGTGGCCGCGTTCGCGGGCGCGGTGGAGCATCTGCCCCGTCCCGCACCCGACGTCCAGGACGGAGGGTGCGGCCGCCACCAGGCCGTCGTAGAAGGCGTCACCCGGCCAGCGGTCCGGGTCCCAGGGGTTCAGCTGGTCGTAGAGCGCGGCCGCTTCGGCGTCGGTGAACATCGCGTCAGTATCGTCGGCCGACCACCGCGTCCCAAGTGAATTTCCGTCCTCCACAAGGGTGTTGAGGGCCCGGCATGCGGAAGGGCCCGCACCGCGTCGCGACGGTGCGGGCCCTGGCTCACGCCACTCAGGCGACGGTGACCACGATCTTGCCGCGGGTGTGGCCCTCGGCGTTCAGCCGCTGGGCCTCGGCCGCCCGCTCCAGCGGGAAGGTGGCGGCCACCTCGACGGTGAGCAGGCCCTTGTCCGCCAGCTCGGCGAGCTCGGTCAGCCCGGCCGTGTCGGGGCGGACGAAGACGTACCGGCCGCCCAGGGCCAGCACCGCGCCGTCGGCGATGGAGGCCAGCCGGCCGCCCTCGGCCAGCAGCGACGGGGAGACGGTCAGGGCGTCACCGCCGACCAGGTCGAGCACGGCGTCCACGCCCTGCGGGGCGAGCGCGCGGACCCGCTCGGCCAGGCCCTCGCCGTAGGCGACCGGCTCGGCGCCGAGGCCGCGCAGGAACTCGTGGTTGCGCTCGCTGGCGGTGCCGATCACGTTGGCGCCCAGGGCGACCGCGATCTGGACGGCGAGCGAGCCGACGCCACCGGCGGCGGCATGCACCAGGACGGTCTCGCCGGCCCGGACGGCCAGCGCCTGGGTCAGCGCCTGGTGCGCGGTGAGCCCGGCCAGCGGCAGACCGGCCGCCTGCTCGAAGCTCAGCGCGGCGGGCTTGTGCGCCAGCGTCCGGACCGGGGCGGCCACGTACTCCGCGAAGGTGCCGCGGCTGACCATGTCCTCCCGCACGTACCCCATCACCTCGTCGCCGACGGCGTACTCGGTCACCCCGACGCCGACCTGCTCGACCACACCGGCCACGTCCCAGCCCGGAATGACCGGGAAGACCGCGTCCAGGAACCCGTCGAGGTAGCCGGCCTGGATCTTCCAGTCCACCGGGTTCACCGCGGCGGCGCGGACCTTGACGAGCACCGCGTCCGGGCCGACCTTCGGCGTCGGGACCTCGCCGTACTCGAGGACGTCGGCTCCGCCGTAGGCACGGTAGGTGATGGCCTTCATGGTGACACTCCTGTGCATAAAGATTTGAGGCACTAGATGTTTCAGTTCCTCAAGTACTTCACCGACCGTAGACCTGAATGGTTGAGAGTGTCAAGTAACTGCCGCCCCTACCGCCGCGCCCATCAGCGGTAGAGGCCGGGGACGTCGGTGGGGTCGAGGGCGCGGACGGCGGAGCTCCAGGCCTCGGCCAGGGCGGTTTCGAGGGCACCGTCCCGGTCGGGGTGGAGGGGGGTGCCGAAGTGGACGTGGACGCGGGGGCGGCGCAGCGGGGCGGTGACCCAGCCGGCGAGCTGTTTGGCGGTGCCGCCGGAGGCGACGCGGCGGGCACCGGCGTGGCCGATCGGGAGCAGGCGGGCGCCGGTGGCCTCGGCGAGGCGGACCGCGCCGGACTTCAGCGGGCGCGGCGGCCGGTCGGCCGAGGCCCGGTAGCGGGGCAGGCCGCCCTCGGGGTAGAGCAGTACGCAGCGTCCGGCCGCCAGCGCCGCCCCGGCGGCGACCAGTGCGTCCCCCGCGCGGGCGGTGCCCCGGTGGACCGGGACGTGGCCCTCCCGGACGAGGGCCCGGCCCAGGACCGGGACCTTCCAGAGCCCGGCGGTGGCCAGCACCACCGGCCGTACGCCCAGCCGCCCCAGCACGCCGAGCATCAGCACCGGGTCGGCGAGCGAGGTGTGATTGGCCGTCAGGATGAGGCCGCGCCCGCCGCCCTCCGCGAGCTGCTCGGCCCCGCTGACGGTGATCCGCCCCAGTGCCGGGAGCAGTGCCCCGGCCGCCCCCGTGAGCATCCCGCCGGCGGGCCGGGCCCTGTGATCGTTCATGCGGCCCACGGTAGCGCGGCGGAGCGACACCGCCCGGCAGCCCGGCGGGTGCGCACCTCCCGGGAGGCGGCGCGGTTCAGCGTGCGACCACGGACCCGGCGCCCGGCTGCCCGTACCAGAACTGCGCCAGCGCGCCCTCCTTGTAGGGCGCCGGGCTGACGCTCAGTTCGCCGGAGAACGGGCGGTCGAGCACCAGGGTGAGCAGCAGGCTGAAGCCCACCAGCGCGGCCACCGTACCGACGAAGAGGAGCTGCATCCGCCGGCTGCGGACGCCGTAGAGGAAGGTCAGCGGGATGATCACCAGCGCCCCGCCGAAGACCAGCACCTGGAGCAGCAGCGGGAGTTGCTGGGTGGCCATGGTGATCCTGGCCCGGCGCTGGGCGACCACCTCGTTGAGGTTGCCGGCCGCCAGCTCGTAGAAGGTCTGCTGGGTCTCGGTCTGCGGCTCGTAGGACTGGAGCGCGTCGTAGACCGCGTCCAGACTCCGGGCCGTGGACTCGTAGTTGGGCTCGCCCTCGCGCATCAGCGGCCACTGCACGTCCACCACCGCGTGCAGGTATCCGCTCATCGCGGCGTTCACCCGGTCCTGCTCCTGCGGGGGAAGGGCGCGGACGTTGCGCACCAGCGAGGCGGCGGCGGTGGACTCGGAGGCGACGATGGAGTTGGTGGTCTCCAGCTGGGTCCAGAGGGTGACGATGACGAACGCCAGGATGATGCCGTAGATCGCGCCGAACATGCCGAGCACCACACCGACCATCTCGTTGTGCTCACCGTGCACGGTCTGCGGGAAGCGGCGCCTGGTCAGCAGCGCGCCCGCCACGGCCAGCAGGACGATCCCGCCGACCACCACCAGGCTCAACGCCGCGGTGTCCAGCCCGTTCAGCAGCCACAGCTCCACGGCGGCACCCCTCTCCCGGTCCTCGTCCCCGGGGGAGCGTAGGCCATCCGGCACGCGCCCCTGGGCGCCGCTCACCCGTACGGATGAAGCGTTCACTCCCCCGGGCGGGAACGCGGCAGTGGGCCGCCTCCGCGCTGCGCGGGGACGGCCCACCGGGTCGGACGACGGCCCCCGGCTGCGGGGCTGGGCATCCGTCAGATCTTCACGGGCTGGACGGGGGCCTCCGGCCGGGCCGGCTGCTCGACCTCGGGCGCCGCGGCGCTGCCCTGCATCCGGTCGGCGAGCTTGAGCCAGATCACGCCGACGATGATGACGGCCAGCCAGACGCCCTGCACCACGGTGAGGTGCTCGTCGAAGACCACCGGCCCGAGCAGGGCGGCGCCGACCGAACCGATGCCGGCCCAGACCGCGTAGCCGATGCTGACGTCGATGGTGCGCAGCGCGGCGCTCAGCGCCCAGAGGGTCAGCAGGAAGAACACCACCGCGACCAGCGACCACCAGAGCTTGGTGAAGCCGTCACTGCCGCCGACCGAGAGCGCGTAGCCGACCTCGAACGCGCCGGCGAGGAGGAGCATCAGCCACGAGTTGGCCGATCCGGAAGTGGAGCTGGTGTTGGACATGTGCGCGGTCCCTTCTTGGTGGATCGGAGTGGGGTGCGGGGGCTCAGACGCCGCTGAGCTGGAGGCCGACCACGCCGGCGATGATGACGAGGATGCCGAGCGCCTTCTGCCAGCTGAGCTTCTGGCCGAACAGCGCGGCGCCCAGCAGGGTGATGCCGATGCCGGAGACGGAGGTCCAGATGGCGTAGCCGACACCGACGTTGAAGGTCTGCAGTGCCTTGCTGAGGAAGTAGGTGCCGATCGCGCCGCTGATCAGGGTGGCGGCGGTCCACGGGCGGTTCTTGAAGCCTTCGGCCTTGCCGGCCGCGATGGCTACCGCGATCTCGAAGATGACCGCGATGCCGAGGTAGAGCCACTGCATGGCTGATGCCCTTTCGCTGCTGGGGAGTTGGGGTCGAACCGGTGGCGCGGGGTGGAGCACGGGCGGAGACGGGGATCGGGTGCCGGTCAGCAGCCGTCGATGCCGCAGGCCGCTCCGCTCGCGACGGCCTGCTCGGCCTGGACGTCGAGCACGGCCTTGCGGATCTGGGCCGCCGTGGCGACGCCCTCGATCCGGTGGCGCTCGCCGATGATCAGGGTGGGGGCGACGGAGATGCGGTACGCCTCCGCGGTCCGCAGCGCCTCCCGGTGGGTCTCGGTGTAGCTGCCCTCGGCCAGGGCGCGGGTGAACCCCTCGGCGTCCAGGCCGAGTTCGGCGGCGATGTCGGCGAGCACCTCGGTCCGGCCGATGTCCCGGTTCTCCTGGAAGAAGGCCCGGAGGAGGCGCGGGGTGTACTCGGCCGCCCGGCCGTGCTCGGCGGCGTACTGGTAGCCCTCGAAGGCCAGCCGGGTGTACGGCTGCGGCGAGACGGTGGGCAGCGTGATGTCCACGCCCATCCGACGGGCCATCGGGTAGACGGACCTGGCCCACACGGCCGGCAGGTAGGCGTCCTCGGGGCGCAGCGTCGGGGTGGGGTGGGGCCGCAGCTCGAAGGGCATCCACTCGATCTCGACGTCGAGGTCGTGGGTGGCCTCGTGCAGCGGGCCCTCGGCCAGCATGCAGAACGGACAGACGTAGTCGGACCAGACCTTGATCCGGACCTTCTCGGCCGCGGGTTCGTTCTCCAGCTCGTTCACGGTCGCTCCCGGTCGGCGGTACGGGTGGTGGTGTGCTCGGCGGTGCGCAGGTCGGTGCGGTCCAGGCGGAGGAAGTCCGTGAAGGGCTCGGTGTCGCCCGGGGTGCGCAGCGAGGTGACGCGCAGCGGCCAGCTCTCCGGGTCGTCCGCGAAGATCGAGTACGAGCCGGTGTAGTCGAAGCCGTACCGGGCGGCGGTCAGACGGTCCACGGCGTGCACGATGTGGGACACGTTGAAGTAGAGCGAGGCCATGTAGCAGAGGGCGCAGGGTTCGCCGGAGGCGATCAGCGTGGCCCCGGCGGTGGCGTGCAGGCCGTAGGTGGCGGCCGCCTGGCGTAGTGCCACCACCTCGGCGTGCGCGGTGGGGTCGTTGTCCTCCCGCACCCGGTTGAAGCCGGTGCCGAGGATGCGGCCGTGGTTGACGACGACCCCGGAGAACGGAATGCCGCCCCTGGCCACGTGTTCACGACTGATCCGGACCGCCTCGCGGACGTACTCGGTCAGCTCGCTCTCCGAGATCTCGGAGTGACGCATGCTTCCCCCTGGTCATAGCCGAAGCACTTGCATGTATATGCATCTTCATCTCTCGCACAGGGCCCCATGACTGGGGCCTGGCGATGAATAAAGCTTGCATGAGCAAGCATCTGACTGTCAAGCACCGAGCTCAGGCGGCCCGGAGGACGTCCCTCGGAGGCCTCGGCGACGGGGGCGGCGGCGAGCCTGCTGTAGGCGAAGGCAGCAGCCACCAGCGTCATGTGGTGGTGCCAGCCCGGATAGGAGCGCCCTTCGAAGTCCCTTAACCCGAAGCCCCGTTGGAGCTGGGCGAGGGTCTCCTCGGCCGCCGGCCGGCGCTCCGCGTAGGCCAGCAGCTCTCCGGCCGGACGGGTCACCATGTTGGTGATCCACAGCCGGTCCTGCTCCTTGGCGCGCAGCGCGGGCTGGGCGAACACGCGGTGCAGCCGGGCCCGGCCGGCGGCCGCGGTGACTCCGGGCACCTGCACCAGACCGCCCCGCTCCCCCACCCGCCCCGGCGCGGCCTGATCGCCTCCGCCGCAGTCGGAGAGGATCCGCACCGCGGGCATCACGGCCCGTCCGGAATTGCAGGCGCGGACGTCCAGCGGGGCCAGCGGGAATCCGTCCGGAATCGCCAGCAGGAATTCCAGACCGCGCCGGTTCAGCCCTTCCGCGATCGGGGCCGGATCCAGGTATCCGTCGAGGTCCACCACCAGCGGCACGGCCGCGTGGCGCGAGCGGCCCACCGTCAGGTCGACCACCGC
>NZ_BAAAYB010000065.1:0-167298 GCF_039535905.1 Kitasatospora albolonga | reverse complement strand
TCCGCCCGGCGCCGGTGGCCCGCACCGCCTTCCCCGCCCGTTCTCCCGGCGCCTGCGCCGTGTCCCCGTCGTGCCGCCCGCCCGGGCCCCTCGTGCTGACCGGCCGTCAGGCCTCGCTGCGGATGATGGCGAAGCGGGCGCCGAACGGATCGGTGAGCCAGGCCATCCGGCCCGATGCCGGGGGCGTCCATGCCGGGAGCAGCACGGCGCCGCCGTGGGCCGTCGCGCGCTCGATGGTCGCGTCCGGGTCGGTGACCTCGAAGTAGGGGAGCCAGCCGGCCTCGTCGTGGCCGGGCTGGGCCGGGGCGATGCCGCCGAAGGAGGCGCGCTGCTGGTCCCTCGCCCTCGGCGGTGGAGAGCACGGTGTACGTCATCCCGGGCACCTCGACCTGCTCGTAGCGCCAGCCGAAGAGCGCGCCGTAGAAGCCCCGCGCGCCCGTCGGGTCGGGTGTGTGCAGCTCGGCCCAGCAGAAGCTGCCCGGGACGGTGGTGGCCTCTCCAGGCCGGCGATCCCGCCCGGCTGCCAGACAGCGAACTGACCGCCCGCCGGATCGGTGAACGCCGCCAGCCGGGCCCGCCCCGGGGATGTCGTCGGGGGAGACCCGGACGGTCCCACCGGCCTGCTCGACCGCCTTTCGCGGTGCCGTCCGCGTCGGGCGTGTGGAAGTACACCGTCCAGGCGGAGTGCGCGCCCTCCTCGGTGGAGCGGGCCGAGCGCGGCGACCGTTCCTCCCGTCGTGCCGGAAGAAGCCGTAGCCCGCCGGCCTCGTACCCGGCCGATTCGAAGGGACCAGCCGAACACCGCCCCGTAGAAGGCGGCGGCCGCCGCGGTGTCGGGGCTGCCCAGGTCCAGCCAGTTCGGCGAACCGGTCCGGAAGTCGGTGCTGAGCATGGCGGAGAGCTCCCTCGAGGAGGACGGGTCGGGTCGGACCCGCCCAGCCTGCCACCGCCCACCGACAAACCGCGCGTCGGGCCTGACGGCCCGTCACCCGAACGGCAGGACCACCCGGAGCGCCTCCATCGCTTCGCGCTCCCCGGCGACCTCGACCGCCGCCCGTTCGCCGCGCCCGAAGGCGTACAGCACCAACTCGCCCGGCTCGCCCCGCACCTCGACCGCCGGTCCGCCCTGCCGGCCGACCGCCCACCGACCGGCCGTCCGGGCGCCGCAGCACCAGCAGCAACGGGCAGCCGCCGCCCTGCCTCCAGCCGGACCAGCATCGGCAGCCGCTTCCAGAGCAGTTCGGCCATCGACGGGGCGACCGGCTCCGGCTTCCACCCCGGGCCCGGCCCGGCGGACGTCCTCGGCGTGCACGTAGTACTCGACCAGGTTGGCCGCCTCGTCCACCCCGGGCAGCGCGAACGGCGAGAACCCCGGGCCGGTGCGCACCAGCCGCAGCAACTCCTCGTACGGGCGGGCCCGGTAGCGCTCCTGCACCCGCGCCGTCCCACCCCGCCAGCGGCCCGATCCCGGATGCCGGGCCGCCGCGTCCAACCGCCGCTCCCCGCAGGACCAGATGGGCCGCCAGGTCCCGCGTGGTCCACCCGACGCAGAGCGTCGGCGCCTCCGGCCCCGCCGCTCGCCGCAGCAGATCGGGCCATAGCCGCTCCCGCTCCCCGCGCGCAAAGCTCGTCATGCGGCCACCTTAGACGGACCGGCGACCGGGGGCGCCGTCGTGGTGACCCCCAGGGGGCGAGGAACTGCCCGGAAGGAAGGCGGACCAGCACCGGGCCGTGCCGTTCGTGGTCAGGGGGCGGCGGTCGAGCCGGCGAGGTGGCCGGTGAGCTTGCGGCCCTGCTGGCTGTTGCTGGCCGAGAGGGTGCAGGAGGCGTCGCGGTGGCCCTGGGCGTAGTGCTTCACGGACGGCCCGATCGGGTAGCCGTAGTACGGGCCGCCGGAGGGCTGCCGTGCCTGCCACTCGGCGGCCGCGGGTTCGCAGAGCTGGCGCAGCGCCCGGGCGATGTCGGCGTCGTCCGCGAGGCCCTCCGGGAGCTTGACCACGGCCACCCCCTCGCCGTCGTGCGGGGCCTCGCAGGGGCGCAGTTTCGGGCAGCGTGATCACCTTGCTGAGCTGCGGGTGGTCGAAGCACTCGCCCGGCCAGAAGAACGGGTAGGGCGGCCGCTCCCGGGTCGGCGAGGGGCTGGGCGAGGCGCTCGGGCTCGGCGGCGGGGCGGCCGCCGGCTTCCTCGCCGGCTCCGGCCAGAACAGCACCACGGCCCCCACGACCAGCACCAGCACGGCCACCACCGTGGCCACCACCCGACGCCGCCTCATCCCAGACCCCCTCGACTCTCCGGAGCCCACATTCTGTCCGCCCGCCCCCCGTCCCGTCAGCCCGTTCCCGGAGCCGGCCCAGGCCGCGCGGAGCCCGGCGGGCGGCAGCAGCATGGAGGGAGGACGAGCCACGGGAGGCACCCCATGTGGTGGGAGCCCACGGATCCGCGGACGCAGCGCTTACGCGTCGAGACGCGCCGGCTGCTGGCCCTGCTGCGGTCGGCCCTCGGGCGCACCGAACCCCTCCGGCAGCCGCTGGTCTGGGGCGTCGGCAGCGCACCCGGGGCCGACGGCCGCTGGGGCTCTCCGCTGGTGGTGGTGAACGCGGCCGAGGCCGGGCCGACCGGACCGGGCCGGTACCGCTGGGAGGACCTCCGGAGCGAGGGCTCGCCGGTGACGGACCTGCTGGCCGGCTGGGAGCTCGCGCCCGGAACGCGGTTCGACGTGACGGGCCGTCCGGTCCCGGCCGCCCGGATCGACCCGACCGACCAGGTGGTGGCCCCGCCCGGTGGCCGGGGCACCGTCGGCCTGACCTGCACCCACCTGGGCGCCCCGGCCTTCCTGACGGCCGGGCACCTGGTCTCCGGCAGCGGTGGCCGGGTCGAGGTCGCGGCCACCGGACGGGGCGCTCCGGTCGGCTGGGTGAGCGGCCAAGTGGTGCGCTGGAACGACCCGTTGGGCCTCGGGCCGATCGGCGGCTACGACTACGCGGTGGTCCGGATCGCCCCGCCGGACGACACCGCCACCGTCACCCACGCCGGCCCGCTGCCCGCACCCGGCCCGCCGTACGGGCCGCTCGCCGTCTCCGTCTACGGCGGCCGCTCCGGCCGCTGCCGGGGCACCGTCACCGGCGCCCTCGAACAGCTCGGCGACGCCGACCGGCAGTGGCTGACGCTCTGGCAGGTCGTCACCTCGGAACCGCTCGGGTACGGCGACTCCGGCAGCCTCGCGATGGTCGACTCCGGCCCGTACCGGGGCCGTCTGCTGGGCCACCTCGTCGGCGGCACGGTGACCGCGCCGCACGCCTTCGACCACTGCTACGTCCAGGACCTGCGCGCCTGCCTCGCCCACCAGGACGGGCCGGACGTCCTCCTCTGACACCACCCGGTCCCGTCGGCCTCGGCGACGGGATCCGCGAATCCACCCGGAGGATCCGATGAGCACCATCCGCAGCATCGCCAAGGGGGCCCACATCCGCACCAGGGCGGCCGCGCTGCCGTGCTCGGCCCGCCGGGAGCGAAGGCCGTCGCGGTCCGGCCGGCCCAGCCGGCCCAGGGGCAGCAGGGCGGCGGTGGCGAGGCCGCGGAGCCCCAGGAGAAGGCCACCGATCTCAGCTCGTTGCTCAACACCGTCCCGGTGGAGGTGGTGGCGCTCTACACCACCGTGCTCGGCGTGCTCACCAGCGTGCTGGCGGCCGACGCCCAGGACAGCTACCTCCCGCTGCGGTGGTGGCTCTACGGCGGCTGCGTGCTGGCGACGGTCATGGCCGTGCCGCTCGCGTACTCGCTCGACAAGGCGCCGCCCGCGGAGCAGGGACAGGAACCCGCGGCCGAGCCGCCCGTCACGGCCCCGCCGCAGAAGCCGCCCGGGGTGGACGGCCCCGCCGGCGCGTCCGCCCTCGTCCCGGCCGTCGGGGCGGCCGCGGCTCCGGCCGCCGTGGAGACCCCCGTCAAGAAGCCTCCCGGCCGGGACCGCCGGGGCCCCGTCGCGGAGACCTTCATGGCCGCCTTCTCCTTCGCGGTCTGGGGCCTGGTCATCCCCGAGTCCCCGCTCTACCTGCTGATGGAGGCCCCCACCCTCCCCGTGGTGGTCGCCCTGCTGAGCGCCGCCGGCGCCTTCCTGGCCAACAACGTCTTCGGCCCCTGGCTGGACCGCCCGGCCCGCCGCATCCGGATCACCCTGTACTGAGGCCCCGCCCCGCCGGGACGCCGCCCCGCACGGGTACCCTGCCTGCGGCACGACCCTCACCCAAGGGGTCAACTCATGCGCGTAGGCATCGTCGGTCACGAGGGTCTCTCCGACCTCAGCGAGATGCTGGTCCGGGGCGAGCTCTGGCGCCTCGTCACCTCGCACACCCCGCACGACCTGATCGGCGTCAGCTGCCTGGGCCAGGGGCCAGAGAGCTGGTTCGCCCAGTCCGTGCTGGACCACGGCGGCAAGCTGGAGGTCGTCCTGTCCGCATCCACGGCCCAGGCGGGCGCCTTCGCCGGGCCCGCCCGCTCCACCGTCCGCTCCCTGCTCAACCAGGCCAACGCGGTGCACCGCCTGGCGCCCGAGCAGTACGGCGGCCTCGGCGACGACACCTGCCGGGCGATGGTCGGGATGATCGACGAGCTGGTCGCGGTCTGGGACGGCGTCACCCCCGGTGCCCCGGCCGAGCTGGTCGCGGCGGCCAGGGCGGCCGGGTTGTACGTGGAGGTGGTCTGGCCGGCCGGATGTGAGAGCCCGTCAGCGGGATGAGCCGGGCGCGGGGTGCCCGGTGCCCGGACGAGGGCCGGGGGAGCGGGGCCGAGCTGCCACAATGGGCCCCATGTCGATCACTCCCGCCGCCCCCGGCAGCACCGCGCTCGACCCGGCGATCGCCGCCCGGCTGAAGCGGACCGCCGACGGCCTGCTGCCCGCCGTCGCCCAGCAGTACGACACCGGCGAGGTGTTGATGCTCGGTTGGATGGACGACGAGGCGCTGCACCGCACCCTCACCACCGGCCGCTGCACCTACTGGAGCCGCAGCCGCAGCGAGTACTGGGTGAAGGGCGACACCTCCGGCCACGTCCAGGCGGTCAAGTCGGTCGCCCTGGACTGCGACGGGGACACCCTGCTGGTGAAGGTCGACCAGACCGGCGCGGCCTGCCACACCGGCGCCCGCACCTGCTTCGACGCCGACGTGCTCCCGCTCTCCTGAACCGCTGACCTCCCCTTCGACCGAACGGTGCCCAGCCCCATGGATCTCGAGACCTTCCGCAAACTCGCAGTGGACACCCGGGTCATCCCGGTCTCCCGTCGGCTCCTCGCGGACGGCCTCACCCCGATCGGGCTCTACCGCAGCCTGGCCGGGGAGCGACCGGGCACCTTCCTGCTGGAGTCGGCCGAGCAGGGCAACTGGTCGCGCTACTCCTTCGTCGGGGTCCGCAGCGCCGCCACCCTCACCGCCGACCGGGACGGCAACGCCCGTTGGCACGGCACCCCGCCGGTCGGCATCCCCACCACCGGCGACCCGCTCGCGGTGCTGCGCTCCACCCTGGAGGCGCTGCACACCCCGCGCCACGACGACGACGGCCTGCCGCCGCTCACCGGCGGCCTGGTCGGCTACCTCGGCTACGACGTGGTGCGGCGGCTGGAGAAGCTGCCCAACCTCACCCCGGACGACCTCCGGCTCCCCGAGCTGACCATGCTGCTGGCCACCGACCTCGCGGTGCTGGACCACGCCGACGGCTCGGTGGTGCTGATCGCCAACGCGGTCAACCACAACGACCTGGCCTCGGGCGTGGACGAGGCGTACGCGGACGCGGTGGCCCGCCTGGACGCCATGCAGGCCGACCTGGCCCGCCCGGTCGACCCGGGCCTGGCCACCTTCACCCCGACCGCCGTGGAGCCGCACTCGCCGTTCGGCGGGGCGCCCTACCGGGCCGCCGTCGAGGAGGTCAAGGAGCGCATCCGGGCCGGCGAGGCCTTCCAGGTGGTGCCCTCGCAGCGCTTCGAAGTGCCCTGCGCCGCAAGGGCCTTGGACGTCTACCGGGTGCTGCGCACCACCAACCCCAGCCCGTACATGTACCTGTTCCGCTTCCCCGGCCCGGACGGCACCGCCGAGGGCGGCTTCGACGTGGTCGGCTCCAGCCCCGAGGCGCTGGTCAAGGTGACGGACGGTCAGGCGATGCTGCACCCGATCGCCGGCACCCGGCACCGGGGCGCCACCCCGCACGAGGACGCCGAGCTGGCGGCCGAGCTGCTGGCCGACCCGAAGGAGCGGGCCGAGCACCTGATGCTGGTCGACCTGGGCCGCAACGACCTGGGCCGGGTCTGCGAGCCGGGCAGCGTCGAGGTGGTCGACTTCATGTCGATCGAGAAGTACAGCCACGTGATGCACATCGTCTCCACCGTCACCGGCAAGGTCGCCCCCGGCCGCACCGCCTTCGACGTGCTCACCGCCTGCTTCCCGGCCGGCACCCTCTCCGGCGCCCCCAAGCCGCGCGCCATGCGGATCATCGAGGAGCTCGAACCCACCCGCCGCGGCCTCTACGGCGGCTGCGTCGGCTACCTCGACTTCGCCGGCGACTCCGACACCGCCATCGCCATCCGCACCGCCCTCCTGCGCTCCGGCACCGCCTACGTCCAGGCCGGCGCCGGCGTGGTCGCCGACTCCGACCCGCACGCCGAGGACACCGAGTGCCGCAACAAGGCCGCCGCCGTCCTGCGCGCCGTCGCCACCGCCAACACGCTGAAGGCCTCCGGCTGACCCCCGGTGAACCGTCGGTGTACGGCTCGGGGATAGTGGACGGGTGACCACCGAGCTGCCTTCGCCCCGTACCGCCGAACCCGTCGAGACCGCTGCTCCGAGCCCGAAGGGGCGGCGGATGCTCGGGGTGATGCTGGGGTGCACGGTGCTGGGGGCGGTGCTGGTGCTGACCGCGGTGAGCCGGGTGTGGGCCGAGGGGACGGCCGGGGGTCAGCTGGAGGTGTCGGCGACCGGGAGCGCGGTGTCGGGCCTGCCGGGCGGGCTGGCGCTGGTCGGGCTGGCCTCGGCGGTGGCGGTGTTCGCGGTGCGCGGGGTCGGCAAGCTGGTGGTGGGCGCGCTGCTGACGCTGGCCGGGCTCGGTGCGGCGGTGGCCGCGGTGCTGGGCGCCACCGACGGTGCCGCGCTGCACTCGGCGGCGGCCAAGAAGCTGGCCCTGGTGAGCGCCTCGGCCGAGCAGGTGAGCCACACCGCCTGGCCCTGGGTCGCCTTCGCCGGCGGACTGCTGCTTGCGGTGGCGGGCGCCCTGACGGTGCGTCACGGCCGGTCCTGGCCGGCCATGGGTGCCCGGTACGAGGCCCCGGCCCGGAAGGCGGCGCCGAAGCCGAAGGGTGCGGGCACCCCCGCGGACATCTGGCAGGCCCTCGACCGCGGCGAGGACCCGACGGCGTAGCGGTGGTCGACCCGGGGCCCCGCAGGGGCCTCCAGGGGCGCGAGGAACTGCGCGCAGGGGAACGGCAGTACGTGCAACTGGCTGACGTGCCCCGATCTCACCCTGGGCCGCCTTCCGTACTCGCGCAGTTCCTCGCGCCCCTGGGCCTTCGGCCCCCGGGGTGACCGCGGCGGACCCCCGCTTGGGGTCGGGTGTGTGGGCCCGGCACAATGGACGAGTCAACCCGACGGGCGCCCGCAGTCCGGCCGGGCCCCGCAGATTCAAGGAGCACCATCAGATGTCGGCAACCGCGCACGGCCACACCCCCGCCGCCTGGACCGGCTCGACCATCGCCTTCATCGGCTTCACGGTCAGCGGCGTTGCGATGATCATCCCCGCCGTCTGGCTCTTCTGGGTGGGCCTGGGCGTGGTCCTGCTCGGCGGTGTCGTCGGCAAGGCGATGTCGATGGCCGGCATGGGCAAGCAGCCCAGCCCGTACTTCGCCACCCCGGAGGAGACCCTCGCCCGTCGCGAGCTGGCCGCCAAGGCCGCCGCGGGCGTCTGATCCACGGTCGACGAACGGGAGCGGTGGGGCGCGCGGAGCGCCCCACCGCTCCCGTTCGCATGACACGCACCGCCGGCTGAGGGATGCGCCCCGGCCCCGGGGGCAGAATCGGCCCTGTGACCGCCGCCCCGCAGCCGAAGCCCGCCGCCGCCCCGCCCTCCCGGGCGCGCCGGACGGTCCGTCCGCTGCTGGCGCTGGTGGCGGTGGCCGTTCCCACCGTCTACGTGGCCGCGGTCGACCCGAACGCCCCGGGCCACTACCCCGTCTGCCCGGTGCTGGCCGCCACCGGCTGGTGGTGCCCGGGCTGCGGGGGCCTGCGAGCGGTGCACGCGCTGGCCCACGGGGACCTGGCCACCGCCGCGCACGACAACCTGCTGGTGGTGGTGCTGGCGATGGTCGTCGGGGTGCTGTGGAGCGGCTGGCTCTGGGCCGCGCTGACCGGTGGGCGGGCGCCGAAGGTCCGGTTCGGGCTGCCGCAGACGGTGCTCCTGCTGCTGGTGCTGGCGGTCTTCATGGTCTACCGCAACCTCCCGGTCGGGGCCGGGCTGGCGCCCCCGGTGCTCTGACGGAGCCCACGCGACGGCGTACGGCCGGGTCCGCTCCGCGAGACGCGCGCCGGGCGGATGCGGTTCGCGCCCCCCGCGCCCGATACCATCGAGGAGCCGACGGGGGCCGGAAGTTCCGCGCCGTTCAGCAGGACGGAGCAGGACGTGGTCCGCCGCCCGCGGTGAAACACCCGACGAGCCGGGCATGTGCCCGGCGGAATGATGGGGGCGCCCGCGTGAGTGTGCTCGACGAGATCATCGACGGGGTCCGTGAGGACCTCGCCGAGCGGCAGTCCCGGGTCTCCCTGGACCAGCTCAAGGAGCTGGCCGCGAAGGCCCCCGACGCCAAGGACGGAGTGGCCGCGCTGCGCGGCGACGGCGTCCGGGTGATCTGCGAGGTCAAGCGCTCCAGCCCGTCCAAGGGGGCCCTGGCGGCGATCGCCGACCCGGCCGCCCTGGCGCTCGACTACGCGGCCGGCGGTGCCGCCGCGATCAGCGTGCTGACCGAGCAGCGCCGCTTCGGCGGTTCGCTGGCCGACCTGGACGCCGTCCGGGCGGCGGTGGACACCCCGCTGCTGCGCAAGGACTTCATCGTCACCGCCTACCAGCTCTGGGAGGCCCGCGCCCACGGCGCCGACCTCGCGCTGCTGATCGTGGCGGCCCTGGACCAGCCGGCCCTGGTGTCGCTCATCGAGCGCGCCGAGTCGATCGGGCTCACCCCGCTGGTCGAGGTGCACGACGAGGAGGAGATCGCGCGCGCGGTGGACGCCGGCGCGAAGATCATCGGCGTCAACGCCCGCAACCTCAGGACCCTCGAGGTGGACCGGAACACCTTCGGCAACGTGGTGGACGCCATCCCGGCGCACATCGTGAAGGTGGCCGAGTCCGGCGTGCGCGGCCCGCACGACCTGATCGCCTACGCCAACCTCGGCGCGGACGCGGTGCTGGTCGGCGAGTCGCTGGTGACCGGCCGGGACCCGAAGGCGGCCGTGGCCGACCTGGTCGCCGCCGGTGCCCACCCGGCGCTGCGCAACAACGGACGGGGCTGACCCGCAGATGAACGCCCGCCTCGCTCCCGGCTGCCGGCCGCGCGGTTGCCGCGCGCCCGCGCGCCGGGTGCTGGGGCGGCGGGTCCGGTACGTGATCGGTTGTGAGCCGGGGCAGGTCCCCGGTCGGCGATGGCGACGCACGCACGGCTGACGTTCCGTCAGCACGCATGCCATGCACGCCACTTCACCGATTCACGAGGACGTAACTGCCATGTCCGAAAAGGACTACCTGCCAGGCACCCAGGTCCCCGACGCCCGGGGGTACTTCGGGGCGTACGGCGGCCGCTTCATCCCGGAGGCGCTGGTCGCCGCCGTCGAGCAGGTCGCCGAGGAGTACGAGAAGGCCAAGGCCGACCCGGCCTTCGCGGCCGAGCTGGACGGGCTGCTGAAGGACTACACCGGCCGCCCGAGCCCGCTCACCGACGTGCACCGGTTCTCCGCCGAGGCCGGCGGGGCGCGGATCCTGCTCAAGCGCGAGGACCTCAACCACACCGGCTCGCACAAGATCAACAACGTGCTGGGCCAGGCCCTGCTCACCCGCCGGATGGGCAAGACCCGGATCATCGCCGAGACCGGCGCCGGCCAGCACGGCGTGGCCACCGCCACCGCCTGCGCGCTGTTCGGCTTCGACTGCACCATCTACATGGGCGAGGTCGACACCCAGCGCCAGGCGCTGAACGTGGCCCGGATGCGGATGCTCGGCGCCGAGGTGGTGGCCGTGAAGTCCGGCAGCCGCACCCTCAAGGACGCCATCAACGAGGCCTTCCGCGACTGGGTGGCCAACGTCGACGACACCCACTACCTGTTCGGCACGGTCGCCGGGCCGCACCCCTTCCCGGCCATGGTCCGGGACTTCCACCGGGTGATCGGCGTGGAGGCCCGCGAGCAGGTGCTGGAGCGCACCGGCAGGCTCCCGGACGCCGTGGTCGCCTGCGTCGGCGGCGGCTCCAACGCGATGGGCATCTTCCACGAGTTCATCCCGGACGCGGGCGTCCGGCTGATCGGCTGCGAGGCGGCCGGCGAGGGCGTGGACACCGAGAAGCACGCGGCCACCCTGACCAAGGGCGACCCGGGCGTGCTGCACGGCTCCCGCACCTACGTGCTGCAGGACGAGGACGGCCAGACCATCGAGTCGCACTCGATCTCGGCCGGCCTGGACTACCCGGGCGTCGGCCCGGAGCACGCCTGGCTGAAGGACACCGGCCGGGCCGAGTACCGTCCGGTGACCGACGACGAGGCGATGCAGGCGCTGCGCCTGCTGTCCCGCACCGAGGGGATCATCCCGGCCATCGAGAGCGCCCACGCGCTCGCCGGGGCGCTCAAGCTCGGGCGCGAGCTGGGCCCGGAGGCGACCATCCTGGTCTCGCTCTCCGGCCGCGGCGACAAGGACATGCACACCGCCGCCGAGTACTTCGGCCTGTACGACGCCGCGCAGAACGACAGCAACGGGGGCAAGTGATCATGGCTTCGAAGTTGAGCTCCGTGCTGGCCGCCGCCAAGGCGGAGGACCGCGCGGCCCTGATCGGCTACCTCCCGGCCGGCTTCCCGACCGTGGACGGCGGGATCGCCGCCGTGAAGGCGCTGATCGAGGGCGGCTGCGACGTGGTCGAGATCGGCCTGCCGCACTCCGACCCGGTGCTGGACGGCGCGGTCATCCAGACCGCCGACGACATCGCGCTGCGCGGTGGCGTGAAGATCAAGGACGTGATCCGCACCGTCGCCGAGGTGGCCGACGCCCACCCGGAGGCCGCGGTCCTGGTGATGACGTACTGGAACCCGGTCGAGCGCTACGGCGTGGCCCGCTTCGCGGCCGACCTGGCGGCCGCCGGGGGAGCGGGCTGCATCCTGCCCGACCTGCCGGTGGAGGAGTCCGGCGAGTGGCGCTCGGCCGCGGCCGAGCACGGTCTGGACACCGTGTTCGTGGTCGCGCCGAGCAGCAAGGACGCCCGGCTGGCCGAGGTCACGGCGGCCGGCTCCGGCTTCGTCTACGCCGCCGCGGTGATGGGCGTGACGGGCACCCGGGCCGCCGTCGGCTCGATGGCCGAGGACCTGGTCGCCCGGACCCGGGCCACCACCGAGCTGCCGGTCTGCGTCGGCCTAGGGGTCTCCAACGCGACCCAGGCCGCCGAGGTGGCCGGCTTCGCCGACGGCGTGATCGTCGGCTCCGCCTTCGTCCAGCGCATCCTGGACGCGGACGGCGAGCCGGCCGCGCTGGACGCGGTCCGCTCGCTCGCCGCCGAGCTGGCCGAGGGCGTCCGCAAGCGCTGACGCCACCCGCCGCCCGACCGAGGCCCGTGCGAACCCCCTCCGGGGGGCGCACGGGCCTTCGTCATCCCGGGCCGCGCCACGCTCGGGAGCGCCCCGCAGGGGCGCGGGGAACTGCGCGAGTACGGAAGGCGGCCCAGCGCTAGATCGGGGCAGGCGAGCCAGTTGCACGTGGTGCCGTTCCCCTGCGCGCAGTTCCTCGCGCCCCTGCGGGGCGCTCCGCCATTGCCGCGTCAGGGACGACACTCCGGCGGGCTGCCCCGTCCGGGTGAAGTACCCGGCTCCGACGCATCGGGGGGGATTGACCGGCGTTGAGTGGAGGGACGAGTTCGTGTGCGGTACGGACCGTTCCCGACCGAAGGAGTCCATCCAGTGCCCTGTTTCCAGCGCGCCGTCCTGCTCAGGGCGGCGGTCGCCGCCCTGGTGCTCGGCGTCGCGATGGGGGCGGAGGCGACCGTCGGTCCGGCGATGGCCCGGCGCGGGGTGGAGCGGGCCGAGCACGAGGCGTACCGCTGCGGGCAGTTGGCCAGCGCGGACTCGGCGGCCCGGGCCGGGCGCTCGCAGCCGGAGGGCCGGCCCCCGCTGGGGTCGGCGGCCGAGCGGCTGCGCTGCCGCCAGCTGCGCTGACCCACCGTCAGTGAGATCGGACATACGCACTATTCCATCACTCATTCGGCTTAAGGTGCGAATGTGGAGTAACCGCCATTCATCCCCTACGGTTCATCAGGAAGCGTGAGCGGCAGCCACGTCACGACGCACCGATGGGGGAGGACACCCGATGGCCAGTGAGCAGACCGCCGAGCGTCCGGGCGGCGGGTCCGCCCTGCGCAGGGCGGTGGACGGTCCGCCCGGTGAGTGGTTCGGGCTGGTGGTCCGGCTCGGCCTGGCGGTGGTCTGGGCCTGGGCCGGGCTGGCGAAGATCGCCGATCCGGCGGAGGCCGCCCAGGCGGTGCGGGCGTACGAGATCCTGCCCGAGTCCCTGGTCAAGCCGGTCGGCTACGGGCTGCCGTTCCTCGAAGTGACGCTCGCCCTGCTGCTGTTGATCGGTCTGGGCACCCGGATCGTCGCGGCGGTCTCGGCCCTGCTGCTGCTCGCCTTCATCGCCGGGATCGCCTCCGCGTGGGCCCGGGGCATCTCGATCGACTGCGGCTGCTTCGGCGGCGGCGGTGCGGTCGACTCCTCGAAGACCGAGTACGCGCAGGAGATCGCGCGCGACACCGGCTTCCTGCTGCTGGCCGCCTGGCTGGTCTGGCGGCCGAGGACCAAGCTCTCGGCCGACGCCTGGCTCAACGCCTGAACGGCCCGCGCCCGCCCCGGACCTGACGGACTCCCGACGACTTTCCCCGCCCACCCGGCCCCCACCTTGGACGTACCGAGACATGAGCGAGAAGAACCGAGAAGGCAAGCGCACCGCCCGCGAGCGGATGCTGGAGGAGCGGGCTGCGGAGGAGGCCCGGGACAAGCGCAAGAAGAAGCTGGTCATCGGCGGCGCGGTGCTGGCCGTGATCGCGGTCGGCGTGGTGATCGGCGTGGTGGTGCAGAACCAGCGCGACAAGCCGGACACCCCCGTCGCCCACCCGGCCGGGACGATCGGCGAGAAGAACCTGGTCATCCCGGACGGCCCGTCCAACGCCCCCTCGACGCTCACCGTCTACGAGGACCCGCGGTGCCCCGCCTGCGGCATCTTCGAGCGTGAATTCGCCTCCACGGTCGACCAGTTGGAGGACGCCGGGAAGCTCCAGGGGAACTACCACATCGTCTCCTTCATCGACCGCTCGCTCGGGGGCAAGGGCTCCAAGTACGGGGCCAACGCGCTCGGCTGCGCGCAGGACGCGGGCAAGTTCCGCGCCTACCACGACGTGCTCTACAAGAACCAGCCCGAGGAGACCGCCGACACCTTCGGCACCAAGTCGACCCTGATCGACCTGGCCAAGCAGGTGCCGGGCCTGGACTCGCCGGCCTTCGAGAGCTGCGTCAACGACAACAAGTACGCGGACTGGGTTTCGGCGGTGCAGCAGGACTTCGACAAGTCCAGCTACAAGTCGACCCCGACGGTGCTGCTCAACGGCCAGCCGGTCTACCCGAAGAACGCGGCCGGCGAGCAGATCTCCCCGGAGAACCTGGTGAAGTGGGTGGACGAGGCCAACGCCGGCAAGCAGCTCGGCACGGTGGCCTCCGCGCCCGCCTCGCCGGCCCAGTAGCGAACGTTCGGAAGCTGTGACCCCGCGCGGTGCAGGAGTGCCGGGCGGGGTCGGGTAGCGTCGACCCTGCCATGGATCTCGCATACATTCCGAGCCCGTCGCGGGGCGTCCTCTACCTGGGGCCGGTCCCGCTGCGCGCCTACGCGTTCTGCATCATCATCGGTGTCGTCGTGGCCGTCTGGCTCGGCAGCAAGCGCTGGGTCGCCAGGGGCGGCGCCAAGCACACCGTCGGGGACATCGCCGTCTGGGCGGTGCCGTTCGGCCTGGTGGGCGGCCGCCTCTACCACGTGATCACCGACAACCAGCTGTACTTCGGGGAGGACCGGAACCCGGTCGACGCCCTGAAGATCTGGGAGGGCGGCCTCGGAATCTGGGGCGCGATCGCCTTCGGTGCCGTCGGCGCCTGGATCGGCGCCCGCCGCCGGGGCGTGCCGCTGCCCGCCTACGCCGACGCGATCGCCCCGGGCATCGCGCTGGCCCAGGCCTGCGGTCGCTGGGGCAACTGGTTCAACCAGGAGCTGTACGGCCGGGCCACCGACCTGCCGTGGGGCCTGGAGATCCACAAGGTCGAGGCGGACGGCACCGTGGTGGACGGGGTCTTCCACCCGACCTTCCTCTACGAGTCGCTCTGGTGCGTCGGCGTCGCGCTGCTGGTGATCTGGGCGGACAAGCGCTTCACCCTCGGCCACGGCCGGGCCTTCGCGATCTACGTCGCCGCGTACAGCGTCGGCCGCTTCTGGATCGAGGGGATGCGGATCGACGAGGCGCACCACTTCCTGGGCCTGCGCCTGAACGAGTGGACCGCGATCCTCACCTTCGTCGCCGCGATCGTCTACCTGGTGGTGGTCGGCAGGCTGCGCCCCGGCCGGGAGGCTCCGGACAGCATCGACCCGGCCTCGAACGTGGGCGAACTGACGGTGTCCGCACCGGAGTCCGCCACCGGCGACCAGACCCCCGCCGAGACGCCGGCCGAGGCCCCCGCCGAATCGGACCGACCGGAGCCCGGCACCAAGGCCTGACCTGCGACTCCCCAACTCCTCGGCCGCCCGCACCGCTTGGTGCAGGGCGGCCGAAGTCGTGTTCGGGAAGCCTTACTTTGCTGGAAAGCCCCGATACATCGGACTACCTTTCAAATCGTCACGAGAAGACCGCAACCACCTTCCTGAGGGGGGCTATTCGCCATGGCCGCGACCATTGCCGAGCCGATCGCCGAGGAGAACCCGATGCCGCGCATCCCGGCCGAGGGGCACCACCGGGACGTCAACGGCGGCTGGCTGCGTCCGGCGGTCTTCGGCGCCATGGACGGCCTGGTGTCCAACTTCGCGCTGATGACCGGTGTGGTCGGCGGCGCCGCCTCGCCGGGCACGGTGATCATCACCGGGCTGGCCGGCCTGGCCGCCGGGGCCTGCTCGATGGCGGCGGGGGAGTACACCTCGGTGGCCTCCCAGCGCGAGCTGGTCGAGGCCGAGATCGAGGCCGAGCGGCTGGAGCTGCGCCGCAACCCGCAGGGCGAGCTGGCCGAGCTGGCCGAGCTCTACGTCTCGCGCGGGGTGGAGCCCGAGCTGGCCAAGGAGGTGGCCCGGCAGCTCTCCGCCGACCCGGAGCAGGCGCTGGAGGTGCACGCCCGCGAGGAGCTCGGGGTGGACCCGACCGACCTGCCCTCCCCGATGGTGGCGGCGGTCTCCTCCTTCCTCTGCTTCGCGGCCGGCGCGCTGCTCCCGCTGCTGCCCTACCTGCTGGGCGCCACCTCGCTGGCCCCGGCCCTGGTGCTCTCGCTGATCGGCCTGTTCCTGTGCGGCGCGGTGGTGGCCCGGGTGACGGCCCGCACCTGGTGGTTCAGCGGCCTGCGCCAGCTGGTGCTGGGCGGTGCCGCGGCGGCCGTGACCTTCGGGCTGGGCGCGCTGATCGGCGGCCAGATCGGCTGACCGGGCGAGCATGGTTATGACATTGCACACATGGTTCTGCGGGCCGACCTGCGCAGATCCCGGCCGAGCCGTGGTCCGGCCGCAGAATCTCATGCCGCGCTCGCCGATCGACGCAGGATTCGCAGGGCACCCGTTCTCGACATGTGGACAGGGAATTACGCCCCTGTTTCGTCCTCGGGGGCAGGGGGCACACTGGTGGGGGCACGCGGCCGAGAGCACGCCTCCGGCCCGTCCCCGATACGTCAGGTTGAGCGCCCTGACCAGGGCGGACTGTCCGCACTGTGGACGAGAAATCCCACTGTCCGGTCAGTCCGACATCATGTAACCTGCACGAAATCGCATGAGGGCCAACGTCGTCCCTACTGCACCAAGCACTTGCCAGAGACGACGACGGGAGAGCCGATGCTGTCTGCATCCATGCACTCCGCCAACGAGCCCGGTCAGGCCGCCGCGCGGCCTTACGCGCTCGTTCCGGATGCGCGACCCACTGCTCAGGGCCTGTACGACCCGCGTAACGAGCACGACGCCTGCGGCGTCGGTTTCGTCGCCACGCTGACCGGCATCGCCGACCACACGATCGTCGACCAGGCGCTGACCGTCCTGCGCAACCTGGAGCACCGAGGCGCCACCGGCGCCGAGCCGGACTCCGGTGACGGCGCGGGCATCCTGACCCAGGTGCCGGACGCGTTCCTGCGCTCCAAGGTCTCCTTCGAGCTCCCCGAGGCCGGCTCCTACGCCGTCGGCATCGCCTTCCTGCCGGACGAGGACGCCGCCGACGCGGCCGCCGTCGCGCAGATCGAGGCCATCGCCGCCGAGGAGGACCTGACCGTCCTCGGCTGGCGCGAGGTGCCGGTCACCCCCGACCTGCTCGGCGCCACCGCCCGTTCGGTGATGCCGCGCTTCCGCCAGCTCTTCGTCACCGGCGAGGGCAAGAGCGGGATCGCGCTGGACCGGGTCGCCTTCGTCGTCCGCAAGCGCGCCGAGCGCGAGGCCGGGGTGTACTTCCCCTCGCTCTCCGCCCGGACCATCGTCTACAAGGGCATGCTGACCACCGGTCAGCTGGAGCCCTTCTTCCCCGACCTGTCGGACCGGCTCTTCGCCTCCGCCATCGGCCTGGTGCACTCGCGGTTCTCCACGAACACCTTCCCGAGCTGGCCGCTGGCCCACCCGTACCGCTTCGTCGCCCACAACGGTGAGATCAACACCGTCAAGGGCAACCGGAACTGGATGACGGCCCGTGAGTCCCAGCTGGCCACCGACCTGATCCCGGGCGACCTGAACCGGATCTTCCCGATCTGCACCCCGGACCACTCCGACTCGGCCTCCTTCGACGAGGTCCTGGAGCTGCTCCACCTGGGCGGCCGCTCGCTGCCGCACTCGGTGCTGATGATGATCCCGGAGGCGTGGGAGAACCACGCCACCATGGAGCCGGCCCGCCGCGCCTTCTACCAGTACCACTCCAACCTGATGGAGCCCTGGGACGGCCCGGCCTGCGTGACCTTCACCGACGGCACCCAGATCGGCGCGGTCCTGGACCGCAACGGCCTGCGCCCGGCCCGGTACTGGGTCACCGAGGACGGCCTCGTGGTGCTCTCCTCCGAGGTCGGCGTGCTCGACATCGACCAGGAGAAGGTGACCCGCAAGGGCCGCCTGCAGCCGGGCAAGATGTTCCTCATCGACACCGCCGAGGGCCGGATCGTCGAGGACGAGGAGATCAAGTCCGCGCTGGCCGACGAGCACCCGTACCAGGAGTGGGTGGCCGCCGGGCAGATCGAGCTCAAGGCGCTGCCCGAGCGCGAGCACATCCACCACACCCACGCCTCGGTGACGCGCCGTCAGCAGACCTTCGGCTACACCGAGGAGGAGCTGCGGGTCATCCTGGCCCCGATGGCCAAGACCGGCGGCGAGGCGCTCGGCTCGATGGGCACCGACAGCCCGATCGCGGCGCTGTCCGAGAAGCCCCGGCTGCTCTTCGACTACTTCGTGCAGCTCTTCGCGCAGGTCACCAACCCGCCGCTGGACGCCATCCGCGAGGAGCTCGTCACCTCGCTGCTGTCCAACCTCGGGCCGGAGGGCAACCTGCTCTCCACCACCTCCGCGCACTGCCGCTCGATCGGCATCACCTTCCCGGTGATCGACAACGACGAGCTGGCCAAGCTGACCCACGTCAACCAGGACGGCGACCAGCCGGGCCTCAAGGCCGTCACGCTGTCGGGCCTCTACAAGGTCGCCGGCGGCGGCGAGGCGCTGGCCGCCCGGCTCGCGGCCATCGCGGCCGAGGCCGACGCGGCGATCGCCGACGGTGCCCGGATCATCCTGCTGTCGGACCGTCACTCCGACGCCGAGCACGCGCCGATCCCCTCGCTGCTGCTCACCTCCGCGGTGCACCACCACCTGATCCGCACCAAGCAGCGCACCCAGGTGTCGCTGCTGGTCGAGGCCGGTGACGTCCGCGAGGTGCACCACGTCGCGCTGCTGATCGGCTACGGCGCCGGCGCGGTCAACCCGTACCTGGCCATGGAGTCGGTCGAGGACCTGGTCGAGCAGGGCGTCTTCATCCAGGGCATCGAGCCCGAGAAGGCGATCAAGAACCTGATCAAGGCGCTCGGCAAGGGCGTCCTGAAGGTGATGTCCAAGATGGGCATCTCCACCGTCGCCTCCTACCGCGGCGCCCAGGTCTTCGAGGCCATCGGCCTCGACCAGGCCACCGTGGACGCCTACTTCGCGGGCACCACCACCAAGCTCGGCGGCATCGGCCTGGCCGAGGTCGCCAAGGAGGTGGCCGCGCGCCACGCCAAGGCGTACCCGGCCTCCGGCATCTCCGCCGCGCACCGCGCGCTGGAGATCGGCGGCGAGTACCAGTGGCGCCGCGAGGGCGAGCCGCACCTGTTCGACCCGGACACCGTCTTCCGGCTGCAGCACTCGACCCGCTCGCGCCGCTACGACATCTTCAAGCAGTACACCGAGCGGGTGAACTCCCAGTCCGAGCGCCTGATGACGCTGCGCGGCCTGTTCAAGTTCGACGCCAAGGGCCGTGCGCCGATCTCCGTCGACGAGGTCGAGCCGGTCTCCGAGATCGTCAAGCGCTTCTCCACCGGCGCCATGTCGTACGGCTCCATCTCGATGGAGGCGCACGAGACGCTGGCCATCGCGATGAACCGCCTCGGCGGCAAGTCCAACACCGGTGAGGGCGGCGAGGACCCGGAGCGCCTGTACGACCCGGAGCGCCGCTCGGCGATCAAGCAGGTCGCCTCCGGCCGCTTCGGCGTCACCTCCGAGTACCTGGTGAACGCGGACGACATCCAGATCAAGATGGCCCAGGGCGCCAAGCCCGGCGAGGGCGGCCAGCTGCCCGGCCACAAGGTCTACCCGTGGGTGGCCCGGACCCGGCACTCCACCCCGGGCGTCGGTCTGATCTCGCCGCCGCCGCACCACGACATCTACTCCATCGAGGACCTGGCTCAGCTGATCCACGACCTCAAGAACGCCAACCCGGACGCCCGCATCCACGTGAAGCTGGTCTCCGAGGTCGGCGTCGGCACCGTCGCGGCGGGCGTCTCCAAGGCGCACGCGGACGTGGTGCTGGTCTCCGGCCACGACGGCGGCACCGGCGCCTCGCCGCTCACCTCGCTCAAGCACGCGGGCGGTCCCTGGGAGCTCGGCCTGGCCGAGACCCAGCAGACCCTGCTGCTGAACGGGCTGCGCGACCGGATCGTGGTCCAGACGGACGGTCAGCTCAAGACCGGCCGCGACGTGGTCATCGCCGCCCTGCTGGGCGCCGAGGAGTTCGGCTTCGCCACCGCCCCGCTGGTGGTCTCCGGCTGCATCATGATGCGGGTCTGCCACCTGGACACCTGCCCGGTCGGCGTCGCCACCCAGAACCCGGTGCTGCGCGAGCGCTTCTCCGGCAAGCCCGAGTTCGTGGTGAACTTCTTCGAGTTCATCGCGGAGGAGGTCCGGGAGATCCTGGCCGAGCTGGGCTTCCGCTCCATCGAGGAGGCGGTCGGCCACGCCGAGCACATCGACGCCGCCGACGCGATCACCCACTGGAAGGCGGCCGGTCTCGACCTGGCCCCGCTGTTCCACGTGCCCGAGCTGCCCGAGGGCGCGGCCCTGCACTGCACCACCACGCAGGACCACGCGCTGGACAAGGCGCTGGACAACCAGCTGATCGCGCTCGCCGAGGACGCGCTGGAGCGCGGCGACTCGGTCCGCATCCAGCTCCCGGTCCGCAACGTCAACCGGACGGTCGGCACCATGCTCGGCCACCAGGTGACGAAGCGTTACCGGGGCGAGGGCCTGCCCGAGGGCACCATCGACGTGACCCTCACCGGTTCGGCCGGCCAGTCCTTCGGCGCCTTCGTGCCCAAGGGCGTGACGCTCCGTCTGGAGGGCGACGCCAACGACTACGTGGGCAAGGGCCTCTCCGGCGGCGTGGTCATCGTCCGCCCGGCGCGGGACGCGGCCGCCATCGGCGCCGACGCCCAGAACCACGTGATCGCGGGCAACACCATCGGCTACGGCGCCACCTCGGGCCGGATCCACCTGCGCGGCAAGGCCGGCGAGCGCTTCGCCGTCCGCAACTCCGGTGCCACCCTGGTGGTCGAGGGCGTGGGCGACCACGGCCTGGAGTACATGACCGGCGGGCGGGTCGTCATCCTGGGCGAGACCGGCCGCAACCTGGCGGCGGGCATGTCCGGTGGCATCGCCTACGTGCTGGACCTGCGCCCGGCCAACGTGAACGACGGCATGGTGGGCATCGAGGCCCCCTCGGCCGACGACCGCGAGTGGCTGCGCGAGACCGTCCAGCAGCACTACGAGGAGACCGGCTCCACCGTCGCCGCCGAGCTCCTGGCTGACTGGGGCAGCGGGGTCTCCCGCTTCTCCAAGATCATGCCGACCGACTACAAGGCTGTGCTCGCCGCCAAGGACGCCGCTGAGCGCGATGGCCTCTCCGAGGCCGAGACCACTCGCAAGATGATGGAGGCGGCACATGGCTGACCCCAAGGGCTTCCTGACCACGCCCAAGCAGCTGGCCGAGCGCCGTCCCGTGGACGTCCGTCTGCGGGACTGGAACGAGGTCTACGTCGAGCGCAGCCTCCTGCCGATCATCACCAAGCAGGCCGGCCGCTGCATGGACTGCGGCATCCCGTTCTGCCACAACGGCTGCCCGCTCGGGAACCTCATCCCCGAGTGGAACGACCTGGCCTTCCGGGACGACTGGAAGGGCGCCATCGAGCGCCTGCACGCGACCAACAACTTCCCGGAGTTCACCGGGCGGCTGTGCCCCGCGCCGTGCGAGTCGGCCTGTGTCCTGGGCATCAACCAGGACGCGGTGACCATCAAGAACGTCGAGGTCACCATCATCGACAAGGCCTGGGACAACGGCGGGGTCACCCCGCAGGTCCCCGAGCGCCTGTCGGGCAAGACCGTCGCCGTGGTCGGTTCCGGCCCGGCCGGTCTGGCCGTGGCCCAGCAGCTCACCCGGGCCGGCCACACCGTGGTGGTGTACGAGCGCGCGGACCGGATCGGCGGCCTGCTGCGGTACGGCATCCCCGAGTTCAAGATGGAGAAGCGCCACATCAACCGCCGCATCGAGCAGATGCGCGCGGAGGGCACCCGCTTCCGCACCGGCGTCAGCGTCGGCGAGGACATCACCGGCCAGCAGCTGCGCGAGCGCTTCGACGCCGTGGTGGTCGCCGCCGGTGCCACCACCGCCCGCGACCTCCCCGTCCCCGGGCGGGAGTTGAAGGGCATCCACCAGGCGATGGAGTACCTGCCGCTGGCCAACAAGGTGCAGGAGGGCGACTTCGTCGAGCCCCCCATCTCGGCCAAGGGCAAGCACGTCATCGTGATCGGCGGCGGTGACACCGGCGCCGACTGCCTGGGCACCGCGCTGCGCCAGGGGGCCGCCTCGGTCACCCAGCTGGAGATCATGCCGCGCCCCAGCGACGACCGGCCGGCCGGCCAGCCCTGGCCGACCATGCCGATGACCTACAAGGTCACCTCCGCGCACGAGGAGGGCGGTGAGCGCGTCTACGCGGTCAACACCACCCACTTCACCGGCGACGAGGACGGGAACGTGGCCGAACTCCACCTGGTGGAGGTCGAGTTCAAGGACGGCCGGTTCGAGCCGGTGCCGGGCACCGAGCGGGCCATCCCGGCCCAGCTGGTCACCCTGGCGATGGGCTTCACGGGTACGGACGTGAAGAACGGCCTGGTCGAGCAGCTCGGTGTCGAGCTGGACGCCCGGGGCAACGTGAACCGGGACGCCAAGTTCGCCACCAACGTGGACGGCGTGTACGTCTGCGGCGACGCCGGCCGCGGCCAGTCGCTGATCGTCTGGGCCATCGCGGAGGGCCGTTCGGCCGCCGCCGCGGTGGACAAGTACCTGGGCGGCAAGACCCCGCTGCCCGCCCCGATCCGCCCGACCGACCGCCCGCTGGTGGTCTGACCACTTCCGGTGGTCACCTTCAAATCCCTCACCAGAAACCGCCGGACGCCTTTGGTTCGGCTGCTTTAACCGCCTGCCCGTCAGAGCCGCCGGGCTCATGCGGTCCCTACGGCGCCTGCTCCCTCCCCGACCAAGTGGGGAGCAGGCGCCGTTTCTTGCGTTTCCGTCAGGTTAATGACAGGTAGAAGCTGTACGTTCGCTGGATGCGCACGGGAACCTGACGATGACCGCCGTACCCTTTCCGGGTTCGCCCCCGATGTGACGTACGGAGTCCTGCTGGTCCGTCAGATTCTGGCTGGTCAAGTTAGTTGACGGTTGAATGTCAGGTTCCTTTCGGATGTGATGGGCCGCAGTGGTGAGCGAGCCGGGTTCGAATTCGACGGCCCACGCTGCCACTTCCTTTCGGTGCCCCACGCCCGAGTCCTGTCACCGCATCCGGACCAGCCCGGCCCAATTGGGCGGTCCAGCGTATCCGAAACACGTCAAAGCGGCACCGGTCCATTTCTGGCCGTTGCCGGAAGGAAGGACCAACTGTGGCTCAAGTGACGGCAGTTGAGGCTCAAGACTGGCTGATCGAGAAGATCGCCCACCGGCTCGGATCCACGCCGGACCAGGTCTCGCCGGAGCAGTACTTCGACGAGCTGGACCTGGACTCCACCGAGGCGCTGATCCTGGCCGGGGAGATGGAGAGCTGGCTCGGCTTCGAGCTCGGCACCACCACCCTCTGGTACCACCCGACCATCAAGGACCTGGCGGCCCACATCGCGGAGGAGTGCAGCCGGCGTGCAGCCGCGTAGAAGCGGGCCCGCCCTGGTCCTGCCGCTGCGCCCGGCCGGACCGGGCGGCCGCACCGTCCACCTGGTGCACCCCGGGGCGCTGGCCGCCCAGGTGCACCACACCCTGGCCGAGGCCCTGCCGGACGGGACCGGGCTGACCGTGCTGGACCTCTCCGCCCTGCCCGAGTACGGCGAGGCCGCCCTCACCGGCGGCCGGGCCGAGACCACCGTCGGGGCGCTCGCCGAGCGGCTGACCGCCGAACTGAGGGACGGCCAAGTCACCTTGCTGGGTTGGTCGTTCGGCGGCGTGGTGGCCCAGGCCATGGTGGAGCTGCTGCCCGCCGAGCGGCGCCCGGAGCAGTTGGTCCTGTTGGACAGCATCGCGCCCACCGAGGAGTACCAGCAGCCCGACGAGGCACTCGAACCGCCGCTCCTGCTGGGCTGGTTCGCCATGTACCTGGGGGCCAAGCGCGGCCGCCCGGTGCCGATCGACCCGGGGGCGCTGGCCGGCCTCGGGACGGACCAGGGCCTGCCCCTCGTCCTGGACGCCGCCACCGCGAGCGGCGCCCTGCTGCCGGACACCCCTCTGCCCGGCCTGCGCAAGCTCTACGACACCTACGTGGACGGCCTGTTGCGCAACAACCGGCTCACCGCCCCGCACCGGCCGGAGCCGTCGAGCGTCCCGTTGGTCCTGGTCAAGGCCGAACAGAGCCTGATCCCGGAGGACCCGACGCTCGGCTGGCAGCCGCTCGCCCCGCGCGGGCTCGGCCTGGCGGTGGTCCCCGGGGACCACTACACGATGCTCACCCGACCGGACGCCGCCCGGGCCGTCGCCCGCCTGCTCGACCTCTGAGCGCCGGGCCGCTCCGGCCCACCCGAGGCCCCGCTCCGCGTACCAGACCGCGCAACCGCCCCGCCCCAGCCCTTCGCCGGGCCCGGGCCGGGCGGCAGACCCGGCCATCCGAGACCAAGAGAGCCCCGCCGTGAACCCTTCGCAGCCAGCGCACTCCCCGAAGCACACTCCCCTCGAAGCCGGCAGACCGAGCGACCGCGAGCTCGACCGCCGCCTCGCCAACGACCCGATCGCCATCGTCGGCATGTCCGCCCTGTACCCCAAGTCCCGTGACCTGCGGGAGTTCTGGTCCAACGTGGTGGCGGCGGCCGACTGCATCGAGGAGGTCCCGGCCGACCACTGGGACCTGGACGAGCACTACGACCCGGACCCGAACGCGCCGGACAAGACCTACTCCCGGCACGGCGGCTTCATCCCCACCGTGGAGTTCAACCCGCTGGAGTTCGGCCTGCCGCCGAACACCCTGGAGGTCACCGACGTCCTCCAGCTGCTCAGCCTGATGGTCGCCCGCGACCTGCTGAAGCACGCCGGGGCCGACCAGGGCTGGTACGACCCGTCCCGCACCGGCGTGGTGCTCGGCGTCACCGGCGCCAACCAGCTCACCCAGCCGCTCTCGGCCCGTCTGCAGACCCCGGTCATCAAGGAGGTGGCCCGCAGCGTCGGGCTCTCCGAGCAGGACGCCGAGGAGATCGCGGAGAAGTTCAAGCTGGCCTTCGCGCCCTGGGAGGAGAACTCCTTCCCCGGCATGCTGGGCAACGTGGTGGCCGGCCGGGTGGCCAACCGCCTCGACCTCGGCGGCATCAACATGACCATCGACGCCGCCTGCGCCTCCTCGCTCGGTGCGGTGAAGTCCGCGATCAGCGAGCTGATCGAGGGCCGCTCCGACACCATGCTGGTCGGCGGCTGCGACGCCGAGAACACCATCTTCATGTACCTCTGCTTCGCCAAGACCCCGGCCTTCTCCAAGGCCGGCCGCATCCGCCCCTTCGACAAGGAGGCCGACGGCACCCTGATCGGCGAGGGCATCGGCATGCTGGCGCTGCGCCGCCTCGCCGACGCCGAGCGCGACGGCAACACCATCTACGCCGTGATCAAGGGCATCGGCGCCTCCAGCGACGGCCGCTTCAAGTCCATCTACGCGCCGCGCAAGGAGGGCCAGATGACGGCCCTGCGGCGGGCCTACCAGGACGCGGACTGCACGCCCGAGAGCATCGAGCTGTTCGAGGCGCACGGCACCGGCACCGCGGTCGGCGACGCCACCGAGCTCTCCGCGCTGGCGGCCGTGGTCGCCGAGTCCACCGAGGCCCGGCAGTTCGCCGCCGTCGGCAGCGTCAAGTCCCAGATCGGGCACACCAAGGCGGCCGCCGGCGCGGCCGGTCTGATCAAGCTCTCGATGGCCCTGCACCACAAGCTGCTGCCGCCCACCATCAACGTGGACGAGCCCAACCCGGCCATCGACTTCGAGAACAGCCCGTTCTACGTCAACACCGAGACCCGGCCGTGGATCCGCGACCCGGAGCGGGAGCGCCGTCGGGCGGCGATCTCCTCCTTCGGCTTCGGCGGCACCAACTTCCACGTGGTGCTGGAGGAGTACGGCGACGGCGAGGACCTCAAGGTGCTCTTCCCGGTCGCCCGGGTGCACCACTGGCACGCCGCCACGGCCGGCGAGCTGGCCGGGGCGCTGAACGGGCCGGAGTCGGTGGAGGCGGCTCCGGCCGGGCACGCGCGGATCGCGCTGGTCGCCCGGACGGCGGAGGAGCTGGCCGAGCTGCGCGCGCTGGCCGCCGCCGAGCTGGCCGCCAAGCCGGGCGTGACCGAGTGGGCGCACCCCAAGGGCGTCTACTTCCGTTCCACCGCAGGGGAGTTCGGCAAGGTCGGCGCGCTCTTCGCGGGCCAGGGGAGCCAGTACGTCAACCCGGGCCACCGGGCCGTGCTCGCCGTCCCGCCGCTGCGGGCCGCCTTCGACGCCGCCAACCGCCGCTTCTCCGGCGCCGAGCCGCTCTCCCGGGTGGCCTTCCCGCCGCCGGCCTTCGACCCGGCCTCGCGCGGCGGTCAGGAGGAGGCGCTGCGCCGCACCGAGTACGCGCAGCCCGCGATCGGCGCGCTGGCGGCCGGCCAGTTCCGCTACCTGAGCGACCTCGGCTTCGCCGCCGAGGGCCACCTCGGCCACAGCTTCGGCGAGTTGACCGCCCTCTGGGCGGCCGGGGCGCTGGACGACGAGGCCTTCTTCGGCCTGGCCCGGGCCCGGGGCGCCGCGATGGCGCCGCCCGCCGAGGCCGGGTTCGACCCCGGTGCGATGGCCGCGCTCAGCGCGGACGACCAGCAGGTCGCCGAGCTGCTGGCCGCCCGCGACGGCGTGGTGGTCTGCAACCGCAACGCGGCCGACCAGATCGTGGTCGGCGGCGGCACCGCCGAGATCGAGGCCCTGGTGGCGGCGGCGAAGGCCGCCGGTGTGCGGGCCAGCCGGCTGCCGGTCTCGGCCGCCTTCCACACCCCGTACGTGGCGCACGCGGTGGAGGCCTTCCGCGCGAGCGTCGAGCAGGTCGAGGTGCGCGAGCCGCGCGGCCCGGTGTACGCCAACACCCCGGGTGCGGTCTACGGCGCGGACGTCGCGGCCAACCGGGCCGTGCTGGCCGAGCAGTTGGTCAACCCCGTGCACTTCGCCGACCGGGTCGAGGAGATGTACGCGGCCGGGTTCCGCACCTTCGTGGAGTTCGGCCCGAAGGGTGTGCTCACCCAGCTGGTCCGCCGCATCCTCGGTGAACGCCCGCATCAGGCTGTTCAGTTGGACCCGGGCCCGGGCGGTGACGCCGACGTCGCGCTGAAGCGCGCGGTGGCGCAGCTGCTGGTGCTCGGCCTGCCGCTCACCGCGGCCGACCCGTACGTGGCGGCCGAGACGGCGGAGGAGGCCGGGAAGAAGGGCATGGCGGTGCCGCTGAACGGCATCAACCACGTGTCCGAGCAGCGCAAGGCCGCCTACAAGGAGGCGTTGGAGAACGGCTACCGGGTCTCCACGGCTCCGTCGGCCCCGGCCCAGGCCCCGGCCGCCGCCGCGGTGCCGGCGTCGGCCCCGAAGCCCGCCCCGGCCCCGGCTCCGGTCGCGGCTCCGGCTCCGGTGGTGGCAGCGCCCGTCGCCGTGACGCCCGCTCCGGCACCCGTCGTCGCCCCGGCTCCCGTCGCCGTGCGGCCCGCCGTCCCGGTGGTGCCGGTGGTTGCGCAACCCGCCTCGCCGGTCATACCCCCGGCCGTCCCCGTACCTGCCCAGGAGGCAGCACCCGTGGAGCACGAAAGCCGGTCCGACCGGCTGTCCGAGCTGATCAGTGATCACCTCGCCCTGCACGACGACTACATGAACGGCCAGATGCAGAGCGCCGAGCGGCTCGCCGGTCTGCTGGAGAACGCGGTCGGTCAGGGCCGGCTGGCCGAGGTGCTCGGCGGCGTGACCGCCGTCAAGGAGCACGGCCTCGCCATCGGCCGCACCCACCTGCGGGCCAACGAGATCCTCCGCGACCTCGCCGCCCTGGAGCTCGGCGGCACCCCGGCACCCACCCCTGTGGTGCCGGCCGCCTTCGCCGCTCCGGTCGCCCCGGTGGCCCCGACTGTCGCCGTGCCCGCCCCGGCCCCGGTCGCCCAGGTGGCACCGGCCCCGGCCCCGGTACGGGAGATCGCCCCCGCCCCGGTCGCTCCGGTGGCCGCACTGCCGCCCGCTCCGGTGGCCGCCCCGGCGCCCGTGGTGGCGGCCCCGGCCCCCGTGCAGGCCGCCGCACCGACGGTCGACGTCGCGTCGGCCCTGCTGGCCGTGGTGTCGGCGAAGACCGGCTACCCGATCGACATGCTCGACCTCGGCATGGACGTCGAGGCGGACCTGGGGATCGACTCGATCAAGCGGGTCGAGATCCTGGGTGTGCTCTCCGAGCAGTTCCCGAGCGACACCCACGTGGGCCCGGAGCAGCTGGGTGAGCTGCGCACCCTGGGCCAGATCGTGGAGTTCATGAGTGCCTCCGCTCCGGTGGCTGCGGCTCCGGTGGCTGCGGCTCCGGTCGCCACCGTTCCGGCCGCCGATGTGGCCGGCGCCCTGCTGGCGGTGGTCTCCGCCAAGACGGGCTACCCGGTGGAGATGCTGGACCTGGGCATGGACGTGGAGGCCGACCTCGGCATCGACTCGATCAAGCGGGTCGAGATCCTGGGTGTGCTCTCCGAGCAGTTCCCGAGCGACACGCACATGGGCCCGGAGCAGCTGGGTGAGCTGCGCACCCTGGGCCAGATCGTGGAGTTCATGAGCGCTGCGGCCCCGGCTGCTCCCGCTCCCGCCGCTCCCGCTCCGGTCGCCGCTGTTCCGAGTGCTGATGTCGCGTCGGCGCTGCTGGCGGTGGTGTCGGCGAAGACCGGTTACCCGGTGGAGATGCTGGACCTGGGCATGGACGTCGAAGCGGACCTGGGGATCGACTCGATCAAGCGGGTCGAGATCCTGGGTGTGCTCTCCGAGCAGTTCCCGAGCGACACGCACATGGGCCCCGAGCAGCTCGGTGAGCTCCGCACGCTGGGTCAGATCGTGGAGTTCATGTCCGGTGCCGTTGCTCCGGCCGCCGCGCCGGTCGCCGCGCCGGTCGCTGCCCCGGCGGCTCCCGCCGTCGACGTGGCGGGTGCGCTGCTCGCGGTGGTGTCGGCGAAGACCGGTTACCCGGTGGAGATGCTGGACCTCGGGATGGATGTCGAGGCGGACCTGGGGATCGACTCGATCAAGCGGGTCGAGATCCTGGGTGTGCTCTCCGAGCAGTTCCCGAGCGACACGCACATGGGCCCCGAGCAGCTGGGTGAGCTGCGCACCCTGGGCCAGATCGTCGAGTTCATGTCCGGTACTGTCGCGCCCCAGCCCGTCGCCGCTCCGGTGGTGGAGGCGTCCGCGCCGGTCGCCGCCGTGCTGCCCGGCCGGCTCGGCCGCACGCACGCCACGCTGACCGAACTGCCGCTCCCGGACCGCCTGGTGGGTGCCTACCCGGCCGGCTCCGGCGCGCTGCTGGTGGACGACGGCGGGGAGCTGACCCCGGTGCTGGCCGAGCGGCTGGCCGCCGAGGGCTGGCAGGTGCAGGTGCTGCGGCTGCCCGGGGTGACCCGGGAGGTCGAGGGGGTCCGCAACCTGGCGCTGAACAGCTGGGGCGTCAACGAGCTGGCGGACCGGATCGAGGAGCTGACCCAGGTCCGACTGGCCGTCAACCTGGCCGTCCGCCGGGACGGCGACTGGGCGGACGGCGTGCGCCGGCTGTCCCACGCGCTGCTCACCGCCAAGCACCTGGTCGAGCCGCTGACCCGGGCCGCCGACGGCGGCCGGGCCTGCTTCGCCACCGTGACCCGGCTGGACGGCGGCTTCGGCCTCGCCGGCGTGGACGAGGCGCTGGCCCCGTCCGGCGGGTACGGCGGTCTGGTGAAGACCCTGGCCGTGGAGGCCCCGGAGCTGTTCTGCCGGGCGGTCGACCTGGCTCCGGCCCTGTCGGACGCGGCCGCCGTCGAGCTGCTGCTGGACGAGCTGCTGGACGCCGCCGCCGAGCCGGTGCAGGTCGGCCACGACGGCACCCGCCGGGTGACCCTCGGTCTGCTGACCACCGATCAGCTCCCCGCCACCACCGAGCCGGTGGCCGCGCCGACCTCCGAGGACCTGATCGTGGTCACCGGCGGAGCCCGTGGCATCACCGCCCGCTGCGTGGTCGATCTGGCCGCGACCCACAAGCCCGGCTTCCTGCTGCTCGGCCGCACCGCGCTGGCCGGAGAGCCTGCCTGGGCCCAGGGCATCACCGGGGACGCCGAGTTGAAGGCCGCCGCCGTCGCGCAGCTGCGCACCGCGGGTGAGAAGCCGACCCCGAAGCGGGTCGAGCAGCTGTACCAGGGCGTGGTGGGCGAGCGGGAGATCCGTCGCACGCTGGCCGAGGTGCAGGCGGCCGGGGGCACGGCGGAGTACCTGGCGGTGGACATCACCGACGCCGCCGCCACCGCCAAGGCGCTGGCCCCGTACGCCGCGAAGGTGACCGGTCTGGTGCACGGCGCGGGCGTGCTGGCGGACCAGCTGATCAGCGCCAAGAAGGCCAGCGAGATCGAGCGGGTCTTCGCGCCCAAGCTGACCGGGCTGCGCTCGGTGCTGGACGCGCTGCCGGCCGACGGCCTCAAGCACGTGGTGCTGTTCACCTCGGTGGCCGGGTTCTTCGGCAACCGCGGCCAGTCCGACTACGCGATGGCCAACGAGGCGCTGAACGCCTGGGCGGCCGGTTGGAAGCGCAAGCACCCGCAGGCCCGGGTGACCGCCCTCAACTGGGGTGCCTGGGACAGCGGGATGGTCTCGCCGCAGATCAAGGCGGTGTTCCGGGAGCGCGGCATCACGCTGATCCCGGAGGAGGTCGGCACGGCCCTGTTCACCGGCCAGTTCGCGCCGGAGCGCGGGCAGGACGTGGTGACGGTGCTGGGCCCGACGACGCCGCTCTCGGTCCGCGAGCAGTCGGTGCCGGAGGCGACGGTGCTGGAGCGCCGCCTGGACGTGCTGGCCGGTGACCCGATCGTGGCCGACCACGTGATCGGCGGGGTGCCGGTGCTGCCGGCCGCCGTCGCGCTCGGCTGGGCGGTCGGTGCGGTGGAGCGGCTCAGCGGGGGGACGGTCCGTCAGGTCCGGGACTTCGCCGTGCACAAGGGCGTCACCTTCGACGGCGGTGAGCACGGCAGCTTCCAGCTGGCGGCCTCCCCGGCCGGTGACGGTGCCACCACCGAGGTGGTGATCCGCTCGGTCGCCGCCGACGGTGCGGTCCGTCCGCACTACGCGGCCGGTGTGGTGCTCGGTGCCGACCCGGCGGGCGAGGTGAACCGGCCGAGCATGGCCGGGCTGCCCGCCCTGGGCCGCGGCCGCGACGCGGCCGGCTTCTACGCCGACGGCACGCTCTTCCACGGCGAGGCCCTGCGCGGACTGCGCAAGGTGCTGGCGGAGGACGAGTCCCGGCTGGTGCTGGAGGCGCAGCTGTCCGAACTCCGGCCCGGGAACGGCGCGTTCGGCGCCTCGCTGTACGGCCCCGGCACCGCCGACCTGCTGCTGCAGGCCGCCCTGGTGTGGATGCGGCTCTACCGCTCGACCGCGAGCCTGCCGCTCTCGGTGGCCCGTGCCGAGCTGTTCCAGGCCCTGCCGGACGGTGAGCCCTTCCTGATCGTGGTCGAGCCGGTCTCCGCCAACGGGGTCAGCGCGTCCCTGACGGTCACCGCCTGCGCCCCCGGCGGCCGGGTGCTGGCCCGCTTCGGCGGGATCAGCCTGGTCTCCACCCCGCAGCTGGCCGCCAAGTTCGCCGCCAACTGACGTACCTGGCACCCGGGTCCGGCCGGCCGTCCCCCGTGGGCGGCCGGCCGGGCCCCGGCCCCGTCAGGCTCCGGAAAGGACCACAGCTTCCATGAGCAAGTACGCCATTGTCGGCCTCTCCTGCCTCTTCCCCGGCGCGGCCACGCCCGCCGAGTTCTGGCAGAACCTGAGCGCGGGCGTGGACAGCCGCCGGGAGGGCGGCGCGGAGGTGTTCGGCCCGCAGGCCGACCCCCGCGACGAGGACCCGGCCCACCGCATCTACTGCAGCCGGGGCGGTTTCGTCTCCGGCTTCGACTTCGACCCCACCGGCTACCTGCTGGACGCCGACCGGCTGGCCGGGCTGGACCGGGTCTTCCACTGGACCCTGCACGTGGCCCGCGAGGCGCTGCGCGACAGCGGTGCCGACGGACGCCCGGAGCTGCTGGCCCGGACCGGCCTGATCATGGGCAACTACTCGTTCCCGACGCCCGGTTCGGCTCGGATCAGCCTGCCGCTGGTGGACCGCGCCGTGCTGGCCGGTCTGCGCGAGGCGGGCCTGCCCGGCCTCGACCTGCCCGAGCCGGCCGCCGCCGAGCCCGCCGACGCCCGGGTCAGCGGCGCTCCGGCCCGGGTCGCGGGAGCGGCCCTGGGCCTCGGCGGTCCGCGCTTCGCACTGGACGCCGCCTGCTCCTCCGCGCTCTACGCGCTCAAGCTGGCCTGCGACCAACTCGCGGCCGGCCAGGCGGACCTGGTGCTGGCGGGTGGCGTCTGCGCCCCCGACCCCACCCTGATCCACCTCTCCTTCTCCGATCTGCACGCCTACCCGGAGAACGGCTTCAGCCAGCCCTTCGACTCCTCCTCGGCGGGCATCCTCACCGGCCAGGGCGCCGGGATGGTGGCGGTCAAGCGCCTCGCCGACGCCCAGCGCGACGGGGACCGGATCCACGCCGTGATCGACGGCATCGGGCTCACCAACGACGGCGCCGGCCGTCACCTGCTGCTCCCCAACGCGGCCGGGCAGCACAGCAGTTACCAGCTCGCCTACGCCGAGGCCGGGGTCGAGCCGACCGCGATCGACTACCTGGAGTGCCACGCCACCGGCACCCCGGCCGGTGACTCCACCGAGGCCGAGTCGGTGGCCCGCTGGTTCGGCGGCCACGGCAAGGTGCCGCTGCTGGGCTCGGTGAAGGGCAACATCGGGCACCTGCTGACGGTGGCCGGGCTGAGCAGTCTGCTCAAGGTCATCCTGGCCATGCAGCACGGCGAACTCCCGCCCACCGTCGGGGTGGACACCCCGGTGGACGCCACCGTCGGCGGCGCCCTGGTGCGCGAGCGGACGGCCTGGCCCGCGCACGAGGGCCCGCGCCGGGCGGCGGTCTCCGCCTTCGGCTTCGGCGGCACCAACGCCCACGTGGTGCTGTCGAACTCGGCGGAGCAGGTGGCCGAGGCGCAGCCGGTGGAGGCGCCCGCGCTGGACATCGTCGGGCTCGGCGCGCACTTCGGCACCCTGGAGACGGTGGCCGAGTTCGAGCGGGCCCTGCACGAGGGCGCCGACGCGTTCCGTACGCTGCCCGAACTGCGCTGGCGCGGCATGGAGTCCGGCCCGGTGCCGGAGGGCGGCTTCGTCGACCAGGTGGCCATCGACCCGGTGGACTACCGGATCCCGCCGGCCGACCTGCGCAACTACAACCTCCAGCACGCCCTGATGGCCAAGGTGGCCGACGAGGCGCTGGCCGACGCGGGCTTCGCCCGCACCCCGGCCGAGGGCCAGTCGGTGCCGGCCCCGCGCCGGGTCGCGGTGGTCGTCGCGATGGAGATCGAGCCCAGCGCCCACCTGCACCTGGCCCGGCACGGCCTGGCCGGGCGGCTGCGCGAGGCGTACGCGGCGGCCGGTCTGGAGCTGACGGACCAGCAGGTCGAGCAGCTGGCCGCGGCGGCCCGGGACGGCGTGCACCAGCCGATCGTGGCCAACGAGGTGCTCAGCTACATCGGCAACATCATGGCCAGCCGGATCTCCGCCCTGTGGAACCTGACCGGCCCCTCCTTCACCATCTCCTCCGACGGCGCCGGCACCGCCGAGGCGCTGGACATCGCGCGGCTGCTGCTGCTCGACCCGGAGATCGAGGCGGTGCTGGTCGGCGCCGTCGACCTGGCCGGCTCGCCCGAGTCGCTGCTGCTGCGCAAGGACGCCCCGGTGACCGGAGCGGGCCTCAGCTTCGGCGCGGGCAGCCAGGGTTGGCGGATCGGTGAGGGAGCCGGCGCCGTGGTGGTGGCCCGCCCCGGGAGCGACCGCCAGGTGTACGCCCGGCTGGACGCCGCCGTGGTGCGGCACGCCGTCCCGGTGGCCGGGGAGCTTCCCGAGGCCGACCCGGCACTGTTCGCCGAGGCGGCCCGCGAGGCGCTGGCGCTCGCCGGGGTCGGCCCGGCCGAGGTCGGCTACCTGGAGGCCCACGCCGGCGGCACGCCGGAGCAGGACGCGGCCGAGCTGACCGCACTGGCGGAGGTCTACCCCGCCGGGGCCTGCGAGCCGGCACTCGGCAGCGGCAAGGCCCAGTTGGGCGACACCCAGGGCGCGGCCACCATGGCCGGGCTGCTGCGCGCGGTGCTGGCCCTGCACCACGGCTACCTGCCGGGGGTGCCCAACTGGCGCGGCCCGGCCGAGGAGCACGCGGAGACCTTCGCGGCGGCGGGCTTCCACCTGCCCGGCGAGTCCCGTCCGTGGCTGCGCGCCGAGCGCTCGGCCCGCCGGTACGCGGCGGTCAGCTTCCTGGGCAGCGGCGGGGCGCACGGACACCTGGTGCTCTCCGCCGGTCAGACCCGCGGCGCGAGCGTGGAACGGGACTGGCGGCGGGCGGGCGGCCCGGTGCTGCTGGCCCTCGGCGCCGAGGACCGCGCTGGGCTGCTGGCCGAACTGGACCGCCACCTCGACCTGCTCTCGGTCAACGCCGACCCGTACGCCCTGGCGGTGGCCGCGAGCCGCCGCCTGACGCCCGGTCGGACCGTGCGCGCGGTGCTGGTCGGCACCGACGCGGACAGCCTCACCGCGCAGCTCACCGCCGCCCGGCGGGACCTGCCCGGGGTGTTCGCGCGGGACGAGGAGTGGGCCACGCCGGCCGGCAGCTACGCCACCGCGCGGCCGATCGGCCCGGAGGGCAAGGTCGCGCTGGTCTACCCCGGAGCCTTCAACTCCTACCCGGGGCTGGGCCGGGACCTGTTCCGCGCCTTCCCCGGCCTGCTCACCCGCTTCGAGGCCGAGGCCGAGCAGCCGGACCGCGCCTTCCGCTCAGCGCTGCTCCACCCGCGCTCCCAGCAGCCGCTCGGGAAGCGGGAGTTGATGGGGCTGGAGGAGAAGCTGGGCGGTGACCTGCCGTTCATGCTGGCCACCGGCACCAGCTTCGCGATCCTCTACACCGACCTGGTCCGTGAGCTGCTCGGGGTCAGGGCGCACGGCGCCTTCGGCTACAGCCTGGGGGAGAGCAGCATGCTGTTCGCCACCGGCGGCTGGCTGCGGGAGGCCCGGCGGGACGACCGGATCAGCGCCACCCCGCTCTTCAAGGACCGGCTCTGCGGGCCGCGCCGGACGGTCCGTGAGCTGTGGGGCCTGGCCGAGGACGCGCCGGACTCGGCGGTCTGGGGCAGCCACGTACTGCTGGCCGGGGCGGAGGACGTGCGGGCCGCGATGGCCTCGTACGACCGGGTGTACCTGACCCACGTCAACACCCCCAACGAGGTGGTCATCGCCGGGGCGCCCGACCAGTGCAAGGCGCTGATCGCCGAGCTCGGCTGCCCCTCGGCCCGCTCGCCCGTCAACTCGGTGATGCACTGCCCGGTGGTGGACGAGGAGTTGGCCGGCCTGGCCGAGCTCAATGACCACCCGGTCGGCCCGGTCGGGGAGTTGGACCTCTTCACCGCCTACGACTACGGCACGGTGGGAGAGTTGGACCGGGAGACGGTCGCCGGGCGGATCGCGCACACGCTCCGCTCCACCATCGACTTCCCCAAGCTCACCCGCACCGCGTACGAGCAGGGCTTCCGCTACTTCGTGGAGGTCGGCCCCAGCTCCACCTGCACCCGCTGGGTGAAGGAGTCGCTGGGCGCCGAGCACCCGCACGTGGCGGTCTCGGTCGACCGGCGCGGGGTGCCCGCCACCAAGGCGATCGCCCAGTTGGCGGCCCGGCTGGTGGCGCACGGCGTCCCGCTCGACCTGACCGGGCTGCTCGGTGAGCTGCCCGCCCCGGAGGGGCGGAAGCGCCTGCGCTTCCCGGTCGGCGGCGGCCCGTCCATCCCGGCCGCCGTGGCCGCCGCGGCCAGGCCGGTCGTCAGCGGCACGGTGGGTGCCCCGGCCGCCTTCGCGGGCGTCGGCATCGTGCCGGGCGCACCGCTCGCCGCCACCGCCGCGTCCAGCGCCCCGCCCGCCGTCTCCGCCCGGCGCCGCCGCGCCGAGGCGGCGACCGTGCCGGCCGGCCCGGTGGCTCAGGCCGCTCCGCGCGGGACGGTCGCCTCGATCGACCTGCCGGGTGCGGGTGCGGCCGCGCGGCCCGGTGTGGGCGCTGCGGCCGGTCCGGCCGCCGCCGCTCCCGCCGGGGCGGGTTCGCCCGCGCAGCCGGGGCAGGTGACCGCCCTCGGTGCGTCCGGGCCCGTCGCGATCATGGCCGGGCCTCCTGCGGTGAGTGCCGCGCCCGCCGCCCCGCCCACCCCGCCGGTACGGCCGTCCGCCGTCGTCCCGCCGTCCCCCGGACCGTCCGGTCCCGTTCCCGTGGAGGGCCAGCCCCCGATGCCTGTCGATCCGTCAGTCGCCGACCCCGAGGTCATCACCTTCGACGGCGAGCCGATCTCCTTCCTGCCCTGGGCCGAGCCCGAGGCGGCCCCGGTGGCCCAGCTGCCCGCGCGGCAGTCCGTGGCCGCCACTGCTCCGCAGGACACCGCTCCGCAGGCGGCTGCGCCGCAGCCCGGCGTCAGCCCGGCGGGCCAGCTGGTCCGCGAGCTGCGCGAGCAGCTGCTCGCCACCCACTCGGTGGTGATGGAGACCCAGCGGGTGCTCCAGGAGTCCACCCTCAGCCGGGCCGAGGCCCTGCTCTCCCAGGCGCCGGTCGTGCAGCCCGGATTGCCGGTGCTCCCGGCCCCCGAGCCGATCGCCTTCGCGATCGAGACCACCGTCCCGCAGGCCTCGGCCCCGGCTCAGGCCCCGGTGCTGCCCGCCGCCGTGCTGCCGCCGGTCACCCCGCAGCCCGTCGCCCCGGCCAAGCCGGCCGGAGTGATCTGGGACCAGGCCGACCTGCTGGAGTTCGCCACCGGCAGCCTGGCCAAGGTCTTCGGCGCCGAGTTCGCCGAGATCGACTCCTACGGCAAGCGGGTGCGCCTGCCCGCCGAGCCCTACCACTTCGTCACCCGGGTCACCGACCTCAAGGCGGAGACCGGCGTCTACCAGCCCTCCTTCATCCGCACCGAGTACGACGTCCCCGAGGACGCCTGGTACACGGTGGACGGCGGTGTGCCGCCGGCCGTGGCGATCGAGGCCGGGCAGTGCGACCTGCTGCTGATCAGCTACCTCGGCATCGACTTCAAGAACAAGGGCAAGCGGGTCTACCGCCTGCTCGACTCCACCCTGGTCTTCCACGGCGACCTGCCGAAGGCCGGGCAGACCCTGCGCTACGACATCTCGATCAACCGCTTCGTCACCCAGGGCGAGACCACGATCTTCTTCTTCTCCTACCTCTGCTACGCGGACGGCGAGTTGATCCTGGAGCTCAAGGACGCCTGCGCCGGCTTCTTCAGCCAGCAGGAGCTGGAGACCCCGCTCGGCGTCGTCATCACCGAGAAGCAGAAGGCCGAGCGGGCCGCGCTGAAGAAGACCTGGTTCAAGCCGTTGGCGGAGACCGGCCACAACGACCTGACCGCCGCCGATCTGGAGCTGCTGGCCCAGGGCAAGCCCGGGGAGGTGTTCGGCCCGCACCACGCTCAGGACGAGGGGATGAACCCGGCGCTGCGGCTGCCGGACGCCCGGCTGCGGATGATCGACGAGCTGCACATCGACCGCACCGGCGGCCCGCGCGGCCTCGGCCTGCTCACCGCGAGCAAGCAACTGCAGCCCGATGCCTGGTACTTCGAGTGCCACTTCCCGGACGACCCGGTGCTGGCCGGCTCCATGGTGGCCGAGGGCGCGGTGCAGGCCCTGCAGGCCTACCTGCTCCACCAGGGCATGCACCTGGTGCTGCCGGACGCGCGCTTCCAGACCATCATCGGCCTGCAGACCGAGGTCCAGGTGCGCGGCCAGATCACCCCGCAGCACAGCGAGATCCGCTACGAGATCGAGGTGATGGAGCTGACCCTGCTCCCGCGCCCCTCGGTGATCGCCGACATCCTGGTCTACCTGGGCGACAAGCCGGTGATCCGGATGCACAACTTCGGCATCCAGATCCGGGAGAAGGAGGGCACCCCGTACCGTCCGGAGGCGGGCGGCGTCCCGGTCTTCCTCGGCCGGCGCAACCGCAGCGGCGAGCCTGCGATGATCAACGAGCTGCACCTGGCGCACGCCGCCAAGGGCGACCTGGGCACCGCGATGGGCCCCGAGTTCGACGTCTACGCGAACAGTCGCGCGCCCTACATCCCCAACGGGGACTTCCAGTTCGTCGACCGCATCATGCGGCTCGACGGCACCCGCGGCGACCTCAACCCGGGCTCGGAGATGGTCACCGAGTACGACTCCCCGGCGGACGCCTGGTACTACACCCAGAACGCCCACCCGCACATGCCGAACGCGGTCTACATGGAGACCTCGCTGCAGGCCGCCATCCTGCTCGGCTACTACCTGGGCGCCACCCTGAAGCGCCCGGAGGAGCAGTACGCGATCCGCAACCTGGACGGCAAGGCCACCCTGGTCAAGGACCTGGACCTGCGCGGGAAGACCATCCGCCACCACTCCAAGCTGCTGATGACCAGCGCCATGTCCGGCGCGGTGCTGCAGAACTTCAGCTACGAACTCTCCGCCGACGGCGAGGTGTTCTACGTCGGCGAGTCGCTGTTCGGCTACTTCAGCGACGCGGCGCTGGCCAACCAGGTGGGCCTGGACGCGGGGACGTACGTGGCCCCGTGGATCGAGCAGGAGCAGCCGGCGAACGTACGCCGGATCGAACTCCCCTCGGACGCACCGGCGTTCACCGACCCGACCGGTGGACGGCTGCACCTGCCGGGCGAGCACTACGCCCTGGTGGACCGGGTCGACCTGGTCGAGGGCGGCGGCAGGTTCGGGGCCGGCTACCTGCACGGGCACCGCGAGGTCCGCCCCGACGAGTGGTACTTCGACTGCCACTTCCACCGCGACCCGGTGATGCCCGGCTCGCTCGGGGTGGAGGCGATCCTCCAGGGCCTGCGGCTCTTCGCCCTGGAGCAGGGCCTGGCCGAGGGGATCGAGCAGCCCCGCTTCGGGCTGGCCGTGGACGTGCCGATGAGTTGGAAGTACCGCGGCCAGATCCTGCGCCACGACCGCGAGTTGAGCTTCGACGTGCACGTGAAGGAGGTCCGCCGCGAGCCCGGCCGGGTGGTCGTGATCGCCGACGCCGACCTCTGGAAGCCCGGCCTGCGGATCTACGAACTCACCGACGTGGCCATCGAGGTCCGCTCCGACGCCGTCTGACGGCTCACCAGACACCCGGGGCTTGCCGGGTCGGTCCTCGGCCCGGCAAGCCCCTTCCCCAGCTAGGAGACAGAGACCCCACCCATGGACACGCTGGAGACACCGCTCCGCTGGTACGGGGAGAGCTACCCCGCCACCGACTCACCGGGCATCTACCAGGCCCTGGCCGCACTGGACCGCCCCTGCTTCATCGTCCGCACCCCCGAGGGCATCGGCGCCGTCGCCGAGGGCCACCCCGCCGCGCGCGGCGCCCGCGCCGGCGGTGGACTGCCGCTGCTGGCCGCCGTCCCGCCGCTGCCCGCCGACCGGCTCGGCTCGCCCGAGTTCCGCGCCGCGCACGGCGTCCGCCAGCCGTACCTGGCCGGGGCGATGGCCGGCGGCATCGCCTCCGCCGATCTGGTGATCGCCCTCGCCAAGGAGGGCTACCTGGCCTCCTTCGGCGCGGCCGGCCTGCTGCCGGAGACCATCGAGCAGGCGCTCACCCGCTTCGCCACCGAGATCCCCGGCCTGCCGTTCGCCGTCAACCTGATCCACAGCCCGAGCGAGGAGCGCCTGGAGCGCGAGGCGGTCGAGCTCTTCCTGCGCTACGGCGTGCGCTGCGTGGAGGCCTCGGCCTTCATGGCGCTCACCCCGCACGTGGTCCGCTGGCGGCTGGCCGGGCTGCGGCCCGGCCCGGACGGCCGGGTGCTCGCCGAGCACCGGCTGATCGCCAAGATCTCCCGGACCGAGACCGCCGAGCGCTTCATGAGACCCGCTCCGGCCGCCATGGTCGGCGCGCTGCTGGCGGAGCGTCTGATCACCCCGGAGCAGGCCGAGTTGGCCCGCCACGTGCCGATGGCCGACGACATCACGGTGGAGGCCGACTCCGGCGGCCACACCGACCGCCGCCCGCTGCCCGCCCTGCTGCCCTCCATCCTGCGGCTGCGCGACACCGTCCAGCGCGAGCACCGCTACCCCGCCCAGATCAGGGTCGGCGCGGCCGGGGGCCTCGGCACCCCGACGGCGGTGGCCGCCGCCTTCGCCATGGGCGCCGCGTACGTGGTGACCGGCTCGGTCAACCAGTCCTGCGTGGAGTCCGGCGCCTCCAAGGCGGCCAAGGCGATGCTGGCCGAGGCCGGGATCGCCGACTGCGAGATGGCGCCGGCCGCCGACATGTTCGAACTCGGCGTCGAGCTCCAGGTGTTGAAGAAGGGCACGCTCTTCCCGATGCGGGCCAAGCGGCTCTACGAGCTGTACCAGGCCTACGACGGGCTGGAGGCACTGCCGGCCGAGGAGCGGGCCCGGCTGGAGACCCAGGTGTTCCGCCGCCCGCTCGCCGAGGTCTGGGACGAGTGCGTCGGCTACTTCCGGCGGCGCGACCCCGAGCAGCTGGCCCGGGCCGAGGGCAGCCCCAAGCGGCGGATGGCGCTGGTCTTCCGCTGGTACCTGGGCATGTCCTCGCGCTGGTCGGTGGTCGGCGACCCGGACCGCACCCTGGACTACCAGGTCTGGTGCGGCCCCGCGATGGGCAGCTTCAACGACTGGGTGACCGGCAGCTACCTCAAGACCCCCGGCAACCGCCGGGTGGCCGACGTGGCCCACCACCTGATGCACGGCGCCGCCTTCCACACCCGGGTCGCGCAGCTGCGCACCGCCGGCGTGCGGATCCCCGCCACGGCGGGCGACTACCGGCCGGTGCCGCGGTGACGCCCGAGGAGCTGGACCGCGAGCTCGGTGACCCGGCCGACCCGGAGAACCCGTACGGCTGGGCGGCGGCGGTGCGGCGGGACGAGGCGGGGGAGTACCCGGAGGAGCTCGCCGCCGCGCTGCGCAAGCACGACTTCCACCTGAACTACCTGCCGCGCGAGCTGGGCGGCGCCTTCGAGGGCTTCGACCGCAGCCTGACCCTGGTCCGCACCGCCGCCCGGCGGGACCTCAACGTCATGCCCAGCACCATGTTCTCGATCACCGCCGCCACCTGCGTCCAGCTCCACGGCTCGGCCGCCCAGCAGGAGCGCGTGGCGGAGGTCCTCCGCCGCGGCGGCTCCGTCGCCTTCGCGATGTCGGAGGCCGACCACGGCAGCGACCTCCTGGCCAACGAGGTCCGGCTCACGCCCGTGGCGGCGCGCAGCGCGAGTTCGCCTGCGGCGGGCTCGGTGGAGGAGACGGGGCAGGCCGCGCGCAGCGCCGGGTCGCCTGCGGCGGGCTCGAGTTCCGCCTCCGACGCCTCTCCCGCGCGGAGCGCGTCCCCGGCCTCCGGCGAGAGCGCGGCGGCGGCCTGGCGGCTCGACGGGGCCAAGTGGATGGTCGGGCTCGGGCAGCGCAGTGAGGCGGCGTACGTGGTGGCCCGGACCGGCGAGCGCGGGCCCGGGGCGTTCTCGGCCGTCCTCACCGGTCTGGACGGGGTGGAGCGCGGCCCCGAGGTGCCGACCGGCGGCATGCGCGGGATCGACTTCGCGCACCTGCGGTTCGAGGGGCACCCCCGTCGCGGCCGAGGAGCTGGTGGGCCGTCAGGGGGAGGCGCTGGAGGCGGCGGTCAAGGCGCAGCAGGTGGTGCGGCTGATGAGCACCGCCGGCAGCCTCGGCTGCGCCGACACCGCGCTGCGCCTCACCCTCGACTTCGCCACCGAGCGCCGGATCGGCCGCACCGCGCTGGTCGAATCCCCCTACCCCCGCCGCGAGTTGGCGATCGCCTCGGCGGCCCTGCTGGCCGCCGACGCGGTCGCCCTGGCGGCGGCCCGCGGCATCCACGTGGCGCCGGAGCAGTTCAGCGTCTGGGGGTGCGCGGCCAAGCACGTGGTGGCCGAGGCGGTGGAGGACGCGATGGGGCGCTGCGCCACCGTGCTGGCCACCCGTTCGGTGCTGCGCACCGAGGGCCCGGGCGGCGGGATCTTCCAGAAGCTCCAGCGGGACGCCGCGCTGGTGCGGGTGGTGGACACCTCCACGGTGGCCAACCTGCGCTCCTTCGCCGGACAACTCCCGGCGCTGATGCGGGGGCTGAACGGGATCGACGCGGATCCGAGGGCGGTCCGGGAGGTCTTCGACCTCCAGGCCGAGCTGCCGCCGTTCGAGCTCGGCCGCCTCGACCTGAACGCCCGCGGCCGGGACCTGGTGACCGCGGGCCTGCCGGACACCGGGCCGATCCACCGCCACCTGGCCGACCTCTCGGTCCAGGTCTCCACCGCCGACCCCAAGGGCAACGAGCTGGTCGACCTGGCCGAGCGGTTCGCCTGGCTGCACGCGGCCGCCGCCTGCCTGCACCTGTGGGTGGTGAACCGGGAGAACGAGGTGCTCGGCCGCCCGGACTGGCTGACCGCGGTGCTCGCCTACCTGCTCTCCCGCGCCGAGGGCACCCCCGTCCGCCGCCGTGAGGCCGAGCTGCTGCCGGCCCTCGCGACCGTCCGGGACCTGTACGGGCGGGGCCGGCTGTTCTCCGCCGTCCCGGTCCAACTCATCTGATGGCACCACCGATCCACAGGAGCGAACCACCGTGCCGAAGGCAGACCTGACCGAGCTCGCCGCGCGGCTCGAAGAGCAGCTCGGCGACCCGCACGACCCCGACAGCAGCATGCCGTTCGAGCAGATCCTGGCCCACGACGAACGGGAGGAGTTCCCCTACGCCTTCGTCAACCTGCTCCAGCGCTGGGGCGTGCACGAGTACGTCATCCCGAAGGCGCAGGGAGGCAAGGCGGGTGACGTCGAGGTCGGCTTCAACCTGCTGCGCCTGATCGCCCGCCGCGACCCGACCTCGGCCACCGCGCTGATGCTCACCAGCCTCAGCTTCATGCCCGCCTGGATCGCCGGAACGGACGAGCAGAAGCAGTACGTCGTCGACCGGATGAAGCAGGGCACCAAGCTGGCCTGGGGCCTGTCGGAGCGTCACCACGGCAGCGACGTGCTGGCCAACGAGATGCGCGCCGAGAAGGTCGAGGGCGGCTACCTGCTGACCGGCGAGAAGTGGCTGATCGGCAACGCCACCGTGGCGGACGGGGTCAGCGTCTTCGCCCGCACCGACCCCAAGGGCGGCCCGGCCGGGTACTCGATCTTCCTGGTGGAGAAGCGCAACACCCCGGCCGGCTCGGTGGTCGAGCTGCCCAACGAGCGGCTGCACGGCCTGCGCGCCCTGGACATGAGCGGCATCCGGCTGGACGGGGTCTTCGTGCCGGACTCGGCCCGGCTCGGCCACGAGGGCCAGGGCCTGGAGATCGCGCTGAAGAGCGCCCAGGTGGCCCGCACCACCATCGGATCGATGGCGCTGGCGGCGGTGGACACCGCGCTGCGGGTGACCCTGGACTTCACCGAGCAGCGCGAGATCTTCGGCAAGAAGGTCAGCGACATCCCGTACTCCCGGCGGCAGTTGACCGAGGTCTTCGCCGATCTGCTGACCGCCGACGCGGTCAGCCTGGGCGCGGTGCGCAGCCTCCAGCTGGTGCCGGAGCAGACCAGCGTCTGGTCCTCGGTCGCCAAGTACTTCGTGCCGACCCTGCTGGAGCGCTCGATGGCCCAGCTGAACATCGTGCTCGGGGCCCGGCTCTACCTGCGGGCCCATCCGCACTACGGCATCTACCAGAAGATGCTCCGCGACCTGTTGGTGGCCATCTTCGCGGACGGCAACACGGTGGTGAACCTCAAGAACATCGCCCTCCAGCTGGACGGTCTGCTCACCACCGCGGGCAACCCCGAGGCCCGGGCCGAGGCCGAGCGGCGCACCCCCGTGCTCTACGGCATCGACCGCGAGCTGCCGCTCTACCGGCCCTGGGACCAGGAGCTGTTCAGCCGCGGCAAGGACGACGCGCTGCTCGGCGCGCCGGCCGCGCTGTCCCGGCTGTGCGAGCTGGCCGCCGCCGCCAAGGGCGAGGAGCGCGGCTGGCTGGAGCGCTCCGCCGCGCTGGCCGCCGAGCTGCTGGAGCGGGCCGAGGACCTGCACGCGCAGGCCGCCGAGCTGCGCTCCGAACTCGGCCGGGAGTACGGCCAGTCGGCCGAGCTCTTCGACCTGGCCAAGCAGTACGCGACCCTGCACGCCACCGCCGCGGTGCTGCACACCTTCGTCCACTCGCACGCCGCGCTGGACGACCCGCTGCCCAGCGGCGCCCTGCTGCTGCTCCAACTGGAGCGGCTGGCGAAGGAGTTCGAGCCGCACCGGGTGGTCACCGGAGCCGCCGAGGTGGACGAGGTGATGCGGGTGCTGCGGCACCTGCACCGGGCCAACCGGCTGTTCTCGTACTGGCAGTTCCCGCTCGCCGAACGGACCGGAGCCGTCCATGCCCAGAGCTGAGCGCCGTACCGCACCCCGCACCGCCGTCTGCCACGGCTGCCAGGGCGTCTTCGCCAAGGAGGAGCTGGACCACACCCTCAAGGTCTGCGAGCCCTGCCGGACCGGCTTCCGGCAGTCCATGGACGAGTGGCTCAAGCGGCTGGTCGGCCTGGCCGCCCTCGCCGAGCCGGCCGAGCGCCGCCCGGCTGCCCCGTACCGGGCCAGGCCGTGACCACCGCGGCCACGGGCACCGAGGTCCTGGCCGCCGATGCCCACCTCTACCTGCTGCCGGAGCGCTCGGTCGACGGCTTCGCCGAACTCCACGGTGGAACGGGCCTGTTGACCCGGGCGGAGCGGGAGCGGATGGACCGTCAGCGCACCGCGGGGGCGCGGAGACGGTACCTCGGTGCCCGGCTGCTCTCCCGGCACGCGCTGAGCGACCGGGACGGCCGCCCGGTGGGGGAGTGGCGGTTCGCGGTGGCGGCCTCCGGCCGTCCGGAGGCCGAACCGGACGGCCACGCCCTGCGGTTCAACCTCTCGCACACCGAGGGCCTGCTGGCCTGTCTGGTCACCGAGGGCCGCACCTGCGGGGTGGACGTGGAGGCCACCCCGGCCCGGCCGGACGCGGTGACCCACCTGCCGCGCTGGTTCGCCCCCGCCGAGCGGGCCGCACTGGCCGGCGCGGCGGACCGGGCGGCCGCGGTTGCCGCGTACTGGGTGCTCAAGGAGGCCTACCTCAAGGCGCTCGGCACCGGCCTGCGCCGGGAGCTGGACGGCTTCGCCGTCAGTGCCCCCTGGCAGCCGCCGATCCGGCTCCACGACCCGCTCCAACCCCCGGACTCCGACTGGAAGTTCGACCTGCTCCACCCCGCACCCGGCTATGTGCTCGCCACCGCCGTCGCCGACGGCACGGCCGGCCGGCTGCACCAGACCTGGATCACCCCGTAGAACCGCGTAGAAGAGGAACAGCCAGATGTCCAAGCCCCGTGTCGCCGTCGTCGGAGCCGGTGTGGCCGGTCTCTCCGCCGCCTACAAGCTGCGCGAGCACGCCGAGATCACGCTCTTCGAGGCGGAGGGCCGCCCGGGCGGCCACGCCAACACCATCGAGGTGGAGGACGAGGGCCGCACCCTCGGCATCGACACCGCCTTCGTGGTCTTCAACCAGCCCAGCTACCCCAACCTCAGCAAGTTCTTCGCCGAGCTCGGCGTGGAGAGCCGCCAGCACCTGGGCGGCTTCAACTTCTTCGACCTGGACAGCGGCCTGCAGTACGGCACCGTCGAGATGGGCCTGCCGGAGGAGGAGGTGACCGGCCGCTACGGCGCCGAGTTCCAGACCATCTGGCGCGAGGCCCGCCGCTTCCACGAGGAGGGCCGCAAGGACTTCCTGCGCAAGCGCACCGACCTGCCGCTGGGCGAGTACCTGGACCGGGGCGGCTACAGTCAGGAGTTCCGGTACGGCTACGTGATCCTGCTCTGCACCGCGGTCTGGTCGGTGCCGGCCGAGCTGATCTGGGAGATGCCGGCCACCACGGTGATCGCCTTCTTCATGGCCCACGACGAGGGCGGCCTGGGCGGCCAGAAGGTGGACTGGCGGACCGTCAGCGGCGGCTCGATCTCCTACGTGCGCAAGGCGATCGCCGCGATCGACCCGAAGCTGCGGCTGGCCGAGCCGGTCACCGGCATCCGCCAGGAGGAGGACGGCGTCACCGTCTCCACCGCGCGCAGCTCCGAGCGCTTCGACCACGTGATCCTGGCCACCCACGGCGACACCGCCCGGGAGCTGCTCAGCAACCCGGACGAGGTGCAGCGGCGCACCCTGGAGAAGATCCGCTACAACACCTCGCTCGCGGTGCTGCACACCGACGCCTCGGCGATGCCGGCCGACCGCGGCCGCTGGGACAACTGGAACTACGGCAAGGTCGCGGTGGACGGCGTCAGCCGCCCGTACGTGGCGTACTACATGAACCGCCTGCACGGCTTCGAGTCCGCCACCGACTACTTCGTCACCCTGGACTACCCGCGCGAGATCCGCGAGGAGCTGGTGATCCGCGAACTGTCGTACTCCCACCCGGTCATCGACATCGACCTGCGCCGCCTCCAGCAGACCATCTACGAGGTGAACGAGGGCACCCGGGTCAAGCTGGCCGGCTCCTACTTCCACTCCAAGCAGCTCTACCACGACCAGATCGGCTCCCACGAGGCCGCCTTCTCCTCCGGCATGGAGGCGGCGGCCCAACTCCTTCGCGAGCTGGGCCACCGCGAGGCCTGACGGTCGCTCAGGCCGGGAGGCCGTAGCGCTTGGCGGACTCGTTCTCCTGGGCCATCCGGCGCAGGGCGAGCAGGACGGGTTCCATCAGGATGGTGAGCAGGACGGCACGCTCGACCCGCTCCAAGGGGTCGGGGACGCCCTCGAGTTGGTCGAGGTCGAGGGCGGCGGTGTTCGCGGCCAGCTCGGCGTAGGGGAGCAGGGCCTGCCAGTCGGCCGGCAGGCCCAGCTCCCTGAGCGTGGCGAGGGTGTCGGTGACCACGGCGCGGGTAGGAGCCTTCTCGCTGACCTCCCAGCCCATGGCGGAGATCAACTCATCGGCGGGGGAGGGTTCTTGCGGTCCGTCCACGGACGGTTCGGCATCGCCGGTCGGCACCGCGCCGACCGCCAGACCGAGCAGGAAGTGGACGTCGGTCGAGTGCTCGTCCAGGCCCCGGAGCACCTCCCGGGTGGTGGACACCGACAAGCCGCGCACGGTGACCAGCGCGCGGGCCAGCCGGAGCCGCCGGAGGTGGTGCTCGTCGTACTCCGCCTGGGTGGCGGAGGTGGCCACCCCGGCGGGCAGCAGTTCCTCCCGCAAGTAGTACTTGATGGTCGCCACCGGGACGCCGCTGCGGCGGCTCAGCTCCGAGATCCGCATCTTCTCCGCTCTCCACTGGAAATTAGGTAGCTGCACTGTCTAATATAGATAGTGCGACACTCCAATAGTGCACCGAAAGGCCGACGCATGCCCACGCTGCCCTGGACCACCCCCAACACCCCTCGCCCGAACAGCCAGGTGCTGGTGATGGCCTCCCGGCTGGAGGTCCGGTCCCTCAAGGACGTGCCGCGCTTCTTCCTCAAGTCCCTGGCCGCCTGGAAGCAGGTCAAGACCGCGCCCGGCGCGGTCGGCGCCTCGCTGATCGCCCAGCCGCTGAAGGGCGTCTTCTGGACGCTCTCGGCCTGGGAGGACCGCCAGTCGCTCTACGCCTACGCCAAGGCCGAACCGCACTACACGATCATGACCGGGCTCCGCGAGGTGACCAAGCAGTCGGTGTTCACCTTCTGGGACACCACCGCCGAGCAGCTCCCGATCACCTGGCCCGACGCCAAGAACCGGCTGGCCGAGCAGCAGCGCACCGACGCCGCCGGCTGACCACCGACCCCTCCAACAGCCCCGCCCGACAAGGGAGATCCCCGCCATGTCCGCACCCGCCCCCGCCGGGCGCAAGGTACCGCTCTGGCTGTCGATCGTCGCGTGCAGCCTGCCGATGTTCATGGTGGCGCTGGACAACCTGGTGGTGTCCACCGCCCTGCACACCCTCGCGGTGGACCTGAAGGCCACCACCCAGGACCTGCAGTGGTTCGTCAACGCCTACGTGCTGAGCTTCGCCTGCCTGCTGCTGACCGGAGCCGCGCTCGGTGACCGCTTCGGCCACCGCAAGGTCTTCGCGCTCGGCATCGTGCTGTTCACCCTCTCCTCGATCGGCTGCGGACTGGCCGACACCAGCGGGCAGTTGATCCTCGCCCGGGCGATCCAGGGCTTCGGGGCGGCGGCCGTCATGCCGCTCTCGCTCACCCTGCTCTCCAACGCCGTGCCGGAGAAGATGCGCAGCCTGGCGCTCGGCCTCTGGTCCGCCGTCAGCGGCCTGGCCATCGCGCTCGGCCCGGTGGTCGGCGGCGCGGTGGTCGAGGGCCTCGCCTGGGAGTGGATCTTCTGGATCAACATCCCGGTCGGCATCGTCGCCGTCCCGCTCGCCCTGATGGCGCTGAACGAGAGCCACGGCGAGAAGGCCAAGCTCGACCTGGTCGGCATGCTGCTGGCCACCGGCGGCCTGCTCGCCCTGGTCTGGGGCATCGTCAACGGCAGCGAGGACGGCTGGACCGACACGAAGATCCTCGGCGCCTTCGCCGTCGCCGCGGTGCTGCTGGCCGCTTTCGTGGCCTGGGAGCGCCGTGCCCCGCACCCGCTGCTGCCGCTCGGCTTCTACCGGATCCGGGCCTTCACCCTGACCAACCTGGTCTCCGCCTCGATGTACTTCGGGGTCTTCGGCTCGATCTTCTTCCTCTCCCAGTACCTGCAGATCGCCCCGCCCCGCACCCCGCTGCACGCCGGCACCCTGACGCTGGCCTGGACCCTGATGCCGATGGTGATCGCCCCGATCGCCGGCGCGCTGACCGACCGGGTCGGCGGCGGCCGCCTGATGGCGCTCGGCCTCTTCCTCCAGGCCGGCGGCCTGGCCTGGATCAACCTGGCGGCCGGCCCGGACACCCCGTACTCCCGACTGGTCGGTGCGATGCTGCTGGCCGGTGCGGGCATGGGCTTCGCCATCGCCCCGACGGCGGCCGTGGTGCTCGGCGCGGTCGGCCCGGAGCACCGGGGCAAGGCCTCCGGCGCCAACACCACCGTCCGCGAGATCGGCGGAGCGCTCGGCATCGCGGTGCTGAGCAGCGTCTTCACCGCCAACGGCAGCATGCGCGGCGCCCAGGAGTTCACCGACGGCCTGCACCCGGCCGTCTGGGTCGGCGTGGCGGTCGTGGTGCTCGGCGCGCTGGCCGCGCTGGCCATCCCGCGTCCGCCCAAGGCGGCCCCGGCCGAGACCGTCGAGACCACCGAGGCCCCGGCCCCGGTCACCGTCTGACCCGCCTTCAGCAGGGGCCCGGGGAGCGTGCGACTCCCCGGGCCCCTCGGCGTTCGGTGCCGGGCCGATGGTGGAGGTGCCGGCCGGGTGCGGCGGCGGAGCGCGGCGGTGGCCGCGCCGCCGCCGCTCATCAGCTCACCAGCTCCCCTGCGGGGCGCCGGTGGCGAGGTCGAGCACCAGCCGGGCGTCCAGCGGGCGGGTCAGCTTCACGGTGACGCGGTCCGTCACCAGCACGAGGGTGCACGGCTGCTGCTGCGGCTGCGTCCGCCGCACCTCGGCGATCAGCACCACCAGCCGGTCGGTCTCGTACGCCTCGGTGCCGGTCACCCGCTCGCAGGAGCCCCGCCCCACCCTGCCCGTGACGGTCAGTCCGTCCGCCGAGACCGACTCGTAGGTCACGCTCCGGTCGGCCCACCGCTGCACGGGTCGGCCGACGGGCGGCTGTTGCGGGGCGACCGCCGGGTAGACGAAGGGATCCTGGTAGCCCGCGATGGTGAACTCCCAGACCGGGACGGTGGCCTGGCCCCGGCTGGTGGCCACGGTGCGGCTGCCCCGGGCCACCCCGGTGAGCTTCAGCGGGGGTTCGCAGTCCGCCCCGCACGGGGGCTTGCCCTTGGCCAGCCCGTCCAGCACCTGCCGCGGCGAGATCATCGGCAGGGCCTGCCGCCGGCCGTGGACCCAGACCACCTCGGCGGTGGCCTCGGCGGTGGGCAGTGCGGTGACCGGCTCGATCAGCCCGCTGAGGTAGGCGGTCTTGCCGCCGTGGGTGAAGGCGTCCGGGGGCAGCCACTCCTGGCGCGGGTCCAACGGGTAGTACCCGTCGGACCAGGCCCGTTCCGCCTCCGACCCCGGCCACTCCCGGGCCACCTGCGCGGCCCGCTCCAGGGCCGTCCCGCTCGTCGTGGGCACCGGTGTGCGGTCGATGTCGTGCCCGGCGTCGGTGGCGGCGCAGCCCGCCGTCAGCAGCGCCGCGAGTGCGAGTGTCGTGATGCGTCTCATCTGGTCGTCCCCCCGTACCGGATAGCCGAGTCGGCGCCGATCGGACGCGGCCGGTCAGCCGTCGGTTCCACCGGAGGAGGGCACCGGGCGGACCGGACGGGGCTCGCCGGTGGTCAGGTCGAGGACCGTCCGGTCCCCGAGCGGGGCGCGCAGGCGGACCGTGGCCGTCCCGCTCACGGTCCCGGTGGTGGCGCAGTCGGCGCCGGTGGTGCCGGTGAGCAGCAGCACCGGCACCACGGAGTGCTCGGTCTCGAACGCCTCGCTGAGGAACACCCGTCGGCAGGGCGGGAGTTCGACCGTGCCGGTGACGGTGAGGCCGTCCCAGGAGGCGGTGCGCGGGTCGAACTCCGCCACCGACAGGCCGGCCGGTGACGAGGGGTAGCCCGTGGGCGGGAGGGGGTCGGCCCGGCGCTGGGCGGCGACGGCGGGCAGCACGAACGGCTCGGAGTAGCCGGGGGAGACGAACTCCCAGACCGGGACGGTGGCCTGGCCCCGGCTGGTGCCCAGCTCGCGGCGGGCCGGCCGGATCTCGGTCACCTTCAGCGGGGTGCAGTCGGCGTGGCAGCTGCCGAACTGCTCCCCTGCCATGTCCCGCAGCGCTTCCAGGGGCGAGCGCCCGACCAGGCCGAGGGCGCGCCCGTCGGACCAGCGGACCTCCGCGAGCCGGTCCGTGGCCGGCCAGGAGTCCGCCGGGTCGACGCTGCCACTCAGGTAGCCGGCCTTCTCGGCGAGGCTGCGGAAGGCCTCGGGCGGAAGCCACTGCGGGGACCGGTCCAGCGGGTAGTACCCGGCCCGCCAGGCCTCGTGGGCGGCGGTGTGCTCCCAGGCCCGCACGGCCTCCAGGGCCCTGGCCCGGGCGGCGGTGGCCACCGGGTCGTCCGGTGTGCCGCTCGGCCCGCTGGGGCGCGGCGCCGGGCCGCCGCCGGTGGTGCAGCTGAGCAGTGCCAGTGCCGCCAGCGCCGCGACGACGATCCGCTTCATCTCATCCCCCGTGCCGGAAAGCCGAGTTGGCGGCACCGGTGCCCGGTGCCGCCAACTCGTACATGCCCGGTTCGGACCCGGTCAGAACAGCGGGACGCCGTTCCGGACCAGGCGCCAGGTGCCGCCGCCGAACTCGGCCGGGTCGATGACGCCCTTGGCCTTCACCCAGGTGATCATCGTGTTGCGGATCTCCTCGGAGTTGGACCAGGCGACCGTGGCCTTGGCCACGTGCGGGAAGTTGCCGCCGCCGTTGGCCCGGTAGTTGTTGACCGCCAGCACGAACTGGGCGGCCGGGTCGACCGGGGCGCCCTCGAAGGTGAGGCCGACGATCCGGGAGCCGACCGGCTTGGTCAGGTCGATGTCGTAGGAGACGCCGTACACCGAGTCGAAGTTGTAGTCCGGCGTGTTGGCCTGGTTGGTCAGCGTGTCGAGGTTGACCGCGTCGCCGGGGGCCAGCTGGGCGAAGTACTTCGCCGAGTACTCCAGGTAGTCCTTGATCTGGGCACCCGTCAGGACCCGGGCCTCCAGGGTGTTCTCGTAGATGTACAGCCCGGCGGCGTCGCGCAGCTTCACCGTGCCGGCCGGGATCACGGCGGTGCGGTTGAACGGCGCGGCCTGGGCCAGCACCGGCAGGGCCGCGTACGAGGTGCCCACGAGGGCGGCCTTCACGGTGTCGACCTGGACCCGGCCGATCAGGTCGATGATCGGGACGTCCTTGAACCGGGCCTCGGCGATGGAGAGTTCGCTCTTGCAGGTGCCGATCACCTGGTTGACGTAGGCGACCGTCTTCTTGTGCTGGGCGTCGATCAGCCGGACGACCTCCTTGTCCTCCGGCACGGTGTTGGAGTTGAGCACCCGGGAGGTCACCGAGGTGACGTTCCACCGGCCGCGCTCGAACTCGACCTCGAAGTCGAAGCAGGTCAGGCGCTGGCCCCAGGCGAGCGGCTCGGAGAGCACGACGGTCTTCCCGGTCTCCCGGTTGGTCACCAGGCGCTGCGGGATCTCCTTGTGCGCGTGGCCGACCAGCACGGCGTCGATGCCGGGCACCGCGGCGGCCAGCTCGGCCGCGACGTTCTCGCCCCACGGCAGCTGGTCGCCCCAGGAGCTCGGCTCGTCCGCACCGGTGTGCGCGGCCACCACGACCACCTCGGCGCCGGCCGAGCGCAGCCGCGGCACGTACTTCCTGGCCTGCTCCACGATGCCGGGGAAGACCATCTGCCCGGCCACGTTGGCCTTGTCCCAGATCGCGATGCCGGGGTTGGTCAGGCCCAGGATGCCGACCCGCAGCGCCCGGCCGTGGCCGAGGTGCAGCTCCTTGATGACGTACGGCGGGAAGGCGGGGCGCTCGTTCTTCGCGTCCAGCGCGTTGGCACCCAGCAGCGGGAAGTCGAGCTGGCGCTCGAAGGCGCGCAGCAGCGGGATGCCGTAGTTGAACTCGTGGTTGCCCAGCGCGGCGGCGTCGTACTTCAGCGCGTTCATCGCCACGGCCATCGGGTGCTTGGGCGCGCGCTTGCCGGTGATCGGCTCGACCCGGGCGTAGTAGTAGGCGAGCTGGGTGCCCTGGATGGTGTCGCCGGCGTCGATCAGCAGGGTGCGCTCGCAGCCCTTCTCGGCCCGGATCTGCTTCACCAGGGTGGCGATCTTGGCGAGGCCGACGTCGTTGTGCGCCTTGTCGTCGTACTCGGCGTCGGTGAAGTAGTCCCAGTTCAGCACCCGGCCGTGCAGGTCGGTGGTGCCCATCACGGTGAACGTCTGCTTCTTCTTCTCGCGGCCGCGCTGCTCGGCGGGCGCGGCCGCCGCCTCGGTGGCGGTGACCATCGGCAGGCCACCGGCCAGGGCGGCACCGGCGGCGGTGACCGCCGACCGGGCGACGAAGTCACGACGGTTCAAGGGCATGGACGGCTCCAACGTGAACGGACGGGGCGTCAGCAGGCAGACGGTGACGCGCGTAGAAGTCTGCACGCAAAACCCGCCCGCGAACACCCCCGGCACCTTTCCGGCAGGTGAGCTCTGCAAGTCCCGCACATGAAACCCGTACCCCCGTGGCGGCGGGGGCACCCGCTGGGGCTTAGATGTAACCCTCGCGCAGGGCGTGGGCGACGGCGTGGGCGCGGTTGCGGAGGTTGAGGCGGGTGGTCAGGCCGTGCAGGACGTTCTTGACGGTCCGTTCGGAGTAGGAGAGCTTCCCGGCGATCTCACCGGTGTCCCAGCCCTCGGCGATCAGCCGGAGGATGTCGGACTCGCGCTCGGAGATGCCGGGCGGGGCGTAGCCGGGCAGGCCCTGGACGCTGCGCTGGAGCCGGCCCATCTGGGCGATCAGGCGGCCGAGGAGGTCACCGGGCAGGTCGCCCTCGCCGCGCGCGGCGGCCACCACGGCCTGCCCCAGCCGCTCCGCGGTTGCCTCGCGGCGCCGCAGGATGGCGGAGACCCCGCACTCGACGGCCTCCAGCAGGTCGGCCTCCCGGATCTGGTCCACCACCAGGACGACCCGGCTGCCGTCCCGGTGCACCAGCCGCCGCATGGTCCCGGTGACGGCGTTGTCCACGCTCTCCGCGACCACCACGGTGACCGTGCCCGGTCCGGCCTCGGAGACCACCTGGAGGTCGCCGCAGGCGCGCAGCTGACTGGCGGCCCCCGCGTAGGAGATGGGGTCGGTCGCATGGATCGCGACCTGGACCACGGCGGTGTGCCGCAGCGTCTCGTCGGCGAACTGGATCGTCACGGTGGCCTGCCTCATGCCTCGTCGGTGCCCTGACATGCGGGAACGGCTCAGCCCTCGCCCTCCCCGACTGCTCACATGCTCACCGCGGGCACCTCGGGGTGACCATCGTGGTCCACCACGAGATCCACGGGGTGAGACGAAGGTCACACCACGAAGTGGTCGTTCGGGGGGTCCGGGTCAGGGGGTGGACACGTGGAATGAGCAGGAGCGGTTGTGGGAGGGGAAGCGATGTACAGCGGTGGCACGGCCGCCGGGGTGCTGGGCCCGGTGCAGGCCGGTCTGGTGGAACGTCAGGCCGTACTGGCCGAGGCGGCCCGGCTGGCCGACCTGGCCCGGCACGGGGCCGGCACCCTGCTGGTGCTCACCGGCCCGACCGGCATCGGACGCAGCGCCCTGCTGGACGCCGTCGCCGGCCCGGCCGTCTCCTGGGGCATGACGGTGCGCCGGGCGGCCTGCGCCCCCGACGAGACCGGCCACTCGTACGCGGTGGCCCGCCAACTCAGCGGATCCGGACCGGAGTTCGTCCCCGACGAGGAGGGTCGCACCCCCTGGGAGGTGCTCCGCGAGACCGCCGTACGGCGCCCGCTGCTGCTCCTGGTGGACGACGTCCAGCACGCCGACCCGGCCTCCGCCGACTGGCTGCGCCAGCTCGCCCGCCGGCTCCACCAGCTGCCCGTGCTGCTGGTGGTGACGGAGCGCCGGGACGCCGGACGGGCGGACCGCAGGCCGCCGTTCGGCGCCGGCCTGCCCGCCGCCGTGCTGCAGACCCGCCGCCTCGCACCGCTCAGCCAGGCCGGCACCGCGGCCCTGCTCACCGCACGGCTCGAACGCCCGGTGCCGGACCGCCTGGTCCAGGAGTGCCACCGGGCCACCGCCGGACTGCCGCTGCTGCTCACCGCCCTCACCTGCCCGGACGGCCGCCCGGTCGGCGACGGACTCGGCCCGGTGCCGACCGGCGCCTTCCGCGAGGCGGTCGGCCACTGGCTGGAGCGCGTCGGCGAGCCGGCCGCCACCGCCGCCCGCACCCTCGCCCAGCTCAGCGGTACCCGCACCGGCTCGGTCGGCCTGGCCGACCTGGTCGCCGCCCAGTCGGGCCGCACCGGCCGACCGGACCGCTCGGAGCACCCCGAGTACCCCGGGCACGCCGGGCACGCCGGGCCGTCCGAGGGCCCCGACCTCTCCGGCTGGCTCCCGGACTGGCTGCACGGCCTGCAGGCCGTCGGCCTGCTGCGCCCCGGCCGCGGCGGCGCGCTGCCGGAGTTCGCCCACCCCTGGCTGGCCACCGCCCTGCTCGCCGGCTGGAGCGACCAGCGCCGGGCCGAACTGCACCGGGGCGTCGCCACCCTGCTCTACGGCCGCGGCGCGCCGGACGACCTGGTCGCCGAACAGCTGCTGCACACCGAGGTGTGCGGCGCCGAGTGGGCCGCCGACGTGCTGATCGGCACCGCCCGGCAGACCCAGCGCGACGGCGACCGCGAGTACGCGGTGCGGCTGCTGCGGCGCGCGCTGCGGGAGCCGCTCAGCCAGTGCCGCCGGGGCTCCGTCCTGGTCGAACTCGGCTGCCTGGAGGTGGCCCTGGGGCCGCCGGAGTCCGTCAACGGCACCCGCCACCTGGCCGAGGCGGTCCGGCTGCACCGCTCCGACGAGGCGGTCTTCGAGGCCGCCAACGCACTGGGCGTGGCGCTGGCCGGCCGCGGCGAGACCGCCGCCGCCCTGGACGTGCTGGAGGACCTGGCCGAGCGCTTCGCCGACCGCTCCGACCTGGCCCACGCCGTGCACGCCGCCACCGCGATGATCGCCTCCCACGACGGCGAGAGCTGGCTCCAGGTGGTGGACGGCGTGCGCCGGATCGAGGCCCGCTCGGCCACCGGCGTGGCCCCGGCCGCCTACAGCCTGCTGACCGAGTTCGACGCCACCAGCGGACGGCTCTCGGCCACCGAGGTCTCCCGCCGGGTGGTCGAGTTGACCGCCCAGCCGATGGACAGCTTCTCCGCCAGCTACCTCACCGCCTCCGCCGCCACCCTGGCCCAGTGGGCCGACCGGCTGGACCTGGCGGACCGGCTGGTCGCCGAGGGCCTGACCGCGCACCGGGGCGCCAAGCTCCACCCGGCCTACCAGTGCCTGCTCAGCGTGCGGGCCGAGAGCCGGATGATGCGCGGTCAGTTCTCCCTGATGCTGCAGGAGCTGGCCGCCGCCTCCGACCAGCGCGGCGTGCTCAGCCTGGGCAACGCCCACCTCACCTCCCAGGCCGTGCTCGCCCTCTGCGAGACCGGGCACCCGGTGCAGGCCCGGCAGCTGATCGCGGCCGGCTTCGAGGACAGCCCGCCGGGCGGCCCCTCCTCCTGGGAGCTGAACGAACTCGTCTACGCCCGCGGCCTGCTGCGGCTCGCCGACGGACGGGCCGAGGAGGCGCTGGCCGACCTGCTGGACTGCGGGCGCCGCCAGCTGGAGCGCCAGGTGCTGAGCCCGATCGTCACCCCCTGGCGCTCGGCCGCCGCCGACTGCCACCTGATGCTCGGTCAGGTCGGCCCGGCGGCCGAACTCGCCGCCGAGGAGCTCCGCCTGGCCCGCGTCTGGGACACCCCGCGGACCGTCGGCCGGGCCCTGCGGGTGCTCGGCGCCGCCACCGGCGGACGGCAGGGGCTGGCCACCGTCCAGGAGTCGGTGCGGCTGCTGCGCGCGGACGGGCTGGACGTCGAGCTCATCCCCGCGCTGACCACCCTCGGCGGGCTGCTCGGCGGCAGCGGGCAGCGCGCGGCTGCCCGGGAGGCCCTGCGGGAGGCGGTCAGCCGGGCAGAACGGATCGGCGCGGTCCGGCTGCGCGCCGTCGCCGCCGACCTGCTGCTGGCCTCCGGGGCACGGACCGACCGGCAGCGGCAGACCGGCGCGGGCGCCCTGACCGCCGGCGAGCAGCGGGTCTGCCGACTGGCGGCGGAGGGCAACTCCAACCCGGAGATCGCCGAGCTGCTGCACCTGGCGCTGCGCACGGTGGAGACCCACCTGACCAACAGCTTCCGGAAGTTGGGCATCAAGCGGCGGGCCGAGCTGGCGGGAGTGCTGGAGCAGCCGCAGGACTGAACGCAGCCGCGCGCCGAGGCGCGCGCGGTGCCGTCCGGGGGAGGTGGCCGTCGGCACCGGCGGATGCGGTGGGGCGGCGGTCACCTGGGGCGGTCCTCTCCGGTCTGCTGGTGAGGCCAAGCCTGCCCGCAGTGACGGGAGTGACACCAGGGCCGGACGGTCACCGGCGAGGGACGACCCGGGGTGTCCGCAAGGGCAACCCGGCAGTAACCTCGCCGCCGGTGGCCCGGTGGCCCGGTGGCCCGGTGGCCCGGTGGCCCGGTGGCCCGGTGGCCCGGTGGCCCGGTGGCCCGGTGGCCCGGTGGCCCGGTGGCCCGGTGGCCCGGTGGCCCGGTGGCCCGGTGGCCCGGACCGGCGGGTGGGCGGCCTCAGAGGAGACCGGCGAGCCGCTCCAGCTCGGCCTTGAGGGCCGCCGTCGGGTCGACCCCGCCAGGGACCAGCGTCTCCCAGCTGCGGGCCCGCACGTAGCCGTCGAGCGCGAGCGGCAGCTCCCGGAGGAGCAGCTGCCGGGCCGGCCCGGCCTCCGCCCTCGCCAGCGCCGCGAACAGCCCCTCCGCGTCCACCGAGGACGGCAGCCCGACGGCCGCCGCCCGCTCCCGCAGCACCGCCAGCTCCGCCCGGAGCTCGGAGGGCAGCGCCTTGGGCCGTGGCGGCTTCGGCACGGGCCGCGGCACCGGCGTCGGCGTCGGCGTCGGCCCGACCGCCCCGCCCGCGGGCCCGGGCGCGGCCTCCACCTCGGGCGCGCCACCGCCCTCCTGACGGTCCCACGGCCACCGCCGGGGGGCGAGCAGCGCGCCCGCCCCGTACAGCCCCGCGACGACGGCGGGCCACCACGGCCCGGCCGCCCCCGCGAAGTACAGCGCCAGGCCCCCGGTGCCCGCCGCGCACCCGATCAGGTTGCGCGGCGACTCCAGGTATCCCAGCAGCCGGTCACTGATACCCACGGATCTCCTCGAACGCCCCGTCCAGCGAGCCCCGCCCGTCGAACAGCTTCCCGCCCGTCAGGTCCGCGATGCCCTGGAGCTGCCCGGTCGCCGCGTCGCCGAACAGGATCGGGAAGACCGGCACCGCCCGCGCCGCGCCGGACAGCCCTCCGTACCAGGCACGGAACTCCTGGTCCTTGAGCCCCTCGTTGCTCTCCCCGTCCGTCATCACCACGATCGAGGTGAAGCGGTCGTCGTTGCTCTCCGCCCGCTGACGGGCCACCAGCTCGAAGGCCTCCTTCAGGCTGCTGTACACCGCCGTGCCGCCGTCCGCCGCCAGCCCCTGCACCTCCTTCTGGATGCGGGCCAGCTCCGCCTCCGGCGGCCCGGCCGGGATCCGGTAGGTCCGCTCCGACTTCACCACCGAGGCGAACTCGACCACCGTCACCTCCTCGCGCTGGCGGAACCGCCGCTGTCCGCGCGGGTCCTGGGCCCCCGTCAGCCGGGCCATCGCGGCCTTCAGCGACTCCAGCCGGGCCCCCTTCATCGAGCCCGAGGTGTCCAGCACGTACACCGTCCGCGACGGGCGGCGCAGCTCGTTCTGGTACGCCGTCAGCAGTCCGTCCGCCACCGCCCGGGTGCCCGGGAACGGCAGCTCCCGGCGCCGGTCGGCGGGCAGACCGGCGGCCGGCGCCACCCCGGTGGCCACCGGGCGGCGCAGGGTCTCCTCGGTCATCCGCTGCTGCGCCTTGGGGTCGAGCAGGTAGCGGCCGAGGCGCTGGAAGGAGTCCTGCGCGGGCTTGCCGGCCGAGGCCAGCAGGCTGAGCGGGTAGTCGGCCGAGACCACCCCGTCCACCGGCCGGACCACGGTGAGCCGGTCCTCGGCGGGCAGGGTGCGGTTCATCGAGAGCAGCACCGACTCGTAGTTGACCAGGGCGCCGACCTTGGTCTCGTTCTGCTTGGCGGCCTTCTGGTAGGCCTCCGCCAGCCAGCCCGAGGAGCCCGAGGTCAGCTTCTGTCCGCTGAAGAACTGCTTCAACTGCGGTGCGGCCTTGGCCACGTCGGCGTCGGTGAGGGCCGAGCCGGCCCCCGAGAAGGCCGAGGCCAGCGCGACCAGCGCGGAGAATCCGGAGTTGGAGCGGGACGGGTCGGCCATGCCGTAGCTGAGCTTGCCCGCCACCGCCGCCTCGCCGATCTTCCCCCAGGTGACCTGCGAGCCGTCGCCCCAGCCCAGCTCGCTCAGCATGGTGGACCGCACCCCGACCGCCACCGGCGTGCTCATCACCGGCGTCTCGGAGAGCAGCTTGCCCCTGCCCGCCTCGTCCAGCCGCAGGTAGTGGTTGGACGGGAACCAGACCGCGTCGTACTTGCCGTCCGCCTGCCCCGAGGCCACCGTGTCGGCCCCGTCCAGCGAACCGGTCCAGGTGAACTGCACCGTGACCCCGGTCGCCGCCTTGGCGTCCGCCAACACGGCCGCCATGTCCTGGAGTTCACTCCCCGCCAGGACCCGTAGCACGCCGTCCTTCGGCTGCGCCGTCCCGCCGCCGCCGTCCCCGCCCTCGCTCGTGCAGCCCGTCCCGGCCAGCGCCAGCGCCAGCACGGCGGGTGCGATCCGTCGCAGCACTCCGTCCCCCCTCATCCCCTGCCTCACTTCCCCTTGGCGGCGTCGACCAGCTAGGCCAGCACCTCGACCGTCGGCGGCTGGGCCTGCACGATCCCGGCCTCGGACAGCCCCGGCACGAAGGCCGTGGTCGGGTTCGGTTCCTTGAGCGCCCGGGCGAACGCCCCGGGGTCGGCCTGCGGGCGGAAGCCGTGCAGCGCCGCCAGGTTGATCAATTTCGGGTCGTCCCGCAGCAGTTCGGCGATCTTCTGCCCGTCCGGCGTCAAGGCGACCGCCGTGTGGTCACTCGAAACGGTGGTGTCCGGGTAGAGCACCACCAGGTCCTTCACCGTGGTCCCGTGCGCCACCAGCGAGGCCACCTGGGACTCGTAGGTCAGCACCAGGGGATTGCCGACCCCGCTCAGGAAGTCCTTGAAGGGGCCGTCCGAACTGGTCTTCTGGTCACCCTGCTTGGCCGTCAGCTTGCGCAGCAGCGGGGCGACGGCCTGCACCCCGGCGGCGTCGGAGACCACCCGGTTGCCGTTCTTCACGTAGGCGGCCGCGGCCAGGTAGAGCGCACCGGAGGAGGAGGTGGCCGGGTCGGTGCTGGTCACGTAGAGGTCGCCGGCCAGCTCCGGGATGACCTGCGGCTCCTTGATCTTGTCCCATCGGACGTCGTTGCCCACGGCCTCCAGGTACTTGGCCATGTCCAACTTCCAGGCCTGGTTGTCCTTGTGGGTGGCGTAGCCCTTGTCGACCAGCAGGGCGGCCACGTTCGGACGCGCGATCACCACCAGCGGCGAGTAGAACGGCCGGACCGGCTCGGTGGTGATGCCGCGCTTCTTGGCCACCTCCTCGGCCGGCCCCCGGCTGGCCGGGAAGACCATTCCGTAGCCGTCCAGCTTCGCGTTCGCCATCGACCAGGAGCCGATGGTCTGGCTCTTCACCTCGAACCCCTTGGCCCGGAACTCGGCGGCCACTTCGGGGTCGTTGAAGAACTCCGCCTTCTCCGAACCGATCAGGATCCGCACTTCGGCGAGCCCCGGTCCGGATTCCGGACGGAGCAGCGCGAATGCCACCCCGCCCAGCAGCACCAGCGCCGCAAGTACGCCGATGACTCGTCCTCTCATCGTCAACCCTTCCCCCACCAGCGGCACTTCAGGACCTTGAGATTCCCGCCAAGTCGGGAGCGGCACCCGAACCGAGGGTGAACCGGGGGTGAACAAGCCTTCACGGAACCGCATCGGTTCCGGTACGTCAGCACCAACTCGGCCTCACGGTCCGAGAACTAACGATGTGTCACGTCGTTCACCGAATCGTTCGACAACCGCCATGGTGAGGTCGGCCGGAACGGCAAAGTTACGTGCCGGTAATGTTTAGGCTCTCAGCCATGCGCCGAGCAAAAATCGTCTGCACCCTCGGGCCTGCCGCCGACTCGTACGAGCAGATCAAGGCCCTGGTCGACGCCGGTATGGACGTCGCCCGCTTCAATCTCAGCCACGGCTCCCAATCGGAACACGAGGAGCGGTACCGCCGGGTCCGCAAGGCCTCCGAGGAGACCGGCCGCAGCGTCGGGGTCCTGGTCGACCTCCAGGGTCCGAAGATCCGACTGGGCACCTTCGCCGAAGGTCCCGTACTCCTCGAACGCGGTGACGAGTTCACCATCTCCGTCGAGGAGGGCGTGGTCGGCGACCGCGACACCTGTGGCACCACCTACGACGGGCTGGCCGACGACGTCCGGCCCGGTGAACGCATCCTGGTCGACGACGGCCGGGTCTGCCTGGAGGTCGCCGAGGTCGCCGGCCCCCGGGTCCGCTGCACCGTCCTGGAGGGCGGGCTGATCTCCGACCACAAGGGACTCAACCTCCCCGGCATCGCCGTCTCGGTCCCCGCGCTCAGCGACAAGGACGTCGCCGACCTGCGCTGGGCCCTGCGGACCGGTGCCGACCTCATCGCCCTCTCGTTCGTGCGAAGCGGGGCCGATGCGGAGGACGTCCGCCGGATCATGGCGGAGGAGGGCCGGTTGGTGCCCGTCCTCGCCAAGATCGAGAAGCCGCAGGCGGTGGAGAACCTCGAGTCCATCGTCGACGCCTTCGACGGCATCATGGTCGCCCGCGGCGACCTCGGGGTCGAAATGCCCCTGGAGGACGTGCCGTTGGTGCAGAAGCGGGCCGTCAAGCTCGCCAAGCGCAACGCCAAGCCGGTCATCGTCGCCACCCAGATGCTGGACTCGATGATCAACGCCTCCCGGCCCACCCGGGCCGAGGCCTCCGACGTGGCCAACGCCGTCCTGGACGGCACCGACGCGGTGATGCTCTCCGGCGAGACCTCCGTCGGCAAGTACCCGGTCGAGACCGTCCGCACCATGGCCCGCATCATCAGCGCCGTCGAGGACGACGTCCTCGCGGCCGGCCTGCCGCCGCTGACCGACTCCAACAAGCCGCGCACCCAGGGCGGCGCCGTCGCCCGCGCGGCGGCCGAGATCGGCGACTTCCTGGGCGCCAAGTACCTGATCGCCTTCACCCAGTCCGGCGACACCGCGCGCCGCCTCACCCGCTACCGCTCACCGATCCCGGTGCTGGCCTTCACCTACGAGCCGGCCGTCCAGGGCCAGCTCGCCCTCACCTGGGGTGCCGAAACCTTCCTGGGCCCGTTCGCGGCCACCACCGACGAGATGGTCGCCCAGGTGGACGCCGCACTGCTCTCCCTGGGCCACTGCCAGAAGGGTGACATCGTGGTCATCACGGCGGGCTCCCCGCCCGGCCTGGCCGGCTCCACCAACCTCGTCCGCGTCCACCACGTGGGTGAACTCGACAACTGACCCGACGTCCGAAAAGGGCGGGGCGCGGCCATCGGGCCGCGCCCCGCCCTCAGCTGTGCCGGGTGCGGGATTCGAACCCGCAAGCCCTTTCGGGCAGATGTGTTTGAGACATCCGTGTATGCCGTTCCACCAACCCGGCGGGGGTGAGCGCTCAGAAGGATACCCTGTGCGCGCCTTCTGGTGCAGCTAGGTAGGCTCGTCCATGCAGCACCCCGCCGGAACGAGGAGCCCCGTGAGCACCGCCGACGAGCAGGCACAGCCGCTTGACACCGACTCGCCCCAGATCACCCGCATCGTCATCGCCGAGGACGAGGCGCTGATCCGCCTCGACCTGAAGGAGATGCTCGAGGAGGAGGGCTACACCGTCGTCGGTGAGGCCGGGGACGGCGCCACCGCCGTGAAGCTGGTCGAGGAGTTGAGGCCCGACCTGGCCATCCTGGACGTCAAGATGCCGGTGCTGGACGGGCTCTCGGCGGCCGAGCAGATCCACGAGGCGCACCTGGCGCCGGTGCTGATGCTGACCGCGTTCTCGCAGCGCGAGCTGGTGGACCGGGCCCGGGACGCCGGGGCGATGGCCTACATCGTGAAGCCGTTCAGCAAGAGCGACCTGGTCCCCGCGATCGAGATGGCGGTCTCCCGCTACACCGAGATGCGCACGCTGGAGGAGGAGATCGCCGACCTCACCCAGCGCCTGGAGACCCGGAAGCTGGTGGACCGTGCCAAGAGCGTCCTGCAGACCAAGTTCGGCCTGACCGAGCCCGCCGCCTTCCGCTGGATCCAGAAGACCTCGATGGACCGCAGGATGACCATGGCCGCCGTCGCGGAGGCCGTGATCGAGGAGGGCCACGCCCAGGACAAGAAGAAGGCCGAGGCGGCCGAGGCCTGAGCCCCGGCCCCGCGGCAAGCACGGCGAAGGCCCGCCCCTCCGAGGAGGGGCGGGCCTTCGCCGTGACGGGGGGTCAGTCCTCGCCGAGGTAGGCCTTGCGGACCTCGTCGTTGCCCAGCAGCTCGCGGCCGCTGCCGGTGAGGACGATCTTGCCGATCTCCATCACGTAGCCCCGGTCGGAGAGCGAGAGCGCGGCCTGCGCGTTCTGCTCCACCAGCAGGATGGTGGTGCCGGCCGCCTTGAGCTCGACGATGGTGGCCATGATCTTCTGCATCATCAGCGGGGACAGGCCCATGGAGGGCTCGTCCAGCATCAGCAGCTTCGGACGGGACATCAGGGCGCGCCCCATGGCGAGCATCTGCTGCTCGCCGCCGGAGAGCGTGCCGGCCGCCTGCTTGCGGCGCTCGCCGAGGATCGGGAAGAGCGTGTAGGCGCGCTCCACGTCCTCGGCGATGCCGGCGGTGTCCTTGCGGAGGAAGGCACCGAGGAGGAGGTTCTCCTCGATGGTCATCCGCGGGAAGATGTGCCGGCCCTCGGGGGAGTGGGCCAGTCCGAGCGCGACGATCTTGTGCGCGGGGACGGAGCCCAGCGGCTGCCCGTCGAAGGTGATGGTCCCGCCGGTCGGCTTGAGCAGGCCGGAGAGGGTGCGCAGGGTGGTGGTCTTGCCGGCGCCGTTGGTGCCGATCAGGGTGGTGACCTCGCCCTGGTTCGCGGTGAAGCTGATGCCCTTGACGGCCTCGATCTTGCCGTAGGCGACGCGGAGGTCCTGGACCTCGAGCAGCGCGGTCATTCGGCGTCTCCCGCCTGCGAGTCGGTGCCGGTGGTGCTGGTGGAACCAGTGGTGTCGGTGGCGGTCTCCAGGGGTGCGCCGAGGTAGGCCGTGATGACCCGCTCGTCGCCCTGGACGGTCTCCTTGTCGCCCTCGACGATCTTCTGACCCTGCACCAGGACGGCCGTCCGGTCGCAGAGGTTGAAGATGAACTTCATGTCGTGCTCGATCACCAGGATCGCGATCCCGAGGTCGCGGATGGCGAACACCAACTCCTCGGCGGCGTTGGTCTCCTGGGGGTTCATGCCGGCGGTCGGCTCGTCCAGCAGCAGCAGGCCGGGGTCGCTGGCCAGCGCGCGGGCGATCTCCAGCTTGCGCTGCTCGCCGTAGGGCAGGTTGCGGGCCAGGTGGTCGGCCTTGGCCGCCAGGCCGGTGAACTCCAGGAGCTCCATGGCCCGTTGGCGGCTGGCCGCCTCGGCCCGGTGGTAGCCGGGGCCGCGCAGGATGGCCGAGAACAGGCCCTCCTTGGTGCGGCTGTGCCGGCCGACCAGGACGTTCTCCAGCACGGTCATGTTGGCGAACAGCCGGATGTTCTGGAAGGTGCGGGCGATGCCGGCCTGGGTCACCAGGTGCGGCTTGGGCGGCAGCACGGTGCCCTTGTAGCTGACGGTGCCCTCGGTCGGGACGTACAGGCCGGTCAGGCAGTTGAAGAAGGTGGTCTTGCCGGCGCCGTTGGGGCCGATCAGACCGACGATCTCACCCGCGTTGACGGTGAGGTCCACGTTGTTGACGGCGGTGAGGCCGCCGAACTTCATGGTGACGCCGCGGGCGTCCAGCACCGTCTCGGTCGTGGTGGTGGTGCTCATCTGGGTGTTCACGCCCCTGCCTTGGTGAGGACGGTGTCGCCGGGCGTGGCCTGGGCGGGGATGTCGGCGCTCTCGTACTCCAGCTGCTGGCGGCGTCCGGCGACCAGGCCGGCCGGGCGCAGGCGCATCAGCAGGATCAGGGCGACGCCGAAGGCCAGCAGCTGGTAGTCCTTCAGGAACTCCAGCTTGGCCGGGATCAGGTAGAGCAGGCTGGCGCCGAGCAGCGGGCCGCTGATGGTGCCCATGCCGCCGAGGATGACGGCGGCGAGCAGGAAGGCCGAGTTCGGCGGGACGGGCCCGGCGAAGACGTAGACCTCGGGGGTCACGGCGCTCTGCACGTGGGCCTGGACGGCGCCGGCCATGCCGGCCAGGGTGGCGCCGAGCGCGAAGGCGATCAGCTTGACCCGGAAGCCGTTGATGCCCATGGCCTCGGCGGCGGTCTCGTCCTCGCGGATGGCGACCCAGGAGCGGCCGATCCGGGAGTCGGAGACCCGGCTGAAGACCAGCACCACGATCGCGGTGACGGCCAGCATCAGCAGCAGGTAGTTGGAGAACTTGCCGACCTCGAGTCCGAACAGGTCGTGCGGCTGGCCGAAGTCGAAGCCCAGGATGTTGACCTGGGGGATCGCGCCGATGCCGTTCGGGCCGTTGGTGATGCTCGGGCCGGAGGTGCCGTCCATGTTGTTCATGGCGATCCGGAAGATCTCGCCGAAGCCCAGCGTGACGATGGCGAGGTAGTCGCCGCGCAGCCGCAGGGTCGGGGCGCCGATCAGCACGCCGAAGACCAGGGCGGCGACCGCGCCGATCAGCACGGCCAGCGGGAACGGCGCCTGCCAGCCCCGGAAGACCGAGAACTGCGAGCCGGAGACCAGGGCGGCGGCGTAGGCGCCGACGCCGAGGAAGGCGACGTAGCCGAGGTCGAGCAGACCGGTGAGGCCGACCACGACGTTCAGGCCGAGCGCCACCGTGGCGAAGACCAGGATGTTGACCCCGACCAGGATGTAGAGCTCGCTGGACTGGGTGAACGGGAAGGCGGCCGCGGCGGCGAAGGCCCCGGCGGTGGTGACCGCGCGGTGACGGGCCGTCAGGGCGCTGAAGCGGCGCAGCAGTCCGGCCTGGGCCAGCGCGATCGCGCTGGGCACCACGGCGAACAGGTAGCTGGAGAACAGCTCCTTCTCGGCGCCGATGCCGAAGGCGAACAGCAGCAGGCCGACCGCGAAGACGGCGACGATCACCAGGACCTCGGCCCAGGAGCTCAGCGGCTTGGGGGCGCTGACGGGGCGTCGGTCCTCCGGCAGCGCGAAGGCGGCCAGGGTGAGCAGCGAGCCGACGGCGAGCACCCAGCCGCCGGGCTCCAGGTTGGCCAGCCCGCCGAGCTGGTAGGAGATCATCGTGACCGAGAGCCAGGAGCTCAGTACGGCGCCCAGGGCGAGCAGCCGCAGCGGCCAGGCGGAGCCGGCCGGGACGAGCCACTGCAGGCCGCGCACGCCGTAGGAGGCGAGCACGAAGAGCAGCGTCACCAGGCCGGAGCCGAGGGCGACCCACTGCAGGCCGGCCGGGGAGAAGTCGTACGTGAGGTCGCCGGGGAACTCGTCGGTCCAGGTCCAGGCGAGCATGGACGAGGCGGCGGTGAGCACGGCGCCGGCGGCCGTGACGGCGCGGGCGACGGGAGCGGGGAGGAAGGTGGTGGTCATCGCGGCCTCACGCCCGGTCTGCGACGCGCTCGCCCAGCAGACCTTGTGGTCTCACCAGGAGCACGACGATGAGGAGTACGAACGCCCAGACGTTGGCCCAGCTGGCACCGCCGAGCTGGTCGAGGCCGGGGACGTGCTGGATGTAGGCGGTGGCCAGCGATTCGGCGACGCCGAGCACCAGGCCGCCGAGCATGGCGCCGTAGATGTTGCCGATGCCGCCGAGCACGGCGGCGGTGAAGGCCTTGAGTCCGGCGATGAAGCCCATGGTGAACTCGACCTGGCCGTACCGGAGTCCGTGCGCGACCGCGGCGATGGCGGCGAACGCGGCACCGATCGCGAAGGCGACCACGATGATCCGGTCGGTGTTGATGCCCATCAGCTTGGCGGTGTCCGGGTCCTGCGAGGTGGCCTGCATGGCGCGGCCGGTGCGGGTCATCCGGACGAAGGCGCCCAGGATGATCATGCAGAGCGGGGCGGCGACCAGCAGGAAGAGGTCGTTGCGCTGCAGGGTGAAGGCACCGAGGTCGATCGCGTCGCCCTGGAAGTGCGGGAAGGTGCGGGCCTTCTTGGCGTCGGGGTAGAAGCGCCAGACCACCTGCTGGAGGGTGATCGAGAGGCCGATCGCGGTGATCAGCGGGGCGAGCCGGGGTGCGGTGCGCAGCGGCCGGTACGCCAGGCGCTCGGCGCCGGTCGCGACCAGGACGGAGACGATCACGCCGCCGACGATCATCAGGGGCAGGGCCAGCCAGAGCGAGGTGCCGGACGGCAGGAGCAGGTATGCGGTCAGCGCGCCGAAGCCGCCGACCATGAAGATCTCGCCGTGGGCGAAGTTGATCAGCTGGACGATGCCGTAGACCATCGTGTAGCCGACGGCGATCAGGCCGTACATCAGCCCGAGCATCAGGCCGTTGGCCAGGTTTTGCGGCAGTTCGTGCACCGCAGGCCTCCGTGGTGTGGGGTATGGGACGGGCGGGGGTGCTGTTGGCGCCCCCGCCCGGGTGCTGCATGGTGTGACTCTGGTGACCCGGCGTCAGAAGCCGGACCGGTTCAGCCGGTTCAGCCGGTGTAGGTGCCGCTCTTCACGGCGGCCCACTTGCCGTCCTTGACCTGGTAGACGGTCAGCTGCTTGTTGGTGGTGTCGCCGTACTGGTCGAAGGAGACCTTGCCGGTGGCGCCCTCGAAGGAGACCTTGCCGAGCGCGTCGATCACCTTGGCGCGGGCGTCGGACGGGAGCTTGCCGCCGTTGGCCGCGACCACGGCCTTGACGGCCTCGACGATCGACCAGGCGGCGTCGTAGGAGTAGCCGCCGTAGGCCGCGTACGGCTCCGGGTAGCCGGCCGCCTTGTAGCCCTCGATGAAGGCCTTGGCGGAGTCCAGCTGCTCGACCGGGGCGCCGACCGAGGTGGCGAGGTCGTTCTCGGCCTGGCCGTTGGCGAGCTTGATGAACTCGTCGTCGTAGAGGCCGTCACCGCCGAAGACCGGGACGGTGGCGCCGGCCTTCTTGATCTGGCCGCTGAGCGGGCCGCCCTCGGGGTACTCGCCGCCGTAGTAGACCGAGTCGGCGCCGGAGGACTTGACCTTGGTCGCGACCGCGGAGAAGTCCTTGTCGTCGGGGTTGATGTGCTCGGTGCCGACGACCTGGCCGCCCAGCTTCTTGAACTCCTCCAGGAAGATGTTCGCGAGGCCGGCGCCGTAGGTCTTCTTGTCGTCGATGACGAAGACCTTGGTCTTCTTGGCGTCGTTGTAGAGGTACTGCGCGGCGAACTTGCCCTGCACCACGTCGGTGGTGGCGGTGCGGAAGTACGAGGCGTACATGCGCTTGAAGCTCTGCTTGCCCCAGTCCGCGCCGAGGGACAGCTGCGGGTTGGTGTTGGCGGGGGAGACCTGGGCCAGCTTGGCGTCGTTGAAGACGCTCTGCATGGTCAGCGAGACACCGGAGTTGAGCGGGCCGACGACGCCGAGGACGTCCTTGTTGCCGACCAGCTTGGTGGCGTTCTGCTGGCCCGAGGACGGGTTGGCCTGGTCGTCCAGGGCCTCCAGCTCGAAGGTCACGCCGGGGACGGTCTTGTCCTTGTTGGCCTTCTTCACCGCGAGGTCGGCGGAGTTCTTGATGCCGAGGCCGAGGGCGGAGAGCTTGCCGGTCAGGGGCGCGTCGACACCGATGACGACCTTGACGCTGCCGCCGGCGGCGCCTTCTTCGGCCTTCTTCTCACCGCGCGAGCCGCAGGCGGAGACCGTGAGCGCTCCGGCGACCGCGATGCTCACGACAAGCAGTGAACGATTACGCACGAGGGTTCCCTTTCTGAGGAAAAGCACCGGGCCGGATGTGACGGGGTGCTCGTCGCGCGCTGGGGCCAGGCCCGATTGTGTGGCGCGGTGACTGGCCGTGACTCTAGAGCGCATTTCGCGGCTCGGGCAGGGGTGCGGACAGGCTGTGATTCTCTTGTTATGAGGACACGGCGGATTAATCTCACATGGTGGTCGTTCGCCCACTGTTCCCGGGTCCTTGACAGGAGCTTGACCCGTCCGTGGACCTGAATTGCCGCCAGAAATGCAGGTGGTCGGCGATCCGTCCGGTTATCGGACGCCGCCGTCCGGAGAGACGGTTTCGGCCGGAGCCGTCCGGATATCGGAACTTCGGCAGGCCGATCCGAGCCAGTGGGCCAGTGATTCGGAGTAAACCGCCCCCGGGATCTGACTCACCGTCTGGATTGCGCGGGTGTTACGCAGCGTTACATCGATGTAGGGCAGTCCCACTCCGATGGGTACGGTCGAACAGTCCGTCAGGTCGTACTCGAGCCGCAGGAGCAGCGGCCGTCCGGCCGCCGCGGTGAGCGGCAGTCCGCCCCGCACCGCGAGGCTGATCCCCGGGTACGGCTGGCCCACCGCCAGCAGGTCCACCGGGGCGTCCCCCTCCACCCGGAGCTCGGCCGACACCAGCAGGTGCCTGCCCTCGGCCCGCCCCTCGGCCGTCACCGTCAGCCTGGTTACCTGGGCCGGGTACGGGACCGGCGGCGGTGCGGCCCGGGCGGGCGGGTCGCGCTCCAGCGCGCGGAAGACCAGCAGGGCGACGACGGCGACCGCGAGGGCCAGGAGCGCGTACCGCCGCCGGAGCCCCAACTCCCGCTGCGCGCGCGCCAGTCGGCCGGTCGGACCGCCCTCGGTCCGCACCGTGCCGTCCCCGGCCTCCAACGGCCCGAGCCCGTCCCCGGACATGCCAGCGCCCCCTCGTCCGGCAGCTTCCTGCCCGGTGCGGACAGGTGCCAAACAAGGGGGCGTGGGGGGCGCGCGGGAAGAGCGCGCGGACGTGCGGGGGCTCGTGCGGTCAGAGGTCGCGGAGCATGCAGGTCAGCCGGCAGCTGGTGATCCGCTTGCCGGTGTCGTCCGTGATCGCGATCTCGTAGGTGGCCGCGGTCCGTCCCTTGAACACCGCGGTGGCCACGCCCGTCACCAACCCCGAGGTGGCGGACCGGTGGTGAGTCGCGTTCAGGTCCACCCCGACCGCGTACCGGCCGGGGCCGGCGTGCAGCATCGCGCCGATCGAACCCAGCGTCTCGGCCAGCGCCGCCGAGGCCCCGCCGTGCAGCAGCCCGTACGGCTGCTGGTTGCCCTCCACCGGCATGGTGCCGACCACCCGGTCCGCGCTGGCCTCCACCACCTTGATCCCCAGCCGGTCGCCGAGGTGGCCGCCGCTGAAGGTGGAGGGGTCGACGCCCAGCTTGGCGAAGTGGTCGAGCACGTCCTGCGGGACGTTCAGGATCGGGGCCGCGTCGGTCATGGTGCTCCTGCCGTTCGAGGGTCACTGCGAGATCACGTCGTGGTGCTGCGGTGGTGCTCCCGTGATCGTACGACCGCCCGCTCGCGGCGACACGGGGATGTCCCCGCCGGGCCATAGGATCGGTCAGTGGCAGAGCAATCGGCAGGAACGGACGTGGACGTGGCTACGCAGAGTACGGACAAGGCAGCGGCGAGCCCCGGGGAGCGTCCCCGGCTGATGCTGCTCGACGGGCACTCCATGGCCTACCGGGCCTGGTTCGCGCTGCCCGCGGAGAACTTCTCCACCGTCACCGGCCAGACCACCAACGCGATCTACGGCTTCGCCTCGATGCTCGCCAACACGGTGCGGGACGAGCGGCCGACCCACCTCGCGGTCGCCTTCGACCTCTCCCGGAAGACCTTCCGCTCCGAGGAGTTCCCCGACTACAAGGCGAACCGGGCCAAGACGCCGGACGAGTTCAAGAGCCAGATCGGCCTGATCCACGAGCTGCTCGACGCGATGCACGTCTCCCGGATGTCCGTCGAGGGCTTCGAGGCCGACGACATCATCGCCACCCTGGCCACCGCCGCCGAGGCGGCCGGCTACGACGTGCTGATCGTCACCGGGGACCGCGACTCGCTGCAGCTGGTCACCGAGCACGTCACCGTGCTCTACCCGACCAAGGGCGTCTCGGAGTTGACCCGCTACACCCCGGAGAAGGTCGCCGAGAAGTACGGCGTGACGCCGAGTCAGTACCCCGACCTGGCCGCCCTGCGCGGCGACCCGTCGGACAACCTGCCCGGCATCCCCGGCGTCGGCGAGAAGACCGCCGCGAAGTGGGTCAACCTCTACGGCTCCTTCGACGAGCTGGTCGCCCGGGCCGACGAGGTCAAGGGCAAGATCGGCGAGAAGCTCCGCGAGCACCTCGACTCGGTCAAGCGCAACCGGGTGCTCACCGAGCTGGTCCGCACCGTCGAACTCCCGCTCGCCGTCGACGACTTGGCGCGTCAGGCGTTCGACCGCGAGGCGGTCGGCCAGCTGCTGGAGTCGCTGGAGTTCCGCAACCCCAACTTCCGCGAGCGGGTCTACGCCCTCGACCCGGCCCCCGCCGACGAGGCCGAGGCGGCCCCCGCCCCCGGCATCGCCGTCGAGGGCACCCTGCTCACCGAGGAGGGCGCGCTCGCCGCCTGGCTGGCCGAGCACGCGGCCGGCACCGTCGCGGTCGCCGCCCTCTACCAGTGGGCCCTCGGCTCCGGCGAGGTCGAGCAGATCGCCCTGGCCACCGGCGAGACCGCCGCCTGGTTCGACCCGGCCGAGCTCGCCGAGGCCGACGAGCGCGCCCTCGCCGCCTGGCTGGCCGACCCGGCCCGCCCGAAGGCCCTGCACATCGCCAAGCAGGTGATGCGCGCCTTCGCCGAGCGCGGTTGGCGGATCGAGGGCGTGGTCGCCGACACCGCGCTCGCCGCCTACCTCGACAAGCCGGGCCGGCGCACCTTCACCCTCGACGTGCTCGCCGAGGAGTACCTGGCCCGCTCGCTGGCCCCCGCCGAGGTGGCCGAGAGCGGCCAGCTCTCCTTCGACGCCCCCGAGCACGACCCCACCGCCGGCGCCCAGGCCCTGATGGCCCAGGCCCGCGCCGTGCTCGACCTCGCCGAGTACTTCGACACCCGGCTCGCCCAGGTCGGCGCCGTGAAGCTGCTGCACGAGATGGAGCTGCCGATCGCCGAGCTGCTGGCCCGGATGGAGCGCACCGGCATCGCGGCCGACCGCGAGTGGCTCACCACCATCGAGTCGCAGTTCGCCGCCGAGATCCAGCGGGTGGTCGGCGAGGCGCACGCCGCGGCCGGCCACGAGTTCAACCTCGGCTCGCCCAAGCAGCTCCAGGAGATCCTCTTCGGCGAGCTCGCCCTCCCCAAGACCAAGAAGATCAAGACCGGCTACACCACCGACGCCGACGCGCTCGCCTGGCTGGCCACCCAGACCACCAACGAGCTCCCGGTCATCCTGCTCCGCCACCGCGACCAGGCCAAGCTGCGCACCACCGTCGAGGGCCTGCTCAAGACCGTCTCGCCCAAGGGCCGGATCCACACCACCTTCAACCAGATGGTGGCCGCCACCGGCCGGCTCTCCTCGCAGGACCCGAACCTGCAGAACATCCCGGTCCGCACCGAGGAGGGCCGCCAGATCCGCCGCGCCTTCGTGGTCGGCGAGGGCTACGAGGCCCTGCTCACCGCGGACTACTCGCAGATCGAGCTGCGCATCATGGCCCACCTCTCCGAGGACGCCGCGCTGATCGAGGCCTTCGAGTCCGGCGAGGACCTGCACACCACGGTCGCCTCCCAGGTCTTCGAGGTCGCTCCCGAGGCGGTCGACGCCGAGATGCGGCGCAAGATCAAGGCGATGTCCTACGGCCTCGCCTACGGCCTCTCCGCCTACGGCCTCTCCCAGCAGCTCGGCATCAAGCCGAACGAGGCCCAGGGCCTGATGGACACCTACTTCGAGCGCTTCGGCGGCGTCCGCGACTACCTGCACCGGGTGGTCGAGGAGGCCCGCGCAGTCGGCTACACCGAGACCCTGCTCGGCCGCCGCCGCTACCTCCCCGACCTCACCAGCGACAACCGCCAGCGCCGCGAGATGGCCGAGCGGATGGCCCTCAACGCCCCGATCCAGGGCACCGCCGCCGACATCGTCAAGATCGCGATGCTCAACGTGGACCGGGCGCTGACCGAGGCGAAGCTCTCCACCCGGATGCTCCTCCAGGTCCACGACGAAATCGTCCTCGAACTCGCCCCGGGCGAGCGCGAGCAGGTCGAGGCCCTGGTCCGCGAACAGATGGCCGCCGCCTACCCGTTGCGCGCCCCGCTCGACGTCTCCGTCGGCATCGGCGCCAACTGGGAGGAAGCGGCCCACTAGGGTTGCGGAAGGTACGCACCCGGGGGCGCGAGGAACTGCGCGATGCGGAAGGCGGCTCGCCGCACTGCCGGTCGAACAGCCCTCGCGCCCCCGGTGCGCTCACCCGTTGAACGCCGCGAACAGCTTCGAGAACTGGTACGGCGTCTGCGGCACGTTGGTGCACTTCGGCAGCGACCCGGTGCACGCGTTGGCGTCCCGCGTCATCTCCCAGAACGCCAGCTCACCCAGGTGGTTCTGCTGCGCGAACGCCACCACCTGCTGGGCGTCGGCGAGCCCGAACACCTCCGAGGGCGTGTCGTTCTGCCCCAGCATCGGCGTCAGCCCGGTCTTCGCCCACGCCTGGGCCGCCGTCAGCTCCGGCCACACCTGCCGCACCTGGGCCTGGGTGGACTGCCCGGACTGGATCACGTACGCGCCCATCTTCCCGGCCGGGCTCGGCGCGGCCCAGTCCCCGAAGTCCATCGCCATCGCGTTGACCACGTCCACCGCGAGCCCGGCGTTCTTCGCCGACTGCAGCACGTAGACCCCGTCGGCCGTCAGCCCGCTCGGCAGCACCGGCAGCGTCAGACTGACCTTCAGGTCACGCCCCTTGGCCCGCTGCGCCGCCTGCACCTGGGCGACGGCGGCCGAGCGCCGGTCCACCGAGGCCTTCTCGGTGACGGCGGTGCCCTCGATGTCGAAGTCGATGTGGTCCAGCCCGTAGACGTCGACCACCTTCTGGTACTGCGCCGCCAGCGCGGCCACGGTGGTGCAGGACTGCGCCAGCTCGGTCCCGTTGGCCCCGCCGAAGGACGGGCGCACGGTGCCGCCGGCCGCCCGGAAGGCGTCGATCTCCGGCTTGTACCAGCCGCTCGCCGGGTCGAAGGCGCCGAACCAACTGGCCGTGCAGGGCTGGCTCCCGTTGATCAGGAAGGCCAGCGAGAACTGCTTGAGCCCGCTCGCCGCCGACAGCGCCGTCAGGCTCGGCGTCGGGTACGCGCCCAGGTCCACGTACGGGGCGGAGGCCCCCGCCGCCGTCCCGCTGCCGGCCACGGCCGACACGGTCGCCGAGACGGCCGACTCGTTCCCGGCCGCGTCGAAGGCCGAGACGCCGAACACGTGGGTGCTCCCGGCCAGCAGGCCGCCGACCGTCGCGGTGGTGCCGGTCACGGTGGCCACCACTGCGCCGCCCTCCCGCAGGTGGTAGCCGGCCACGCCCTGGTCGTCGGTGCTGGCGTTCCAGGCGAGCGAGACGCTGCCCGGCCCGGTGCCGGAGACCTTCAGGCCGCCGGGCACGCTCGGTGCGGCGGTGTCGGCCGGCAGGCCGGCGCAGGGCTTGTCGTTCACGGTGCAGTTGGCCGGAGCGGTCTGCGGCGCGGAGCCGTTGCTCACCCCGAACCCGACCACCGCCGCCGTCGCCCCGGGCGCCAACGGCCCGGCCCAGCTCGGCGGGGTGACGGTGTACCGGCGCCCGCCGGTGACGGCGACGGAGGTGAGCGTGCCGTTCCAGGCACCCGTCACGGTCTCGCCGGCCGGCAGGTCGAAGGAGAGCGCCCAGGTGGCCACGGACGCGTTGGTGTGATTGGTGACGGTGTAACTGGCCTCGAAGCCGGTCTGCCAGTTGGAGGTGACCGCGTAGGTGGCGGTCACCCCGGTCACACCGGCCTCGGCATGGGCTCCCACCGCGGAGAGCGGGACGGTCAGGGCGGCGGCCGTGGCGGCTGCGATGGGCAAGGCGACGCGCCTCATGGGCGGGTACTCCTCAACGTGGGGTGGGGGATGGCAGCCGCGCGGCCTCCACAAGATGGTCCAGACCAATGCGGGTCGTCAATGGGAAACCCGCCCGTTAGGCGAAGTCTTTGCCATCTTCCGTGCAGCGGAGCCGAGTTGGCCGGACACCGCTTGACCTGCCGCTACGACTCCCTTAAGGCCCCGTTGAGTTCCGGTCAGCCCCTGCGGGCCCACGCCACCGCCTCCCGCACGTCCGCCACCTCGTCCCCCGCCAGCCGGTCCAGCAGCTCGGCCGCCCCCGGGGTCCGCCACCGCGCCACCGCGTAGACCAGGTCCTCCCGCACCTCCGGGTCGGGGTGCTCCGCCAGCCGGGCCACCGCCTCCACGGGCCCGCGCCCCCGCTTGCCCAACCAGTGCAGCAGTCGGCCCAGTTCGGCCGGATCGCCCGGGTCCCCGGCCGCCGCGAGCCGCTCCAGCAGCACCGGCACCTTCGGCCCGGGCAGGTCCGAGGGATCCGCCAGCCGCTCGCGCAGCCGCCGCCCGCCGTACTCGCCACGCCCCTGACAGCCGAAGCAGACGCACGGCCGGGTCCCGTGGACGCCGGGCGCGTACCGCCATCCCACGCCCTGCGGCACCGCCCGCACCCGCCGTACCTCGCCGGCCGTCACCGCCCGGGGCACGAAGACCTCCCACCCCAGCGGATCGCCCAACTCCCGTACCCGGCGCACCGCTTCGGCCGCCGTCACGGTCCGCTGGGCGCTCTTCGCCCGGTCCCGGTAGTGCCCGACCAGCACCGGCTGTCCGTCGTCCAGGCGCAGGTGCACGGCCACCATCCCGCCGCCCCGGGTGCCGCGCCGGGCCAGCTCCCGCAGCCACTGGTGCGTCACGGCGAACGACGGCAGCACCGGGAAGCAGTACACCCCGCGCTCGCCGCCCTGCCCCCAACTGTCGGCCCGCAGCCCGGCCCGCCGGATCTTCGGGGCGTTGGCCGCGGAACTGAGGTGTACGAAGGTCGCCATGCCGCGGATGCTAACGGCCCGTCGGCGACCCGGCCCGTCCTTTTCGGTGGGGCAGCACGGGGCGGCAGGGCAGCGACCCAGGGGCGCGAGGAACTGCGCGCTGCGGGAGGTGACTTCCCGTCTGCCGGGTACGGGCACTCACGTGCAAGTGGATCTCCGTACCCGGCACACGGGTCTCCTTCTTCCGCCTCGCGCAGTTCCTCGCGCCCCTGGGCCGCTGCCCTGCCGGGCGTCGTGCCTTCAGCCCTTGCGGGGGTTGGTGCGCTTGGTCGGCTCCGCCGTGCTCGGGTCCTCCGGCCACGGGTGGCGGGGGTAGCGGCCGCGCAGGTCGGCCCGGACCGCCTTGTACCCCTCGCGCCAGAAGGTGGCGAGGTCGCCGGTGACGGCGGCCGGGCGGCCGGCGGGGGAGAGCAGGTGGACCGTCAGGGGCACCCGTCCGTCGGCCAGTTTCGGTGCGGCCTGCCAGCCGAACAGCTCCTGCAGCTTGACCGCCAGCACCGGCCGGTCGCCCGAGTAGTCCACCCGGATCCGCGAGCCGCTCGGCACGGTGATCCGCTCCGGGGCCAGCTCCTCCAGCCGCCCGGCCTGGCCGGAGGCCCAGGGCAGCAGCCGCTGCAGGGCCGAGGCCACGTCGATCCGCTCCAGGTCGGCCCGCCGCCGGGCCCGGGACAGCTCCGGCTCCAGCCAGCCGCCCCCGGCCAGCGCCGTGTCGTCCACCTCGGGCCAGGGCTCGCCCAACTCCCGCTGGAGGAAGGCCAGTCGGGACCGTAGCCCGACCGCCTCCGGCGTCCACCGCAGCAGCGCTCCGACCCCCTCCCGGGCCAGGCCGTCCAGCAGTGCGGCCCGCACCAGCTCCGGATCCGGCTTCGCCAGCGGCGCCGCCTCCAGCTCCACCGCCCCCAGCGCGGACACCCGCCGCGCCGTCAACTCGCCCTGCCGCGAGGACCATTCGACCTCCTCGCGGGAGGCCAGCAGCGCCGCCCCGGCCACCCGCGCGGTCTCCTCCTCCAGGGCCGCCGCGAGCCGCACCCGGGCCGAGTGCGCCCCGGCCGGACGGTCCGCGACCGCCACCGCCAGCCACTCCTCGCCCGCCAGACGCGAACCGGCCCCCAGCTCGGCGGCCGTCCCCGAGGCCATCAGGTACGGCCCGTCCGCGGCCCGCGCCCGCGCGATCCGCTCCGGGTACGCCAAGGCGGCCACCATCCCCGGTACATGACGCTCCGTCACCGAGGGGCTGTCGCCGACGCCCTCCACCAGCCGCCCCAGCCGCCGCACCTCGTCCTTCCACCGCCGCGCGTACGGGTCGTCGGACGCTCCCGACCGCACCCGCCGCCACGCCTCGGTCAGGTCGTCGCCGAAGGCCCGCGGCGGCTCCTCGGAGAGCAGCGCCACCACCTCCGCCGCCCGCCGTGCCCCGACCAGCTCCGCGCCGTCCAGCAGCGCCCGGGCCAGCCGCGGGTGCAGCCCGCTGCGGACGATCCGCTGCCCGCGGGCGGTGGCCCGCCCGTCCGCGTCCACCGCGCCCAGGCCGGCCAGCACCTGACGCGCCGCCGCCATCGCCCCGGCGGGCGGGCGGTCCGGCAGCGCGAGCCCGGCGGCCGTCGGGTCGCCCCAGCAGGCCGCCTGGAGCGCGAAGGAGGTCAGCTCGGCCTGGGCGATCTCCGGGGTCGGGAAGCGCGGCGCCAGTGCGTCCTCCGCCTCGGCCCAGCACCGGTAGACCACCCCGGGAGCCTCGCGGCCGGCCCGCCCGGCGCGCTGCCGGGCCGCCGCCAGCGAGGCCCGCACCGTCACCAGCCCGGACAGGCCGCGCGCGTGGTCGGTGCGCGGTTCCCGGGCCAATCCGGAGTCGACCACCACCCGCACGCCCGGCACGGTCAGCGATGACTCCGCCACCGAGGTCGCCAGGATCACCCGGCGCCCCTCGCCCGCCGTCAGCGCGGCGTCCTGCACCGCCGCCGGAGCCTGCCCGTGCAGCTGCAGCACCTCGACCCCGGAAGCCCCCAACTGCCCTGCCACCCGGGCGATCTCCCCCACCCCCGGCAGGAAGCACAGCACGTCCCCGTCGCGCTCCGAGAGGGCCCGCCGCACCGTCGCGGCCACGTGCTCCAGCAGCAGCGGGTCCACCCGCGTCCCCTGCGGCGGCCGGACCCCGCGCGGCGGCGGCGCCCAGACCGTCTCCACCGGGTACGAGACGCCGTGCGCCTCCACCACCGGTGCGCCGCCCAGCAGTTCGGCCCAGGCGGCGGTGTCCGAGGTGGCCGAGGCGCAGACGATCCGCAGCTCCGGCCGCAGCGCGCCCCGCACGTCCAACAGGAAGGCCAGCGCGGTGTCCGCGTCCAGGTGCCGCTCGTGGCACTCGTCCAGCACCACCACGTCGACCCCGGTCAACTCCTGGTCCCGCTGCAGCCGTTGCAGCAGCACGCCGGTGGTGACCACCTCGACCACCGTCGAGGGCCCCGCCCGCCGCTCGCCGCGCACCGTCAGGCCGACCGCCCCGCCGACCGGCTGCCCCAGCAGCCAGGCCATCCGCCGGGCCGCCGCCCGCACCGCCAGCCGCCGCGGCTCGGCCACCAGCACCCGCCGCGCCGGGCCCGGAAGCCCGTCGGCCAGCCCGGCCAGTGCCAGCGGGACGAGCGTGGTCTTGCCCGTCCCGGGCGGGGCGGAGAGCACCGCCACCCCGTCCGAGGCCAGCGCCCGCTGGAGCGCGGGCACGGCGGTGCGGACCGGCAGTTCGAGCCCGGCGGAGCGCACGGCTCAGCCCCGCTCGGCGACGAAGACCGCGGTGCCCGGGATCAGCCGGCCGCGCAGCGGGCTCCAGCCGCCCCACTCCTGCTCCAGCCCCTCCGGCCACTCCGGCTCGACCAGGTCCAGCAGCCGGAAGCCCGCCCCGGTCAGCTCGCGCACCCGGTCGCCCACCGTCCGGTGGTGCTCCACGTAGGTGGCCCGCCCCTCGGCGTCCTGCTCGACGTACGGGGTGCGGTCGAAGTACGAGGCGGTGGCCGTCAGCCCCTCCACCCCCGGCTCGTCCGGGAAGGCCCAGCGGATCGGGTGGGTCACCGAGAACACCCAGCGGGCCCCGGGCCGCAGCACCCGGTGCACCTCGCGCATCAGCTCGGCGGTGTCGGCGCTGAACGGCACCGCCCCGTACGCCGAGCAGGCCAGGTCGAAGGAGCCGTCCGCGAACGGCAGCACGCCCGCGTCCGCCTGCACCACCGGCAGCGGCTCGGTGCCCCGGCCGAGGTCGATCCGCCGGGAGTGCTGCAGCTGCCGGTAGGAGATGTCCAGCGCCACCGGCACCGCCCCCTGGGCGGCCAGCCAGCGCGAGCACTGGGCCGCGCCGGCGCCGAGCTCCAGCACCCGCAGCCCCTTGAGCCCGGCCGGGTCGCCGAGCAGCCCGGCCTCGGCCTCGTCCAGGCCCTCGGGGCACCAGGTGAAGCGGTCGTCGCCCAGGAACGCGCCGTGCTCGTCCTGGTACTCGTCCGCGTTCCGGTCCCACCAGTGACGGCTGGCCCGGCTGGACTCGCCGGCTTCGGCGTCCCGCCGCAGCGCCTCGTCCTCGTCCTCCTCGGGGAGGTCGAGCGGCGCGAGGTCGTCGGGGTCGGTGGAGGAGGGGGTGGTGGCCAAGGTCGTGGAGCCCGTCGCGTAGGGTATGGGGTGCGGAAGCGCTGCTGTCGCGAGCGGTCCTCTACGAGGTCCGGTTCACGGCCGTGGCATCCGGGGAGAGGCCCCTGTGGCTGCCACCTGCTGGGTGCGCAATCGGAGGATATGGCCTGATCCATCCCGGCCTCCACCGTCTCGTCGTCTTCGACGTTGACCGTGCCCGGCTGTCCCCGTATGCTACAAGTTGCGCTGCGGGCCTGCGCGCCTCGGACGGAGCAGGTCGCGCTCGCATCTGTCGAAGACCCCACGGTCGCAAGACGGACACCATCTGGTTACCCAGACAGGTGGGCCGTCGTCTTGGCTGTCCGGCTTTCGGTGGGAGCGATACGGGCCCTCCGCGTGGCATTACCTACGACTTCATGTCCGTACCGGAGCCCTTTTCCTAATGACGAGCCCCACCGACACCTCTGTCAGCACCACCCCGCAGGTTGCGGTCAACGACATCGGCGATGCCGAGGCTTTCCTCGCCGCCATTGACGAGACCATCAAGTACTTCAACGATGGCGACATCGTCGAGGGCATCATCGTGAAGGTCGACCGTGACGAGGTGCTCCTCGACATCGGTTACAAGACCGAGGGTGTCATCCCCTCCCGCGAGCTCTCGATCAAGCACGACGTTGACCCGCACGAGGTCGTCAAGGTCGGCGACGAGATCGAGGCCCTGGTTCTCCAGAAGGAGGACAAGGAGGGTCGTCTGATCCTGTCCAAGAAGCGCGCTCAGTACGAGCGTGCCTGGGGCACGATCGAGAAGATCAAGGAAGAGGACGGCATCGTCACCGGTACCGTCATCGAGGTCGTCAAGGGTGGTCTCATCCTCGACATCGGCCTCCGTGGCTTCCTCCCGGCCTCGCTGGTCGAGATGCGCCGCGTCCGCGACCTCCAGCCCTACGTGGGCAAGGAGCTCGAGGCCAAGATCATCGAGCTGGACAAGAACCGCAACAACGTGGTCCTGTCCCGCCGTGCCTGGCTGGAGCAGACCCAGAGCGAGGTCCGCCAGACCTTCCTCACCACCCTCCAGAAGGGTCAGGTGCGCTCCGGCGTCGTCTCCTCGATCGTCAACTTCGGTGCCTTCGTGGACCTGGGTGGCGTCGACGGTCTGGTCCACGTTTCCGAGCTGTCCTGGAAGCACATCGACCACCCGTCCGAGGTCGTCGAGGTCGGCCAGGAGGTCACCGTCGAGGTCCTCGACGTCGACATGGACCGCGAGCGCGTCTCCCTGTCGCTGAAGGCGACCCAGGAGGACCCGTGGCAGCAGTTCGCCCGGACCCACCAGATCGGCCAGGTCGTCCCGGGTAAGGTCACCAAGCTGGTTCCGTTCGGTGCGTTCGTCCGCGTGGACGAGGGCATCGAGGGTCTGGTCCACATCTCCGAGCTGGCCGAGCGCCACGTGGAGATCCCGGAGCAGGTCGTCCAGGTCGGCGACGAGATCTTCGTCAAGGTCATCGACATCGACCTCGAGCGTCGTCGCATCAGCCTCTCGCTGAAGCAGGCCAACGAGGCCCTCGGTGGCGACGCCGCCGCGGCCGAGTTCGACCCGACCCTCTACGGCATGGCTGCCTCGTACGACGACGCGGGCAACTACATCTACCCCGAGGGCTTCGACCCCGAGGCCAACGACTGGCTCGAGGGCTTCGAGAAGCAGCGTGAGGAGTGGGAGCGCCAGTACGCCGAGGCGCAGACCCGCTTCGAGGCCCACCAGGCTCAGGTCATCAAGAGCCGTGAGGCCGACGCCGAGGCCGCTGCCGAGGGTGGCGACGCCGTCGCCGCCGCTGCCGGTGGCTCCTACACCTCGGCCAGCGACGAGGGCTCCGGCGCCCTCGCTTCGGACGAGGCGCTCGCCGCGCTCCGCGAGAAGCTGGCCGGCGGCCAGAGCTGAACACCGCCTGACCTCGGTCTCTGAGGTTCGGTAGTACACGGACCCCCCGTCCCGGTTCCCGGGACGGGGGGTCCGTTCGTGTGAGATGGATCGCGGCGCAGCGGTATAGGGAATTGGGTGGTTTACACCTAGCTTGGTGGGGAACCGCCCGAAAGGCCTACGCACCATGCGCACAATCCTCACTGCGGCACCCCCCTCCCCGTCCGACGACCAGAAGGTCGGCGGACGGCTCGCGGCCCTCGGTCGGTTCTGCTTCCGGCGCCGCCGCTGGGTGCTCGGCCTCTGGGCGGTGGTGCTCGTCCTCGGCGTGCTGATCGGCGGGAAGGTGTTCGAGGGCACCGTCTCGGCCACCGACGCCAAGGGCTCGGAGTCCTCGGCCGGCGCCGCCGTGCTGGCCCAGGCCGACCCCTCGCGGGGGACCGTCACCGCGGTGGTGGACGGCGTACAGGTGACCGACCCGGCGGTGAAGTCGGCCGTCACGGACGCCACTTCGGTGATCGGGAAGCTGCCCGGGGTGCTCTCGGTGGCCGACACGTACGGCAGTGACGGGGCGCTGAGCGCCGCGGACGGGAAAGCCTCGCTGGTCTCCGTGCGGATGGCGGACGGCTCGACCGACGCGCAGCTCAAGGCCGTGACGGACGGCTTGAAGGGGATCCACGCGCCGGGTGCCAAGGTGACCGTCGGCGGGGACCTGGTGACCCAGCAGGAAGTGGTCGCCCAGACCCAGGCGGACACCCGTTTCGGTGAGATCGTCACGCTGCCGTTGACGCTGCTGGTCATGGTGCTGGTCTTCGGCGGCTTCGCGGCCGCCAGCCTGCCGGTGATCGGGGCGGTCGCCTCGGTGGGCGGGGCGCTGCTGGCCATGTTCGGCTTCAGCCGGCTGATGGACATCGACACCAGCGTGCTGCCGATCGCCACCGTGCTCGGCCTCGGACTCTCCATCGACTACGCCCTCCTGATGGTCAACCGCTTCCGCGAGGAGCGCGGCCACGGGGCCGCGATCGCCGCCGCGGTGGAGCGGACGGCGGCGACCGCCGGACGGACCGTCATGTTCTCCGGCCTGACCGTGGCCGTCGCGCTCTCCGGCCTCTTCGTCTTCACCAGCCCGGTCTTCCGGGCGGTCGCGGTGGCCGGGGTGAGCGTGGTGGTGATCGCCGTCGCGGCCGCGCTGACCCTGATCCCCGCACTGCTGGGCTTCGTCGGCCACAAGGTCAAGACCCCCACCGAGCCGGTGCCCGACGAGGGCTTCTTCACCCGGACGGTGCGGCGGGTGCAGCGCCGGGCGATCCCGGTGGTGCTGGCCTGCGTGGCGCTGCTGATGGCGGCCGGCGCCCCATTCCTCGGCTCCGACTGGCGCAGCTCCGGCGCCGCCGTGCTGCCGGCCTCATCGGCCGGCCGGCAGGTGGCCGAGACCGTCGAGCAGCGTTTCCCGGCCCTGGCCCCCGCACCGGTGACGGTGGTGGTCGAGGCCGACCGGGCGGCCGCCCAGCACTACGCCGACCAGGTGGTCTCCAAGCTCCCCGACGTCGCCGGGGTCCGGGCCGTGACCGCGGTCTCGCCGGGGGTGAGCACCGTGGAGGTGCTGGTCCACGGCGATCCGCAGGGCGCCGAGGCCAAGCGGGTGGTGAAGGAGCTGCGCGAGCAGCGCGACGGGATGACCACCCACGTCACCGGGGACGCCGCCTCGGTGGTGGACTTCCAGCACGAGATCGTCACCCGCGGCCCGTGGGCGCTGGGCCTGGTCGCCGTCGGCACGCTGGTGCTGCTCTTCCTGATGACCGGCTCGGTGGTGATGCCGGTCAAGGCCCTGCTGATGAACGTCCTCTCGCTCGGGGCCTCGCTCGGCGCGCTGACCCTGGTCTTCCAGCACGGCTACTTCAGCGGCCTGCTCGGCTTCACGCCGACGGGCGGGCTGGAGACCTTCATACCCGTGCTGGTCTTCGCCTTCGCCTTCGGGCTCTCGATGGACTACGAGGTCTTCCTGCTGGCCCGGATCAAGGAGCTCCGGGACCAGGGCCACAGCTGCTCGCGCGCGGTGGAGCTCGGACTCCAGCGCAGCGGGAAGATCATCACCTCGGCCGCGCTGCTGATGGTCATCGTCTTCGCGGGCTTCGCGGCCGGGCAGATGCTGATGGTCAAGGAGATGGGGATCGCGCTCGCGGTGGCCGTGGCGGTGGACGCCACCCTGGTGCGCTGCCTGCTGGTGCCGGCCGCGATGACGCTGTTCGGCGAGTTCAACTGGTGGGCACCGGCGCCGCTGCGCCGACTGCACCGGCGGTTCGGGCTGACCGAGCACGTGGCGCTGCCGCCGCTGCCGCAGCCGGTGCTGCCGGCCCAGGCGCCGCCGGTGGACGGACGGCTGGACGGGCCGCTGGAGGAGAAGGTGCCCGCCCCGGTCGGCTGACGGTGGGTCAGCGCAGGGTGCAGGAGTTGCCGAAGTCGCCGTTGAGGGCGGACAGTCCGCCGAGCGCGTCGCAGGCGGCGGCCGGGCCGGCGGTGAGCAGCAGGCCGCCGACGGTGGTGGCGAGCAGGAGCGCGAGCCGGGTGCGGGTGAGCTTCATGAGGGTTCCTCGGGGTTCCTTGCTCGGTGGGGCGTGGCGTGGTTCGTACGGAGCGCACTGCACAACGCCGGTGCGGCGGCGAGGGAATGGCGGCTCACCCGGGCGGCGGAGCGTACGCCGGTAGGCGGTAGCCTGGCCCGCATGCTGAGGATCGGACTGACGGGCGGGATCGGGGCGGGCAAGAGCGAGGTGTCCCGGCAGTTCGCCGCACTGGGTGCGGTGATCGTGGACTCCGACCTGATCGCCCGTGAGGTGGTGGAGCCGGGGACGGACGGGCTGCGCGCGGTGGTGGCCGAGTTCGGCGAGGGGGTGCTGCGCGAGGACGGCACGCTGGACCGGCCGGCGCTCGGCGCGCTGGTCTTCGGCGACCCGGAGCGGCTGGCCGCGCTGAACGCGATCGTCCACCCGCTGGTACGGGCCCGCTCCGCGGAGCTGGAGGCCGCCGCCGGGGACGCCGACGTCGTGGTGCACGACGTCCCGCTGCTCGCGGAGAACGGGCTGGCGCCGCTGTACGACCTGGTGGTCGTGGTGGACGCCGAGGACGAGGTGCGGCTGGACCGGCTGGTGCGGCTGCGGGGGATGGCGGCCCAGGAGGCCGAGGCCCGGATGGCGGCCCAGGCGACCCGCTCCGCGCGGCTGGCGGTGGCCGATCTGGTGATCGACAACAGCGGGCCGCTGGCCGAGCTGGCGCCGCAGGTGCGCGCGGTGTGGGAGCGGCTGCGCGAGCGGCTCTGAGGCGGTGCCGCGGGCCGGTGTCGTGGGGTGGTGTCGCGGGCCGGTATTCCGCACGGGCGTCCGGGCTGTTCGGCTAAGGTCTCGGTGATCTTGTCGAACACCTGCCCGTAGCGGAGACGCACGGGCGCCAGGGGGAGTCGTACCAGCCATGACCGAGAACCAGCCGTTCCCCGGCGGTCCGTCCGCCACCGACCCGTGGGCCGTTCCGGCCGCCGCCGCGCCCGCCGTCGCGTCGGCCGGAGGGAGCCGGAAGCGGTTCCTGCTGGGGACGGCGGCGGCGGTCGTGGCCGCCGTCGTGGTGGCGGGGACGCTGCTCTACGTCAAGGTGGACGACCTGGTGCGCGAGGCGGTCGCCTCCGGGGCCGGGCCCGCGACCGGGCAGTGCTACGTCGAGGGGCTGCGGAGCGGCGAGGACGACTCGGTGCTGCTCTCCCGGCTGCGGGTCGTCCCCTGCGAGCAGCGGCACGAGGGCGAGGTGGCCGGCACCGTCCGGTTGGAGGACTCGCTGGGGGCCGCGCCGACCGAACGGCAGATCTCGCACGCGGCGGTGCTGGCCTGCTCGCCGCAGTGGGACGCGTACGCCCCGGACAGCTGGGCGATGCCGCGGCACGTGGGGGAGTCCCACATCTACCCGTCGAGCCGTCAGTGGGCGGCCGGGAAGCGGGAGGCGCTCTGCGTCTTCGACGGTGGCAGGACGGGCTCCACCGGATCGGTGCGGGTCGCGGCCGGCTCGCTGAACGAGAGTCAGCTCGCCTACCTGCGTGCGGTCAACCCGTACAACCGGGCCTACGCGGAGGACCCGTACAACGGCTCCGGCGAGGTCGAGCGCGCCGACCTGGCGGAGTGGGTGCGGCAGATGGCCGAGGCCTCGGAGCGGGAGGCCCAGGCGCTGCGGGCGGTGGTGTGGCCGGAGGCGGTCCGGCAGCCGATGAGCAGGATGCTGGACGCCAAGGACCGGGAGACCGCCGCCTGGCGGGCGGCCGTGCACGTGGGCGACGCCGAGGACCTGGAGGACCTGGCGGACTCGGCGGACGAGATCTCCTCGGACAGCATTGGCCCCGCGACGGCGGTCCGCAAGGCGCTCGGGCTGGCCACCGGCTCGACGGGGTCCCCCACGGCGGGGACGACGGCGCCGGGCGGGCTCCAGGTCTGACCGCGCGGTGGCCCCCGCCGGATCACGGCGGGGGCCGTTCTCGGCTCTGTTTTTAGGTCGAGTGACCTATATTGGGTCCATGGCACTCGATCAGCTCTCCCACGACCCCGCCGGACCGGTCCTGCTGCTCGGCGGCTACGGCACCGTCGGGGCCGAACTCGCCCGCGCCGCAGCCCCGTTCGCACCGTTGCTGCTGGCCGGCCGTAGTCCGGAGCGGGCCGCGGAGCTCTGCCGGGAGACCGGCGCCGAGGCCCGGCGGTGGGACCTGGCCGACCCGGAGCCCTTCGCCGCCGGGGTGCGGGCCGTGGTGGCCCTGGTGAACGACCCGGCCGACCGGGCGCTGGACGCGGCCCTGCGCGGCGCGGTCCCGCACGTGGACGTGACCCGCTGGACGGCGCGGCTGCAGCGGGCCGTCGCCCGCGTCTCGCTGGCCCCGGCGGGCGGGCCGGTGCTGCTCTCCTCCGGGTGGATGGGCGGGGTGGTCCCGCTGCTGGCCGCCGCACTCGCCGAGCGCCTGGGCGGGCTGGAGACGCTGGACACCGCCATCCGCTACGACCTCGCCGACCGGGCCGGGGCCGACTCGGTGGAGTTCATGGACCGGCTGGGCCTCGCCTTCGAAGCCACCGAGGGCGGCCGGACCGCGCCGGTGGTGCCGCTGACCGGGGCGCGGACCTTGGTCGTGGGCGGCGAGCGGACCAAGGTGGCGCGGATCGACACCCCCGAGCAGTTCACCCTCCCGCTCACCCTGGGCGCCACCGGCGTGGCCACCCGGATCGGCTTCAGCAGTACGGGTGCCACCAATGCGCTGCTCGGCCTCGGCCGCCTCGGTTTCTTCCGCTGGGCCTCGGGCGAGCGCTGGCAGCCGACCAGGCGCCGCCTGCTGTACGCGCCCGGGCAGGGCGGCACCGCGCGGATCCGGCTGGACGCCACCGGGCCCCGGGGGCGGGCGTCCTGGACCGTCACCGATCCGCTCGGGCAGGCCCATCTCACGGCGGTGGGAGCCCTGTTGGGGCTGCGGCGGGTGCTGGGGGAGGACGGTGCCGCGGCACCGTCCGGGCTCGCCTTCCCGGAGCAGCACCCGCTGCCGGGCGGGGTCCTCACCGCGCTCGCGGAGCTGGGAGTGGTGGTCGAGGCCGGGGCCGTCGGGGCCGCCGGGGCGGTCGCGGCGTGAGCACGGCGAAGGGGAGCGCGCGGCGGACGGCCATCCTGGACGCGGCGGAGCGCACCCTGGTGACGGGTGGTCACGGGGCCCTGTCGCTGCGGGCGGTGGCCGAGGCGGCCGGAGTGCGGCTCGGGCACCTGCAGTACTACTTCCCGAGCCGGGACCAGCTGGTGGCGGAGCTGCTGGCCCGGGTGCTGCACCGCTCACTGGACCAGCTCGGGGCGGAGAGCGCCGCCACCGAGGCCGACCCCGAGCGGCTGGTGGCGATGCTGCTGGCCCAGCACCAGGACGGCGAACTGGTGCGGCTGTTCGTGGAGTTGTGGGCGCTGGCGGCGCGGGACGAGGCGGTGGCGGCGGCGGTCCGGGCGTTCTACGCCGACTACGGGCGGCTGGTGGCCGGGCAGATCGGGGGTTGGCGTCCGGAGCTTCCGGTGGCCGAGTGCCTGGCCAGGGCGGAGGCCTTCGTGGCGCTGATCGAGGGGGGCCTCGCTCTTCCGGTCGGGGGTGGCGGGGCGCGCCTCGGCCGGGACGGACGGTCAACTCCTGTCGGCCGCGCGGCTGTTGCTCCTGGGATAGGCCGGCCGGGTGTTGTCCCGCTCCGACGCCCGGTGCGTCAGACGGCGCGCAGGGCGCCGGGGCGGCGGCCGGTGAGGCGGTCGAGGGCGGCGGCGGTGGCCTCGTCGGCGGGCAGGTGGACGATCAGGCGCTGCTCGTCGTCGGCGGGGAGGTCGAGGGTCTCGTAGGCCAGTCGCAGGGCGCCGGCCTCCGGGTGGGTCAGGCGGGTGGTGCCGCTGGTGCGGGGCAGACCGGCCAGCCGCTCCAGCCGGTGGCTGAACCCGGCACCGGCCGCCACCGTCAACTCGTCCATCAGGGCGGCGACATGGGGATCCGAGCGGCCAGGGCCCTGCTTGAGGGCGGCCACCTGGTCGTCGGCCGCCTGCTCCCAGTCGGGGAGGGCGGTGCGGGCCCGCGGGTCGGTGAAGACGTAGCGGGGGAGGCTGGGCCACGGGCCGTCCAGCAGGCCGATCGGCTCCATCAGCAGGCGGTAGCCGGAGGTGGTGGCGAGCACCTCGCCGAGCCGGTTGACCAGGACGGCGGGGCCCGGCTCCAGCCGGTCGAGCAGTGCCCGCACCGTCGGCCGGACGGCCCGGCGGGGCTGGGCGCCGCCGGTGCAGCTGAACGAACCGTCGGCCCCCTTGGCGAGGCGGTGCAGGTGCACGCGCTCGGACATGGTCATCCGCAGCGCGTCGCCCAGTGCGCCGAGCACCTCGGTGGAGGGCCGGCGGTCCCGGCCCTGCTCCAGCCGGGTCAGGTACTCCACGCTGACCCCGGCGAGGGTGGCGAGTTCGGACCGGCGCAGCCCCGGTGTCCGGCGGCGGGTGCCGGTCGGCAGACCGGCCTCGGCGGGCGTCACCGACTCGCGGCGCAGGCGCAGGAAGAGTCCCAACTCGTTGTCGCTCATGGTGGCGACGCTAACAGGCGGGGCGCGGCGGATCGTGGCCCTGGTACTACCACCCTCGGCGCGGTCTCCCTCCGGCTCCGGTGGGGCGGCAGATTGGTGGAGCGGCCCCGGTCGGGGGCCGGTCCGGAAGATCCGATCCATCGTCAGGAGCAGTGCCATGTCCGGTGACAAGCTCAATCTGGTCGTCCTCGTCGGCAGCGTGCGGGAGGGCCGCTTCGGCCCGGTGGTGGCCGACTGGTTCGCGGGCCGTGCGGCGGAGCACGGCGCGTTCGCGGTGGAGGTGGTGGACCTCGCGGAGTACGACGTCCCGGTGTCGCTGCCGGCCACGCCGCCCGCGATGCACCCCGAACTGCCGCGCCCCGAGCGGATGGCGGGGCTGACGGCGAGGCTGGCGGCCGCGGATGCGGTGGTCGTCCTGACGCCCGACTACAACCGCAGCTTCCCGGCCTCCCTGAAGGCGGCCGTCGACTGGTACCACCGGGAGTGGGCCGCGAAGGCGGTCGGCTTCGTCGGCTACAGCGGCGCCAGCGGCGGCGTGCTGGCGATCGAACAGCTGCGGCAGGTCTTCGGCGAGTTGAACGCCCATGCGGTGCGGGAGTACGTCTCCTTCCCCCGGTTCTACGAACTCTTCGCGGCGGACGGCACCCTGCACGCCCCGGACGGCCCCGAGGCGGCGGCCAAGGCGATGCTCGACCAGCTCGCCTGGTGGGGGTCGGTGCTCCACGACGCCCGCCGGGACCGGCCGTTCGCGGCCTGAGGCGGCGCGGGCTAGAACCGCTGTGGTGCGGCCAGGTACCAGGCCGGCGGAGGCGGGGTGGGGTGGGCCAGCTTGTAGAGCCGGGCGCCCCCCACCGCCAGGGTGGTGCAGGAGGCCAGGGCGACGACGGCCAGCGTCATGACGTGCCCCGAGAGCAGGATCGACCAGGCCACCGCCTGGAGGGCGGCGAGCGGGACGAGCAGCAGGGCGCGCGTCCGGATGCCCAGCCACCCGAGGACGGTGACCACCAGGGCGAGCAGGGTGGCCGGCCCCATGACCACGGCGCATCCCAGGATCACGAGGAAGATCAGTTCGAAGATCACGCCGCACGCTCCGGTTCGGACGGGAGGGTCCTGACGACGCCATCCTGACAGAGAGTTTGAACATGTTCAATCTCAAGGTCCGGGTGGCGGTCACGTGTGCCAAATGCCCGGTGTTGGGCGGAAATTGGCAGGAGGGAAACGTCCGGGTCCTTGTGTGCGGGGCGGGTTGCGTGGAGACTGCCGGGCAATCGTTCGAGGTGCTCGGCAGGAGGGGAGGGTGGGGCGGATGGCCGTACGGCGGTACTGGTACGTGCTCGCGCTGTTCGGGGTGCTGATCGGCTGTTCGCTGCCGCTGTACCGGGTGCCCGTGGACGGCTGCCGCCAGGTGGTGCCCGACGGGTTCTGCGCGGCGGTGGTCTTCCGCTCGCCCGGCGGGCTGCTCGGGACCCACGAGCTGGCCCGGCCGGGGTGGCTGGCGGTGTACTGGGCCCTCGCGCTGGTGCTCGCCTGCTGGCTGGTGCTGCGCCGCTACCGGCGGGCCGGGCGGCCGGTGCGGGTGGTGCCGGCGGTGCTCGGGATGGTGCTGCTCGGCGGGGCGGCGGCGGTGCTCACCGTGATCGGGTGGAACGGGCTGCGCAGCCCCTCGGCCTGGGCCGCCTCGGCGCACCTGCTGGTCTTCAACGGTGCCACCCCGCTGGTGGTCGCGGCCGGGGCCCTGCTGCTGCTCGGGGCGGGGGAGCGCAGCTGGGTGCTGCTGCTCTTCGCGCTCGGCTTCGCGGCGGTCGCGTACGGCTGCGCCACCTACGACCCGCTCCACCTCGCGGAGCGGCTGGGCTGGGTGGTCGAACTGCCGGACGGGCTGGTGGAGTACCGGCCCGCCCTCCACCTGGCGATCCCGGCCGCCGTGCTGCTCGCCGCGGCCGTGGCGGCCGGCCTGACGGGTCGTTTCACCCGGGGCACCGGCGGCCGCCACGCCCGCGAGGAGGAGTAGCGGCCCCGTCGGCCCTGGCTGCCTGGCTGCCTGCCGGTCCCGCCGGCCCCGTCAGCCGAGTACGGCGGTGGTGAGTTCGGCGACCGCCGTGGCGAGGGGGGCGATCGGGACGGCGATGGCGGTGAGGCGGTCCAGGGCGCGGCGCAGGACGCCGGGCTGGGGGTCGTCCTCGGCGAGCTCCTCGCGCAGGCGGCGGAGTTCGACCTGCGGGGTCTCGGGGTCGGGGAGATCGCCGGCGTGGGCGGTGAGCAACTGCTCGATGACGGCGAGGAGTTCCTCGACCCGGCGGGACGGGGCGGCGGACTGGAAGGCGATCTGGTGGGCGATGGCCCGGGCGCCGGGGCCGACGGCCTGGTTGCCGACCTGGCTGTGGCCGCCGGACTGCTGGACGCCGTAGTTGGCGCCGGGGTCGGAGTGGGTCAACGCTGGCTCCTCGGTTGCTGGACGGACGGTGCGGCCGGTGCGGGGGAGGACTGGGCGAGGGCGCCGGGGCCGACGGCCTGGTTGCCGACCTGGCTGATCCCGCCCTGTTGGATGACCCCGAAGTTCACCAGGTTGTTCTGCTGCTGGGCGGTCAGCGGGCCGGTGTCCACGCCGTGCTCGTCCAGGAAGTCGCGGACGGCGGTGAGCGCGTGCTGGAACAGGGCCAGGGCGGTGTGGACGCAGTCGCTCTCCTGGTAGTGGTTCGGGAAGCCCGGGCCCGCGGCGGCCTCCCGGACGCTGAGGCGGGCGCCGTGGTCGAACGCCGGGTCGTGTTCGAGGGCGAGGAGCCCCCGTCGCAGCCGGTTGCGGTGGCGGCGGTCGTAGCCGGCCAGGTCGAGGTAGGCGGAGGGGGCCCGGCGCAGCAGGGTGGGGGCCTGGCCGAGGGCGGCGAGCCGGAGGGCGTCCAGCCGGGCGCCCGAGAGCTCGCGCGGGAGCAGGTCGACCTCGTGGTGGGCGGCCAGGACCGGCCGCAGGACGTGCAGCGCGGAGTCCAGGTGGAGGGTCCGCCCGCTGATGGAGACCCGGAGGAAGTGACTGGGCACCACGTCGTCGCCCCAGAGCGGCAGATGGGCGACCAGGTGGTGGCGGGCCCGGCCGTCGGGGTCGAGCGTGATCTCCCTGACCTGCTCCTCGGACAGTCGGGTGACCGGGTGGAGCAGGTCGGCCGGGAGCAGCCGGGGATCGTCGGCGGCCACCGTGCCGTGGACCGAGACGCGGTGCTCCAGCCGCAGGCCCGCCAGGTCGGCCTCGGCGCCGCCCGGGGGCTCGGCGGAGTGCCGGTCGGAGGTCTCCCGGAGCCGGTCGCGCACGGCCGTGATCAGCTCCCAGGCGTCGAACTCCCGTATCGCGGACGGCTGCCCGCCCGGCAGGCCGCCCGCGGGCAGCAGGGGGACGACGATCGGCGGGACGGTGGCGAGGGCCGGGCCGTAGCCGAGGAACGGCAGGTAGCTGCTGTGCACGGTGACGTTTCCCTGCTGGGCCCGGGCGATGGCCAGCAGGCGCTCACCGGTCCAGTCGGGGCCGAGCGGCTCGACCGGTGCGTCCGGCCGGAAGGCCTCGCGGTGGAGCTGGCCGCGCAGCCGGGCGTCCACGTCCCGGACGTGACGCAGGGTCAGCAGCTGGGCGGCGGCCAGTCCGCCGCCCATGGCCAGCAGCGCCGGGACGCCGGCCAGGTAGCCCCCGGTCAGCCAGGCCCAGAACCCGGGGGGTTCGTACGCCGCGAGCAGGGCCAGGGCGGCCGCCGGGACGGCCGCCGCCACCGGGACGGTGAGCAGCAGTAGGACCAGCGCGCGGGGGGTGACGCCCTCGCGGCGCCCGCGCTCGGACCCCTCCGAGCGGTCGTACCGGCCGTTCCGGGCGGCGGCGCCGAGCACGGCCAGGACCAGCCCGGTGAGCAGCAGCCAGAGCGGGCTGACCAGCAGCAGCGCCAGGAAGGCCAGGGCCAGCGCGCCGTCGCGGCGGCGGCGCAGGGCCTGGGCGGCCAGCGCGTGCCGGGCGACCGGCACCAGGTCCACCCCCGGTGAGGCGGCGACCGCGCCGAGCTCGTCCGCGACCAGCTCCTCGGTGACCAGGCGGGCGAAGGCGGGGTCGGTGTAGACGGCGGCGCTCAGGTACCGGGTGACGTCGCCGGGCTCACTGCCCAGCGGGACGCCGGTGGCGTGCGGCACGGACATCGCGGAGCTCCGTTCGGAGGGCGGGGTGGCCGGGCGGGTCCGGCGACCCGGGCCGAGACCCGGGCGGCGGGCCGTGGACGGGTGGCCGAGGGGGTCCGTACCGAGGCCGGACAGGGCGAGGGCGAGGGCGCCCGCCAGCAGCAGGCCGAAGTCCGCGGAGACCGGAAAGAGCAGGTCGACCCCGGCGCTGGACAGCTCCGAGCCCCTGAGCACCAGGAACAGCGCGGCCCAGTGGGCCAGCGAGGCCAGCACGGTGGCGAGGGTGGCCGTGCCCACGCAGCCGGCCAGCAGCCGGCCGCGGCCCTGGCCGATCGGCACCAGCCGTGGTGTCCACCAGAGCAGCGCCAGCAGCAGGACGGCGGTGGAGGTGGTGCTGATGATCCGGCCGTCGGTCTCGCTCAGCCGGAAAACGGTGCCGACCAGGTCCTGGTCGGACAGCCAGGCCGGGAACCGGAGTTGGTAGAGCAGCCAGCGCAGCACGGGGTTGTCCGCGTCGGGCGCGGGGAGTGCGCGCTGGGTCCACGGGAGGCCGGTGAGCAGGAGCACCAGGACGAGCAGGTGCACCCTGCGCCGCACGGCGCGGTGGGTGGCGCGGTCCGCGCCGGTCATGTCTGCGCGGGCTGCGCGGGGAGCGGTGCGGGGGCGGTGGGTCGGGCATCGGCCTGCGGTCCGACGGCCCGGTCGGTGACCGCGCCGACGCCTCCCTGCCGGCTCACGCCGTGGTGGAGCGGGGCCCGCAGCGGGTTCCTGGTGGCGCCGTCCGGTTCCATCTGCCCCCCATGCGTCAGGTGGCAGCACTCTACGGTTCCGGACGGCGCCTGTCAGGACAACTGACCGGCCGGGTCAGGCCTTTCGGGCCACGCCCGCCCAGATCGCGGTCTCGGCGTCGGTGGGCTTGGCGGCCTCGTCCGGGCGCCAGGTGGGGGCGGTGACCAGGCCGGGCTCCAGCAGCTCCAGGCCGTCGAAGAAGCGCAGCACGTCGGCCCGGGGACGCATGGTGAGCTGGGCGGTGGCGGTCTTGTAGACGGCCGGGCCCTTGGAGGCCTGCTCGGGGGTGGAGAAGTCGCCGGTGCCGTGCGAGACCGCCAGGAAGCTGCCGGAGGGCAGGGCGTCGACCAGGGTGCGGACGATCTCCCACGGGTCGTCGGCGTCGTCGATGAAGTGCAGCACCGCGAAGAGCAGCAGGGCCACCGGCCGGTCGAAGTCGATCACCTTGCGGACCTCGGGGTCCTCCAGGATCGCCTCCGGGTCGCGCAGGTCGGCCTGGACCACGGTGGCGTTGCCCGCGCCGGCGGCGGAGAGCAGGGCGCGGCTGTGCACCAGCACGATCGGGTCGTTGTCCAGGTAGGCGACCTTGGCGTCGGGGTGCACCTGCTGCGCGATCTCGTGGGTGTTGCCCGAGGTGGGGATGCCGGTGCCGATGTCCAGGAACTGCGTGATGCCGTGCTCGGTGGCCAGCTCCCGCACCGCGCGCTGGAGGAAGGCGCGGTTGGCCTGGGCGCTGATCCGCACCAGCGGGCTGAGCCCGAGCACCTTCTCGGCGGCCTCCCGGTCGGCCGGGAAGTTGTCCTTGCCGCCCAGGTAGTAGTCGTACATCCGGGCCGGGTGCGGCACCTCGGGGCGCAGGTCGGTGGGCGGCCGCACCTCGTCCTGGTCGCCCGACATCCAGTCCAGCGAGACGTCCTGATGGTCGGTCATGTCTGTTCTCCCCCGTGGCTGTTCGAGACGGCCGGGTGCCGTGGTGCCGGGCTGTGCCAGAGGCAGCATAGATGGCTCAGGGCCGTTCGGGGGACGCCTCGGTGCCCTGGGCCGGATCGCTGGTGAGGAGGTAGCGGGCTCCGGGGCCGGCGGCGGCGGCGCGGTCGCCCGCGTTGTAGAGGGCGCAGCGGGACAGCGAGAGGCAGCCGCAGCCGATGCAGCCGGTGAGCTTCTGCTTGAGGCGCTCCAGCTCGGCGATCTGCTCGTCGATCCGGGACTGCCAGGACACGGCGACCCGGCTCCACTCCCCGGCGTTGGGCGCGCGCTCGGCCGGGAGCCGGTCGAGCGCGGTGCGGGCCTCGTCCAGCGAGAGCCCGACCCGCTGGGCGGCCCGGACGAAGGCGACCCGGCGCAGGGTGGCCCGGGCGTAGCGGCGCTGGCCGCCGGCGGTGCGTTCGGCGTGGATCAGGCCGAGCTTCTCGTAGTAGCGCAGCGCGGAGGTGGCCAGGCCGCTGCGGGCGGAGAGTTCGCCGATGGTGAGGAGGTCGTGCCGGGAGAGCGCCATGGGCGGAACACTAACGGTCCCCCGAAGGCCGGTCGGGGGCGGCTTGACTTGAAGTGCGCTTCACCTTGCACGCTTCTGTCCATGACCTCCGCAGCCACCGCACCGCAGAGTTACGGACACCACGACCTGGCCGACCTGATGGCCCTGATGACCGGCGCCGAGAAGCACGGCCCGGCCGCGACCTCCACCCTGGACGTCCTCTGGGTGCTCTACGACCGGGTGCTCCGGGTCTCCCCGCAGACCCTGGAGGACCCCGAGCGGGACCGCTTCCTGCTCTCCAAGGGCCACGGCCCGATGGCCTACTACGCCGTGCTCGCCGCCAAGGGCTTCCTGGACCCGGCGGTGCTGCCGAGCTTCGGCGCCTACGACTCCCCGCTCGGGCACCACCCGGACCGCCTGCTGGTGCCGGGTGCCGAGATCGGCTCCGGCTCGCTCGGCCACGGCCTGCCGCTGGCGGTGGGGACCGCGCTCGGCCTGCGGGCCCAGGGGCTGACCGGCCCGGCGGTCTGGGTGCTGCTCGGCGACGCCGAGTTCGACGAGGGCAGCAACCACGAGGCGGTCGCCTTCGCCGGAGCGACCGGACTGGACCGGCTGCACGCCGTGGTGATCGACAACTCCTCGGCCACCCACGGCTGGCGGGGCGGGATCGCCTCCCGCTTCGAGGCCGAGGGCTGGTCGGCGGTCACGGTGGACGGCCGGGACCACGAGGCGCTGCACCGGGCGTTCACCGCCTCGCACGACGGGCGGCCGCACGCGGTGATCGCCCGGGTCGAGCCCAAGAACTGACGAAGAGGAACAGGGGAGAGGGAACGATGGAGACCACCGAGACCATGCGAGACCGCTTCATCGGGATCACCGGTGAACTGCTGGAGCAGGACCCGAGGTTGGCCGTGGTGCTGGCCGACATCAGCGCCGCCAGCCTGGAGGCGGAGGCCGCCCGGCACCCGGACCGGGTGATCAACGTCGGCATCCGGGAGCAGCTGCTGATCGGCGTGACGGGCGGGCTGGCGCTGGCCGGGCTGCGTCCGATCGCCCACACCTTCGCCAGCTTCCTGGTGGAACGGCCCTTCGAGCAGGTCAAGTTGGACCTGGGCCACCAGGGCGTCGGCGCGGTGCTGGTCAGCGCGGCGGGCTCCTACGACTGGCCGGCCGGGGGTCGTACCCACATGGCGCCGGGGGACGTCGCCCTGCTGGACACCCTGCCGGGCTGGACGGTGCACGTGCCCGGCCATCCGGACGAGGCGGAGCGGCTGCTGCGGCACGCGGCGGCGGACGGCGACGAGAAGGTGTACGTCCGGCTGTCGGTGCACCAGAACGCGGAGGCGATGCCGGTCGCGCCGGGCAGGTTCCTGACGGTGCGGCAGGGGCGGCGCGGGGTGGTGCTGGCGGTCGGGCCGATGCTGGACGCGGTGCTCGCGGCCACCGAGGGGCTGGACGTGACGGTGCTCTACGCGGCGACGGTGCGGCCCTTCGACGGGGCGGCGCTGCGGGCGGCGGTCGGGGACGGGCCGGCGGACGTGGTGCTGGTCGAGCCCTACCTGGCGGGCACCTCGGTCGGGGAGGCCAACGACGCGCTGGCGGAACTGCCGCACCGGGTGCTGGGGCTGGGCGTGCCGAAGGAGGAGCACCGGCACTACGGGACGATCCCGGAGCACCTGGCCGCGTACGGGCTGGACGCGTCGGGGCTGCGGGCGCGGATCGCGCCGTTCCTGCGGTGAGGGGCCGCTGCGCGGGGCTCGAGTCGTTCCTGCGGTGAGGTCAGTCGATCTCCAGGAGGGCGGTCGAGTCCGGGCCCAACAGGAGGCCGTCCGGGGTCTGTTCGGCCTTGCCGAAGGTGGCCAGGGGGGTGCCCGGGGGGACGGGGAGGAGGCGGTCCTCGGGGGCGAGGTTGACCGCGAGGCGGTGGGGGCCGCGGTGGACGACCAGCCAGCGGCCGAGCTCGTCGACGTCGACCCGGACGGCCGAGAGGTCGGGGTCGATGAGGGCGGGGTGGGCACGCCGCAGACGGATCAAGGCGCGGTACCAGTCGAGGAGTTCGGCGTGGTGGCGGGCGCCGGGCTCGGTCCAGTCGAGGGTGGAGACCAGGACGGTGGCGGGGGCCTGCGGGTCGGGGACGTCCTCGGCGGCCCAGCCGTGGGAGGTGAACTCGCGGCGCCGGCCCTGCCGGACGGCCTCGGCCAGCTCCGGGTCCGGGTGGCTGGTGAAGTACTGCCAGGGGGTGGCGGCGCCCCACTCCTCGCCCATGAAGAGCATCGGAGTGAACGGCGAGGTGAGCACCAGCGCCGCCCCCGCTGCCAGCCGGCCGGGGGAGAGGGTGGCGGAGAGCCGGTCGCCCAGCGCGCGGTTGCCGATCTGGTCGTGGGTCTGGGTGTAGCCGAGCAGCCGGTGGCCGAAGGCGGCGGGGAACGGGCGGCCGTGGCTGCGCCCCCGGAACGAGGACCAACTCCCGTCGTGGAAGAAGCCCTTGGTGAGGGTCTTGGCCACGGCGGTGAGCGGTGCGGCGGCGAAGTCGCCGTAGTACGCCTGGGACTCACCGGTGAGGGCGGCGTGCAGCGCGTGGTGGAAGTCGTCGCTCCACTGGGCGGTCAGGCCGAGGCCGCCGGACTGCCGGGGGTTGGTGGTGCGCGGGTCGTTGAGGTCGGACTCGGCGACCAGGAACAGCGGCCGCCCGGTGGCTGCCCCCAACTTCTCGACCTCGACGGCGAGTTCCTCCAGGAAGGGGTAGGCCCGGTCGTCGGCCAGGGCGTGCACCGCGTCGAGGCGCAGCCCGTCGATCCGGTAGTCCCGCAGCCAGGCCAGCGCGCTGCCGATCAGGTAGGCGCGGACCTCGTCGGAGCCGGGGGCGTCCAGGTTCACCGCCGCGCCCCAGGGGGTGTGGTGGCGGTCGGTGAAGTACGGGCCGAAGGCCGGGAGGTAGTTGCCGGAGGGCCCGAGGTGGTTGTGCACCACGTCGAGGACCACCCCGATGCCCTTGCGGTGCGCCTCGTCGACGAAGCGCTTGAGCCCTTCCGGTCCGCCGTAGGGCTCGTGCACCGCCCAGAGCGAGACCCCGTCGTAGCCCCAGCCGTGCCGCCCGGGGAAGGGGCAGACGGGGAGCAACTCCACGAAGTCCACGCCCAGTTCGACCAGGTGGTCGAGGCGCTCGGCGGCCGAGGCGAAGGTGCCGCCGGGCGTGAAGGTGCCCACGTGCAGCTCGTACACCACGGCCCCGGGCAGCGCCCGGCCCTGCCAGGGGGTGTCGGACCAGTGGAAGGCGGCGTGGTCAACGGGGCGGCTGAGGCCGTCCGGCCCGTACGGCTGGCGGGGCGAGCGCGGGTCGGGCAGCGGGCGGCCGCCGTCGAGGCGGAAGCCGTAGTCGCCCTCCGGCGCCTCGGCCCGCCACCAGCCGGCCCGGCCGGGCCAGGGCGCCATGGGGTGGGCGTCGCCGTCCACCTCGACCTCCACCCGGGACGCCACCGGCGCCCAGACCTGGTACTGCGTCACAGGGCGCTCCTCGTGCTGCGGTCGTGGGTCCGGCCCGGGCCGGCGGTCAAGTCTGGACCAGGAGGGCGACGGGCAGGGTGGCGAACAGCTCGGCCACCGGTACTTGTCCGCCTCCGAACCGACGTTGCGTCAGCTCCTCGTGCCAGGTGCCCGGCGGCAGCTCCAGCGTGGTGGTGCGCCAGCCGCCGGAGCGCTCCAGCCCGTACGGCAGCCTGGTCACGGCGGTGACGGTGCGCCCGCCCCGGGCGAAGGCGAGCAGGTGGCCGGCGGCCGGGCCGACGGCGGCCAGCGGGCGGTAGGGGCCCGGCTCCCCGGCCCGGCGCAGGTGGAGGGCGGTGGTGGTGAGGTGGAGCTTCTCCCGGGCCGGGTCGCCGTGCCGGGGAGCGGCGGAGTCGGTGAGGCGGACGGCCAGGGCGTCCAGGTCGACGGGGGCGCGGTTGTCCGGGTCGACCAGGGTGTGCAGCGGCTCCTCGCTGCCCTGGTAGAGGTCGGGCACGCCGGGGCCGGTGAGGTGGAGGAGGGCGGCGGCGAGCGAGTTGCTGCGCGCGTAGGGGGCGATCGAGTCGACGAAGCCCTCGATCCGGGGGCGGAGGGAGGCGTTGGCCAGGGCGCCCCGGGCGTGGTCGAGCACGGCCCGCTCGTACCGCTCGTCGGGGTCGGTCCAGGAGGTGGCGAGCTTGGCCTCGCGGACGGACTTGAGCAGGGTGGAGCCGAGCCGCTCGGGGGTGATCGGCCAGGCGGCCACCAGGGTCTGCCAGAGCAGCCAGGCGGTGGGCCGGTCCGGGCAGGGCCCGGCGGCGGTGGTCCAGGCCGCGCACTCGGCGGCCCAGCGCCCGGGCAGCTCGGCGAGCACGGCCAGGCGGGCCCGGGCGTCGGCGCTGCGCTTGGTGTCGTGGGTGGAGAGGGCGGTCATGGAGTGCGGCCGGTGCGCGTCCAGGTAGCCGTACCAGGCGTGGAACTCGGCCGGGCTCAGGCCGGGGCGGGCGGGGCTGCCGCCGACCTCGTTCAGGCCGATCAGCGCGTTGAAGCGGTAGAAGGCGGTGTCCTCCACGCCCTTGGCGGCCACGGCGGCGGCGGTCTGGCCGAGGCGCGCGCAGAACTCGTCCTTGGCCGGGCCGCGCCCGTGCTCGCCGAGGGCCAGCGCCCGGACCAGCCCGGCGGCGCCGCTCAGCCGGGCCGGCACTCCGGCCAGTGCCGCGCTCACGCCCTCGACGGCCTCGGGCGGAGCCGGCTCGCCGGGCACCACGTAGGGACGGTAGACCGGATAGGCCGTCAGCAGCTCGGCCAGCACCTCCCGGACCGCCCAGGCCGGGTGGTCGGCCAGGCCGGTGTCGGCGGCGCAGATCCGGCCGACCAGGCGGACCAGGCGGCCCAGCTCGGCCGACAACTCGCCGTCGGGGGTGAGGAGTTCGGCCCGGCCGTGGCGGATCTCGGCGAGCATGCCGGCTGTCCCGGCTGCCCCGGCTGCCCCGGCCGGGGGGCCGGCGGCGGGCTCGCCGGTCCCGGCGCCCGGCGGCCGCGCGCCGTCGGGGCCCGGGGCTGCTCCGGCGCCGGGACCGCCCGGGTCGGTGGGCGCGGAGCGCGCCGGGGCGTCGTGCCAGGAGCCCGCGCTGGGACGGGTGGGCTCGAAGTGGGCCGGGTCGTGGGAGGGCGGGGCGGGCTCGGCCACCGCGCAGTCGGCGCGGTAGGCGGTGGCCAGCCGCTCGGCGCCGAGGTGGTCGGTGAGGACGCCGTCGATCCGGCGCAGCGCGTCGTAGCCGGTGGTGCCGGCGCAGGGCCAGTCGGCGGGCAGGCGCTCCTCGCCGGTGAGGATCTTCTCGACCACGGTGTAGGCGCCGCCGGTGGCCGCCGCCAGGCGGCGCAGGTAGCCGCGCGGGTCGGCCAGGCCGTCGGGATGGTCGATCCGGAAGCCGTCCAGGACGCCGTCGGCGTGCAGCCGCAGCAGGGTGCGGTGGGTGGCCTCGAAGACCTCGGGGACCTCGACCCGGACCGCGATCAGCTGGTTGACGGTGAAGAACCGGCGGTAGTTCAGCTCGCTGTCCGCCACCCGCCACCAGGCCGGCCGGTACCACTGGTGCCGGACCAGCTCCGCGAGCGGGAGGTGCCCGGTGCCGGGCCGGATCGGCAGGGCGTGCTCGTGGTAGCGCAGGACCTCCCCGTCGACCGTCAGCTGGTCGAGCACCTCGCCGAGCCGCCCGCCGAGCAGCGGCAGCAGGACGCGCCCGCGCTCCGGCGCGTCGGCCGGGCCGTCCTGGGCGGACCAGTCGATGTCGAACCAGGCCGCGTACGGGGAGTCCGGGCCGTCCCGGAGCACCTGCCAGAGCGGCTGGTTGAGCTGCTCGGGGACGGGCAGCGCCATGTGGTTGGGCACCACGTCGGCGATCAGCCGCAGGTCGTGGCGGTGCGCCTCGGCCGCCAGCGCGCGCAGCGCGGCCTCGCCGCCGAGCTGCTCGCTGATCCGGGTGTGGTCGACGGTGTCGTAGCCGTGGGTGGAGCCGGGGGCGGCCTCCAGTAGCGGGGACAGGTGCAGGTGCGAGACGCCCAGGGCGGCCAGGTAGGGCACCGCCCGGCGGGCGTCGTGCAGGGTGAAGGCGGGCTGGAGCTGGAGGCGGTAGCTGGCGGTGGGCGGGCGCGACTGCGCTGACGTCATGGGGTGATGGGTACCCGCCCACCGGGCCCGTTATGGCGGTGTTGGTGCGAACGGCGTAGCCGTGTCAGGTCGTGACGCGCCGTCAGTCGCGCCGCCGGCCGGCCACCGGGCGGGGCCCGACGCCGTGCAGCAGGGTCTCGACGATCCGGGCGGCCAGGGTGTCCGGGTCCGGGTCGCCGGGGAGCGGGCCGCCGTGCAGGGCCTCGCCGATCAGGGCGTAGAGGACCCGGCGCGCCCACTCGGGGTCGGCATCGGCGGCGATCACGCCGTCGTCCCGCATCCGGGAGAGCAGGGCGGTGCAGCGCCGGGCGATCTCCTCGTGCCGCCGGGCGGCCTGCTCGCTCAGGGTGGCGGCCGGGCCGAGCGCGAAGCCCCAGGCCCCCTTGACCCGCAGGACGTTGGCGGTGGCGCGGTGCAGGGCGACCAGCGGAGGGGCGGTCTCGGGGTTGCTGTCCTCGATGGCCCGCGCCAGCTTCTCGGCCGCGTCGGTGGCCAGTGCCTCCAGCAGGGCCTGCCGACTGGCGAAGCGGCGGTGGACGGTGATCCGGGTGACCCCGGCGGCCTCCGCGATCTGCTCCATCGAGGCGGCCGGATGCTCCGTCAGCACCCGCTCCGCCGCCTCCAGGATCGCGCGGACGCTGCGTTCGGCGTCGGCGCGCAGCGGGCGTCCCGCGGTCGTGCTCATCCCTGCCTCCAGACCGGTTCGTCGTCCCCGGAGACGTTACCGGGTGATTACTGATACTGCACTGTTGCATTTTTCTGGAGATCAGATACTGTCGTGTATCAGATGACGGAGCGTCAGCTCCCCGATCGAAGGAGTCCACCCATGCGCACCACCGCCCTGATCACCGGCGCGTCCTCCGGCATCGGCGCGGAGTTCGCCGAGCAGCTCGCCGCCCGGGGCCACGACCTCGTCCTGCTCGCCCGCTCCGCCGACCGGCTCGCCGAGCTCGCCCGCCGGCTCGGCGAGGCCCACGGGGTGAGCGCCCACGTGCTGGTCCAGGACCTCGCCGAGCCGGACGCCGCCCGCCGGGTCGGCGCCGAACTGGCCGAGCGGGGGCTGGAGGTGGACCTGCTGGTCAACAACGCCGGCTTCGGCACCTGCGGCCGCTTCGAGGAGAACGACCCGCGCCGCGACCACGAGCAGCTGATGGTCAACGTGGTGGCGCTGGTCGGCCTCACCCACGAGCTGCTGCCCGGCATGCTGGCGCGCGGCCGCGGCTCGGTGGTGAACGTGGCCTCCACCGCCGCCTTCCAGCCGACCCCGTACTTCGCCGTCTACGGCGCCTCCAAGACCTTCGTGCTGGACTTCGGCCTCGCCCTGCACCAGGAGTACCGCCGGCGCGGCATCAAGGTGCTGACGCTCTGCCCGGGCCCGGTGGAGACCGGCTTCTTCGAGGTGATCGGCACCCGGAAGGCGGCCGTGACGGGGGCCTTCACCCTGCCGGCGACGGTGGTGCGGGCGGCGCTGCGCGCGCTGGACCGCGACCGGGCCTACGTCACCCCCGGGCTGTCCAACCTCGTCGGTGCCCATCTGACGCCGCGTCGGCCGCGCACCCTGGTGGCGGCGGTGGCCGAGCGGATGTCGCGCGGGGCCCGGGACGCCGAGAAGACGGCGCCGCCCGCCCCGCGGGTGGCGGAGCGGGCGGCCTGAGCCGGGCGTGCGTCAGGCGGGCGTGGGTCAGGCGGACGTGCGTCAGGCGGGCCGCTGGAGCACCATCAGCGAACGGTCCGTCAGCCAGAGGGTGTCCCCGGCCTTGACCCGGGTGCCGGTGCCGCGGGCCGGGAGGGTGGGCAGGGTGGTGTCCACCACCACCTGCCACTCCTCGCCGTGGTCGGCCGGGACGGTGAACTCCAGCGGCTCGGAGTGGGCGTTGAAGAGCAGCAGGAAGGAGTCGTCGACGATCTTGCCGCCGCGCCGGTCCGGCTCCGAGATGGCGTGCCCGTTGAGGAAGACCGAGAGCGACTTGGCGTAGCAGGTCGACCAGTCCTCCTGGGTCATCTCGTCCCCGGCGGGGGTGAACCAGGCGATGTCGGTGAGGTCGTCGTGGGTGCCGGAGACCGGGCGGCCGTGGAAGAAGCGGCGGCGGCGGAAGACCGGGTGGTCGCGCCGGAGCCAGATCATCCCCTGGGTGAACTCCAGCAGCGAGGCCTCCGGGCCCGGGGCCTTCGGCCAGTGCACCCAGGAGAGCTCGTTGTCCTGGCAGTAGGCGTTGTTGTTGCCCAGCTGGGTGCGGCCGAACTCGTCGCCGTGGGAGAGCATCGGCACGCCCTGGGAGAGGAAGAGCGTGGCGATGAAGTTCCGCTGCTGGCGTGCCCGCAGCGCCTCCACTTCCTGGTCCTCGCTGGGGCCCTCGGCGCCGCAGTTCCACGAGCGGTTGAACGATTCGCCGTCGCGGTTGTCCTCGCCGTTGGCCTGGTTGTGCTTCTCGTTGTAGGAGACCAGGTCCCGCAGGGTGAAGCCGTCGTGGCAGGTGACGAAGTTGATCGAGGCGATCGGGCGGCGGCCGTCGTTCTGGTACAGGTCGGAGGAGCCGGTGAGCCGGGAGCCGAACTCGGCCAGCGTCGCGTTCTCCCCGCGCCAGAGGTCGCGGACGGTGTCGCGGTACATCCCGTTCCACTCCGTCCAGAGCGGCGGGAAGTTGCCGACCTGGTAGCCGCCCTCGCCCAGGTCCCAGGGCTCGGCGATCAGCTTGGCCTGGGAGACCACCGGGTCCTGCTGGCAGAGGTCGAAGAAGGAGGACAGCCGGTCCACCTCGTGGAACTGCCGGGCCAGGGTGGCCGCCAGGTCGAAGCGGAAGCCGTCCACGTGCATCTCGGTGACCCAGTACCGCAGCGAGTCCATGATCAGCTGGAGCACGTGCGGGCTGCGCATCAGCAGGCTGTTCCCGGTGCCGGTGGTGTCCTCGTAGAACCGCTGGTCCTTGGCCAGGCGGTAGTACGAGGCGTTGTCCAGGCCGCGGAAGGAGAGCGTCGGGCCGAGGTGGTTCCCCTCCGCGGTGTGGTTGTAGACCACGTCGAGGATCACCTCGATGCCGGCCGCGTGCAGCGCCTTGACCATCGACTTGAACTCCTGCACCTGCTGCCCGCGGTCGCCGCCGGAGGAGTAGGAGGAGTGCGGGGCGAAGTAGCCGATGGTGTTGTAGCCCCAGTAGTTGGACAGCCCGAGGTCGCGCAGCCGGTGGTCGCGGACGAACTGGTGCACCGGCATCAGCTCGATCGCCGTCACCCCGAGCTTGGCCAGGTGCTCGATCACCGCCGGGTGGCCGATGCCCGCGTACGTGCCCCGGATCTCGTCCGGGATGCCGGGGTGCAGCCTGGTCAGGCCCTTGACGTGCGCCTCGTAGAGCACGGTGCGGTGGTAGTCGGTGCGCGGCGGGCGGTCGTTCCCCCAGTCGAAGTAGGGATTGATCACCACGGAGTGCATGGTGTGCGGGGCGGAGTCCAGGTCGTTCCGCCGCTCGGGGGCGCCGAAGTGGTAGCCGTAGACCGACTCGTCCCAGTCGATGTGGCCGCTCATCGCCTTGGCGTACGGGTCCAGCAGCAGCTTGGAGCTGTTGTGCCGCTGGCCGAGCCCGGGGTTGTGCGGGCCGTGCACCCGGAAGCCGTAGCGCTGGCCGGGCTGGATCCCGGGCAGGTAGGCGTGCCGGACGAAGGCGTCCGTCTCGCGCAGCTCCACCGACTGCTCGGAGCCGTCCTCGCCGAGCAGACAGAGCTCGATCCGGTCGGCGCTCTCGGAGAACACCGCGAAGTTGGTGCCGGCTCCGTCATAGGTGGCGCCGAGCGGGTACGGCTGCCCAGGCCAGATCTGCATCCTGCCTCAACTTCCCTGGCACATAGCGGAATTGACGCTTCAATCGAGATGCCCGGCATCCTGCCGGGGCATGCCCGTACGGCTCGTGCCGTGACGTACGGCACAGCTCGATGTTCCCCGGCCACCGCTCCTCGGACGAGCGAATGGCCGTCGGTTCGCCCGAACGAGTGTCCGTCCCCGGGGCATTCCCGCGCACTTGACGGAGTGCGGGGCACTCGCCGGAGCGAGGGTTGTGCGCGCAAGGGGCTGCGCCCCTCCAGCTGCGGGCAGTACTCTTGATCGTCCGTCAGATCGCGTCAGGTCGCGGCCGGACCGATCGCGGTGGGGCCCGGCAGCGGGCCGAGAGGTGTGAGGTAGCGCATGGTGGTCCCCGCCGACGGCGGCTCCGGGCGGAGCGAGGCGCCGACGGCGGTGCTGCGCGGCGGCCCCCCGAGGCGCCCCACCGTCCCGGCCCAGGGCGGTCCGGCGGAGAGCGTCCCGCTGGCGTGGACGGCGGGCCAATGGGGGCAGGCCGACCAGCGGGTCCGGCTGGCGGGCCGCGCGTACGTCTGGCTCAACCTGGTCGAGCAGCGCCTGCGCTCCCTGGTGGACGAGGTGCTCCGCCCGGTCTACGCGCCCGCCCACGGCGAGGACTGGGTGACGGCCGCGGCCGGCCCGGCCGGCGAGGAGTGGGTGCACCGGGCCGGCGCGGTCCGCGAGGTCAGCCGCCGCAAGGGCTACCTGCTCGACCCGGCCGACGACGACCCGCTGGTCTTCCTCACCCTCCCGCAGCTGCGCGAGCTGATGGTGCAGCACTGGCCGTGCTTCGAACCGCACCTGATCGACCGCCGGGAGATCGAGCTCGCCCTGGACGAGCTGGAGGTCGCCCGGCACGTGGTCTCCCGCAACCGCAGCCTCTCCACCACCGTGCTGGCCCAGACCGAGCGGGCCGCCGCCCGGCTGCTCGGCCTGCTGGACGGCGGGGGCGGCGGCGGGGTGCCCGGCGACGTGGTCGAGGACCTGGTCGGCGGCCGCTTCGCCGACGTGGTCTCGGTGCACGCCGACCGGGTCCGGCTCCAGCGCGACCTGCCGGTGGAGGACCTGCTCGACGGCGCCCGCCGGCTGGACGCCCTCGGCATCGGCCTCGGCATGCTCTGCCAGAACTACACCGGCAAGCGCCTGGTCCGCCTCGCCTCCGACGGCTGCCGGGTGCGGCTGCTCTTCCTCAACCCGGCCGGCAGCGCCGTCCGCCGCCGCGAGCGCGAACTGGGCCTCGGGCGCGGCGAACTGGCCCGCTCGATCGAGATGAACATCATGCACGTCCGCCGGGTCCGGGCCCACCTGCGCGACCAGGCCTCCTTCGAGATCCGGGTCTTCGACGAGACACCGCGCTTCACCGCCTACCTGGTGGACGGCCCGCGCACCCCCGGGCGGCGCCGCTCCGGCGACATCGGCGTGGTGCAGCCGTACCTGCGGCGCACCCGGGGCATCGAGTCGCCCGCGCTGGTGCTGCGCGGCGGCGGGGCCGAGCCGGGGCTGCTGGAGGTCTACCGCGAGGAGTTCGAGGACAGCTGGGGAGACTCCCGGGCGGTCTCGTGAGGACGGCCGTGCGGGTGGTGGTGACGGGACCCGGCGGGACCGGCTGTCACTGGGGCACGCGATGATGGGGTCCACAGCGACCGCACCGACGGAAGGACATCTCGGATGAGCTGGTGGAAGGAGCCCCTGGTCGGCTTCGATCTGGAGACCACGGGCACCGACCCGGCGACCTCCCGGATCGTCACCGCCGCGCTGGTCGACACCTTCGGCGGCCGCCCGGAGCGCGTGCTCAACTGGCTGCTCGACCCGGGCGTCCCCGTCCCGGCCGAGGCCACCGCGATCCACGGCATCACCGACGAGCAGGCCCGGCGGGACGGCCGCCCGGCCGCGCTCGCTGTCGAGGAGATAGCCCACGCCCTCTGCGAGCGGCTGGCCGCCGGCCGCCCGGTGGTGGCCTTCAACGCCCCGTTCGACCTGTCCCTGCTGGACGCCGAACTCGCCCGCCACGGCCGCCCCTCGCTGGCCGCCCGGCTCGGCGGCGAGGTCGTCCCGGTGATCGACGCGCTGGTCGTCGACCGCGCGGTGGACCGCTACCGCCGCGGCTCGCGCACCCTGCAGAACGTCTGCGAGGTCTACGGCGTCGAGCTCACCGACGCCCACGAGGCCGGCAGCGACGCCCTCGCCGCGGTCCGCGTCGCCGTCGCCCTCGGCGAGCGCTACCCGGCCGAGGTCGGCGCCCTGACGCCGACCCAGCTGCACGCCCGTCAGATCGCCTGGCACCGCACCTGGGCGGCCGACCTCCAGGCCTGGCTGCGCCGCGAGAAGGACCCGGCGGCGGAGATAGACCCGGCCTGGCCCCTGCGCTGACGGCTGCGGCCCGCGGGCAGCTGAACCACCGTCAGCCGGACGCGGGTGCCGCGGTTCCGCTGCGCGCCCGCGCCGCGGAGGCGCAGATCGGCAGGGCCCCGGGCCCTCGGCGTGACCTTTGTCATGTTCGCCGTACGGGTCACCGAACCGGCCGTCCGTGTCCGGTCGCCGACTGTAGGCTCGCCGCCGTTCGTACCCGTCGGTAGGGGAGGTGCTCGGTGGCGGACAAGCTCGGCGGCCTGCTGCGCGGGTTCCGGGACGAGGCGGGCCTGACGCAGGAACAGGTCGCCGAACGGTCCGGGGTCAGCGTGCGCACCATCCGCCGCCTGGAGAGCGGGAGTTCCACCAACCACCGGATGGGCACGGTCCAGCTGCTCGCCGACGCGCTCGGCCTCGGCGAGCAGGACCGGGCCCGGCTGGCCGCGACCCTGGCCGGATCGCCCGGCGACCCGGTCGGCCCCACCGCGCCGGCGACGACCACCGCCCCGGACGACCTGACCGCGGCCGCGCTCGAACTGGCCACCGAGGTCCGGCGCCGCTGGCGGCGGGAGGAGGCCCAGCGCCGGGTCCACGACCCGTTCCCGCTGCCGGTCCGCTGGCAGGCGGCACCGTCCGGCCTGACGGACCGTCCGGAGAACATCCAGCGGCTCGGGCCGGGCGGCCGGTCGCAGGAGGTCGACCTCGGCGGCGACCTGCGCGCGGTGGCCGAGGTCTACCGCCGGATCCCGTCCGGCCGGCTGGTGATCCTCGGCCGGGCCGGCTCGGGCAAGTCCGTGCTGGCCATCCGGTTCACCCTCGACCTGCTCGCGGCCCCGGCGGCCGGCGGCCGGGTGCCCGTCATCCTCGGCGTGGGCTCGTGGGACCCGTCCACCACCGCCCTGCGGGACTGGCTGGTCGCCCGGCTGCTGCGCGACCACCCGCACCTGGCCCGCCGCAGCGCCCGGGGCGCCACCCTGGCGGCGGCGCTGGTCGACGCCGACCTGGTGCTCCCCGTGCTGGACGGCTTCGACGAGATGGCCCCCGGCCTGCGCCGCGAGGCCCTCGAAGCGCTCAACGCGACCTCCTCCCCCCTGGTGCTCACCAGTCGGCGGGCGGAGTACGCCGACGCCGTCGGCGCGGCCCACGCACCGCTGGTCTGGGCCGGGGCCGTCGAGCTCACCGACCTGACCCTCGACGACCTCGCCGACTACCTCCCCCGGACCACCCGTGCCCACCTGGCCACCGCGGATACGGCCGCACCCGCCGAGGGCCGTCCCGCCGAGGCGCACGCCGGTGCCTGGGACACGGTGCTCGCGCGACTGCGCCGTGCCCGGGACGCGCACGACCCCCGGGGTGCGGACCTGGCGGCGGTGCTGACCACCCCGCTGATGGTCATCCTGGCCCGGACGCTCTACAGCGACACACCCGGCCGCGACCCCGCCGAGCTCCTCGACCCCACCCGGTTCCCCACCGCCCGCAGCCTGGAGGAGCACCTGCTGGCCGGCTTCGTGCCCGCCGTCTACCGCCGCCGCGCCCCGGAGCGGGACGCCGGCGGCCGGCGGCCCGGGGCGCCGTTCGCCGACCCGGCCCGGGCCGAGCGCTGGCTCGGCCACCTCGCCCGGCACCTGAACCGGCTGGACCACGAGCAGCGCGACCTGGCCTGGTGGCAGCTCAGCGACTCGCTCTCCCGCCGCTCCCGGAGCCTGGCCGTCGTGCTGGCCACCGGACTCAGCGTGGCGATCGCGGACTGGCTGCTCTGCCTCCTCCTCAGCCCGCTCCCCGGGTTCCGGCTCCTGCTCCAGGGAACGCTGCTGGGCCTGGCGGCCGGGCTCGCCTTCGGCTCCGTCTACGCGCTGGCGGACCGCTCGCGGAGCGGCGCGCCGCTCGAACCGGCGGGCGTCCGGCTGACCCTGCGGCACGGACCCGGAGGGCTCGGCCGCCGACCGCTGCGCACCTTCGCGATCCGCGCCGGTCAGGGGCTGTTCGGCGGAGCCGTGATGGGCACCGGCTGCGCCCTCGCCCTCACCACCGAACGCGCGGTGGCCTCGGGGACCCGGCTCGCCGACCGGTGGGTCGTCGAGGGCACCCTGATCGATGTCCTGGTCTTCGCCCTCACCTTCGGCCTGGCCGCCGCCCTGGTCTTCGGGCTGGTGGCCGCACTGGAGGCACCGGTCGACGTGACCGCCGCCGCCACCCCGGCCGTGCTGCTCGCCTCCAACCGCAGCACCGTGGGCCGGCAGTTCCTGGTGCTGGCCCCGGCCCTCACCCTGGCCATCGCGCTCACCGGCCGCCTCCTGGTGCAGCTGCTCCGGGGCTCGCTGGACCGGCGGTTGGAATGGGAGTTCTGGGACGGTCTGCTGATCGGGGCGGTCGGCGGCCTGGGCGGCGCCACCGCGTACCTGCTGGCCTTCACCGCCTGGGGCCAGTGGCTGCTGCTGGCCCGGATCTGGCTCCCGCTGACCGGCCGGCTGCCGTGGGACCCGGCGGCCTTCCTCGACGACGCGTATCAGCGCGGGGTGCTGCGGCAGACCGGTGCGGTGCACCAGTTCCGGCACCTCCGGTTGCAGCACCACCTCGGCGGCCGCTGCGGCCGGACGCCTCCGGGCCTCGGCCCGGGGCCGGCCGCCGGAGCCTGACGACCGGTCAGCGATGGCCGGTGGCATGGCCTGTCCACCGGACGCGGGCCGCCACCAGGATCGGGACGACCGGCCCGCCGCGTGCCACCCCGCCGCGCGGGCCCTCCCGACGAAGGGTTCCCCGATGACCTCCGCGATGCCCACCCGCCTCGCCGCCGGCGCGGCGGTGCTGCTCGCCGTCCTGACCGGTGCCGCCCCGGCCGGTGCCGCCGTCCCCGCGCCCGCCGCCCCCGCGCCCGCCGCCGTCTCCGCCGCCGTCCCGGCCTTCGCCGACGGCCAGGGCCTGACCGTGCTGGCCGGCGCCACCGAGGTGCACGGCCCCGGCGACTTCACCATCACCGTGACGACCCCTCAGGTCGCCGGGAAGCACCGGATCCGGATCCTGCTCCCGGCGGGCTACGACGCCGACCCGGGCCGCCGGTGGCCGGTCGCCTACTTCCTGCACGGCGGGTGGCGGCGGGGTGGACGACGTGGCCGCCGCGCCCGCGCTGCACTCGGACTCGATGATCACCGTGGTGCCGGACGGCGGGCTCAAGGGCTGGTACGCCGACTGGCTGATGCAGAACACGGCGGAGGGGGCGGCGAACTGGGAGACCTTCCACCTCACCCAGGTCGTCCCGTTCGTCGACGCCAACCTGCGCACCGTCGCGGACCGGGCGCACCGGGCGGTGACCGGGCTGTCGATGGGCGGCTTCGGCGCGCTGCACTACGCCGAGAGCCGGCCCGACCTGTTCGGGCCACGTCGCGGCGCTGTCCGGCGGCATCGACTTCGGCATCTGGCAGGTGCGGGCGGCGGTGCTGGCCACCGAGCTGAACGTGACCGGCGCCTGGTGCGCGGTCAGCAGCTCCTCGGGCTCCGGCTCGGGCGACTGCACCGGCTACGGCCCCTACGTCGACAGCGACGCGATCTTCGGCTCGCCGTACCCGGTGTTCAACGCGGACCGGATCTGGAAGGCGGTGGACCCGGCCGCGCCGAAGAACCTGGCCCGGCTCTCCGCCACCGGCATCACCCTCTACACCGGCAACAACGACGTGATCGACGCCAACACCGCCGTCGCCTCCAGGAACGTCAAGAACCGGCTGGACGCGCTGGGCATCCCCAGCCGCCTGGTCGACTACGGCAACGGCGCGGCGCTCGCCCCGACCTGCAACGGCGGCCACAACTACGGCTGCTGGGCCCCGGCCTTCGCCGACTACGTGCCGCGCCTGGCCGCCGCCTTCGCGGCAGCGGGCTGACCGGCCGTCACCTGCGCCTCCCCCGTACCGACCCGAGCGATCCCCAGAGGAGCACAGCCATGAAGCACACCCGGCAGCGGTTCGCGGCCGTCATCGGAGCGGTGGCGGCGGCAGCCGCGCTGCTGACCGCGGGCACCGCCCAGGCCGCCCCGGCGGGCGACCACTCCGCCACCCTCGCGGCGCTGAAGACCTTCCAGGCCGCCGCCGGCCCGGGCGCCGGGATCTTCGCCGGCGACACCACCGGCTCCTGGCAGCTGTCGGTCGGCACCAGCACCATCAACACCAGCAAGCCGGTGCTGGCCGACCAGTACTTCCGGATCGGCAGCCAGAGCAAGTCCTTCACGGCGGCGACCGTGCTCGCCCTGGCCGACGAGGGCAAGGTCGCGCTGGACGCGAGCGTGGCGACCTACCTGCCGGGCGTGGTGAACGGCAACGGCCACGACGGCACCGTCATCACGGTGCGTCAGCTGCTCCAGCACACCAGCGGAATCCCCTCCTACGACCCGCTGGGCAGCCTCGCCCTGGCCGAACCGGACGGGTCCTTCAAGGCGGCCACCCTGGTGCGCGAGGGACTGAAGCGGCCCCCGGCCGGAGCCCCGGGCACCGTGTTCAGCTACTCCAACACCAACTACCTGATCCTCGGCATGATCGTGGAGGAGGTGACCGGCCTGCCCGTCCACGAGGCCGTCACCCGCCGGGTGATCCAGCCCCTCGGCCTGACCCGCACGCTCTTCCCCGCCCCCGGCGACCGGGCCCTGCCCGCGCCGGGCATCCCCGGCTACCACGGTGCCCGGCTCGGCCCCTTCTTCTTCTGGAGCCCGGCCCTCGACTACGACCCCTCGCTGTTCGGCCCGGCCGGGGCGGTCATCTCCACCGAGCAGGACCTCGCGACCTTCTACCGGGCCCTGCTGAACGGGCAGGTGCTCTCCCCGGCGATGACCGCCGAGCTGCTCGCCACCACCCCGGTCACCAGTGACGCGTACGGCCTCGGCGTGTTCAGGATGGCCCTGTCCTGCGGCGGCGAGGCGTGGGGCCACAACGGCGGCGTCCCCGGCTACTTCAGCCAGACGGTGGCCACCAAGGACGGCCGGTACGCCTCCGCGATGACCAACGTGCACTTCACCAACAACACGCCCGTGCAGCAGATCTTCACCCTGCTGGACACCGCGCTCTGCGAGAACCACCGCTAGCGGTGCGCGCCGCCGGCTGACGGGCCCTCATACGGAGGGGAATGCGGGCCCGTAGCCGTTGGCCGCCAGCCAGGGGAGGAGGCGGGCGAGGGCGGAGACCGTCTGGGAGCGGTCGCCCCCGCCGTCGTGGAGGAGGACGACGCCGCCGGGGCGGAGGTCGTGCTGGACGCGGGAGAGGATGGTGTCGGCGCCCGGGCGGCTCCAGTCGCGCGGGTCGACGGACCAGCCGAGGGGACGCAGGCCGTTCCGGGCGGCGACCGACCGGTTCTCGTCGGTGAAGGCGCCGCCGGGCGCGCGGAACCAGGGGACCTGGGTGCCGGGCCCGCCGGCCTGGACGATCATCGCCTTGGCGTCGACGATCTCCTCCACCATCCGCTGCCGGGGCAGCGCCGCGAACGGCTGGGGGTGGTCGACGCTGTGGTCGCAGAGCCGGTGCCCCTCCGCGCGGATGCGCCGGATCAGCTCCGGGTGCGCGGCGGCGTTCCTGCCCGTGACGCAGAAGGTGGCCCGGACGCCGTACCGGGAGAGCAGGTCCAGGACCTGGCCGGTCGCCGCCCCCGGGCCGTCGTCGAAGGTCAGCGCGACGCCGTGGCCGGTCCCGGTGGAGGTCACCAGCTCGGTCGAAGTCCCTTGCGGGGGAGGGGGCTTCGGGGTGCTCGGCCTCGGGGTGCTCGGCTTCGGCGGCGGTGGCTCGGACGGCGACGGGGAGGCCGGCTTCGAGGGGGAGGGCGGTCGGGGGCTCGACGGCTTCGGGGTCGGCGAGGGCGTGGGTGAGGGTGCCGGTGTCGGAGAATCCGTGCGGCCGGCCGTCGGTGACGGAGCGTCGGAGGAGGCCGGGGCGGAGGGGGACGCCGACACCGTGGCGGCCGGCCGTTCCGTGGCCACGGGGGCGACGGAGCAGCCGGCCAGCACGGCGACCAGCAGGACGAGGGATGACCGGTGGCGGGGCGTCCACATGGCGGGTGGCTCCTGGGGTCGCGGACCGGCGGGGAGACACCAGGAAGGACGAGGCGAACACCTGCCCGGGTTCCGCGCGGCGCACCGCACCGGCGCGAACCGGCCAAGGTCGGAGGGCCGGCCTCAGAACGGGTGCCAGCGCACCTCGGTGGCCCCCCTCCCGGAGCGAGGCCACCCGGCGGGTGAACTCCGCGAGCGCCGACGGGTTCCCGGCCGCCTGCTGCGCCACCCAGGAGGCGCTGGCGGTCTCCCGGGCGCCGCGCAGCACGGCGAAGCCGGGCCAGTCCCGGACGTCCAGGCCGTAGGCCTCGGTGAAGGCGAGGTACTCCTCCTCCGGGACGCCGTAGCGGTCGTGGCTGAGGGCCAGCACCACCAGGTCGTGTTCGCGCAGGTCCGAGGAGGCCGTCTCCAGGTCGAGCAGGACGGGCCCGTCCGCGCCGACGTGGACGTTGCGGGGGAGGGCGTCGCCGTGGATCACGCCCGGGGGCAGCGCGGGGACCAGCTCGGCGAGGGCGGCCTGGTGGTCGGCCCGGCGGGCCCGCAGGAAGGCGACGTCCTCGGGGGCGACCGCGGTGGCGGCGGTGGCCAGCCAGCGGTCCACCGGGGCGAGCAGGTCCCGGGCCGGGAGGTCGAACGGTGCGGCGGGAAGGGCGTGCAGCGCCCGCAACAGCGGGGCCAGGTCGGCCGGGCGGGCCGGGCGGACGGCCGGGGCGAGCCGGTGCCAGAAGGTGACGGGGTGTCCGTCGACCTCGAAGGCGGTGGACGCCCAGGGGCGGACGACGGGGAGGCCCTGGCCGTCGAGCCAGTCCGCGACGGCCAGTTCGCGCCGGGCCCGGCCGGCCACCTCCGTCCCCCCGGCCCACCTTGGCGACCACGGCGGGGGAGCGCAGGTCGAAGACGGCGTTCTCCGCGAGCGCGAGCAGCTCGGCGTCCCGCGGTTCGGGCAGCCCGGCGGCGGCGCAGGCACGGGTGAGCAGGGCAGCGGCACGGGAGGCGTCGAAGACGGTCATCCGAGCATCATCGCCCAGCGCACCCGCCGGCCCCGCCTTTCCGCGCTGCCGGGTCGGGGGACGCGGGGCGGACCGGGGGACGGGAGGTGCGGGGCTCGAAGCGGGCAGGTCGGGGCGGAGGGAACCGGGCGGCGCGGCGGGATCTGACGGGTCGTCGGGTCGGTGAGGGTCGGTCTCAGGGTGGAACTCCACCCTGAGGGGGAGGCGTATCCGACCGGAGCAGGAGGTGCGGCCACCGCGTGCAGGTCAGGATGGGTCAGGGCCGTGCCACGGCCTTCGGGGGGTGCACCGACCGGGGCCCGCTCGTCCGGCCGGACGGGGGGTCTCGTAGGATGCTCACACTCACTTACCTGCCGACCGGCTAACAAGACGTCAGCCGGTCTCTGCCGTCGCCCGTGTCCCGTCCCCCAAGGGCAGCGGTGAACCATGCCCAGGAGGCCACAGCGAGCATGTTCCACCGGATCGGACAATTCGTCGTCAAGCGGCGCGTGGTGGGTGATCGTCGCCTGGGTGGTCGCCGCCATCGGGATCATCGCCACCAGCGCCGCCGCTCACCGCGCAGACGGACCAGAGCAGCTTCCTGCCCCGCCACTACGAGTCCATCCGGGCTTCGGTGGTGCAGCAGGAGGCGTTCCCCGCCAGCTTTCACGCCCTCCGCCTTCGTGCTCTTCGAGCGCACGGACGGCGCCCCGCTCGCCGAGGCGGACAAGGCGGGCGGCGATGGCCAAGGTGGTCAAGGGCCTCGAGGACAAGAGGTCAAGTTCGTCGAGCACGTGCTGGCCGGTGACCGACCTGACCACCTCGAAGGAACGGCAAGTACGCCCTCTCCGCCATCGGCATGGAGAAGGACAAGGCCTACACGCCCGAGGCCGCCGACAGCGCGAAGGAGCTGCGCGTAGAGACCGCCAAGCAGCTCGGCGAGGGCAGCTCCCTCAAGGTGCAGCTGGGCGGCCAGGTCGCCCAGAACCTGGACCAGAAGGACTCCTCCGAGCTCGCCAACGCGCTGATCGGCCTCGGCACGATCGTGATCATCCTGCTCACGCCAGCTCGGCATCATCTTCCGCAGCCCGATCATCGCCTTCCTGCCGGTGCTCTCGGTCTTCGTCTACTCGATGGTCGCCAACGGCCTGATCGGGTACGCGGTGAAGGCCTTCGGCCTCAAGGCCGACAGCTCGGTCTCGGCGATCCTGATCATCGTGCTGTTCGGCGTCGGCACCGACTACTTCCTCTTCCTGATGTTCCGTTACCGCGAGCGCCTGCGGGCCGGTGACGACCGGAAGGAGGCCGTGGTCAACGCGGTCGGCCGGGTCGGCGAGGCGATCACCTCCGCCGCCGGTGCCGTGATCGTGGCCTTCAGCGTGCTGGTGCTCTCCAGCCTCGGCATGTTCAAGGCCATGGGCCCCTCGCTGGCCATCGCGGTCGGCGTGACCGCCGTCGCCTCCGTCACCCTGGTGCCGGCGATCCTGTCGCTGATCCCGCAGAAGGTCCTGTTCTGGCCGTCCAAGGCCTGGCAGCGCGAGCCCGAGGGTGCCAAGTTCGCCGCGCTGGGCCGCCTGGTGCAGCGCCGCCCGCTGGTCACCGCGATCGCCTCCGGCGCCCTGCTGCTCGCCTTCTCGGCGGCGGCCCTCGGCTACAAGGGCACCTTCGACCTGGCGGCCGGCTCGATGCCGAAGACCAAGGAGTCGATGGTCGTCCAGGACACCATGATGAAGGCGTTCTCGGCCGGCGCCGCCGACCCGAGCCACGTCTACGTCAAGGCCAAGGAGGGCTCCAAGCTCGACGAGGCCGCCTTCCCGGCGTACGTCGCCGAGCTGGGCAAGGTCCCCGGCGTGGCCACGGTCGTGCCGAAGCCCGAGGTCAGCAAGGACGGCACGGTCGCCGACTTCACCGTCATGCTCAAGGACGCCCCGGCCACCAACGAGGCCATCGCGACCGTGACCGACCTGCGTGACGTCGCCCACGCCAAGACCCCGACCGGCACCGACGCCCTGGTCGGCGGCGTGACCTCGATCTACAAGGACATCAACTCCGCGATGGCCCGCGACTACTCGCTGGTCTTCCCGGTCGCGGCCGTCCTGATCATGCTGATCCTCGGCCTGCTGCTGCGCAGCGTGGTGGCCCCCTGGTACCTGATGGCGGCCGTCGGCCTCGGCTTCACCGCCACCGTCGGCGCCACCAGCCTGATGTTCCAGCACGTCCAGGGCGAGACGGGCGTGATGTTCATGCTCCCGATGCTCATCTACCTGTTCGTGGTGGCCATCGGCACCGACTACAACATCCTGATGATCGCCCGTCTGCGGGAGGAGGCGGCCGAGGGCCACGACCCGCGCAGCGCGGCCTCGTTGGCGATCCGTCACGGCGGCCCGACCATCGCGGCGGCCGGCTTCATCCTGGCGGCCACCTTCGGCACCATGCTGCTGGCGGGGAACATCTTCTTCAGCGAGATCGGCTTCTCGGTGGCCTTCGGCATCATCGTCTCGGCCTTCGTGATGTCGCTGTTCTTCACCCCGGCGCTGACCGCGCTGCTCGGCAAGTGGGCCTGGTGGCCGGGGCACGCCCAGCTGCCCGGCCACGGCGCCGAGCCGGCGGACCTGCGGAACCCGGAGCCGGCCGGCCGCCACTGAGGCGCCGCAGGCCGTAGCGCCCGCACCGGCCCGGGGCGGTGGACCGTTCGAACGGTCCACCGCCCCGGGTGCGGGAAAAAATCTCTGATCTTCTCGGCTCCACCCGTGCTACAGTCGAAGCAGTTGCAGTTTTGGTTCCCATGAACGTATGTGTGCGCCTGCTGGTACCAACCAACAGGCGCATTTGTTTTGTCCGGTGTTTTGTCTCCGGATGGGGATCGCGGCTACTTGGAGCCTACGAGGTGTGGGTTCCTTGCCCCAGTTTTTAGAGGAGACGGTTATGGCTACCGGCACCGTGAAGTGGTTCAACAGCGAAAAGGGCTTCGGCTTCATCGAGCAGCAGGGTGGCGGCCCGGACGTGTTCGCCCACTACTCGAACATCCAGGCCAACGGCTTCCGTGAGCTCGTCGAGGGCCAGCAGGTCGAGTTCGACGTGACCCAGGGCCAGAAGGGCCCGCAGGCCGAGAACATCCGCGTCATCGGCTGAAGCTGATCCACGCGAGAGCGAGGGCCCGTACCGCTCGGTGCGGGCCCTCCCTCATGCCGCCGAACGGCCGGGGCGGCAACACCTTCCTGACGGCCGATCACCAGGACGATCGCCACGCGCGCACCCATGTGCCCGCCGGTGGCCATCGGACGTCCAGGACGGAGTACCACCCCGTATGAGCACCCCCGCACGTCCGCCGCGCGCCCGCCGCGGCCCGCAGCAGTCCGCCGACCGCGCCCAGGCCCCGAGCCGCGAGCGGTCCGGCGAGCGCACCCAGCAGTCCCGCACCGGCGGCCGCGGCCAGCAGGGCGCCCGTGGCCAGCAGGGCGGCGGCGCCCGCCGCGCCCCGCGTGCCCGCACCGCTCCGCAGGCCCCCGCCGACTTCACCGTGGTCGAGGGCACCCCGGCCCGTCCGCCGGCCGCCACCTTCGCCGAGCTGGAGATGCCCAAGGGCCTGCTCTCGGCGCTCGGGCAGCAGGGCGTGACCGAGCCCTTCCCGATCCAGTCCGCCACCCTGCCGGACTCGCTGGCCGGGCGCGACGTGCTCGGCCGCGGCCGCACCGGCTCCGGCAAGACGCTGGCCTTCGGCCTGTCGCTGCTGGCCCGCACCGCCGGCAAGCGCGCCTCCGCGCGCAGCCCGCTGGCCCTGGTGCTGGTGCCCACCCGCGAGCTGGCCCAGCAGGTCACCGACGCGCTCACCCCGTACGCCACCGCCGTGAACCTGCGGATCGCCACCGTGGTCGGCGGCATGTCGATCAACCGCCAGGCCAACGCGGTGCGCCGCGGGGCCGAGGTGCTGGTCGCCACCCCGGGCCGCCTCGACGACCTGATCAACCGTCAGGACGTGCAGCTCGGCGACGTGCAGATCACCGTGCTCGACGAGGCCGACCAGATGGCCGACATGGGCTTCCTGCCGCAGGTCACCAAGCTGCTGGAGCAGGTCGCCCCGGGCGGGCAGCGGATGCTGTTCTCCGCCACCCTGGACCGCAACGTCGACCGCCTGGTGCAGCGCTTCCTGACCGACCCGGTCACCCACTCCGTGGACCCCTCGGCCGGTGCCGTGACCACCATGGACCACCACGTGCTGCAGCTGGAGGCGACCGACAAGGTCTCCGCCGCCGCGCACATCGCCTCCCGCGAGGGGCGCCTGATCATGTTCGTGCACACCAAGCACGGCGCCGACCGCCTCGCCAAGCAGCTGCTGGCCAGCGGCGTCCGGGCGGCCGCGCTGCACGGCGGCAAGTCCCAGCCCCAGCGCAACCGGGTGCTGGACCAGTTCCGCGACGGCCACGTCACCGCGCTGATCGCCACCAACGTGGCGGCCCGCGGCATCCACATCGACGGCCTCGACCTGGTCGTCAACGTGGACCCGCCGATCGACCACAAGGACTACCTGCACCGCGGCGGCCGCACCGCCCGGGCCGGCGAGTCCGGCACCGTGGTGACCCTGGTGCTGCCCGAGCAGCGCCGCGAGGTCAGCCGCCTGATGACCACGGCCGGGATCCGGCCGACCATCACCAAGGTGCGCCCCGGCGACGCCGAGCTGGCCAAGATCACCGGTGCCCGCACCCCGAGCGGCGTCGCCGTCACCCTGGCCCCGCCCGTGGTGGCCGCCCCGGCCGCCGACCCGAACGCCGCCCCGGCCCAGCCGCGCCGTCGCGCCCCCAAGCGCTCCGGCCTGCCCGCCGACGTGGACATGAACGGCAACGCCCGCCGCCCCCGCCCCAAGCAGCGGATCGGCGCCGGCGGTTCCGGCTCCGGTGGTTCCGGCGGCGGCCGCACGGCGGCCGGCTTCATCGGCAAGTCCTCCGGCCGCAATCCGGGCTCCGGCTCCAAGAGCGGCTCCAACTACGGCACCGGCCGCCAGCGCCGCAAGTCCGACTGAGCGTCGGCACGGGCTCCCCACAGGGGCGGTGGACCTTCGCGGTCCGCCGCCCCTGTGGCGTTCGCGTGCACGTTCCGTCACGGACGCGCACCGGAACGGCCGTCGGGGGTGTGCTACGTTCTGCGCCGCCGCAGGATGGCGGCTGACGACGGGGCACGGGGGAAGGAAGCCTGACATGTCGGGTGGGTACCAGGTCGATCCGGAGGCGATACGGCGTTTCGGCCGCACCTCCGGGGAACGGGCGGCCAGGCTGCGGGAGATCCGGGCTCGCCTGGGGGCGCACCAGTTGCCCGCCGGCGCGTTCGGCAAGCTGCCGGAGTCGGACGAGATCACCCGGGACTACCAGGAGCGCAGCGAAGCGGCGATCGAGAACACCGGTGCCGCTGCCGAGTCCATGGAGCGGCTGGACGAGTACGCGCAGGGCCTGGCCCGCTCCTACGACGGCATCGAACAGGGGCTCTCCGACGAGCTGACCACGATGGCCGGGGGGGACGGGCGCATGAGCGGCGGACCGGCCTCGCAGGCGGCCAACGCCTACGCCAAGGTCAGTGACTGGATGAGCCCGCTCGGCAGCGTGATCGACGAGATCATGCGGCCGATCGTCGAACCGCTCGCGGAGATGCTGGAGTTCGTCACCGGCGACCCGGAGGGGCTGCTGGAGGCGTCCAAGCTCTGGAAGGAGCAGGCGGACGCGCTCCGCGAGGTGATCGCCGACCAGCGCCGGGACCGGGCCGCGCTGCGGCACGAGTGGACCGGCGAGGCCGCCGACCGCTTCCAGCAGGAGCTCGACACCTTCGAGCGGGGGCTGGAGGAGGAGGCGGACGACATGGAGAACACCGCCTTCCAGTTGGAGGAGGCGGCCGAGCAGTGCCGGTTCGCCCAGGAGATGGTCGAGACCGTCATCCGCGAGCTGATCGAGTGGGCCGTCATCAGCCTGGCCGCGGCGGCCGCGTTCAGCGTGGTCACCGCCGGCGTCTCGCTGGCTGCCGAGGCGGCGGCCGCCGCTGCCGAGGGGGCCATCGCCAGCGCCCGGATCGCCATGCTGGTAAGGAAGTTGGCGACCGCCCTGGAGAAGGTCGCGAAGGCCATGCAGAAGCTCAAGGAGATCTCCGCCGGCCCGCGCGCCAGCGTGCTGCGGCCCTCCACCTGGCGGAACCCCGCGATGCTCCAGGCGTACGCGGCGAAGAAGGTGGTCAAGACCGTCGGCAAGACCGCGCTCGGCGCGGTCGGCCTCACCGGCGATCCGGTGGGCGAGGCGGGGCAGACCGCGATCGAGCAGGGCCTGATCTACGGCGCGGACGAGGCGGACAAGCGGATCAACCCGCAGAACCTGCCCCCGACCGTAGAGTTGAGCCCCGAGGAGCGCAAGCGGCGCTTCGACCAGGCCTTCGGCTGACGGCCGGTCGGGTCGACGGGGAGGGCGGGCCGATGCTGGAGAGCGTGCGGGTGGTGGTGCAGCCGCTGCTGGAGCCGGGCGAGAAGCTGATCGAGGCGGCTCGGGTGACCTTGGTGCCCGGCATCCCGCGGCCACCCGAGCAGTACCTGACCCCGGCCCGGCCGAGTGCGGTGGAGGAGCGGCTGGCCAAGCCGTTCGGCCTGCTCCGTCGCGCCTACACGGCCGTCAATCCGCTCTCCAGCGCGGTCGGTGCGGTGGAGGACCGGATGGTGGGCGCGGTGCCCGACTCGGTCTTCCACGGCACCGGGATGGGCGGAGGCTGGGAGAGCGCGGCCGGCCGGTTCGTGATCCGACTGCACACCGAGGGCGGCCACACCAGCGGCCTGTTCGCGGTCACCGACCGGCGGGTGGCGGTCGCGGTGGACCGCTCGGCGCTCTGGCAGCTGTTCAGCGAGGAGTACGCGCTGCACTGGGCCGTCCCGCGCCACGAGGTGCGGGAGCTGCGGCGCAACGCCACCGGCGTCCTCCAGCGCGGGCGGATCGACCTGCTGTTCGCGGACGGCTCCTGGGCCGGGGTGACGGCCGATCTGCCGCGCAACGCCGACCCCTTGGTGGCGGCCTTCCACGGCTGAGCGGGCGTCAGGAGGCGGGGAGGCCGGGGCGCCGGGAGGTCGGTACGCCGGGAGATCGGCACGCCGGGAGGTCAGCAGGTCCGGGCCAGGCCGCGCAGGCGCTCGGTGGTCTCCTGGTCGCGCGGGGAGAAGACCACCAGCTGGAAGCCGTCCGGGGCCTGCAGGACCAGCTGGTCGATCCGGAGCAGGCCGAGCGTCTCGTGGGCCAAGTCCTTGGCGGTGCCGGAGCGTTCGCTGATCTGGTGCTCGTCCAGCCAGCGGCCTGCCTCCGGGAAGTGCGCGCGCAGGCGCTCCAGGGTGGCGGCCAGGGCCGGGCGGTCGCCGGCGGCGGCGCGCAGCTGGGCGATCAGGCGGCGGGCGTGCTGCTCCCAGTCAACGGTGCGGTCACGGTTGGGGCGGTGCGCGAAGGCCAGCCAGGCCAGGTTGCGGTCGGCGGGGGCGTGCCGGGAGAAGGCGAACAGGGCGTCCGCCTCCGGGTTCCAGGCCCGCACCTGCCAGTCGGCGTCCATCAGGAAGGCCGGGGCCGGGGACTGCGCGGTGGTCAACCGGGCCAGCGGGCCCGGCAGTTCGGCGGGAGCCGGGTCCTGGGCGGCGGACGGGTCGGAGGCCAGCCGGAACAGGTAGTCGGTCTCCGCCCGGTCCAGCCGCAGGGTCCGGGCCAGGCTGCCCAGCACCTCGGCGGAGGGGTTGATCCTGCGGCCCTGCTCCAACCACGTGTACCAGGTCACCCCGACCCCGGCGAGCAGCGCCAGCTCCTCCCGGCGCAGGCCCGGCGTGCGCCTCCGCACCCCCGGGGCGAGGCCGACCTGCTCGGGGGTCAGCCGGGCCCGGCGGGTGCGCAGGAAGTCGGACAGCTCGCTGCGCCGCAGCTCGGTGACGGTCATCTGGTTCCCCCTGGTCCTGGTAGCGCCACTACCAGTATCACCACGCACTGCTGCGCTCCGGCGCCGGGCGGGAGGGTGGAGGCATCGCAAGGACGCAGCACCGCTGGTGAAGCAGTACCGCTGGTGTAGCAGCACCGCTCTTGAAGGAGTACCGAGATGACGAACCGTCCAATCCGTGCCGCCGCCGTGGCCGTGGTGGCCGCCGCCCTGCTGGGCACCGCCGTGGCCCCGGCCGTGGCCGCCCGCCCCCGTCCGCAGGCCGTGGCCTCCGCCCCCGTGCTGGCCGGGCACGCCGACAGCCTGCACCCCGAGGACGCCGTCTGGGACGCCGGGCACGGCCGCTTCCTGGTCGGCTCGATCCGGCACGGCACGGTCTCGGTGGTCCGCCCCGACGGCTCGGTGCGCACCCTGGTGGACGACCCCGCCAAGCTGGTCTCGGTGATCGGTATCCAGATCGACCGGGCCCGCAACCGGGTGCTGGTCGCCAACGCCGACCCCGGCTTCGGGCTGCGCCACGACGCGGCGAAGGTGGTCGCGGGCATCGGGGCCTACGACCTGGAGACCGGGCGGCGGATCTTCTACACCGACCTGGCGGCGGTGGCCGCCGACGCCGGGCGGCACTTCGCCAACGACATGGTGCTGGGCCCCGACGGCGAGGCGTACGTGACCGACTCCTTCGCCCCGGTGCTGTACCGGGTGCGGCCGGACGGCCGGGCCTCGGTGATCCTGCGGGACCAGCGACTGGCCGCTCCGGTGGGCGGCTTCGGGCTGAACGGGATCGTGCGGCACGGCCGGACGCTGCTGATCGCCAAGTACGACGACGGCACGCTGTGGCGGGTGCCGGTCGACCGGCCGGAGGACTTCCGTCAGGTCCGGCTGACCGGCCCGAAGGCGATCGGTCTGGACGGTCTGTACAGCGCCTCCGAGGGCCGCCTGCTGGGCGTCACCAACACCCTGGGCGGGGCCGGGGCCGACACCCTGGTGGACATCCGCTCCACCGACGGCTGGCGCACCGCCGTCCTGACGGCCCGTCCGTCCGCCGACCCGGCGCCGACGGCGGTGGTGGCCGGCCCGCACGGCTCCGTCTTCACGCTGTCCGGCCGGATGGACCTGCTGTTCGGCGGCACCACGGACGACCGGTTCACCCTGCGTAGGCTGTGACCCATGGAACTCGACGCGCAGCGCCTTGACGAGCAGAGCCTCGGTGAGCAGGAACGGTGCCTGGACGAGCTGCTCACCGCACTCGGCCTGGCCTGGGACGAGCCCGCCGACCCGCGCGTCGAGGCGCTGGCCGCGCGCCAGCCGCTCTACCCGCAGTACCACCGGGTGGGCCACAAGCGGCAGTTGGTGTTCCGCGCCCTGGAGGCCGGGCCGCGGCAGCGGGTCCTGGAGCACTACCCGGCGCTGCTGCGGGCGGTGGCCGCCGACCCCGACCCGAGCTCGCCGCGCTTCCTGGTGGCCGTCCTCGCCGACGCGGTGGGTCCGCGCCGGGCCCGGGCCGACCTGGACGCGGCCGGCGCCTCGGCGGCGGCGCTGCGCTGGGCCCTGCCGGACTAACGCACCACTTCGGGCACGGGCCGGACGTACGACCGGTCGGTGAGGGCGAGCGCCTCCGCCGGGCCGGCCGCGCGGAGCACCACGTCCAGGACGGCGTCCGGGTCGCAGGCGTAACCGCCGCTGGCCCAGGCCGGGTTGGCCTCGACCACGGCCCAGCTGCCGTCGGCGAGCTGCCCGACGTCCACCACGGCCGCGCTCGGCAGGCCGCCGGTGGCGAGCACCTCGGCGGCGAAGGCCAGGGCGGCGGGCGGCAGCCCCGGGGAGACCGCCAGCTCACCGCCGACCGCGTAGCGGCTCGCGGTGCGGACGGCGCCGTCGAGGACGAACAGCCGGTACTCGGTGGCGAACGTGACCACGTCGCTGACCAGGACCGGGGTGTCGTCGTCCAGGGCGTCCTGGCCGGGCAGGCCGCTGCCGTCCGGGTAGACCCGGGCCGCGAAGAGCTTGTCGCCCGGTGGCTTGAGGAAGGCGGGGCGGCGCAGCTCCCGTGCCTCGGCGAGGGTGACGGCCGCCACCTGACGCCCCAGCAGCTCCTGCGGCAGGGTGGTCAGCCAGTCGTCCGGCGGCTCCAGCGGCGCGACGCCGAGCACCCCGGCCGCCACGTCGGCGAACAGCGGCCCGCCGTACAGGTGCGCGGGCCGCACCCCGGCCAGCTCGGACGGCACTTCCCAGCGCACGGCGGTGTGGGCCGTGAGCCCGCGGTGCCGGGCCCGGGTCAGCAGCTGCAGACCGGTCTCGTTGATCCGGGGGGCGAGCAGGAGAAGCGTCATGCGGCCCATGCTGGCCGACCGGGGCGGTCCTGACGAGTGGATTCTCCCTGGCCTGACGGGGTGTCAGGATGATCGAATGGAAGTATGACCACGATGCGTACCTCCCTGGGCCCGCTGAAGTTCACCGACGGCCGCTGGGCGCTGGGTGATCCGGAGCGCCGGGGCGGGGGCGCCTGGGTGGAGTTCCGCCCGGAGGGGATGCTCGCGCACGCGCGGGACGGCGGGGAGGAGCTGCTGCCCTGGACCCGGATCATGAACGGCATGGGGGTCAGGATCGGTGCCAGGTACACGCAGCACGGTGCGACCGTCAGCCCGCTCGGCCTGGTCGCCGCGATGCCCGGACCGTTCCGTGGGCGCGGTGGTGGCTACCTGCACATGACGGTGCGTCACCCCTACGACGACCACACGGTCTTCTTCGACCGCCACCCGCACTGGTACGCGCTGATGGAGGTGTCGATCCTGGAGGCACTGCTCGGACACCTCACCGAGGCCCAGGAGTTGCACCGCCTCGCCGACGAGGCCTGGCTGTCCCGGGTGGTCGAGCGGGTCTCCCGGCGGAGGTGGCAGACCCGCTGGCAGATGCACCGGGCGATCGCCGAGGCGCTGGCGGCCGGCGGGGTGGCGGCTCCGTGACGGACCAGGCGCCGGCCGACCCGGCGGTGGCGGACGAGGCACTGGCCTCCCAGCCGGTCGGCTACTGGGCCGGGCTGGCCCACGAGGTGGTGACCGCGCACCTGCGGGACGCGATGGCCAGGATCGACGTGACCCAGCCGCAGTACTGGGTGCTCAACCGGGTGCACGGCGGGCCGGCCGCCCCGGCCCGCGCGGAGGCGCTGGCCCAGCTGACCCCGATGGCGGCCGGGCCGGACGAGATCGGGCGGACGGTCGACCAGTTGCTGTACCGGGGCTGGCTGCGCTCCGACGCCGAGGACCGGCTGTACCTCACGGACGACGGCGAGGCGGCGCGGCTGAGGCTGCGGGCGCTGGTGACCGAGCTGAGGGCGGTGGTGCACGAGGGCGTCGACGACCAGGAGTACGCCGCCGCCCTGAGGGTGCTGCGCCGGATGGTGGCGAACGTCCGCGGGGCCCGGGCGGCCGAGGCGCCCTGGACGGCCGAGCCGCGCTAGGCGGCGCGCAGGGCGGTGTGGCGGGCCTGGTCGTAGCGGTGCAGGAGCAGCTCGGCGATCTCCGGGGCGGCGCCGAGGACCGGGGCGACCAGGTCGACGCCGGCGGTGCGGGCGGCCTCGGTGATGCGGTCGGGGAGCAGGCCGGGGGCCAGCAGGTAGGGGGCGACGGCGAGTTGGCGTACGCCCGGGGTGGCGCGCAGGGCGGCGGCGGCGTCGGCCGGGTGCGGCGGGACGGCGGAGGCGTGGGCGACCTCGACGGCGGCGAAGCCGCGGGTGCGGCGGTACTCCTCGGCGACGGCGCGGGTGGCGGCGTTGGCGGTCTGGTCGGAGGAGCCGGCGGCGGCCAGCACCAGGCCGGTGTGCGGGGCGTCGGCGAAGTCCAGCCCGGCCTCGGTGAGGCGGCGGTCCAGGGCGGCGAGCAGCAGCGGGGAGGGGCCGAGCACGTCGGCGAGCGGAAGGTCGTGGGCCCCGGCCTCGCGGAGGGCGGCGGGGATGTCGCTGCGGGCGTGGAAGGCCCGGTTGAGCAGCAGGGGGACGGCGACGGCGCCGCGGAGCCGGGGCGCGACCTGGCCGAGGCGGGGCGCGCAGTGGTCGAGGTAGGCGGTGGTGACGTCCAGGTCCGGGCGCAGAGCGCGGACCCGTCCGGAGAGGGCCTCCACCGTGGCGGCGTGCCTGGGGTCCCGGCTGCCGTGGGCGATGAGCAGCAGGGCGGGGCCGCCCGCGCCGCCGCCGGGGTGGCGGGGCGCGGGCGGGCGGCCGTGGTGCAGCAGCATCGGAGCGGCCTTACCGGGTGCCGTGCAGCAGACCGCGGTTGCGCAGCACGCGGCGCTCCAGCGGGCTGAAGACGAGCAGGTCGATGGCGACGCCGACGATCAGGATGAGGATGATCCCGAGCAGGACGCCGGACATGTCGGCGAACTCGCGCTGGTTCTCCAGGTAGCGGCCCAGGCCGATGCCCAGGTCGGGGGAGGCGGCGATGAGTTCGGCGGCCATCAGGGAGCGCCAGGAGAACGCCCAGCCCTGCTTGAGGCCGGCCAGGTAGCCGGGGAGGGCGCCGGGCAGCAGGATGTGCCGGGCCTGGACGAGGCCGCTGGCGCCCATGGTGCGGCCGGCCCGCAGCAGGATCGGCGGCACCTGGTCGATGCCGGCCACCAGGCCGTTGGCGACCGAGGGGACGGCGCCGAGCAGGATGACGGCGTACATGGTCTGGTTGTTGACGCCGAGCCAGATGACGGCGGCGGGGACCCAGGCGACCGAGGGCAGCGACTGCAGGCCGGAGAGGATCGGACCGATCGCGGCGCGCACCGGCTTGACCTGGGCGACCAGCAGGCCGATCGGGGTGCCGATGACCACGGCCGCGACGAAGCCGGACAGGCCGCGCCAGAGGCTGGTCCAGATGATGCTGAACAGGGTGCCCTGGCCCCAGAGGTCGGCGAGCGAGGCCCAGACCATGCCGGGGCTGGGGAGCTTGTACTCGTCGGTGAGCTCCAGGCTGAAGGCGCTCTGCCAGACGACCAGCACCAGGGCGATGGCGATGACCGGGGGCAGGGCCTTCTGACGCAGGGTCACCAGCAGCGGGGTGCGGGTGGCGACGACCGCGTCCAGGGCGTCCAGGCCGGCGCCGACGTCGGCGCTGCTGGGGCTCGGGCTCTTGTCGAGCAGGGGGGTGGTCTCAGTGCTGGCCATGGCGGCGGATCTCCCCACGCAGCTCGTCGGTGATTTCGATGGACAGGTCGGCCACGCCGGCGGACTCGATGCGGCGGGGCTGGGGCAGGTCGATGCGCCACTCCTTGGCGACCCGTCCGGGGCGCGAGGAGAGCAGGACGACCCGCTGGGCGAGGCGGACGGCCTCGCGCACGTTGTGGGTCACGAACAGGACGGTGAGCTTGCGCTCCGCCCAGATCCGGGTGAGCTCGTCGTGCAGCACGTCGCGGGTGATGGCGTCGAGCGCGGCGAACGGCTCGTCCATCAGCAGCACGTCGCTGCCCTGGGCCAACGCCCGTGCCAGCGCGACGCGCTGGCGCATGCCGCCGGAGAGCTCGTGGACGCGCTTGCCGTGCGCGCCGTGCAGGCGGACCAGTTCGAGCAGCCGCTCGGCCTCGGCGCGCCGCTCGGCCTTGGGCGTGCCGCCCAGGCGCAGGGCGAGCTCGATGTTCTTGCCGGCCGTCAGCCAGGGGAAGAGCGCGTGCTCCTGGAACATCAACGCGGGCCGTCCGCCCGCGAGTTGGATGTCACCGGCGGTGGGCTTGTCCAGCCCGGCCACCAGGTTGAGCAGGGTGGACTTGCCACAGCCCGAGGCGCCGAGCAGGGTGACGAACTCACCCGGGGCGACGTCGAGGGTGATGTCGTCCAGCACGTGGGTGGCCGCGCCCGGGCGGCCGAAGGACTTGTGGACGTGCGAGATCCGGACGGCGGGGGCGCCGGTCGGGACCTCGGCGCTCTGCGCGCTCTTCGAGGTGGTCAGTGCCGTGGTCATCTCCGGGCACCTCCTGGGTGACTGGTCTGGCGGCTGGCGAAGGGAGTGGGAGCCGGGGTCCGGCCCCGCCCGGCCCGTTTGACTGGGCATCGACCGGACTGGGCGGGGGCACGGACCTCGGAGCTTGACGGGCGCTGCTTACTTGGCGCTCAGGCCGGCGTCCGCGACGGCGGCCTGGCTCTTCTCCTTGAGCACCTTGTTCAGCAGGGTCAGGTCGTAGATCCCGGCCAGGTTGGGCTTCTTGAGGAGACCGGCGGTCACCGCGTTGTCGGCCTCCTTCTGCAGGGTGGAGGCCAGCGGGTCGTCGATGAAGTCGATGTCCGCCCACGCCGGGTCGAGGATGGCGGGCTCCAGCGCGTTGCCGGCCGCCTCCTTGATGGCGGCGTTGGCGGCCTCCTTGGCCTTGGCCGGGTTGGCCTTGATGTAGGCGTTGGTGTTCACCGAGCCGCGCAGCACGGCCTCGACCACGTCCGGGTGCTCCTTGAGGAACTTCTGCGAGACGATGATGTTGGTGATCACGAACTTGTTGTCCGGCCAGAGGGACTTCTCGTTGAGGAGCTCCTTGGCGCCCAGGGTGACCAGCTTCGAGGCGGTGGGCTCGGGGACCCAGGCGCCGTCGATGGAGCCGGACTTGTAGGCGTCGGGGGTGACCTTGTTGTCCGAGCGGACCACCGAGACGTCACCGGCGCCGGAGTTGGCGTCGACCTTCCAGCCCTTGCCGGCCAGGAAGGAGAGCAGGGCGACGTCCTGGGTGTTGCCGATCTGCGGGGTGGCGATCTTCTTGCCCTTGAGGTCGTCCACCGACTTGATCTTGTCGGGGTTGACGACCAGCTTGACGCCGCCGGAGGCCGAGCCGCCGATGATCTTCAGGGCCTCGCCGTTGGACTTGGTGTAGCCGTTGATGGCGGGGGAGGGGCCGATCCAGCCGATGTCGATGGAGCCCGCGTTGAGCGCCTCGATCTCGGCGGGGCCGGCGTTGAAGATCTGGGTCTTGATCTGGGTGGCGCCGAGCTCCTTCTGGATCAGGCCCTCCTTGAGGCCGACCAGCGGGGTGCCGTGGGTCAGGTTGGCGAAGTAGCCGATCTTCACCGTGTCCGCGGAGAGCTTCGCGGCGCCCGCCGAGGAGGCCGGGGCGGCGGCGGGGGCCTTGTCCTCGCTCTTGGAGCCGTAGCCGCAGGCGGAGAGCAGGCTGATCGCGGTCAGGCCGGCCACGGTGGCGGCAGCGGTCCGTCTGAAGCGGGCGGAGGTGCTGTTCTGCGCAGTCATTGCTTCGTCCTCTGGCAAGTTCATGGAAGAAAGAAAGAAAGTCGGGCGTGGGTGCCTGCGGATCCGGAGCGACCGCCGCTGTGGGAAGCGGCCGCCCCGGTGACAGGGGCTCAGAGCCCCTGTCCGCCTGCACATCGCGTCAGCCCGCCCTGGCCACTGCCGAGGACGCCGCTGCCGATGCGGCCGCCTTCCTTGTCCATGCCCGAGAACGCGTCGCTGGGCATCAGACCCAGTCCTCCTCGTCCGGTTCCTGCGCGTTGGGAGTGGTGTCGAAGGCCTCGCCCGCCATGCCGGCGGTGAGGGTGGTGCCGTCGGCCGGGTCGATCAAGAGGAAGGACCCGGTACGGCGGTTGTCGGTGTAGGGGTCGAGCGCCAGCGGCTCCGCCGTGCGCAGGACCACGTGCCCGATCTCGTTGACCTCCAACCCCTCGGCGCCGGAGCGCCGTTCGAGGCTGTCGATGTCGATGCGGTAGGTGATGTCCTTGACGATCGCGCGCACCGTGCGGGTGGTGTGCTTGAGCAGCACCTTGGCCCCGATGGTCAGCGGGCGCTCGTTGAGGTGGCAGACGGTGGCCTCGACGTCCTTGGTGGGGACGGGAGTCGCACCGGCCGCGATCAGGTCGCCGCGGGAGATGTCGATGTCGTCGGCCAGACGGACCGTCACCGACTGGGGGGCCCAGGCGATGTCGGTCTCGGTGCCGAGCGCGTCGATCCCGGTGACGGTGGTGGTCCGCCCGGCCGGCAGCACCGTGACGGTGTCGCCGACGCGCAGCACGCCGGAGGCCAACTGGCCCGCGTAGCCACGGTAGTCGGGGAGCTCGGCGGTCTGCGGACGGATCACGTACTGGACCGGGAAGCGGGCCGGCTCGTCGCTGGGGTCGGTGCCGACCGGCACGTTCTCCAGGTGCTCCAGCAGGGTCGGGCCGCCGTACCAGTCCATGTGCGCGGACGGCTCGACCACGTTGTCCCCGGCCAGGGCCGAGATCGGGACGGCGACGATGTCCGTGACGCCGAGCGAGGCCGCGTAGGCGGTGAACTCCTCGGCGATGGCCGCGAAGACGGGCTCGGCGTACTCGACCAGGTCCATCTTGTTGACCGCCAGCACCACGTGCGGCACGCGCAGCAGGGCGGCGACGGCCGCGTGGCGGCGGGTCTGCTCGACCACGCCGTTGCGGGCGTCGACCAGCACCACGGCCAGTTCGGCGGTGGAGGCGCCGGTGACCATGTTGCGGGTGTACTGCACGTGGCCGGGGGTGTCGGCGAGGATGAACCGGCGCCGGGCGGTGGCGAAGTAGCGGTACGCCACGTCGATGGTGATGCCCTGCTCGCGCTCGGCCCGCAGACCGTCGGTGAGCAGCGCCAGGTCCGGCGCCTCCTGACCGCGGCTCAGGGAGGCGCGCTCGACGGCCTCCAGCTGGTCGGCCAGCACGGACTTGGAGTCGTGCAGCAGGCGGCCGACCAGGGTGGACTTGCCGTCGTCGACGGATCCGGCGGTGGCGAAGCGCAGCAGCGAGGTGGCGGTTGCTTCCTGGGTGGTGCTCATCTTAGAAGTACCCTTCGCGCTTGCGGTCTTCCATCGCGGCCTCGGAGAGCTTGTCGTCGGCGCGGGTGGCGCCGCGCTCGGTGAGGCGGCTGGCGGCGATCTCGGTGATGATGTCCGCGTTGGTGGCGGCGTCGGAGTCGACGGCGCCGGTGCAGGACATGTCGCCGACGGTGCGGTAGCGGATCAGTCGGGTCTCGACCTGCTCGGTCTCCTTGGGCCCGCCCCACTCGCCCGCGGTCAGCCACATGCCGTCGCGCTTGAACACCGCGCGCTCGTGGGCGTAGTAGATGCCCGGCAGCTCGATCTGCTCGCGCTCGATGTACTGCCACACGTCCAGCTCGGTCCAGTTGGAGAGCGGGAAGACGCGCACGTGCTCGCCGGCCGCGTGGCGGCCGTTGTAGAGCGACCACAGCTCGGGGCGCTGGCGGCGCGGGTCCCAGGCGCCGAACTCGTCGCGCAGGGAGAAGACGCGCTCCTTGGCGCGGGCCTTCTCCTCGTCGCGGCGGCCGCCGCCGAAGACGGCGTCGAACTTGTGGGACTCGATGGCGTCCAGCAGCGGGACGGTCTGCAGCGGGTTGCGGGTGCCGTCGGGGCGCTCGCGCAGCCGGCCGTCGTCGATGAAGTCCTGCACGTTCGCCACGTACAGCCGCAGGTTGTGCTTGGCGGCCACCCGGTCGCGGTACTCGATGACCTCGGGGAAGTTGTGGCCGGTGTCCACGTGCAGCAGGGCGAAGGGGACCGGCGCCGGGGCGAAGGCCTTGAGCGCCAGGTGCAGCATGACGATGGAGTCCTTGCCGCCGGAGAAGAGGATCACCGGCCGCTCGAACTCGCCCGCCACCTCGCGGAAGATGTGCACCGACTCCGCTTCGAGCGCGTCCAGGTGGGACAGCGCGAACGGCGACTCGGTGAGCTGCGGGGTGTGGGTCGCGGTGGTCATGCCAGGCCCCTCTCGGTCAGGAAGGCGTACAGCTCGGCGGCGGACTCCTCCACCAGGCGGCCCTGCGTCTGGAGCCTCAACTCCGGTGCGGTCGGGGCCTCGTAGGGGTCGTCCACGCCGGTCAGGCCGGAGATCTCACCGGCCGCCTGCTTGGCGTACAGGCCCTTGACGTCCCGCTCGGAGCACAGCTCCACCGGAGTGGCCACGTGCACCTCCAGGAACTCGGTGCCCAGCTCGGCGTGCCGCTCGCGGACGGCGGCCCGGGAGTCGGCGTAGGGGGCGATCACCGGGGCCAGGACCTTCACGCCGTTGCGGGCCAGCTTCTCGGCGACGAAGCCGATCCGCGCCACGTTGGTGTGCCGGTCCTCCTTGCTGAACCCCAGCCCCTTGGACAGGAACTCACGGATCTCGTCACCGTCGAGGACCTCGACCTTGTGGCCCTCGGCGCGCAGCCGCCCGGCCAGCGCGAAGGCCAGCGTGGTCTTGCCCGCGCTCGGCAGCCCGGTCAGCCACACCGTGGCGCCGCGCTCGCAGGGGGCGGCCTGCGGGGCCGCCTCTGCGGCTCCGTCGGCGGCCAGGGTGTGGACTGTGCTCACGGGTCGTACTCCTAGGGGTGGTTGACGGTCGGTCGGTGGATCAGAGGTGGATGCCGCACTCGGTCTTGCCCGAGCCGGCCCAGCGGCCGGCCCGGCCCTCCTCGCCCTCGCCCGGCTTGGCGGTGCAGGAGAGCGGCGAGCAGCCGATCGAGGTGTAGCCCTCCCACAGCAGCGGGTTGAGCAGTACCCCGTTGGCGGCGACGTAGGCGTCCACGTCGTCCTGGGTCCAGCGGGCGATCGGGGCGATCTTCACCTTGCGGCGCTTGGCGTCCCAGGCCACCACCGGGGTGTTGGCCCGGGACGGCGACTCGTCCCGGCGCAGGCCGGTGGCCCAGGCGTCGTACGCGGCCAGGCCGCGGTTGAGCGGCTCGACCTTGCGCAGCGCGCAGCAGAGGTCGTTGTCCCGGTCGTGCAGGTTCGGCCCGTACTGGGCGTCCTGCTCGGCCACGGTCTGCAGCGGCTTGAGGGTGATGACGTTGACCGGCATCACCGCGGCCACCGCGTCCCGGGTGCCCAGGGTCTCGGCGAAGTGGTAGCCGGTGTCCAGGAAGACCACGTCCACCCCGGGGAAGACCGAGGAGGCCAGGTGGGCCACCACGGCGTCCTCCATCGAGGAGGTGACGCAGAACCGCTTGCCGAAGGTCTCGGCGGCCCAGCGCAGGACCTCCTGCGCCGGGGCCTCCTCGAGGTCGACGGCGGCCTTGGCCGCTATCGCCTCGTAGTCGGTCACGCTACTCATGTGCCGTTCCCCCGTGGGTGGTTGACAGCAGGCCCAGGTATTTCAGCTGGAACGCCCGGCGGCAGGAGTGGCACTCCCAGGCGCCGTGGCCGGCCTCCGAGGGCCGCAGGTCCTCGTCGCCGCAGTACGGGCAGTGGAACGGGGCCGCGCGTTCGCTCACGACAGCTGCTCCTCACTGGCCCGGGCCGTCCACTGGGCGAAGCGCTCGCCCTCCTGACGGTCCTCCTGGTACCGGGTCAGGACCCGCTCCACGTAGTCCGGCAGGCCGTCCTTGGTGACCTTGAGGCCGCGGACCTTGCGGCCGAAGCCGGCCTCCAGGCCGAGCGCGCCGCCCAGGTGGACCTGGTAGCCCTCGACCTGCTCGCCGTTCTCGTCGGTCACCAGCTGGCCCTTGAGGCCGATGTCGGCGACCTGGATGCGGGCGCAGGCGTTCGGGCAGCCGTTGATGTTGATGGTCAGCGGCTCGGCGAACTCCGGGAGGCGGGCCTCCAGTTCGTCGATCAGGGTGCGGCCGCGCTCCTTGGTCTCGACGATCGCCAGCTTGCAGAACTCGATGCCGGTGCAGGCCATCGTGCCGCGGCGGAACGGCGAGGGGGTGACCCGCAGGTCCAGTGCCTCCAGGCCGGCCACCAGCGACTCGACCCGGTCCTCGGCGATGTCCAGGACCAGCATCTTCTGCTCGGCGGTGGTGCGCAGGCGGTCCGAGCCGTGCTCGGCGGCCAGCTCGGCGATCTGGCCGAGCAGCTTGCCGTTGACCCGGCCGACCCGCGGCGCGAAGCCGACGTAGAACTTGCCGTCCTTCTGGCGGTGCACGCCGACGTGGTCGCGCCAGGTGCCGCTGGGCTCCTTCGGCGCGGGGCCGTCCACCAGCCGGTACTTGAGGTACTCGTCCTCCAGCACCTGGCGGAACTTCGCCGGGCCCCAGTCGGCGACCAGGAACTTCAGCCGCGCGCGGTTGCGCAGGCGGCGGTAGCCGTAGTCGCGGAAGATGCCGATCACGCCGCCGTAGACGTCGGCCACCTCGTCCAGCGGGACCCAGGCGCCCAGGCGCACGCCCAGCTTGGGGTTGGTGGAGAGGCCGCCGCCGACCCAGAGGTCGAAGCCCGGACCGTGCTCGGGGTGCTCGACGCCGACGAAGGCGATGTCGTTGATCTCGTGCGCCACGTCCAGCAGCGGCGAGCCGGAGATCGCCGACTTGAACTTGCGCGGCAGGTTGGAGAAGTCCTTGTTGCCGATGAAGCGGCTCATGATCTCGTCGATGGCCGGGGTGCCGTCGATGATCTCGTCCTCGGCGATCCCGGCGACCGGGGAGCCCAGGATGACGCGCGGGGTGTCGCCGCAGGCCTCGGTGGTGGAGAGGCCGACCGCCTCCAGCGTCTGCCAGATCGCCGGGACGTCCTCGATCCGGATCCAGTGGTACTGGACGTTCTGGCGGTCGGTCAGGTCGGCGGTGCCGCGGCCGTACTTCTCCGAGACCTCGGCGATCGCCTTCAGCTGGGCCACCGTCAGGCGGCCGCCGTCGATCCGGACCCGGAGCATGAAGAACTCGGCGTCCAGCTCGTGCGGCTCCAGGATCGCGGTCTTGCCGCCGTCGATCCCCTCCTTGCGCTGGGTGTACAGACCCCACCAGCGCATCCGGCCGCGCAGGTCGGCCGGGTCGATGGACTCGAAGCCGCGCTGGGCGTAGATCGTCTCAATGCGCGTCCGCACGTTGAGACCGTCGTCGTCCTTCTTGAACTGCTCGTTGGCGTTGAGCGGGGTGCGGTGCCCGAGACCCCACTGGCCCTCGCCACGGTGGCGGGTCACCTTGCGGGCGGCCGCGGGGCGGCGCACGGGGGCGCCGGCGGCCTGGGGCTCGTCCGTTTCGGGGGTGCTGGCCATGGTGAAGTCCTTACGGCAGTGGCTCTGGGGGCGGCTGCGGGGCTTCCGGGCACGGACCTGCGACGACCTGCGGGTTCTCCGCGAGGTACGGGGGAGCAGTGACCTTGCCAGGGGCTCGCGCATCCGCAGCGGCGGGGACGGCGAAGAGGTTCGCGCCGGCGTGCGGTGGAAGGCGGCGGGGTGGGCTCAGGTCACCGGACAGATGGCGCTGGACACGCGAAGGAGATCGACGTGAAGTCGACCTACTAGGGTGGTTCCGGCGCTCGGCATGGCAAGAGATTCGCACGCCGCACGACCCCCGGTCCACCAACGTCCGGATGGTGGACTCGTGAGTTTCGCTTCCTGAGACGCCGCCCGCTCCGCCGCAGCCCGGGCGCCTGGTGAGACCCCGTCAGGTTGCACGTGGGTCAGCCGCCCCGGGACCGATAGGTTAGGGGCGTGCAAGCAGCAGGGGAAACCAGCAGGACGGGGGCCGAGCGCCCCTCCCGGCGCCGCCGTCGCGGACGGCGCCGCCGCGAGTCGACGTGGCGCACGACCGCCTGGACGCTGGTCAAGGACACCACCAACACGTGCGTCGAGTACCGGGTCACCGGACTCGCGGCGGAGGCGGCTTTCTTCACGCTGCTCTCCATCCCCCCGCTGCTGCTCTGCCTGGCCGGCACCCTGGGCTACCTGGACGACATCCTCGGCGCCGGCACCATCCAGAAGCTGGAGCAGGACATCCTCCAGGCCAGCGCCACCGTGCTGGCCCCCAGCTCGATCCAGCAGATCGTCCAGCCGCTGCTCGACAGCGTCTTCGACGAGGGCGGCCGGCCCGACCTGATCTCGATCGGCTTCCTGCTCTCGCTCTGGTCCGGATCGCGGGCGCTCTACATCTTCATCGACACCATCACCGTGATGTACGGCCTCGACGGCAAGCGCGGCATCGTGAAGACCCGGATGATGTCGCTCGGCCTCTACCTGGGCGCCCTGGTGATCGGCTCGCTGGTGCTGCCGCTGCTGCTGGCCGGGCCCGGGCTGGTGCGCAACGCGCTGCCGGACTCGGCCGGGGTGATCGACGCGCTCTACTGGCCGGTGGCGATCATGCTGCTGGTCGTCTTCCTCACCACCCTCTACCACGTGGCCGTGCCGGTCTCCACGCCCTGGCGGGAGGACATCCCCGGCGCCCTGGTGGCCCTGGTGGTGCTGGTGGTGTGCAGCGTGCTGCTCCGGCTCTACCTGGTCAGCTCGATCGAGGGCCGCTCGGTGTACGGGCAGCTGGCCGCGCCGGTCGCGGTACTGCTCTGGATCGGCGTGGTGGCCCTCGCCGTGCTGATCGGCGCCGCGATGAACGCCGCGCTGGACCGCCGCTGGCCCACCACCGAGACCGCCGACGCCCGCGCCGCCAACGAGCGCGCCAGCGAGGAGGCGGCCGCCGCCGTGGTCCGCGAGGCCACCGCCCGCCGGGCCGTGGAGCGAGCCCGGCTGGCCCGCGAGCTCGGCCTGGGCGAGGGCCACGAGGACGACCTGGACGAGGACGACGAGGGTGACCACCCGCCCTCCGAGTACCCCGAGCGCTGGGCGGACTTCCTGCCCCCGGGCAACCTGCGCGGCCGTCTCGGCAACGCCGGGGCGCACCGCCGCCGCCGTCCGCCGCCCCCGCCGGACAGCGACCGGCCGGGCGGCTCCTGGCACGTCTGACGGGCGGTGGAAAAAAGGGGTGCGCGGGCGTGCGGCGGTTCGCTATCGTCGCCCGGGCCGGGGGCGTACCGCCCCCTGTGAAAGCCGTTGAGTGAACAAGGAGGTGACGACCGTGCTGACTGTCGTCGTCGCGGACTCCGTCCGCACCCAGAAGGTCCTCGTTCTCACCTCCGTGGTCTCCGGCTGACACTCCTTCACCACCCGCGCCGCGCGCGGGACGCCGGGGCCACCCCCTCGAAGGGTCACCCCGAAGTTGAACACCTCCACCACCTCTGACCGCTCGCTGTCCGGCTACGGCTGGAATGACGAGTGGGCCTCCAAGTTCTCCCTCTTCGCCGGCACGGACCTGCGTCCGGGCCGGGTCACCCGGGTCGACCGGGGTCTGTGCGACGTCTTCCTCGACGACGACGGCTCCGGTGCGCCCGGCACCGTCCGGGCCGACCTGCGCCCGGTGCGGATCTCCGATCCGGCCGAGTGGGTCTGCACCGGCGACTGGGTCGGCGTCGACCTGACGACCGCTCCGCTGCCGAGCGTGGCGAGCGTCCTGCCCAGGACCACCGCCATCATCCGCAGCACCGCGGGCAAGCGCTCCGAGGGTCAGGTGCTCGCGGCCAACGTGGACACCGTCATGATCGCCGTCTCGCTGGCCGCCGACCCGGACCTCGGGCGGATCGAGCGCTTCGTGGCGCTCGCCTGGGAGTCCGGCGCCGAGCCGCTGGTCGTGCTGACCAAGAGCGACCTGGTCGGCGACGCCGACTTCGTCCGGGACGACGTCGAGGGCGTGGCCCCCGGCGTCACGGTGCTCGCGGTGAGCGCCGAGACCGGCGAGGGCATCGACGTGCTCCGGGCGTGCCTGGGCACCACCAGCGCGCTGATCGGCCAGTCCGGCGCGGGCAAGTCCACCCTCACCAACGCGCTCTCCTCCTCCGAGGCGATGGTCGTCCAGGCCACCCGTTCGGTGGACGAGAAGGGCCGTCACACCACCACCACCCGCGAGATGATCCCGCTGCCCGGCGGCGGCGTGGTCATCGACACCCCGGGCCTGCGCGGCGCCGGCCTGTTCGGCGGCGAGGGCCTCGCGACGGCCTTCGCCGAGATCGAGGAGCTGGCCGCCGACTGCCGCTTCCACGACTGCCGCCACGCCGGGGAGCCGGGCTGTGCCGTGCAGGCCGCGCTGGAGGAGGGCACCCTCCCGGTGCGCCGCTGGGAGAGCTACCAGAAGCTCCAGAAGGAGAACGACTGGATCGCCTCCCGGACGGACGCCCGGCTGGCGGCCGAGCGTCTGAAGAAGTGGAAGACCATCACCAAGTCGGTCCGGGCCGGCGGCTCGCCGAAGAAGTAGCGCGAGCGAGGGCCGCGACCCGGAGCGGGTCGCGGCCCTCGGCCGTCTCACGGTGGCGGTCCGCCGTCTCACGCCTCGGGCAGCCGCCCGGTCCGGATCACCTCGGCGTACCAGCGCGCGCTGTCCTTGGGCGTGCGGCGCTGGCTGGCGAAGTCCACGTGCACCATGCCGAAGCGCTTGCCGTACCCGAAGGACCACTCGAAGTTGTCCAGCAGCGACCAGAGGAAGTACCCGCCCACCGGCACCCCGTCCGCCGCCGCCCGCCGGACCGCGTCCAGGTGCCCGTGCAGGTACGCCACCCGCTCCGGGTCGTGCACCGCGCCGCTCGGGTCGCTGTAGTCGTCGTAGGCGGCGCCGTTCTCGGTGACCAGCAGCGGCAGGCCGGGCAGTTCGTCCCGCAGGCGGGTGAGCAGCTCGTAGAGGCCGTCCGCGTCCACCGGCCAGCCCATCGCGGTGCGGCTGCCCTCGGCGGGCAGGAAGCGCACGCCCTCGTCGGCGGGCCAGGGGGAGATCTCCCCGGCGTGGCCGTCCTGGCGGGCGGCGGGTGCCGACGGGTCGTCGGCGCCGACCACGGTGGGCGTGTAGTAGTTGATGCCGAGCGAGTCGACCGGGCGGGAGATCTCCGCCAGGTCGCCGTCGTGGACGAAGCCCCAGTCGGTGACGTGCGCGGTGTCGGCCAGCACGTCGGCGGGGTAGCTGCCCTTGAACACCGGGTCCAGGAAGATCCGGTTGGCCAGGCCGTCGATCCGGCGGGCCGCGTCCAGGTCGGCGGGGGACTGGCCGGCGGGGCGGACGGCGGCCAGGTTGAGGGTGAGGGAGACCTGTGCGGAGTCCGGAAGCTCGGCGCGCAGCGCGGCCGTGCCCAGGCCGTGGGCCAGCAGCAGGTGGTGATGGGCCGTCAGCGCCTCCACCGGGCTGGTCCGGCCGGGGGCGTGCACCCCGGAGCCGTAGCCGAGGAAGGCGGAGCACCAGGGCTCGTTGAGCGTGGTCCAGGTCGGGATGCGGTCGCCCAGGCGGCGGGCCGCGACGGTGGCGTACTCGGCGAAGCGGTACGCCGTGTCGCGGTTCAGCCAGCCGCCCGCGTCCTCCAGCTGCTGCGGCAGGTCCCAGTGGTAGAGCGTGACCACGGGCGTGATGCCCTTGCCCAGCAGCTCGTCCACCAGACGGTCGTAGAAGTCCAGCCCGGTCTCGTTGGCCGGGCCGGTGCCGCCCGGCCGCACGCGCGGCCAGGAGAGCGAGAACCGGTAGGCGCCCAGGCCGAGTTCGGCCATCAGCGCGACGTCCTCGCGGTAGCGGTGGTAGTGGTCGCAGGCGATGTCGCCGGTGTCGCCGTTGCGCACCTTGCCGGGGGTGCGGCTGAAGGTGTCCCAGATGGACGGGGAGCGGCCGCCCTCGGCGGCGGCGCCCTCGATCTGGTACGCGGCGGTGGCCGCACCCCAGACGAAGCCGGTGGGGAAGTCGGTGGGACGGTCGGAGCGGACGGGGGCCGGTAGGGCTGCTACGGACATGTCGCCTTCCATGGGTGACTACGGTAGAGGGCTCAGCCCTTGACGGCGCCCTGCATGATGCCGCCGACTATCTGACGGCCCAACAGGGCGAAGACCAGGAGCACGGGGAGGGTGCCGATCAGGGTGCCGGCCATGACGATCGACTGGTCCGGCACGTAGCCCTGGCCGAGCGACTTCAGGGCGACCTGCACGGTCGGGTTCTGCGAACTCAGTGCGACCACCGGCCAGAAGAAGTCGTTCCAGGTGGCCATGAAGGTGAGCATGGCGAGCACCGCCATGCCGGGGCGGGCCACCGGCAGCACGATCGAGCGGAAGATCCGCAGGGACGAGGCGCCGTCCATCCGGCCGGCCTCGATCAGCTCGTCCGGCAGCGCCTGGAGCAGGAACTGGCGCATGAAGAAGACGCCGAAGGCGGAGACCAGCGAGGGCAGGATCACCGAGGGCAGCTTGTTCTGCAGGTCCAGCTTCACGATCACCATGAAGAGCGGGATCACCCCGAGCTGCGGCGGGATCATCATCGTGCCCACCGTGATCGCCAGCAGCAACCCCCGCCCCCGGAACCGGAGTTTGGCGAAGGCGAAGCCGGCCAGGGTGGAGGAGAGCACCACCCCGACGGTGACCGCGGCGGAGACCACCAGTGAGTTGAGCAGCGCGGTGCCGATCGCGGCCTGCTCCAGCGCCTCACCGATGTTGTGGAACAGGTTGGGGCCGGGGGTGAGCGCCGGAGTCGCCGAGCTGAGCTCGGAGTTGGAGCGGCTGGCGGCCACCAGGGTCCAGTAGAAGGGGAAGACGAAGAGCAGGGTGGCGAAGGCCAGCACCGCGTAGGCCAGCGGTCCGCCCTGCAGCGGCGAGCGCCGCCCCGCCGCCCGGCTGCTGCCGCGCTTGAGCACAAGGGTCGTGGAAGCCATGGCAGTTCACCCGTCCGTACGGTTGCGCCGGGCGGCGACGGCCGCGTTGGTCAGGGCCAGCACCACGATCAGCAGGAACATCACCCAGGCCACGGCGGCGGCCCGGCCGAGGTGGAAGAAGGTCCAGCCCTGCTCGTAGAGGTAGAGGCCGAGGGTCTGGTACTGGTGCGAGATGCCGCCGCCGGAGTTGCCCTCGTAGAGCAGCGGCTCGCCGAACAGCTGGGTGGCGCCGATGGTGGAGACCACCACGGTGAAGACGATGGTCGGCCGCAGACCGGGCACGGTGATGTGCCGGAACTGCTGCCAGCGGGAGGCGCCGTCCACCGCCGCGGACTCGTAGAGCTCGTTCGGGATGGACTGCATCCCGGCCAGGTAGATCAGCGCGTTGTAGCCCGTCCAGCGCCAGGTGACGATCGCCGAGACGCCGAACTGCGAGGCCCAGGTGGACGCCTGCCAGTCCACCGGGCTCAACCCGACGGACTGCAGCGCCCAGTTGATCAGCCCGTAGTCGCGCCCGAAGAGCTGGGCGAAGACCAGCGTGGCGGCGGCCACCGAGGTGGCGTAGGGCATCAGCATCGCGACCCGGAAGAACGTCCGGCCCCGCAGCCGGTAGTTGAGCAGGTGGGCCAGGCCGAGCGCCATCAGCAGCTGCGGGACGGTGGAGAGCACGCCGATGGTGAAGGTGTTGCCGAGGGCGTTCCAGAAGTACGGGTCCTCGAACAGCCGGGTGTAGTTCTGGAGTCCCAGCCAGTCCATCTGCTCGGAGGTCTGCAGCTCGACCCGGTGCAGCGAGACGTACGCGGTGTACAGCAGCGGGAACAGGCCGAAGGCCGCGAACAGGACGAAGAACGGGGCGAGGAAGCCGTACGGGGCCAGCCGCCCGGCGAGCCGGCCCGGGCGCGGGGCGGGCCTGGTCGTGGGGCGGGGGGCGGTGAGCGTGGCCATGGGGGTCCTTTCCCGGGGCGGGGCCGCAGAGCGGAGCGGCCCCGCCCCGGGGGAGTCGGGCGTCGGAGGGGCCGTCAGTTGCCGGAGGCCTTCTTGACGTTGTCCAGCGCGTGCTGCCAGGCGGTGCCCGGGGCGGTGCCGGTGCGCTCGACCTCGCCGAGGGCGTCGGTGAACGCCTTGGTGACCACGCCGTCCTGGGTGCCGAGCACCTGGGCGGGCATGTTGACGGCCGACTCGCTGAAGATCTCGCCGATCGGGGCGTCGTTGAAGTACGGGTCCTTGACCGACTTGATCTCGGCCTGCGCGGCGGTGGAGGACGGGAAGGAACCCTGCTTGGCGAAGAGCGTGGCCTGCTGCTCCTTGGCGTTCAGCCACTTGACCAGCTCGGCCGCCTCCTTGGGGTGCTTGGCGGTCTTCGGGATCGCCAGGTAGGCGCCGCCCCAGTTGCCGGTCTTGCCCGGGCCGGGCGCGATGTCCCACTTGCCGGAGAAGGAGGTGCCGGCCTGGCCCTTGATGTAGCCGATCATCCAGGCCGGGCAGCTGAGGGTGGCGAACTTGCCGGTGGAGAAGGCCTTGTTCCACTCCGGGGTCCACTGCGGGAGCTTGGCCGAGAGGCCGTCGGCGACCAGCTTGGTGGCGTCCGCCCAGGCGGTCTGCACGGCCGGGTTGGTGTCGTGCACCGGCTTGCCGGCCTCGTCGGAGTAGCGCACCTTCTGCTGGCCGACCTCGGCGGTGAACATCCCGGCGGCGCTGTCGGTCCAGCCGTTGCCCGGCTTGGCCTTGGCCACGTACTCCTTGCCGAGCTCCAGGTAGCCCGCCCAGGTCGACCACTTGGCGGCCAGTTCGGTGCGGTCGGTCGGCAGACCGGCCTCCTTGAACAGGTCGGTGCGGAAGCAGATCGCCTCCGGGCCGATGTCGGTGCCCGCGGCCAGCACCTTGCCGTCGGCGGTCTTCACGGCGGCGGCCTTCCAGGGCACCAGGCCGTCGTTCACCTCGGCGGCGCCCAGCGAGCGCAGGTCCTGGAACTTGTCGGCCTGCTTCTGCATCACGCTGGCGATCCGGCCGACCTCCAGGCCCTGCACGTCGGCCAGACCGCCGCCGCCGGCCAGCTTGGTCTGCAGCGCCTGCCAGTACTGGGCCTCGTCCTGGGTGTCGGTCTGCTTCACGGTGACGTTCGGGTGCAGCTTCATGTACTCGTCGTAGAGGCCGGCCTCCTTGAACCCGAAGGTGCCGAACAGGTCGACGGTGAGCGTGACCTTGCCGTCGCCGCCGCCATCGGCCGAGCCGGTGGAACCGGAACCACAGGCGGTCAGCAGCAGGGCGGCGGCAAGGGCGGCGCTGCCGAGGGTGGCGGCTCTGAACGGGCGCATGGGGGTGCCTCCTGATCGAGTTCTGAGAGCGCTCTCAAGCGCTGGAAGGAGCGTGCCGGGCGGCGTCCCGGCCGTCAAGTGGTCGAAACCTGAACGTGATCTGGGGAGTTCGGGGAGTCCTGGTTTCACAGTCCGAAGTCAGGAAGGTTTCGTCCGGCCCGTTGACACCCTTCCGGGGCCGCCCCTACGGTCCGGGGCTGAGAGCGCTCTCACCTTCCCCCACTTCCAGTTGAGGTGACTCATCGTGAAGCCACCGCGGCGCCCCGCCGCCGTCCTGACCGCCCTGGCCCTCGCCGCCGCCGCGCTCACCGCGACCGTCGGCGCGCCCAGCGCCTCCGCAGCCACCGTCAAGGTCGGCCTCGGCGGGTACACCGACACCCGCCCGGCCGGCACCGTCGGCCCCAGCAACTCCGCCGGCGCCCCGGTGGCGCCCAAGGTCACCGCCCGGATGGCCGGCAAGGCCGTGCCCACCAACGACTGGTGGTCCTCGCTGGTCTTCCAGCGCTACGCGGGCAACCCGTACTCCGAGAACATGTACGCCCACCCGTTCACCTTCAAGGCCGTCAACTCCGGTCTGGAGGTGGGCTACCCGACCTCGCCCACCGTCACCTCCGACGGCCGCCAGTACGACTTCACCCACACCAAGGACCTCACCCTCGGGGTGGCCGGGCTCAACTCGCCCGACACCAAGGTGGACGGCTGGACCGACTGGACCGTCACCCCCGCCTGGGCCGACGCGGGGCACAGCTTCACCGCCACCATCGGCCACGGCCTGCCCTACGTCTACGCCCGGGCCACCGGCGGCGCCGCCCAGATCACCGCGGCCGGCACCCCGACGGTCTTCGCCAGCCAGGGCAACGTCCTCGGCATCACCGTCGGCGGCCACCACTACGGCCTGTTCGCCCCCACCGGCACCAGCTGGAACGTCAACGGCTCCACCCTGTCGGCCGCGCTCGGCGCCAAGGACTACTACTCCGTCGCCGTCCTGCCCTCGCCCGGTGACCTGGCGCTCTACCGCACCTACGCGTACAGCTTCGTCACCGACACCAAGGTCTCCTGGGCCTACGACAACGGCTCGCTGACCACGAACTACACCGCCACCACCACCCCGGTCGAGGGCAGCCAGAGCGGCACCCTGCTGGCCCTGTACCGGCACCAGTGGCTGGCCACCTCCGACCAGCTCACCGCACTGAGCTACACCTCCCCGCGCGGCCAGATGAAGGTGCGTCAGGGCAGCGGCTTCTCCACCGTGATGAAGGCCGACGCCATCCTGCCCTCGCTGCCGGACGTCGGCGGCGCCGACCGCGCCACGCTCGGCGCGCTGGTCCGCGAGGCGGCCGACGCGGCCGATCCGTTCAGCGGAGCCACGGACACCTACTGGACCGGCAAGGCCCTCGGCCGCCTGGCCCAACTGGTGCCGATCGCCGATCAGTTGGGCGACACCGCGACCAGGGACAAGCTGCTCGGCCTGATCAAGGGCAAGCTGCAGCAGTGGTTCGCCGGCACCGGCTCCACCGTCTTCGCCTACGACGACCAGTGGAAGACCCTGATCGGCTACCCGGCCTCCTACGGCACCGACGGCGAGCTCAACGACCACCACTTCCACTACGGCTACTACATCCAGGCCGCCGCCACCGTGGCGCGCTACGACGCGGCCTGGGCCGCGGACTCGGCCTGGGGCGGCATGGTCAAGCTGCTCGCCAAGGACGCCGCCAACGCCGACCGCGCCGACACCCGCTTCCCCTGGCTGCGCAGCTTCGACCCGTACGCGGGCATGGGCTGGGCCTCCGGCCACGCCGGCTTCGCGGCGGGCAACAACGAGGAGTCCTCCTCCGAATCGCTCAACTTCAGCGCCGGGCTGATCCTCTACGGCTCCGCCACCGGTGACACCGCGCTGCGCGACCTCGGCCTCTACCTCTACACCACCGAGTCGCGGGCCGTGGAGCAGTACTGGTTCAACGCCGACCAGGCCGTCTTCCCGTCCTCCTTCGGCCACCAGACCGTCGGCATGGTGTGGGGCAGCGGCGCCGCCTACTCCACCTGGTGGACCGCCAGCCCGGGCATGATCCACGGCATCAACTACCTGCCCATCACCGGTGGTTCGCTCTACCTGGCGCGACGTCAGGACGACCTGCTGGCCAACCTCGCGGAGCACAAGGCCAACAACGGTGGCGTGCTGACCGACTGGCGGGACCTGGCCTGGGAGTTCCAGGCGCTCGCCGACCCGGCCGGGGCCAAGGCCAACTGGCAGGCGGGCAAGGACTCCTACACACCGGAGGAGGGCGAGTCCAAGGCCCACGTCCAGCACTGGATCGGCAACCTGGCGGTGCTCGGCACCCTCGACCCGGCGGTCACCGCCGACCTGCCGACGGCGGCCGTCTTCGTCAGCGGCTCCACCCGGACCCACGTCGCGCACAACTTCTCGACGACGGCGCGGACGGTCCGCTTCTCGGACGGCGCGGTGCTGAACGTGCCGGCCCGGTCCACCGCCAGCGAGCGCGGCAGCTTCCAGGACGGCGGCACGGGCGGGGTCACGCCCTCGCCTTCGCCTTCGCCGACGCCGACGCCGACGCCGACGCCGACGCCCACGCCGACCCCGTCCCCCTCGCCGTCGCCCTCCCCCTCGCCCACCTCGTCCCCGTCGGTGCCGCCGGTCGGCGGGAACACCTTCTACCTCCAGCCCGGCGGCAAGCTGACCACCGGGTACGGGGCCGGGGCCTCCTCCGACACCGTCGCCTCGGCGGGCGGCACCAACCACGACGGCACGCCGTACCAGCCGACCGTCTACGAGGTGCGCAACGTCAACGCGAGCCTGCGGGCGGGCGCCGCGACGGAGTTCGACCTCTACCTGGACGCCGGCCCGGCCGTGGGCCTCGGCCAGCAGCTGCGGGTCTCCTACGACCTGACCGGTGACGGGAGCTTCGACCGGACCGAGACCTACCGGTACTTCGCCACCGACCCGGTCACCGGCTGGGAGCGCTACTCGGCCACCGCCGGGCTGGCCGCCTCCACCGGCGCGCTCGGCAACCTGAGCAACGGCACCGTCCGGATCGAGGTCTGGTCCGCGATCGGCAACGCCCCGGCCTCGCTGCGGGTGGGTGCCACCCAGGCCCAGGGCAGTGCTTCGGTGGTCCGCCTGCCGTTCAACTGACGGGACGGCAGGTCACCGGCGTACGGGCTCCCGTGGTGGATGGTGACCACCACGGGAGCCCGTGCGGCGCCCGGGGAAGGGTCGTATGACTGTCCTATCATCGGCCGGTGACTCTCGATGCGGCCTTGGCCGATTTCATCGCCCGGGGCGGGCCCGAGGAGCTGGTTCCCCAGGTGCTCGGCGCCGTCATCGACCAGGGGCTCTACGTCCCGGTGCGGGAGGACGGCGGTGTCCTGCTGGTCCAGCGGTCCGGTGACGGTGTGCCCGCGCTGCCCGGCTTCACCGCGGAGCCCGACTGCGCCGCCCACCTCCCGCACGCCGCCGGCACCGTCTACTGCGACGCGCTCCGGCTGCTGGAGCTGATCCGCGAGCACGGTGCGGCCCGCCTGGTGCTCTTCGGTCCCGACGGGGCGACCGTGCTGCTCCCGGTGGAGGCGCTGTTCGAGGCGATGGCCGGACGCGGTGTCAGGGGAGCGGGGCAGCGGCTCCGGCTGACCTGGTCCACCCACCCCCTCGCCGTGGCGCTGCGGGACGCGGCGGCCGCCCGGGTGCGCGACTTCCCGGAGATCCACTGCGTCTGGGTCTCGCACGCCCGCTGGCTCGACACCGGCTCCGAGCACCTGCTGGTGCACCTGGCGGTGGACGCCGACCCGCCCGGCAACACCGGCCACCCCTTGATGCAGGCACTGCTCACCGAGGAGCTGGTGATCGGCGACGGCGACCCGATGGTCTCCGCGCTGGCCCTCAACCGCACCACCCACGCGGACCAGATCGCCGAGCTGGAGCGGATGGGCCTGGACACCGTCCGGGTGGACCACGCCACCGGCCGGGTCGAGGTGGTCTCGCGCGCGTACGACACCGCACCGCCGCCGACGCCTCCGGAGGACCGGCCGCCGAAGCGGTGGTGGCGGCGGGGGCGGGAGTAGGCTGCGGACGTCCGGTTCGGGCTGATGCACGGTCAGGAGACCTTCATGCCGCAGGAGTTCGCGGAGCTGTCCGCCCTGGAGCTTTCCACCCCCGAGCTGGCCGACGCCGCCGTGCGGCTCGGCCTGGCGGTGCGGGTGGCACCGCCCGGGATCGCGGCGGTGACCCCCGGGCAGCGGGTGCTGGGGCGGGCGCTTCCGGTGCGGCACTACGGGAGCGTGGACGTCTTCCTGGAGGCGTACGGCACGGCCGGCCCGGGCCAGGTGCTGGTGATCGACAACGGCGGCCGGGCGGACGAGGCCTGCGCGGGCGACCTCGCGGTGCTGGAGGCCGCCGCGGCCGGGATCGCGGGCGTGGTGATCTGGGGCCTGCACCGGGACACCCCGCAGCTGGAGGAGATCGGCCTGCCGGTGTTCAGCTACGGCAGCAACCCGCTCGGCCCGCTCCGGGTGGACCCGCGCGAACCCGAGGCCCTCGCCTCCGCCCGCTTCGGCCCCCACCTGGTCACGGCGGAGGACCTGGTGGTCGCCGACCGGGACGGCGTGCTCTTCCTCCCCGCCTCCCACGCCCGGGAGTTGGCCGAGACCGCCGCCGCGATCCACGCCACCGAGCGGGCCCAGGCCGACCGCATCCGGGCCGGTGACACGCTGCGCCGCCAGACCTCCTTCGAGGACTACCTGACCCGCCGCGCCGCCGATCCCGCGTACACCTTCCGCGAGCACCTGCGCCTGGTCGGCGGCGCGATCGAGGTCTGACGGTCCGTTGCCTTCGGCGTGCGGCCCGTCGGCCTCAGCCGTGCGGGACGTCGGCCCAGACCGTCTTGCCGGGCGGGGTGGGGCGGTGGCCCCAGGCGCGGCTGAGGTGGCGGACGACCAGCAGGCCGTGGCCGCCGGGGCGCTGGGCCGGGGTGTGCGGGCTGCCGTCCGTCACCTCGACCCGGACGGCGGCCGGGCCCGGGTCGGCGCGGTCGAGTTCGGTCAGCACCAGGCGGTGCGGGCCGCCGCCGTGCAGGACCGCGTTGGCGACCAACTCGCTCGCCACCAGGGCGACGTCGCCGCGCCCGGCCCGCTGGACCAGCCAGTCGGCCAGGGTCGCCAGGACCACGTGCCGGGCTGCCGTGACCGGGGCGGGCAGCCCCGCCAGGTCGATCCGTCGCACCCGCGCCGACGGCGGGGGTGCGGTCCGTGATGCCGTCACCGGTCGCCTCCCTGTTCTCGTCCGGCTGCGTACGGTGGGTCAGGACGGGTCCGCGACCAGGGCGGCGCGCAGTTCGCCGAGGACCCGGGCGAGCAGCCGCGAGACGTGCATCTGCGAGACGCCGAGCCGCTCGCCGATCTGGGACTGGGTGAGCTCCTCGCTGAAGCGCATCGCGAGCAGCAGGCGGTCCCGCTCCGGGAGTGCGGCGATGGTGGGCTTCAACGCCTGGACGGCGTCGACCCGTTCGAAGCGTGGGTCCTCCGCGCCGAGCAGTGCCTCCAGCGAGGGGCCCTCCCCGGCGTCGGCGTCGTCCAGCCGGGCCTCCAGCGAGTTGGCCGTCCGGGCCTCGGCCGCGCCGATGCCCTCCAGCACCTCCTCCTCGGAGAGGCCGAGGTGCTCGGCGAGTTCGGGCACGGTGGGGCTGCGGTCCAGCCGCTGCTCCAGTTCGTCGCTGCCCCGGACCACGGCCAGCCGGGCCTCCTGGAGGCGCCGCGGGACGTGCACCGCCCAGGTGCTGTCCCGGAAGAAGCGCTTGACCTCGCCCACGATGGTCGGGACGGCGAAGGTGGTGAACTCCAGCCCGCGCTCGGGCTCGAAGCGGTCGATCGCCTTGATCAGGCCGACCGTCCCGGCCTGCACGATGTCCTCCAGCGGCTCCCGGCTGCCGGAGAAGCGCCGGACCGCGAAGCGCACCAGCGAGACGTTCAGCTCGATCAGCGTGGCGCGCACGTAGGAGTACTCGGGCGTGCCCTCCTCCAGTTCGCGCAGCCGGGCGAAGAGCACGCGGGACAGTTGACGGGCGTCCGGTGCGGCCACCTCGCGGGGGCGGTCCAGTGCGGGCCCGTCCTGCAGCTCGGGCAGCCCGGACAGGGCGCTCCGGCGCAGCCCCGACGGGGCGGGCGGGACGGGGGCGGTGTCCGCCAGGGCGGTGGTGATGATCGCCATGTCGTTCCTCTCCTCGGGCTTCCGCGTCGAGACCGCGGTTACCCGGGGTGCTCCGTGCCATGTCCGCGCACACGCGATCGTCACAGGGTCGGCACGGAGCGCACGGATTCCGGTTGTCGGTCTTCACGGGGCAAGTGGCCTGCGCCACAAGGACGGTGAGTGTACGGATGGTGGGTTTCGCCCGGCGCAACCGGGTGAGACGCACGCCGGGCCGTACCACCGGAACGAGCGAAGGAGCCCCCCATGACCGTCGTCTCGCGCCTGCCCGGCGCCTTCGAGCACGAGTGGGACTGGCAGCTGCGCGCTGCCTGCCGCACCGTCAGCACCGACCTGTTCTTCACCCCGCTCGGCGAGCGCGGGCCCGAGCGCGAGGCCCGGGAGGCGAGCGCCAAGGAGGTCTGCGCGCGGTGTCCCGTGCGGGAGGCCTGCCTGCGCCACGCCCTGCTCGCGCACGAGACCTACGGCGTCTGGGGCGGGCAGACCGAGGACGAGCGGGAGCGGCTGTTCCGCGCCTCGCGTCGCCGTCGCCGCGCGGCGGCCTGACGGTCGGTGGCCCGACCATCGCTGGTTTGGCGGGCGTCGGTCCGGCGGGCGTCGGCCCGGCGGACCCGGACGCTTCCGCCGTTCCCACTCGAGGAGTTCACGCGTGCAGATCTGGACCGTCCTGCGGCCCGCCGTGGCGGTGGCCGCCGTCCTGGTGGTGCTGGTGGTGGTCGACCGGGTGGTGCGCCGCGCCCTGCGGCGGCTGACCGCCGCCCACCCCGAGGCCGTGGCCTGGCCGGTGCTGCGGCGCTGCCGGGTGCCGTTCCTGGCCGCCGCCGGCGCGGCGCTGCTGCTGGCCGGCGGATGGGTGGCCCTCCCCGCCGCAGGGGTGGTGCGGCACGGGCTGCTGATCGCCCTGCTGGTGAGCTGCGGCTGGCTGGCCGCCCGGATGGTGGCCCTGCTGCTGGTCACCCGGGCTGAGCAGGTACGCGAGCGGGCGGCCGGACCGCGATCCGGCGCGGGTGCGGCGGGTGCGGACCCAGGCGAGCCTGCTCGGCCGGGTCTGCGGGGCGGCCATCGCGCTGCTCACGCTGGCCGGGGTGCTGATGACCTTCCCGGCCGTCCGCACCGTCGGCACCAGCCTGCTCGCCTCGGCCGGACTGGTCGGACTGGTGCTCGGGGTGGCCGCCCAGAGCACCCTCGGCAACCTCTTCGCCGGGCTCCAACTCGCCTTCAGCGACATGGTCGGCATCGACGACGTGGTGGTGGTCGACGGTGAGTGGGGCACGATCGAGGAGATCACCCTCACCTACGTCGCCGTCGCCACCTGGGACCAGCGACGGATCGTCATGCCCGTCTCGCACTTCGTCGGCAGGCCCTTCGAGAACTGGTCCCGCCGCGGCCCCGGCATCACCGGCACCGCCGTCCTGCACCTCGACCACAGCACCCCGGTCGGTGAGCTGCGCGCCGAGTTCGAGCGCCGGATCGCCGAGCACCCCCCTGTGGGACGGCGCCGGCCGCGCCCTCCAGGTCGTCGACACCACGCCCAGCACCATCGTGGTCCGCGCGCTGATGACCGCCCGCAACGCCGATGACGCCTTCGAACTCCGTTGCTGGGCACGGGAGGAGCTGATCCGTCACCTCCGCCACCACCACCCCGCCGCGCTGCCCCGGGTGGCCTTCGCCGAGGCTCCGATGACGGGGGCCGGGACGGCTGGGAACACGATGACGGGGACCACGGTCGAGGGGCAGGGCGAGGGGCAGGTCGAGGGCCGGGGCGAGGGCCGGGGCCGGGGTCAGGCCGAGGGGTCGAACCGGGCGACGTAGCGCCGCTGCCAGGGGGTCTCGACGGCGTGCGGCGAGTAGTGCTCGCGGACGTAGGCGACCGCGCGGTCCGCGGGGACCCCGTCCAGGACGGCGAGGCAGGCCAGGGCGGTACCGGTACGGCCGCGGCCGCCGGCGCAGGCGAACTCGACCCGCTCGGCGGAGCAGCGGCGCCACGCCTCCCGGAGCGCCTCGGTGGTGGCCGCCGGGTCGGCCGGGAGGCGGAAGTCGGGCCAGCGGAGCCAGCGGAACTCCCAGGGGACGGGCGGAGGTTGACGGCCCAGCAGGTAGAGGGCGAACTCCGGCTCCGGGCCGGGCGGTTGCGGGTGGCTCAGGCCGCGGCCGCGGACCATCCGCCCGGAGGGCAGACGGAGGATCCCGGCCGCGGTCGGGTCCCAGGTGGTGGGGGTCATCGGGTGCTCCCGAAGGCGAGGCCGTCCAGCAGCGGGACGACGGTGGACGAATCGATCTCGACGGCCGCCTCGACGTCCTGCGGCCAGCCGCCGTCGGCCAGTTCGCGGCCCGAGGCGCAGGCCCGGACGGTGGCGGCCGGGTCGGGCGTCCCGGTGGCGGAAGCGGCGGCGAGCGCGGCCTCGGGGGAGAGCACGGCCTCGGGGGAGAGCGACGCCGTCCCCGCGAGGGCGGCGATCACCGCACCGGCGCCGAGCAGGTCCTCGACGGCGGGGCGGAGCGAACCGTCCGGCCAGCGCTCGCCGGCCGCGACCACGGCGAGGGGCCGCTCCGGCGTGCCGAGGCCCTCCCGGTGCAGGTGACGGGCGACGGCGGTGGCATTGCGCAGGCAGGCGGCGTACACCGGCAGGCCCCGGGCGGCGGCCGCGATCGCCGACCCGTTCGGGGACGGCAGCACCAGGCGCGGGGTGAACGGCGCCGTGCGCAGCGCCGCGGGGGAGAGCGACCAGGGCGCCCGGGGCGAGGCCTCCCGCCGCCCGACCGCCAGCTCCGCCGCCTGCCCGGCCGCGAACTCCCGCGCGGTGCCGTCCCGCCAGGGGTACGGATACACCCGCGTCCCGCGCTCCACCGCCACGCTCACCGCCGTGGTGAACGACAGCACGTCGACCACCACCAGCGCGGCCGCCCCGGCCCGCACCAGCCGCGCCGCGCCGACCGGCCCCCACTCGAACCGCACCCCGTACCCGGCCTGGGCACTCCACGTCTCCTCGTCCATGACGGGGCATCATCCCACCCTGCCGGCACCCGCATCCGGAATTCCGTTGATCATGCGGGGAGAGCGGAGCAGAGTGCCCGTCATGACGAGCGGTTGGGTGGCGGAACTGGCGCTGGGCGGGGTGGTGCTGCTCGGTTCGACGGTGCAGCGGATGGCTGGGATGGGGCTCGCGCTGGTCGCCGTACCGGTACTGGCCCTGCTGATCGGCCCGGGAGAAGGAGTCGCCCTGGCCAACTGCGCGTCCGGGGTGATCAGCCTGCTCGGGCTGGCGGGCAACTGGCGGGAGGTCAGGCCGCGGGCCATGGTCCCGCTGGTCCTGGCGGCCGGCGGCACCGTCCCGGCGGGCGTCTGGGTCGCCGAACGCCTGCCGGGCCCCGTCCTGCTGGTCGGCATCGGACTGGTGGTGACGCTCGCCGTGGTGGTGGTGCTGGCCGGTGCGCGGGCCGCCGCCCTGCGCGGCACCGGCGGGGCGGTGGTCGCCGGCGCGGCCAGCGGCTTCATGAACTCCTCGGCGGGCGTGGGCGGCCCGGCCCTCTCCCTCTACGCCGTCAACGCCGGCTGGACCGTCCGCGAGTTCCTCCCCAAAGCCCTCTTCTACGGCTTCGTCGTCAACGTCTTCTCCGTCGCCGCCAAGGGCCTGCCCCACCTCTCCCGCACCGGATGGTCCTCGGCGGGGGCCGGCATCGCGGCCGGCGCGGTGATCGGCGCGGCCCTGGCCGGACGAGTCCCGGAGCACTGGGCCCGGCGGGCGGTCCTGGGCATCGCCCTGGCGGGCGGGCTCAGCACCCTGACGAAGGGGGCCGTCGGCCTCTGACACCCCGGGGTCCACGCTCCGCTGGGCGAGCATCACCCGGCGTGCGTTGGCGTCCGGGGCGCGGTGCGCTCTCACTGCTCGTTCTGGACGTCACCTGGTGACAACCGTGGGTCCGGTGCCCGGGTCACTCCCGTTTCCGGTCCGGGTGCCCGTCCGACGGTCAGGCGGAGCCGCGGAGGATCAGGCGGGTGGGGGTGATGACGGAGGTGGGGGTGAGGGGTTGGGAGGGGGTGTGTTGAGGCGGCGCAGGAGGAGGCGGGCCATCAGGCGGCCCATTTCCTCGATGTCCTGGCGGATGGTGGTGAGTGGGGGTTCGGTCCAGGCGGCGATGGATTCGACGTCGTCGAAGCCGACCACGGCGACGTCGTCGGGGACGGTGCGGCCGTGGGTGCGCAGGACGTGGAGGGCGCCGGAGGCCATCTGGTCGGAGGCGGCGAAGACGGCGTCGAGGTCGGGGCGGCGCTCGAGGAGTTCGGCCATCGCGCGGCGGCCGCCCTCGGGGGTGAAGTCGCCGACGGCGATCAGGGCGGAGTCGCCGTCGGGGAGGAGGTCGCGGTAGCCGTCGAGGCGGTCCATGGAGGAGGTCTGGTCGAGCGGGCCGGTGATGGTGGCGATCCTGGTGCGGCCGAGGGAGCGCAGGTGCTGGACGGCGGTGCGGGCGCCGCCGCGGTTGTCGCTGTCGACGTAGACCAGTTCGCGGTCGGACTCGGCGCCGGGCCAGCCGGGGCGGCCGCCGATCACGGTGGGCAGTCCGACCCGGCGGGCCATCTCCGGGAGCGGGTCGCTCTGGTGGAGGGAGAACAGCAGGGCGCCGTCCACGTGGCCGCCGGCCAGGTAACGGCCGACCCGCTGGTAGTCCTGCTGGTCCTCGATGAAGAGGAGCACCATCTGGTTGTCGGCGGCGGAGAGTTCGCGGCTGATGCCGCGCAGGTGCTGGGCGAAGAAGGGGTCGGAGAAGAGGCGGCTCTCCGGTTCGGCGACCACGACGGCCACGGCCTGGTTGCGGCGGGTGACGAGGGTGCGGGCGGCCAGGTTGGGCACGTAGCCGAGCTCCTCGACGGCCTTCTGGACCTTCTCCCGCAGGGGCTCCCGGACTCCGGTGCCGCCGTTGATCACCCGGGAGGCGGTCGCGCGGGAGACGCCGGCCCGCTCCGCGACGGACTCCAGGGTGGGGCGGGGGAGCGGGGCGGCCGACTCGGCCTCGGGCTGCGGCTGGGCCACCTCGGTACTCCTCGGGAGGGCTGTGGGCAGGGACGTGGGGGATGTGCCGGTACAGAGCTTACTCGTATCGGGCCGGGTGTGAGAGCGCTCTCAAGAGGTGATCCTCCAGGGGCGCGCGGCAGGCGACGGTGGCGTCCGATTTCCGCCAGTCGCACCCTCCGGGGTGGCGCAGACTGGAGGACGTGACCGAGACCCTGACCGACGACACCCGCTACCGGGCGGTGGACAGCCGGGACGCCCGCTTCGACGGGGTGTTCTTCACCGCCGTCAGCAGCACCGGCATCTACTGCCGTCCGAGCTGCCCCGCCGTCACGCCCAAGCGCGCCAACTGCACCTTCTATCCGACGGCGGCCGCCGCCCAGGGCGCCGGCTTCCGGGCCTGCCGCCGCTGCCGTCCGGACTCGGTGCCCGGCTCGCCGGAGTGGAACCACCGGGCCGACCTGGTCGGCCGGGCCATGCGGCTGATCGGCGACGGTGTGGTGGACCGGGAGGGGGTCTCCGGTCTGGCCGACCGACTCGGCTACAGCGCACGGCAGTTGCAGCGGCAGCTGAGCGCGGAGCTGGGTGCCGGCCCGATCGCGCTGGCCCGGGCGCAGCGCGCGCAGACCGCCCGGCTGCTGCTCCAGACCACGCAGCTGCCGGTCACCGAGATCGCGTTCGCGGCCGGGTTCTCCTCGGTCCGTCAGTTCAACGACACCGTGCGCGAGGTGTACGACCGCACCCCGAGCGGCCTGCGCACGGAGGCCAACGGCCACCGCCCGGGCGCCGTGACCGCCGGGCAGATCGGGCTCCGCCTCGCCTACCGGGGCTCGCTGGACAGCGACCACCTGCTGGACTTCCTCGCCCTGCGCGCCGTCCCCGGCGTGGAGGAGGTCGTGGCCGACCCCGCGTCAGGGGTGCGGACCTACCGGCGCACGCTCGCCCTCCCCTACGGCCACGCCGTCGCGGAGGTGGACGGCCTGGGCCCCGGCGAGCGGGCTGACCGCGGCTGGCTGGACTGCCGGCTCCAGCTCACCGACCTGCGCGACCTCACCACCGCCGTGCACCGGCTGCGCGCGCTCTTCGACCTGGACGCCGACCCGGACGCGGTGGACGGACAGCTCGGGGCCGACCCGGTGCTCGGCGCACTGGTCCGCTCCCGCCCCGGGGTGCGCTCCCCGGGGCACGTCGACCCGCACGAGCTGGCCGTGCGCGCCGTCCTCGGCCAGCAGGTGACGGTGGCCGCCGCCCGGACGCTGGCCGGGCGGCTGGCCGAGAAGTACGGCGCGGCGCTGGCCGAGCCCAACGGCGGGCTGCGGCTGCTCTTCCCCACCGCCGGTGCGCTGGCCGGGGCGGCCCCCGAGGACCTGGCCATGCCGGACGCGCGCAAGCGCGCGCTGCGCGGGCTCTGTGCGGCCCTGGCGGACGGCACGGTGCGCCTCGACGGCGGCGTCGACCGGGAGGCGGCCGCCGCCGAACTCCTCGCCCTGCCCGGCATCGGCCCCTGGACGGTCGGCTACCTGCGGATGCGGGCGCTGGCCGATCCGGACGTCTTCCTGCCCAGCGATATCGGCGTCAAGCACGGCCTGCTCCGGCTCGGGCACGCCGGTGACCCGAAGTCGGCGGCGGTCGCGGGCGCGGCCTGGGCGCCCTGGCGCTCGTACGCGGTGCACCGGCTGTGGGCCTCGCTCACCCCGCCGGTCGGGGAGAATCCTCGGAAGGGCAAGCGGGGGACTGTGATTGACGGTGCGTCAGGAAGTGGGACGGCGGCATGACGGCGACGGTGTACACCACGATGGAGAGCCCGCTCGGGCGCCTGCTGCTCAGCGGGGTGCCGGACGGCACCGGCGGGGTCGCGCTGCGCTCCGTCACCGCGCCGGGCCAGAAGGGCGCCCCGGAGGGACCGGCCGACGGGTGGGTCGCCGACGACGCGGCCTTCGCCGAGGTGGTCGCGCAGCTCGACGCGTACTTCGCGGGGGAGCGGACCGACTTCTCGCTGACGCTCGACCCCGAGGGCAGCGACTTCCGCCGGGCGATCTGGGCCGCCCTGGCCGAGATCCCGTACGGCGAGACCGTCACCTACGGCGAGCTCGGCGCGATGGCCGGCCAGCCCCCGGCCGCCGTCCGCGCGGTGGGCGGCGCGGTCGGTGCCAACCCCGCTGCTGGTGATCCTCCCCTGCCACCGCGTGCTCGGCGCGAACGGCGCCATGACCGGCTTCGCGGCCGGGGTGGACCGGAAGCGGCAGCTGCTGGCGCTGGAGCGGCCCGCCCTGTTCTGAGCGCCGGGCAGGGGCGGCCGCCCGGTGCCGGCTCAGGGGTGGCGGTCGTCCACCGTGGTGAGGGCGCGGGCGAGGAGTTCCAGGCCGGGGAGGGCGTTCATGACGGCCTCGCGGTCGGTCTCGCCGAGGCTCTCCAGGGCGGAGGCGAGGCGGCGTTCGTGGGCGAGCTGCCAGTCGCGGAGCTGGCGGCGGCCGGCTTCGGTGAGGGCGATGCGGGCGGTGCGGCGGTCGCCGGGGTCGGGCTGGCGGTCGACGAAGCCGGCGTCGAGGAGTTTGCCGACCAGGCCGCTGACGGTGTTGGGGGCGAGGCGCTGACGGGCCGCCAGTTCGCCGACCCGGAGCGGGGCGGCGGCCAGGGTCTGGAGGAGTTCGACCTGCGCCATCGGCAGGGACTCCCACGGGTAGTCGGTGCGGATGCTGCTGCGCAGCGCCCGCCGCAGCCGGGTGATCACGTCCGTCAGCCGTTGGGCCCGCTCCAGGGTGGTGCCCTCGGCCTCGGGGTGGGCGGGGGTGGGGGCGGGCGGCGCGGGGTCGGGCTGTACGGACATGGGCGACAGCGTAGCTCGCGGTGTGCGGGGGGATCCGGTCACGTTCCGCTGGTTGGACGGGTAGCTCTGTGGACCGAATGGATCGGTGACAGATACATTTGTCATATGGCCACTGTGCGAGAGCTGACCGGACGCCTGCTGGTCGAGCGTCCCCGGCCCCGGCTGATCGCCTCCCGGCCGTACGCGCACTGGCTGGCCGTCGGTGCGGTCTGCCTGGGGGCCTTCCTCGGGCAGCTCACCGCGAGCGTCACCGCACTGGTCTTCCCCGCCCTGGAGTCCGCCTTCGACGCGGGCTTCGCGGCCGTCGCCTGGGTCTCGCTGGCGTACCTGCTGGTGCTGGTGGCGCTGCTCGCCCCGGTCGGGCGGCTGTCCGACCTGATCGGGCGCAAGACCGTCTATCTGGGCGGCTTCGCGGTCTTCGCGCTCGCAAGCCTCGGGGCCGGCGCGGCCGGGAGCCTCGGGGTACTGGTGGCCTGCCGGGCGGTGCAGGCGGTCGGCGGGGCGATGATGCAGGCCAACAGCGTCGCGCTGGTCGCCCGGGGCGTGCCCGAGCGGGCCATGCGGACGGCGCTCGGTGTCCAGGCGGCGGCCCAGGCACTGGGCCTCGCGCTGGGCCCGACCCTCGGCGGCCTGCTGGTCCAACACGCTTCCTGGCGCTGGGCGTTCTGGGTCAACGTGCCCGTCGGACTGGTCGGCCTGGTGGCCGGCTGGTTCCTGCTGCCCCGTACCCACCCGGACCGCTGCTCGCGCCGACCCCCGCGCCCTGAAGGGAAGTTCGACCTGGCCGGGCTCCTCCTGCTGGCCGGGGCCACCACCTCCGCCCTGCTCGGGCTCTCCGCCGCCTCCGGACTCCCGCTCCCCGCCTGGGCGGTGGCCGTCCTGCTGCTGCTCGCCGCCGCACTGGCGCTCGCCCTGACCCGTCAGGAGCGCCGGGCGGACCGCCCGCTGATCCCGCCCGGTCTGGTCAACACCCCCGGCATCCGCACCGGCCTGCTGATCGCCCTGGTCGGCTACCTGCTGCTGTTCTGCCCCCTGGTGCTCGGCCCGGTGGTGCTGGCGGGGGCCGGGGTGCCGGTGGCGGCCGCGGGGCTGGTGATCACCGCGCTGCCGGCGGCGTTCGCGGTGGCGGCCACCGTCGGCGGCGCGCTGCTGCCCACGCGCTGGACGGACGGCGCCCGCTGCCGCCTCGGGGCACTGCTGGCGGCGCTGGGGCTGGCCGGGGCCGCCGCGCTGCCCGCCGCCCCGGTGGCGATGGCGGTGCCGCTGGCGGCCGCCGGGTACGGGCTCGGGCTGCTGCTGCCGGCCAACAACGCGCAGGTGATGCGGGCCATCCCGCCCGCCAGTTCAGCGGTCGGCGGCGGGCTGGTCAACATGGTGCGCAGCCTCGGTACGGCGCTCGGCACCGCGCTGCCGGTGCTCGGCCTCCACCTGGCCGGGCCCGCCGCCGGGGGCCGTGCGGTCTTCGCGCTGCTGGTCCTGGTCGCGCTGGCGGCCGCCCTGGCCGCGGGGCGGGTACGGACCCCGGCGCGCGGCCCGGCCGATCGGCCCGCCCTGCCACGGCAGTCGGCCCGGGCCCGGCAGGGCTGACGGAGCGTCGGGAGACGCCGACGGGGCGCGGCGCGGACGGCGTACCGTCCGTGCCGCGCCCCGTGGGGCCGGTGCCTTCCCTCGCTCCGGTCAGGAGAGCGGCTTGGCGCCGCGCTTGTCCAGCATTGAGGTCATCAGGTCGATCTCGGCGGTCTGCCCGTTCACCATGGTCTGGGCGAGCCGCTTCTCCACCGCGTCGGAGCCGGTGTCCAGGTAGCCCTGGGCCATCCCGACCCCGCCCTTGTGGTGCTCGATCATCAGCTGGAGGTAGAGCACCTCGGCGTCCCGGCCGCTGAGCGAACGCAGCTTGTCCAGGTCGGTGTTGGTGGCCATCCCCGGCATCAGCGCGCCGTCGTGGGCGGTGAACTGGTGGTCCATCTTCATCCACGCCATGGGGGCGGCACCGGAGTGCTGGGTCAGCCCCCACTGGTCCAGCCAGCCGGTCATCATGCCGCGCTGGTTGGCCTGGGTGTTGATGATGTCGAAGGCCAGGGTCCGGACGTCGGGGTCCTGGGTCCGGTCCCGGACGATGAACGACATGTCCACGGCCTGCTGGTGATGGGTCGACATGTCCCGCGCGAAGCCGGCGTCCGCCGACTCCTGCGCGGGCGCCGCGGCGGCCGGCCCGCCGGAGCTGCTGCTGACCAGTGCGGGCACGCCGAGCCCGAGGGCCACGGCGGCGGCCAGCGCGGCCGGCCACCAGACCCGTCGGCGGCTGCCCCGCGCCTGCGCGGCGGGCTCCTGACCCTCCGTCACGGCGCTCTCGTCCCGGACGGCTCCGTCCTCGACGGTCACGGTCACATCACCGCCGCGCTGCAGGAGGCACCGGGCTCCTGGGTCTGCGGGCCGTTCACGTACTTGGTGAAGAAGGTGCCGACCCGCGGGTCGGAGGCGCTCTCCACCGTGAGCTGGGTGCCCCAGGCGGTCAGGGTGATGGTGCCCTTCTCGTCCGGGTAGGGGCTGATGAAGGAGTACGGGGTGGACTTCACCTTGGTGGAGAGCGTGGTGATGTCCTCGGCCGAGGCCTTCGAGCTGTACGTCACCCAGACCGCGCCGTGCTCCAGGGCGTGCACGGCCTTCTCGTTCTCGACCGGCTTGTCGTAGACGGTGCCCATGCAGTTGAGCCACTGCGGGTTGTGGTCGCCGCCGACCGGCGGGGTCTGCGGGTAGGTCACGGTGGTGGTGACGTGGTTGCGCGAGAGGTTGTCGAAGGTCTGGACGCCGTCGATCGGGGCCTTGGCGGCCGCGGTCTCCTTGTCCTTCTTCGCCTTGGCGTCGAGCGCGATCCACGCACCGCCGCCGATCATGCCGCCGACCAGCACCACGCCGAGGCTGATCGCCACGATCTTGTTGCGGCGGTCGCGGCGCTGCTCCTCGGCGCGCAGCTCGGCGATCCGGGCACGCCGGTCGGCGGTGCTGCCCTTCACGTTGCCCTTGCCCTTGGCGGACTGCTGCTTGGTCGGCTGCTTGGAAGCGGAACCCATGGAAGTGTTTCCTTGTCCCCGCCGGGCGGTGTCCGGCCGGCGGTATGCGGATTGGCAGGGGAAGCGGAGCCGCCCGGTCCGGCCGGTCGGCCGGAGCGGTCCGGGCGGTGGGTTCCGCTCAGCTCAGCTGGACCTGGAGGACGTGCAGGTCGGGCGCGAGGTCGAGATCGCCCACCGGCACGGGCCGGGAGGGCGCGGGCAGCACCTGCGGCGGGACCAGCCGCGCCGCGACGGCCGGGACCGGCTGCGGCGGAGCGTTCGGCAGCTGGGCCTCCGGCCCGCAGTACGTGTGCCCGGAGCAGCCGCTGCCCGGGAACGGCCGCTCGCCGTCGACCGAGCACCAGACCAGCTCCGACGGGAGCCCGGCGGCGTCCGACCGGTGGTGCGCGGTGGGCTGCCCGTCCTGGTGGAACCGGAGCTGGAGGTGGGCGCCCGGGAGCGCGGTCACGGTGGTCAGCGGGGCGGGCGCGGCGGCCGCCCGGGCCACCGCGTGGGCCGGGCCCGAGCACGGCAGGGCCAGCAGAAGACCGGCGAGCAGGAACGCCCAGAGCGCAGCGACGGGGTGGTGGCCCGCGCGGGCCCTCCCCGGCTGTGGTCTGGTGGCCCCTGGCGCGGTCATGCGCACATATTAATCAGCCGAACGGGTGAGGGTAGAGCCCCTTCGGGGGTCTGATCACCACCCCCCTCCCGGCTCGCCGCCGGGAATTCACCCAGCTGGCACCGTGCGAGGCCGCTGCCGCTCGGTCCGGAGGGTGCCGTTCCGGCCGCTGAGCCCATGGAGTGACCGGTTGTCGCCGAATGCCGGACAGCGTCGTTCTCCGTTCGGAAGAATGACGCCGAGTCCGGGAGCAGGCCCGCTCGGCAGACGGCCAGAGACCTACGAGGAGCAGCCGGATGAGCAACCAGGGCACACCGTTGCAGCGCGGCGACGGCTGGTGGCACGAGGTGTACACCGGTCCGGCGGCCACCCTGCCGGAGGCCCTGGCGGTGCCCGACGCGGCGGCCGAGGACGCGACGGTGGACGAGTGGTTCGACTCGGCGGCCGGAATGATCGGCGCCCAGCGGACGGCGGAGGCGGAGGCCGTCGAGGAGCCGGTCGAGCCCGTCGTGGCAGAGCCGACGGTGGACGAGTGGTTCGACTCGGCGCTCGGGATGATCGGGGCCCAGCGGGTGGCGGAGGCTCCGTCAGATGCGGCGGAGGCGCCGGCCGCCGAGGCCGAGCCGGAGCCGATTGTCGAACCCGAACCGATTGTCGAACCCGAGCCGATTGTCGAACCCGAGCCGGCCGTCGAGCCGGAGCCGGAGCGCGTGACGGTGGCTCAGGCGGTCGAGGCCGAGACCGTGGTGGCCGACCCCGAACCGGAGGCCGAGACCGAGGTCGAACCCGAAGCCGAGACCGTCCCGCCGTCCGTGTCCGCCGAGCTGTCCGTCCCGCCGCTGACGCCGCCCGCGCGGCGGGCGTACGCGCAGCAGCCGGTGCCGCACGTGGGCGACCGCCCGCCGACGTACGGGCCGGAGCCGACCGCCGTCACCGCCGTGGAGCCGGACGAGCTGGCCCTGCTGACCCCCGACACGGTGGTGGACGGCGCGCAGTACGGCGGGGCGACCGTCAGGGCCGTCTCGGTGCGGGGGGATTCGGCCCGGTACCGCGGCGAGGGGCGGCGGGACGCGCTGCTGCTGACCCGGTTCGGGGAGGGGGAGGACGGGCTGCTGCTGGCGGTGGTCGGCACCACGCCCGAGCCCTCGCCGTTGGCGGCGGAGGCCTGCCGGCAGTTGGCGGCGGCGGTCGGCCGGAGCCGGGCGGAGCTCGCCGCGGACCTGCGCGCGGGCGCGCGGGACCGGCTGCGCTACGGGCTCCAGCGCCTGGCCACCGGCGCGTTCGCCCCACTGCGCGCCCCGGGTACGCCTCCTGACGCTCCGCAGGAAGCCGCGCTGCACTGCCTGATGATCTCGCTCGACCCGACCGCCACCCACCGGGCGGCGTTCGGCCTCGGGCCCGGCGGCCTCTACCTCCTGCGCTCCGGCCACTGGATCGATGCCTACGCGGCCCGCCTGCTCCACCACCCGGACGGCCAGCCCCCGCACCCGGCGGGCCCGTCCCCCCGCTCGTTCCGCTTCCGGCTGGTCCCCGCGACCCCCGGCGACATCCTGTTGCTCTCCACCCCGGGCCTGGCCGACCCCCTCGCCGAGGAGCCCTCGGTGGCCCACTTCCTCGCCAACCACTGGGCCCACCCGCACCCGCCCGGCACCGTGGACTTCCTCCGCCAGATCCAGGTCCGCGCCAAGGGCTACGCCGCCGACCGCACCGCCGTCGCCCTCTGGACCGAGTGACGGCGCGTCAGAGGGGTCGCGGCGCGCCGCGTCCGACCGGCCTGGCAGGGCGTCCGGTCGGAGGTCAGTCGCGCAGCAGGGCGCGGGCGACGGAGTCGAGCTGCGACTCGGCCGTGGCGCGGTCGGCGCCCGGGAGCCCGATGGCCACCGGGACGGCCAAGCCGTCCAGCATCGCCCGCAACTGGACGGCGCGTTCGGCCACTCCGGCGCTCCCGACCCCGAACTCGCCCTCCGCGACACCCTCTTCGAGCAGGGCGACCAGATCCGCCTGCCACGGCGCCTCGATCTCCAGCTGCCCCTGCCGGATCTCCGCGCTCGCGGGGGAGCGCCCCCAGACCTCCAGCCAGAGCACCCAGCGCGGATCGCCCGGCCCCTCCGGCAGGTAGAGGCCCGCGTACGCGGCCAGCCGCTGCCGGACCGTCACCCCGCGGTCGGCCAGCGCGGCCCGGCGCCGCTCGCCGAGCTGTTCCTCGCTCCAGCGCAGGGTCTCCAGCAGCAGCTGGTCCTTGCTGCCGAAGTAGTAGAGGAGGTGACCCGCACTCATCTGGAGCTGCTTGCCGAGCCCGGCCATGGTCAGCTTCGCCAGCCCGTGCTCGGCGATGGCGGCCCGCGCGGTGGCGAAGACCTCTTCGCGCGGACGCGCCGGCCGACGGGTCCGCGGCTCGGCCATCGGGCTGTCCTCCCTGCTCGGGGTCGCTGTGGTGCTGGGCCCGGTCAGCCTCTCACGGAAGGGCGCGCGCCGATGATCCGGCGGCCTCGCGGCGCCGACGCGCGGTCGCGGAGTCCGGGCGGTTCCGGCGGTCGCGGCCGGCGAGGCGGCAGCCGAGGCAGTCGGTGTGGGCGGTGGTGTCGCGGACGCGCCAGGGCCACTGGGATTCGGGGCGGGGGCCGCTGGGCTTGCCCCAGCCGGTGAGGTGGAGGACCCAGGTGGTGAGGGCGCCGAGGAGGATGGTGGTGGCGCCGGACCGGAGGAGGGCGGGGGAGGCGGCGCAGAGGCCGGTGCCGGCGAGCGCGGTGCCGAGGGTGACGATGGCGGTGCCGGTCCAGCCGGCGAGGGTGTGGCCCATGTCGTGGTGGCCGTGGATGCCGCTCATGGCGGTGCTCCTTCGTCATGATGGGGGACGTAGGGCAGATGTCTTAGTTGCTAAGTATCTTAGACTGTAAGGAGATTTTTGGTGGAGGGCAAGCCGCGTCCCGAGGCGTCCCCGGAGCAGGCCCTGGCGGCGATGGACCAGCTGATCGCGCTGAGCCTGACCGGCCAGCAGGACATCGCGCAGCGTCTGGGGCTCGGGGTCACCGACCTCACCTGCCTCGGCCACGTGCTGGGGGCGGGGGCCGAGCCGATCACCGCCGGGGAGCTGGCCGAGCGGGCCAACCTGACCACCGGGGCCGTCACGGGGGTGGTCAACCGCCTGGAGAAGGCCGGTTACGCGCGGCGGCAGGCGGACCCGGCGGACCGGCGGCGGGTGCGGATCGTGGCGGACGGGACGGCGGCGGGGCGGTTGTACGAGGTGTACGGGCCGTTCTACGCGCGGCTGAACGAGCTGTTCGCCGACTACACGGCCGATGAGGTCGCCGTGCTGGCGGACTGGTTCACGCGGGCGGCCGGACTGATGCGGGTGCGGCAGGAGGAGCTGCGGCGGCCGGTGGAGGGGTGACGGCGGGGTGTCGGCGGGCTGTCAGCGATCCGTCATCCGCCCGTCGGTGAGTCGTGGGTGGGCCCTGTGATTCTGGACTCCCGGTGAACGAGAGGGAGTTGACGATGGATCAGGCACTGGTGGACCGGATGTGGCGTTACCTGCACGCGGGGTTGGCGATGGACCTGGAGGCCCTCGACGCGCTGTACGACCCGGAGTTCGAGAACCTGCGGGTGGACCGGTCGGGGCTGAGCGTGCGGCTGGTGAAGGAGCAGTTCATGCACCGGTTCCGCGCGCTGCGGGCGGAGGGCCGGGTGATCGGGGACTCGCTGGCCGACGTGTCGTTCCTGGCGACGACGGTGCGGGCGGACCACGGGTCGATCGTGATGCGGCGGGAGGAGGACGGCGTGCCGACGCTGTACGACTTCACCTGGCGCCGGGAGGGCGGCCGATGGACCACCCTGCTGCGGGAACTGACGGTGGAGCAGGACCTGCGGCCGTTGATCGCCGTGATCGAGGCCGGGGCGGTCGGTGCGGGAGCGGCGGACGGGGGGAAGGTCATCTCGGCCGGGTAGCATCCGGCTCGGGGCGGAGGGAACGCCACAACCAACCCATGGGGGATTCATGCGTGCACGTGCGAAGGGCCTGCTGGCCCTCGCGTTCAGCTCGGTCCTGGCCCTGACGGCCGTCTCGACCACCGGTGCCACCGGCGCGGCCGCGGCCGGCAGCCGGGGCCTGGAGATCGCGGTGCCGGCGTACGTCTGGCCGGGCGACCCGATGACCACCGCCCTGCAGGGCACCTCGCCCGCCGCCTCGGTGGTGGTGCTCAACCCGGGCAACGGCGACAGCCCGTTCACCGCCGCCTGGCAGGCGCAGGCCGACGCGCTGCGCGCCGGGGTCACCGCGACCGGCGCGCACACCAAGGTGCTCGGCTACGTGCACACCGGCAACGGCACCCGCTCGGCGGCCGCCGTGAAGGCCTCGGTGGACAACTACCTGAAGACCGCCGACGGCAAGCTGCACGTGGACGGCATCTTCTTCGACGTGGTCAGCCGGGACTGCGGCGCGGGCAACGCGACCCGCGACCACTACCTGGCGCTGCGTCAGTACGTCCAGTCCACCGTCGAGTCGGTGGCGCCCGGCACCGACGAGCTGGTGATCGACAACCCCGGCACCGCGATCGCCGACTGCTACCTGGAGCCCGGCCACCGCACCGCCGACACCTTCGTGACGTACGAGGGCACCTACGCCGGCTACACCGGAGGCGGCTGGCTCGGCGGCAACGTCTTCAACCTGACGGCCGGCTACTACTCGGGCGCCTCCTTCGACCCGAGCGGTACGGCCTTCTGGCACCTGGTCTACGGCGTGCCCGGCCAGGTGGAGATGAAGAGCGCGCTGGACACCGCGTTCGCCCGGGGCGCCGGCTACGCCTACGCCACCGACGACACCCTGCCCAACCCCTGGGACGCGGCGCCGGGTTACGGCTTCGCCGCGCAGACCTCGTACGCCGCGACCATCGGCTGACGGAGCCGTCCCGCGGGCTGCCGGGAGCGGGCCGCCCGGCGGCCCGCCGTGGGCGTGCACGCCGGGGTGAGCGCGCCGTCGGCGCTCACCCGTTCGTCTGATTGTCCGCCGGTTCCCGGGCCGGGGAGGCCCTGACGGGTCATCACTGGACGCATGGGACGAACCGGTACCGTGCTCCTCACCTCGCTGCTCGCGCTCGCGGCAGCCCTGCCGATCTCCTCCGACGTGGTGCCGGCGGCCACCACGGGGGCGGGGGAGCGGGCCACCGCCTGCTCCCGGGTCCCCGTGGTGGGGCACCGCGGCGCGCCCACCGTCGCGGCCGAGAACACCATGGCCTCCTTCGAGGCCGCCCTCCGGGAGGGTGCCGACTGGCTGGAGACGGACGTCCTGGTCAGCAGGGACGGCGTCCCCGTGCTGATGCACGACCCGACCGTGGACCGGGTCACCGGCGGCACCGGCCACGGCGCCGTCGCCGACCTGCGGATCGCCGAACTGGACCCGGCTGCGCGTCACGGTGGGGCCCGGCGGCCCGCAGTCGATCCCGCACCTCACCGAGCTGCTGGACCGGCTGCACGGCACCGGGGTCCGGCTGCTGCTGGAGATCAAGGACGTCGGCAGCCCGGAGGAGGCCGCCCTGATCGGCCGGCTGGCGGGTGCCGCGGCCGCCTCCGGGACGGAGGTGGAGCTGTACTCCTTCCACCCCCAGTACCTGCGGGCCGCCCACGCCGCCGCGCCGGACCTCCCGGTCACCCTGCTCCAGGCCTCCTGGTCCGCCCGCGAGCCGGAGGAGCTGCCGCTCTACGCCGTCTCGCTGGAGCAGGTGCTCGCCACCCCCGAACGGATCCGGGCCGAGCACGCCGCCGGCCGCCGGGTCTACGTGTGGACCGTGAACGACCCGGACGGCTGGAGCCGTGCGGCCGAGCACGGGGCGGACGCGGTGATCACCGACACCCCCGGGGCCGCCCGTGCCCGGCTGGATCGCGACTGCCCGCGCGGCGGCCACCGGTGGCGGAGCCTGACGGCGCGTCAGTGAGCCGCGGGCTGGTCTAGAGTGGCCCGCCATGATCACCGAGAGACTGACCCTCAGGGCGCTCGGCGCCACGGCGCCGAAGGCCCGCAGGCTGCTGCCCGCGCTGCTCTGCGGCCTGCTGCTGGCCACCGCCGTCCCGACCGCCGCGGTCGCTGAGCCGACCACCTACGTGACCACCGGACCGGTCTTCAACAACCCGAAGGCGCCCGACACCGCGGGCCAGAACGCGATACTCGGCCACCTCGGCCGGCTCACCGGCGGGCGCTGCCCGGCTCCACCGTCCGGATCTCGATCTACTCGCTGCGCTCCGACTGGTACGCGGGCAAGCTGGCCGAGGCGCACCGCAACGGCGTCAACGTCCAGGTCCTGGTGGACCACACCAGCATCGAGGCCGACGGCTCCGGGGCCACCCCCGGGTTGAAGGTGAAGAACACCCTGGACGCCGCGTTCGCCGAGACCGCACCCGCCGGGAAGACCTACGGCACCTCCTGGATCCGGGTCTGCGCGCCGGACCAGGCCTGCCTGGCGAAGAACGCCGAGCAGTACGCGCCGTTCAGCAACAACCACAACAAGTTCTTCCTGTTCTCCCGCACCACCGGCAGCGGCTCGCCCACCCTGGGCGTCCCGCTGGACGACGTGACCGTCCAGTCCTCGGGCAACCTCACCGTCTGGGACCTCAAGTACGGCTGGAACGATGCCATGACGGTGGTCGGCAACGCCGAGCTGCACGCCGCCTACCGCACCTACTTCGAGAAGCTGACGGCCTCTCAGGCCGCCCCGGACGGCTCGCTCCAGACCAAGGACTACCCCGTCGAGGTGCAGGCCGGGGCGGCCCGGGCCTACTTCTTCCCGCGCGCCACCTCCGACCCGATCGTGGACCTCCTCAACACGGTGGACGACCCGATCGGCACTGCCCCGGTC